>JBATOU010000094.1:0-1629 GCA_049291115.1 Ferruginibacter sp.
CAACTGGGCTTGGCGACATCTACATGTACGCGATTGAGAGTCCGAATCGGACACCTTCTCAGCTACGCGAGCTCCAAGACTGGGTCATAGCTCCTCAACTCCGAACCGTCCCTGGAGTTGCCGAAGTCAACGCCACCGACGGAAGTGTTAAGCAATACCAAGTGGTCGTCTCACCCCAAGCGATGCTTGCAAGGAGCGTCTCGGTTGATGACGTGGTTGCCGCGCTTCAGGACAATAACGAGAACGCCGGAGGCGGTCTCCTCGAACGCAACGGTGAGCGAGTACTCATCCGAAGCGTTGGCCTAGCCCAAACCACGTCGGACATCGAGCAGATTGTGGTCAAGTCAGAGGATGGAGTTCCCGTTCTGATCCGCGATGTGGCAAGCGTGGAACTGGGAGTTCCGGTGCTGACCGGGATCTCGACGAAGGACGGCAAGGAGAGCCTTATGGTCATCGTGATGATGCTCAAGGGCGCGAATGGTCAAACCGTTGCCAACGCCGTCAACGAGCGGATCGACGAGATCAAGGGTCAACTCCCGAAAGACGTTTCGCTAACAACCACTTACGACCGGGCTGAATTCGTTGGCGAAGTCTTGCACACCGTTGAAAAGAGCCTGCTGGAAGGGGCGGCTCTCGTCATCATCGTTCTCGTTGTTCTGCTTGGAAACTTCCGAGGAGCAATCATTGCCGCCATTGCCATCCCGCTCGCCATGCTGTTCGCCGTCCTGGGAATGAAGCAGTTTGGGATCAGTGGCAACCTCATGAGCCTTGGCGCGATTGACTTTGGAATCATTGTCGATGGCGCGGTGATCATGGTTGAAAACTGCGTCCGGAGGCTCTCGGAAGCTCGGGCGATGCTTGGGCGAACGCTCACGAAAGAAGAGCATGCGGCAGTTATTAAGCAGGCGACTTCTGAAGTTCGAAAGGTGACGCAGTTTGGTGAGATGATCATTATCGCCACCTTCATCCCAATTCTCGCGCTCGAAGGCGTGGAGGGCAAGATGTTCAGGCCTATGGCGCTTGTGTTCATTCTGGCGCTGGTCGGCGCGCTCATCCTGTCGCTCACGTTGATTCCCACGCTGTGCTCACTCTTCTTGAGCCGAGATACTCAGGAGAAGCATAGTCGGCTTCTGGGGTTCTTCGAAAGGCTCTATGCACCAACCCTCGCCTTTGCCCTCAAGCGTAGAGCTTGGGTTATTGGAGCAGCTTCGGTTCTCTTGGTTGCCTGTGGCTTTCTCTTTACGCGGATCGGGTCGGAGTTTGTCCCGAAGCTCGATGAAGGGTCGCTTGTCATTCAGCCGATTCGCGTTCGCACGGTTGACATGGAGCATACGATCAAACTCGTTACGGCCTATGAGAAGAAGGTTCTGGAGGTGCCCGAGGTGCTGACGGTCGTGACCCGAACTGGAACCCCAGAGATCGCAACCGACCCGATGCCGCTGAGCTTAAGCGATAGCTTCCTCACGCTGAAGCCGAAAGCGCAGTGGCGACCAGGCATGACCAAGGAAAAACTCATCGCTGAGCTTCAATCTAAGATTCAGCAAGTCCCCGGGCAGGGCTACAACTTCAGCCAGCCGATTGAACTCCGGTTTGCCGAGATCGTATCTGGCGTTAAAGCTGACGTGGGGA
>JBATOU010000095.1:0-1737 GCA_049291115.1 Ferruginibacter sp.
CCGTGTGGGTATGCGACCCCTTGCAGGTCTGCACGTTCTTCACGAGACGCGGCGACTTCGGATCGGAGACGTCGTAGATCCGGACGCCGGCCATGTGATCTTCCGGCTTCTGCACGCCGCCCTTGGCGCAGTCGTTCCGGTTGCCGCCGCCTTCCGCCGAGACGAAGAGGAGGTTGCCAATGATCGACGGGTCGCCCTGCGAGGTGATGCACGGCACCACCGAGACCATCTTCGGCGCGCTTGGATTGCTCACGTCCCAGATCGAGAAGCCGGCGAAATTCCCCTGGTAGACCAGGTTGCCGCGGAAGGCGAGGTCGGAGTTGATGAACGTGAGCCCACGCGCCGTGTCGAGGACCGCCGGCTTCGGGACCGTGCTCACCAGGCGCATCCCCTGCGCCGCGATGGCGGCATCGCGCATGCCGGGCTTGAGGCCGTCGCGCGGATCACCGCCCTTCGGGTACGACTGGGCCGACAAGGTCGACGCCGTGGCGAACAGCACGGCGGCGGCGGCAAAGAGGCGGAACGAACCGGTCATCGAGTCTCTCCCTTCAGGGTGGTCAGCATCTGGCGCATCAAGGCAATTTCCGCGGTCTGGACCTGGTGGACATCATTCGCGAAGACGTTCACGTCAATATCCTGCGCCGCCCCCTTCGTCTTGAAGAGGTCGTCCACCATCGAGAGCGCACCCTCGTGGTGCTGGATCATCAGCTCAAGGAAGCGACGATCGAACATCGTCCCCTTGATCGTCGCCAACTCCTTCAACTCCTCGACCGTCAGCATCCCCGGCATCATGATCGTGTGATACGCCGCGGTGTCGGGGGCGGTCTGCTTGTGGTCGACGAGCCACCCCTGCATCAGGCGGATCTCCGACTCCTGCGACTGGTCGATCTTCTTGGCAAAGCGGATGAGGGTGCTGTTGCGGCTCCGCGTCTCGGCCAGCTTCGACATGTGGATCGCCTGGCCATGGTGCGCGATCATCCCCTGCATGAACTGCACATCGGCGGCGGTGTGCAGCGAGCCGGGCGGAATCGGCTTGAGCTCGGGCATCCCCTGGTGACCCATGGCGTGCATCGAATGGTCCTGCGCAGCGGCGGGAGCGGACACGCCGAGGGTCAGGGCGAGGAGGAGCATCGGGAAACGTGTGGTCTTGGGCATCGTGCGAACTTGCCTCGCGTTGCGGCATGCCGCAAGCAGATTGTGCACCTTTAAACCTCTACGACTTATGACCTACGACCTACGACTCCCCGCTACACCGTGCATCTATCCCGCGCCTCCACCAGTGCCACTTCCTTGTCACCGCGCGGCGAGAACTCGTGCGCGATCCACCCAGTGTAGCCGCTGTCGGCGATCGCCTTGGCGATGGCCGGATAGTAGATCTCCTGCGTGTCGCCGATCTCGTTCCGCCCCGGATTCCCCGCCGTGTGGTAGTGCGCGAAGTACTTCCCGTTGGTGCGGATCGAGCGGATGATGTCGCCCTCGCTGATCTGCATGTGGTAAATGTCGTACAGCAGGCGCACGCGCGGCGAGTTGACCTTCTCGGCCACGGCAATCCCGTACGCCGAGGTGTCGCCCTGGAAGCCGCGGTGATCGACCCGCGAGTTGAGCATCTCGAGAATCACCGTCACGCCAACCTTTTCCGCCAACGGCGCGATCCTCGCCAGCCCCTCGGCGCACGCCGCGATCCCGTCCTCGCGGCTGATGCTGCCGGCGTTGCCGAACATCGCGATCACGTTCGGG
>JBATOU010000096.1:0-26188 GCA_049291115.1 Ferruginibacter sp.
TTCTTAACTTCTGCACTCATAACGTACCGCAGCTAACCACAAAAATAAATTCTCTATAACAACACCTAAAAAAAATCTTATGTATAAAAAAGCCGCCTCATTTATTTATGAGACGGCTTCTTTAAAATTTATAAATCAGTTTGAACCAGTTCCGGCATTTTCTTTTGCCTTTTCTTCTTCTATCCGTTTACTGCTTTTAAAAAGATCGCCCAGTTTATCAACATCTTTGCGGTAGCTTACCTGCAAACCACTGCGGTTGCGCTGACCGGTGGTAAAATCGGTACTGGTGCGGTTGAAGCCAACCAACCTCAGTGAACCATCGGCCCGGAGTAAATATTCAACAGATAAATCGGGTGTAAACAGGCCTTTTCTTTGTATGAAGTAAGGATTGTTATAATCGAGGTTTCCGCCCAGGTAAACCACAAAGCGCTTGCCTGGTGTAAGCTTTAGCCTGCCCCGTACATTTGCCTGCAACTGGTTTGCAGGGTTTTGGAGGTCAAACGTGGGGTTAATATCCAGGTCAAAAGAAATTTTGCCCCCGGTAACACGTTCTAATTCCCTGTTGAGTGTATTTACCAGCCAGTTGCTCAGCATTCCGCCAATAGTGCTGGTGGCAAGGCCCAGCGTATTTTGCTGGGAGAAAAAGCTTTCTTCGCTCATGAAAGAATTGAAAAGGAGAAGACTGGCCACCTGTTTGTTCATGCTGTTGGGGTCGTTCCTGTAATCTTCAAGCTTTTTCATAACGATATAATCTTTGCGAAGCGGACTCCGTTCCGGCAAATCGAACTCGAAACTGATATCAGGCTTTTTAAGACTGCCCGTAAGATGCGATATGATATTTACGTCTTCTTTCAGCCGGTAACTGGCGGCAGCAGAAAGTGTGCTTACATCCACATTTTTGGCAAGGTAACCTGCTTCAATATCAATGCTGGCATTATACGGGTTTCCATTCCATGTTATACTTCCGCCCGGCCTCAGCTCAAAAGGTTTTTTAATGAATGTCTGAAAGTTAAACGTATACTCTCCTTTTGTAAGTTCATATTTACCCCGCATGAACAGGTCTTGCCCCGTGGCATAAACAATATTCAGCCTGCCGTTTCCTTCGCCCTTGATGATATCGCCTGTTTCTTCATCCAGTATCACATCTATCTTGCACTGGTCGTTTGCCACCAGGTTTAGGTTAACGGTAAGGCTGGAGGCCTGGCTGCTTTTTGTATCGTTCATCTCATTACCAAACTTGATGAAATCGATATAATCCACCTTGTTGCTTTCTTTACCATCGCCGGTGAGCAGGTACACATGACTGGTATCAAACAAACTTGGCTGGCCGCTGATGTTCATGTACATATCGGTAGTGGGGCCATCGAGTGTCATTAATGCACTGCCGATCACTTTTCCGTAATACTGGCTGTTATCGGCGCGGGTGGTATTGAGCACCAGCATTTTTTGTGTTTCCACCCGTATGCCTTCAAAATCAAAGTCGCGGAAAAAGCGGTGATGAATTTTTCCGTTCACCGTTCCTTCATTACCAAGTGTGTCTTTAATACGGATTGTTTTGAGTTCGATCAGGTCTTTTCCGAAATTCACCAACTGGTCGTTGAGCAGGTATTTACATTTTGTATAGGCCACCGTCAGGCTGCCGTTGCTGATGCGTGCAGGACCGGTGATATACATATTTTTTTTGTCGTTGTACAGCCTGATATCTCCTGTGGCGATGCCTTTTACCTGGCTGAATACCGTGTTCATATATGGTTCCAGGATATTGAGATCGAACTTGTTTGCTTTAAAAGCGATATCTGTTTGTGCACCCGAAGAATCCTTGTAATTAACGGTTCCGTTTACTGTAAAATCATTATTGCTACCCGAACCGGTTCCGTTAAAACTCACCAGGCCGGTATTGGTATTGGCATTTGCATCGAGGTTTACATTGCCAACTTCTTTGCCATCAAGATAAAAACTGTCGGCCTTGCCGTTAAATTCAATAACAGGTTTTCCAAATGGGTCTGCTATGGTGGCTTTACCAGTGAGAACCCCTTTCATGGAGGGTTTGGTAATTACAAAGGGCGCAAAATCTTCTATATTTATATTTTCAAGGCGGGCCACCAGGTTGCTGCTTTCCCTAACCGGGTCCATTTCACTTGATAATATGATCTGCTGGTTGCCGTGCACAAACTTCACTTCATTGGCATCAAAATATCTTTTGCGCAGGGTGATCTCCCCATCTTTTTCGAGCCGCCATTTTTTATCGTTGAGTATAAAAGAGCTGGGGGCAAAATGGATGCGTACGCCATCCTCCATATGATGAACCGTGGCATTCAGTTCTGCATCGCGGATGCTTTTATTGGCAGTAGTGGTGAGGTTAATTACAGATGCATTATTGCTGGCCGCAAGGTTTATTTTAGTGCCGGGCAGCTGCAGGCTGTCATTTATTTTAATATTGGCCACATCCATTACGGCATAAAGGGTATCCCTGTTTCCTTTGGCGATCAGCGTGGTATTGTCAAATGATTTTCCGTCGTACATAAAGCCGGGCACGCTTGCTTCAAGATTAAGTTCGTAATTGCGCAGGTTGATATTGCCCCTTAAATCGGCATTGTTGAAACCACTCAATTTAGGGTTAAACAGGTGAACATAATCATCCACATTTTTTGTCTGTACGTCAAATGAAAAATTCTGCTCGCTCAGTTTTTTTGGCGCCTTAAAATAAGCCGGGTAGTATTTTGCCAGGAAGAAAGTAAATGCATCGGGCAATTCCATTACTTTAAACTGCCCCCGCAGCCTGGCCTGCACTTCGTTCGATTCAAGTGTAAGTACTTTGTCGTTACCATCTATGAGCGAAACCAGTGTAAGCGAATCAAATGACATTTTTGTGCTGTCTTTAAAAAGTGTGGCGCTGTAGATACGTGCACTTCCCAAAAAATTATCAATATTATCGCCTTTGAAGTTGAGGTTAAAAATACCCGACAGGCGAAGGTTGTCTTTACTGAGCCCCAGGTTTTTCAGGTTGATATATTCCACTTTTGCATCGGCACTTAAAAAAGGCACTTTTGAAGCGAGGTTCACACTGCCAAATAATTCACTCACTTTAATGTTGGGATCATCGGCGGAGAATTTTCCTTTGAAATATTTGTTCTGTATACCACCGTCGAGGCCGATGTTGCGGTAAGAATAACCACCGTAATCAAACCGGTGTACCCTGCCTTTTATTTTTGCATCAAGGTCATTAAGTGAGAAACTGTTTCCTTTCAGTTCTGCATTGAGTGCCACCATGCCAAGTTTGGCATTATTTAAAAACGCACCAAGGTTGAAGCCGTCTGTATTAACCCGGCCCGAATACACGGGGTCTTTGCCCGGCTGCAGTTTCATGTTAACATCGGTGGTTGCACTGCCCAGTGCTGTTTGAAAATTGCCATAAGCCACAAAGTCCATCGGAAAACCGGTAAAAGTTCCTTTGTAATTGATGATACCAAGTTTATTGAAAGCCGGGGTTGGATTTTTTTTAATGGCAGGAATGATAAGTGCCAGGTCGTTATAATTGGTTTGCAGTGTATTTGCCTTCAGGTCAATGAAGGTACTGTTGATGTCGGGCAGGCCCGTCATGCCCAGGTTGCCGTCTAAATAACTGGAACCGCTTCTTATTTTTAGATTTTTTGCGGTAAAATCATCTACGGTGCCTTTTACATTGCCTTCAATATTAAAAACACGTTTCCAGTTTTTTAAAGCCGGGGCAAAAAAAGCGAGGTCGTCGCTGTTTAAAACAGATTCTTTAAAATCTGCGTTGAGGGTTACTTTGCTGATGAAGCGCCCCATATCGTAATTGAACTTATTGTAGCGCATGGCATAGTAATTACCCAGCCTGCTTTTGTTGGTCTGCAGATCGAGGTTATTGAATTCCATCAGCTCGGGGGTGAAACGCATGTTGCTCTGCAGTTTTTTTACCTCAAAGCCGCTGTGTTCTTTGGCGCTGAGATCAACCTTTGCCGAAAGTGTATCATTTAGAAATAAAACATTTTGCAAAGTACCGTTGATGCCCGAAAACAGGATATGCATGCCGTCGAAATATTCAAGCGGGGCACGTTCGGTATGCTTGTCGTTTTGAAAACTTCCGTTTACGATCTTAAGTTTTTCGGCATTTACCACCCAGCCCGAATTGTTCCATTTAAATGCCTGCAAAATGGGAGTCTGTTCCAGCACATTTTTTATATCAGGGGAGGGAGGCCGGTTGCCATCATACTCGCTTTGGGCAAAATAAGGTTGTTCCAGGTAAAGTTCTTTGATGGCAGCCGTTTTCCTGGTAAGGTTCAAGGTGTACATCTCCAGGTCCATTTTTTTAATGGACACGATTTGGTTCTGACCGATCCATTTATCAATCTTGTTAAAACGGATATTTGAAAAATGTACCTGCTTTAGATCTATTTCAATTTTTTTCTTATTGCCGGTGGAGGCGCTTGTATCTGCAAAATAATCCACTAAAAACTGGTAATTCCAAACAGAGTCGGTACGGTTCATGTTTACAACGGCATCAGCCAGATCGATATTTTCGAGCGAGATATTATCTTTAAAAATAAACCAGTCGTTTACATTTGCTTTGGCTTTTCCGGCAAAAACCAGGGTGTCTTTTTTGCGGTCTTCCACCATCAGGCCTTCGAGGATGAGCTGGTTAAAAAAACGAAAATCCACCCGCTTTACAGTTACATTGGTTTGCAGCTTTTCCGACAGGTTTTTGGCCACTTTTTTTACCAGCCAGGTTTGCACCCGGGGCGATTGCAGCAAGGCATACAGCAGTACCAATAGCAATACCAGTACCAGCAGCACCCTCAGCGATATTTTTGCAAACTTTTTCAGGAGTATAAATAATGGGTAAAAGTAACCAATAAGCTATTCAGGGAAAAGAGATTACAAAAATTTTATCATATTCTTAGAATGCTCTTGCATCATCATCACCCCGGTTATCTGCTACTGCATGTATAATGCCATTTTTTATTAAAATGAGCTCGGTACGGCCAATTGGACCTCTTTTTTCGAGCATGTAGCCCATTGTTTCAAGTTTTTTTTCGGCAGCTGCATTAAAACCTGCTTCAATAAAAACCTTGTCGGGCAGCCATTGGTGATGAAATTTGGGCAGGTATACCGCCTCGGGTGCTTTCATGCCAAATTCGAGGAGGTTGATCAAGGTTTGAAAAACACTGGTGGGGATAGTGGTTCCGCCGGGTGTTCCGGCAACTATATAAGGTTTTTTATTTTTAAGAACAATGGTGGGTGTCATGCTGCTGAGCATGCGTTTACCAGGGGCAATGGCATTGGCGGCATTACCAATAGCACCATACATATTGGGTACGCCAGGCTTGATGCTGAAATCGTCCATTTCATTGTTCATAAGGAAGCCGGCACCCTCTATCACCACCCGGCTGCCATAGCCTCCATTAAGCGTGGTGGTTACTGCTACGGCATTACCTTCTTTATCAATAATGCTGATATGCGTGGTTTCTTCATGTTCTGCAATAATGCCCGGGCCCACATAGCTGCTGCGGCCGGCCTGGCCCGGAACAAAGTCGAGCATCTGTTCTGCTAAATATTTTTTACTTGTAAGTGTTTTTACCGGCACTTTCACGAAATCCGCATCGCCCAAAAACTCGGCACGGTCGGCAAAGGCCCGGCGTTCAGCTTCCACCATCAATTGCACGCTGGCGGCCGTTTGAAATTTTAAAGAAGCAATATTCTTTTCTTCCACCATACCCATCATCTGCTGTAAAATAATGCCGCCGCTGCTGGGCAGGGGCATGGTAAGCACCTGGTAACCTTTATAAAAAAAATTGATGGCGGTTCTTTTTTTTGCTTTATAGTTTTTAAGGTCGTTTAGTGTAATGATACCGCCGTTCCTGTACATGTTCTGTTCAATGAGTTTTGCTGTTTCGCCCTCATAAAACCCTTTTTCGCCAAAATCTCTCATGCGTTTTAAAGTATTGGCAAGGTCTTTTTGTACCAGTATATCTCCTGCCTTCCAGTCAGCATCTTTTGTAAAGGCAGTTTTAAATTTATTGAAACGGAGAAAATCTTCCCTGGCTTCATTCAGCGAAGATGCTTCTCTTTCAGAAACAGCAAACCCTTTTTCGGCAAGTTCGATGGCGGGTGCAATTAATCTTTTAAAAGGAAGTTTTGCATATTTATGAGCAGCAAATAAGCCAGCCACCGTTCCGGGTGTACCGCTTGCCAAATGGCCAAGCTGGCTCCATTCGGTAACGGCATTTCCATTACTGTCGAGATACATGTCTTTACCTGCTTTTGCAGGTGCTGTTTCCCTGTAATCGAGTGCAATGCTTTGACCGTTTTTGAGATGTGCTACCATAAATCCGCCGCCGCCCAAATTTCCGGCGCCCGGGTAAACTACAGCCAGCGCCAGTTGTGTGGCAATGGCCGCATCTATTGCATTGCCTCCCTGTTTAAGCATTTGCAGGCCGGCATCGCTTGCAAGGGCATGGGCGCTTACCACCGCTCCCTTTTTTGCAATGGCTGATTTTTGAAAAGAATAGTTAAAGGGATCAAGCTGTGCCTGCAGGCTGTTGAAAAAAAGCAGGTAAAATGACAGGAGAAACAGTTTCTTCAGGCGCATGAAATTTTTACGCAAAACTACCGCTTATTTTGTGAACCCCTTCATGCAACCTCATAATTGCTACTCCCAAAGCCTCCTTTTTTATGATAACCGGTATCTTTTCATTAATTCATTACCGTACATTCGTAGCAAATGCTTTTTTGCCGATGAGAAAAATTTTATCCTTCGTTTTTATTGCTGTTTCATTCTGTGCTGCTGCGCAAAAACCCGCTGTTTATTCAACAGGAGATATACTTCAGCAGCTTCAAAAACTGAAAGTATTTGGTGCTGTACTGTATGTTGCCGCACATCCCGATGATGAAAATACACGCCTGCTGGCTTACCTGGCCAACGAAAAAAAATACCGTACTGCCTACCTCAGCCTTACCAGGGGCGATGGCGGCCAAAACCTCATTGGCAACGAACAGGGTATTGATCTTGGGTTGATACGCACACAGGAGTTGCTGGCTGCCAGGCGGATCGACGGGGCTGAGCAATTTTTTTCCAGGGCATACGATTTCGGCTACAGTAAGAGCCCCGAAGAAGCATTAAAGATTTGGGGGCACGATAAAATATTAAGTGATGTGGTTTGGGTGATAAGAAAATTTCAACCCGATATTATTATTACCAGGTTTCCCACTACCGGAGAGGGCGGACACGGGCACCATACTGCATCTGCTATACTGGCCGGCGAGGCCTTTGATGCAGCAGCTGATTCAGCAAAGTTTCCAGAGCAGTTTAAGTACGGGTTAAGGCCATGGCAGGCAAAACGGTTACTCTGGAATACATTCAACTTTGGCGGAAACAATACACAACGGCCCGACCAGTTTAAAATGGATTGCGGTGTTTTTAATCCGCTGCTTGGAAAAAGTTATGGAGAAATTGCTGCCGAGGGACGCAGCCAGCATAAGAGCCAGGGTTTTGGTGTGCCTGCACAAAGAGGCGAACTGTTTGAATATTTTTCCGCCATTAAGGGCGATAAACCTGTGAATGACCTGATGGATGGCGTGGCTACAGGGTTTGAACGGCTGGAAGCGGCCGGTTATGATGTGCAGGCCGATAACCTGCTCAAAAATTTCAACCCACTGCATCCTGAAAATTCAGTAAAAGCACTCATTGAATTGTATAGTCTCGTGGAAAAGGCAAACGGCAGCTACTGGAAAACACAAAAGCTGTCAGAACTTACCAGGCTTATTGAAGCATGCAGCGGTATTTTTATGGAAGCAGTGGCGCAAAAGCAACTGTATGCCCCGGGGGATAGTGTAAAGGGGAATATTATAATTAATAAAAGGCAAGATATACAATTGCAGAATATGGTTGTAAAAATTGCTGATACAAGTATCCTGGTTGGTGCTGCAGAAAAAAATAAGAATGTCATCAAACCTGTTGCCTGGTTTCTGCCTGCTAACACAAAAACATCGCAGCCTTACTGGCTCCAAAATAAAATGAAAGACGGTGCCTTTGAGATTGACCGGCAGGATCTCATTGGTCTTCCACAGGTAAATGAATACCAGGTGTTTTTTGCTGCAGAAATTGAAGGGAAATCTATAGCCTTTGTTAAACCATTGCTGTATAAATTCACAGATCCTGTTAAGGGCGAACTTTACCAGCCTGTGTGCATCATACCCCCCGTATTTATAAACAGCTCGCCTTCTTTACTGTTGTTTAACAGTAACAAAAAAAATGAAATTAAATATATTGATTACAGTATACAACCAAATACAGAACTGGCAGGCAATACTGGTTTTGTAAACAGCGTGAATGGAACAGAAATGAAAATATTCGACTCGGTTTACACATTTAAAGCCGGCGAAAAATTCAGTTTTAAAGTGCCGGTAAACGGAAACAGTTTTGCCAATAACAGCCATGGATCTTATAACGGTGTTTTACAAAATAACGCAGTTTATGAGCACCAGTATTTTTCGCTCAATAAGATATCTTACGATCACATACCCGATATCGTGTACAGTTATATGGATGCAGGAAAGATCATAAAGCTTGACCTGAAAACCTCGGGCAGCAGGGCCGGGTATATTGCCGGTGCCGGGGATAAAATTCCGGAAGCACTTATGCAAATGGGTTACGAGGTTACCATGCTCCAGGAGAATGATATTACAAGTACCCGCCTTAAAAATTTTGATGTGGTCATTACCGGCATCCGTGCCTACAATGTACATACCTGGTTGGGGCCGCTGCACAAAACTTTAATGGAGTATGTATTTAATGGCGGCGTATTACTGAACCAGTACAGTACCAATAATTTCATCAGTTCGGTAAACGGAAAAATGTCGCCTTATCCTTTTACCATCGGGCGTACAAGGGTGAGCGAAGAAGATGCAGCAGTGGAATTTTTACTGCCTGCCGATCCCTTACTGAATTACCCGAATAAAATTACTCAAAAAGATTTTGAGGGTTGGGTACAGGAACGCAGTGTGTACCAGGCAGAAAATACTGATAAAAATTTCCGCAGTATCTTAAGCATGGCCGATGCAGGGGAAAAAGCACAGGCCGGCAGTTTAATAACAGCCAGCTACGGTAAAGGGAAGTATGTTTACACGGGGCTTTCATTTTTCAGGCAGCTTCCTGCGGGTGTGCCTGGTGCTTACAGGTTATTTGCAAATCTTATTGCCAGGCCAAAATAAGTTTGCAAGTTGGCGGCCGTAATATCACATAGTAATGCATACTGAATGCAGAAAATTTAACGATGAGTTTTGTTGATTGGACCATACTGATTTCCATCTTAGCCGGCATCATCTTTTACGGGCTGTACAAAAGCCGTGCGCATAAAAGCCTCGACGGATATTTTTTAAACAACCGCAGTATGCCCTGGTACCTTGTACTATTGGGCATCATGGGCACACAGGCAAGTGCAGTAACTTATTTGAGCGGTCCCGGGCAGGCCTATACCGACGGGATGCGCTTTGTGCAGTATTATTTTGGGCTCCCTTTTGCCATGATCGTGATTAGTATTTTTTTTGTACCGGTTTTCAGTAAAATGAAAGTGGTGACCGCCTATGAGTTCCTGGAGCAGCGCTTTGATGTTAAAACAAGAACCTTTACTTCCTTTCTGTTTTTGCTGTCGAGGGGGCTTAGCACGGGCATCAGTATTTATGCGCCTTCCATTGTATTAAGCTCGCTGATGGGCTGGAATATTTATATTACAAATGTGATCATGGGCGGGTTGCTCATAGTGTACACCATCAGCGGCGGGGCAAGGGCGGTGGCGCACACGCAGATGCTGCAGATGCTCATTGTATTTGTTACACTTTTTCTTTCCTTTTATGCTATTCTTCAGTTACTGCCCAACGGCATGCATTTTAGCCAGGCCCTGGAACTGGCGGCAAATAATGGTAAGATGAATACCATTACATCGGGGTTTACAGAAAAGGGTTTCGACTGGAAAGATAAATACAATATCTGGAGCGGGCTGATCGGTGGATTTTTCCTGGCGCTGAGTTATTTTGGTACCGATCACAGCCAGGTGGGCCGGTACATTACGGCAAAAGATACAAAGGAAAGCAGAAAGGGATTGTTGCTGAACGGGCTGGTGAAAGTGCCTATGCAATATTTCATCCTGATGCTGGGTGTGCTGGTTTTTGTTTTTTACCTGCAACAGAAAGCGCCTGTTTATTTTGACAGCGTGAAAAAACAGGCGGCTCAAAAAACAATTTATGCCACAAGGCTTAACGAGATCGAATTGAATTTTAACCTGGCACAGCAGCAGCAAAACAATGTATTGGCCACCCAATACAGAAATGAATACAAAAGTGAGTTAAAGAAGGCTTTTCCCAATGAAGAATCGAACGACAGTAATTTTATTTTTCTTCAGTTTGCAAAAGACCATTTTCCTGCAGGGTTAACTGGCTTGCTTTTTGCCATTATTTTTCTTTCGGCCTGGGGCAGTATTGCGGCAGCGCTCAATTCGCTGGCGGCATGCAGCGTGGTGGATTTTCATAAAAAGTTTTGGGCAAAAGATACAGCCGGGTCACAGGACGTAAAAATATCGCAATGGTACAGTTTTGGCTGGGGTATTTTTTGCATTTTTATTGCCATGTTTGCAAATAATATTGGCAACAGCCTTATTGAAGCGGTGAATATACTTGGCTCTTTGTTTTATGGTGTGATGCTGGGCGTTTTCCTGGTGGCTTTCTGGATGAAAAAAGTTGGCGGGCACGCGGTTTTTTGGGCTGCGGTTATTGCAGAGATACTGGTGATCAGCATTTTTTTTGCCGATATCGTTTCTTTTTTATGGCTCAACGTAATTGGCGCCTTACTGGTTATCATGCTGAGTAGGGTATGGCAACTTTTTATAAAAAATGATCATCGCATCGTTCCAACGAATGGCTGACAGCAGCATGCTGAAAATTTGAAAATAAAAAAGGCTGCCTCTCAGCAGCCTTGGTATTATCAGTTGTTATATCACTTTAATTTTTTCTGCAGTTCTTCATTCATTTTTATATAGTCGCTGTTATTGGCTTCCTTAGCCCATTCCAATGATTTTTTTGAACTTGCCATAGCGGCCGCTTTATCGCCCAACGACTGTTCGATCCTGGCTTTATACAACCAGATCCAAAAAGCCTGCGGATTTGCTTTCACTGCCTCGCTTACATATTCAAGCGCTTTTTTAGGGTTGTTATCATATTCATGATAGAACTGTGCTGCCTGCCAGTAAGGTTTTTTATCGCCCTGCATGGCTTTTTCAATTTGGGCACGCACCCGCTCCCTGATATCCGTCTTTAGAGGAACAGATACCAATGTGTTTTCCCACACAATATCCAGGTTGCAGGTGGTTGGTAATACATTGCTGAATTGTATGGTAAAACTTTCCACTGCGGGTTTTACTTTTTTAGGAACAATAGTAAACCTGGCCACATCATCAGATTCCTTGTATCCGTCGGCTCCCCAATTGCTGATCCCCTTATTGAGTATTACCACCCAGCTATCAATACCCGGAATTGTATAGAGCGCATAAGAACCTGTATCAATTTTTTTTCCGTTTATTTCTACAGGGTCGGTAAACTTGACGATCGTAGCAGCATTGGCACCCGTACGCCATATTTCGTTATAAGCTTCGAGCCCGCCAAATATCTTGCGTCCTTTTGCTGCAGGCCTGCTGTAGGTTACTTCTATACTGCCCAGGCCAAAATCCTGTTTGATGGTTTGAGTGGGGGAGGGTGCCGGCATTTTTACCTGGCCTTCTGTGTAAAGTGCCACCGAAAATAAAACTGCCCCTAAGAATAACTTTTTCATGTGTGAAATTTTATGGTGATGAAAACTATTGAAAATATACTTTTACCGTTTGGTAGATGAGCCTGTTCATGGCCTGCATCTGGAGGCTCTGCTGCTGTTTTTCTATATAACCCTGCAGGCCAAAAAGCCCGGCCGCATTGCCTTTGTTGATCGCTATTTCGAGGTAGCCGGCCGAATTGAACAGGGCCAGTTTCTCCCCTTCGGGAACATCGGCGTATGTTTCACTTATCTTATCTATCACCTCATCCCGCTTAAATACAATCGTAAAACTGCGGCCCTTGCGTTGCGCCTCAAATTCGTCTTTACTGATATTTACCACCACATTTTCAAAATTATCTACAAAAATGATCTGCCCTTCTATCCAGTTATTGCCCAGAAGTGGCCTCAGCGGGTTTTTTACATGAATGGAAACGGAAGCATCGCCCACCTCTTCGAGGGTTTTGCCGCCAAGCAGTTCATTAAAGGCTTTTGCAAAGATATTGGTGCAGTAGATGATGTTCTTCTGCTGTGTTTTTTCGAGGGGGAGCGACACCACTTTTTGCGGCAGTTCTTCGAGTATCATCGTGAGCAAACCATTGTCGGCACAGCCAATATAATGCCCGTTGTGCTGGGCCAGCAGCAGGTGTTCGGGCTTTTCTTCAAACAAATTGATAAGGATCAGGTGAAAACTTCCTTCCGGAAAATTTTTGATGGCATTCCTGCATACATATGCTGCCTGCGGGTAATTGAACGGAGAAAGCAGGTGGGTGATATCCACCACCTGGAAATCTTTGTTTGCCTGTAATAACTGCCCTTTCACAGCTCCGGGAATAAAATCCTGCAATCCGATATCACTTGTGAAGGTTATAATGGGCATGTAAAGTGAAAAATTATTTTACGAGTTTACCGTCTTTGAAAAAGAAATTTTTGGTGAGCTTATCAGCCCAGGACGGAAACAGTTTGTTGAGCAATACGGTTTGTTTTCCCCTGAGGGTAAGCACAAGGGTGCGTTTGTTTTTTTCAACTGCCTCCAGGATGTTTTCGGCACATTCTTCGGCACTCATGAGCGAGCTTTCATCGAGCGGGCTTTCTCCCTGTGCCATGCCTTTGTTGTTCAGTGCGGCATTCCTGATATTGCTCCTTGTAAACCCCGGGCAAACCCACATTACATTCACGCCTTCATCCATCAGTTCTGTGCGGATAGCTTCCAGCCATCCGTTGAGCGCAAATTTACTGGCACTGTAACCGCTGCGGCCCGGCAGGCCCCGGTAACCTGCAATGGATGAAACGCCCACAATGGTACCTTTTCTTTCTATAATAGAGTTCAGGGCCAGTTTGGTGCAGTGTACCGCACCAAAATAATTAATATCCATTACTTTTTTAAAAACATCCAGTTCAGCATCCTTCAGTAACGAACGCATGGAAATGCCGGCATTGTTGATGAGGATATCGATGCCTCCAAACTGTTTGATAGTGCTGTTGATGAAAAGGGCGCAATCATTATAATTGCTTACATCGGCCACCACGCAATGGAGCGGAAGCGTGCTGTGCCTTACCTGCAGGTCGTACAGCTTGTCCTGGTTACGGGCACAGGTGGCCACTTTGGCGCCCATGGGCAACAGCAATTCTATCAGGGCTTTACCAATTCCATCGCTGCCACCGGTAACAGCCACTACTTTGTTTTTAAAAAAATCGTTCATAGAAAATACATTATGGCAAAAATAGGCCAGATATGGAAAGTATACATAAATATATTTACAAATACCTAAAATAAGGTACAATCCGCTTTACTTATATATAAGCAGTGCACAAAATCATATCTAAACACGCAACTAGTAAATCATTGAGAATAGGAGTGCATTTCTGTAATGAAAAGGCCTGAAAGGTTAGCGGCTTTGTGATCCTGTCCCATGGTTGGGAGGCCCATACATTAAAAGTGTAGAATGTTGAAAATAAAAAAGCCCCAATTAAATTTGAGGCTTTGTGATCCCGTCCCGACCCATGGTTGGGAGGCCCATACATTAAAAGTGTAAAATGTTGAAAATAAAAAAGCCCCGGATAAAATATCGGAGGCTTTGTGATCCCGCTGGGACTCGAACCCAGGGCCCATACATTAAAAGTGTATTGCTCTACCAACTGAGCTACGGAATCCTGCTTTTTCAAGCTTTTGGTACACCTTTTCTTTAAAAAGGAGTGCAAAGATAAGGGAAAATTAATTGGAGGCAAAGTTTTACAAAGAAATTTGTTCAGATTTAGAGGGTAAAAATGTTTATAAAATAATGATAACCGTACCCTTGCGTGTTACCATCCTGCCCAGGTAGTCAATTCCCTGTGCAATCCATGTATAGGTGCCCGGCACCACCTGGCTGTTGCGAAAGCGGCCGTTCCAGCCTTTATGAAACTCCCGGGTAGAAAAAACCTCTTGTCCCCAGCGGTTATACACTTTAAAGAAATGTGTTTCTTTTAATCCAACCGGTATCCCTTTAAGCAAGTCGTTAAGTCCGTCGCCATTTGGCGTAAAGGCTTTTGGCACATAAATATCAGGGCCTTTATAGACTTTTACTTTTACTACGGCGCTTCCTTTACAGTTGGCATCGGTATAGCCGGTAACATAATAAATTACTTCTTTATCTAAAATGGCAACAGGGCGGGCACTGTTTGGATCATCTAATCCATAAGCCGGTTCCCAGGTATAACGGGTAACCCCACTGTTGGCAATTTCATAGGTATGCAATTGCACCGGCTGTCCAATGGCAGCTATCGTATCGTAACCGGCAAAGATCCTTACAGGGGGTGTAACATGCAGTTTTACGGTGTCTTCAAACAGCGATTGGCATCCATTGGCATCTTTTACCCCCAGGTAATAAACACGGTCATCGAGTGGATCAATAATATTGGGTGTTGCAGCATTTACATCATCGAGGTAAATACCCGGCCTCCAGAAATATTCGGTACCGCCGCTTCCATTGAGTGTAGTGTTGCCACCAAAGCAAATCACTTTGTCTTGCCCGGCATTGGGGACAGGGGCAGGATTTACAATCACTAAAATACTGTCGGTTTTAGTACAAATACCCCTTGTTCCTTTTACATAATAGCGGGTGGTTTGGGTTGGATTGGCAACCGGGTTTTTAATATTTACATTGCTGATACCGCCTGAAGGCCACCAAAGATGTGTACTTGCATCAGATGTTAGTGGCAGCGGCTGGCTGCTGGTTCCTTCGCAAATAACCGGGGCGCTGCCCATACTTAATATGATATCATTCTTCAATGCCACTTCAACATTTTGCTGGGCAATGGTACAGCCATTCTGGTCTTTTACTTTGATAGAATAACTGCCTGCCCTAACATTAAATGTGTTGGATGCCTGGTAATTGATCCCGTTATTGATTGAATATTGGTAAGCCGGCCGGCCTCCCGTAGGGGTGATGATTATTTTACCATCGGCATTGCCGGTGCAGGAGGCAAATGTTGTATCAATACGCTGTATCAGCAGGTCGGGATGGGTTTGAATAATTGCAGCCGATACACTGTCGGTACAGCCCGAAGCATCCTTTATTTTAATGACATAAGTTCCAACGGCAAGGTTATTGAAGATTGGGGAAGCCTGCCAGGCGCCATTGTTTGCCCTGTATTCTACCGGGGTCTGCCACCCGGTACTTTTTGTTACCGCAATGCGGCCAGTAGTGCCCTGGGCACAGGAAACATCTGTTTTCGACTGCAACCATATTTCCTTCCACTTAACGTTCAGTGAGTCGCGGCCATAGCAGCTGCCTACCCTGGCGCGGCAATAATATTTGGTAAAGGAAGCAGTTGGTGTTGCAACAGGATCGGGTATAGTAGTATTTGTAAGCGTGCTGTTGGCATCCCAGGTATAAAAAGCATAATTATCCGATGCATTCAGTTGTATTGATGTATTACGGCAGATAAAGGCAGTATCAGGGTGCTGGCCGGGCCAAAGGCTGAGGGTATCGTAATCTTTTAATTCAATGGTGGTAGTTACCAGGGCCGGTCCGGTGCTTCCGCAGGGGGGCATCAGGCTGATAGTAATGGTTTCGGTGCCTTCGGGCAAATTATCAACAATGGGTATAATGTTTAAAGTTACTTCATCGGAACCGGGCGGTATGGTAACGGAGGGAGGAAGCAATTGTACATCGGTACCATTAATGGCAGTGCCGCTGTAAGCCAGGTTTACCAACAATGGTACAGGAGCCGCAGCCTGTCTTTTTATTTTCACCGAACCGGGCAGGCAACCCTCCACCAGGTAATTTACACCCGAAGTGTCTACCTGCGTAAAAGTATTGAGCTGTAAAATATTTGAACTTAGGCTGCCTTCTTCGAGAAAAACGCCGCTGTCAAACAGATCATCTCCTACATCTGAAATAACGAGTTTCATATGATAGGTCTGGCATGGTTGTACCCTTGCCGAGGCGGTTAATACAACGGTATGCCCATCGTGTGTAAAAAATAAATTTGAGGTATTGTCAACAAAATAGGTTGGATTATTAGGACATAAAGGAAGTCCGTCTTCCGTAACATTATTGATATTAAATATTGAAACCGGGAGTGTTGTATTTGGAACCAGTGCAATATTGCGGGGAGCAGGAAAACCGGGCCCCGAAATGAAAAAAGCAAATGCATCATTAAAATCAATACCTCCGGGGCAGGCATACAGGGCTGTATATTCTTCAGAACTGAATACGTAACGGAACGAGATGCTGTCACCCAATGGTATAAAATCAAATTCCAGCACACAGGCATCTTCTAAAAGATCTGGTTGATAATTGATGGCATTTGCAAGACCCAGGTCCCCGGGAAGCCCCCAACTGTTATCTGCCAGTTCCGCATCTGCTGTTGAGAACCCGTTATTATCGGTTCCGGTATTTAAAAAATCTGTTTTTGCCCTTCCGTTTGTTAGCACGATGCCATCAGTTATTCCTAAAACAGTATTATTGTTGGCACTGAAAAATCCCGACATTTGGGGGTTGCCGGTATAGGTTACATTGCTGATAGTAATACCATTGCCCACAAGGTTTTGTGCGAGCGCAGCAGGGCTGCTGTGGGGGGTAATAGTGAGTTGGGCCTGGCTATTAAGCAGGATGCAAAACAATATTCCCAAAACTATGGTTCGCTTTAAAGCAGTCATTGGTAAAGGCAGATAGACCTTAAAGTTAACGTGTTGTGCTATTGAACTTCTTAAACTTCTTGAAAATTCTTTTAAACTTTTGTTTTGTACCTTTTTGCTTGCCCAAAAAGGTACCCAAAAAAGGCACCCGAAATCCCTGCCTGCATGACGCAGTCTGGCAGGGATATACAGCCCGATTTCGGGAAACAGCATTACTCAACAGCATACCTCCGGTAGCATCTACTTCGGTAATTCTACTCCTTGGATTGAATCTTTAAATTTTTTTCAAAATTTTTCTTATTGCAGCAATAGCTCTAATAGCACAACACGTTAAAGTTAATAATTTTAAAGAGTTGGTCATCAGTTTAAATAAAAATGCCGGAAAGTTTCCGGCATTTCTGTGTTTAAGATCAATTTGAGTATTATATGGTCAATGTACTCAGCACACTGTTCATATTTCTTACCGCGTCTGCACTTTTGCTGAATAAAGCCTGCTCTTCTTCAGTGAGTTTATAATCCACTATCTTTTCCCATCCGTTCCGGCCAATGATAACCGGTACACCGATGCAGATATCTTTCTGGCCATATTCGCCATCGAGGTAAACGCAGCAGGGCATCAATTTCTTTTCATCTCTTACAATGGCTTCCACCAGCGCTGCGCCGGCTGCACCCGGTGCGTACCAGGCCGATGTGCCCAGTAAACCTGTAAGCGTGGCGCCGCCCACCATCGTATCTGCTGCCACTTTTTTAAGTGTATCAGCATCCAGGTAATTGGCTGCCGGCGTACCGCAATAAGTGGCCAGCCTTGTTAAAGGGATCATGGTGGTATCTCCGTGGCCACCAATTACGGTTGCCTGGAGGTCGTTTGCTGAGCAGTTCATGGCCTGGCTCAAAAAATAACGGAAACGGGCACTGTCTAAAATGCCTCCCATACCAATGATCCTGTTTTTGGGCAGGCCGCTCGATTTAATGGCCAGGTAGGTCATGGTATCCATGGGGTTGCTGATAACAATGATGATACAATCAGGAGAATGCTTCAGCAGGTTTTCGGTTACAGATTTTACAATACCGGCGTTGATGCCAATAAGTTCTTCCCTGGTCATACCTGGTTTACGTGGAATGCCGGATGTAATGACCGCTACCGAACTGCCGGCAGTTTTGCTGTAATCGTTGGTGCTTCCGATGATCTTTGTATCAAACCCTTCAATTTGTGCAGTTTGCATCAGGTCCATTGCTTTGCCTTCGGCCACGCCTTCTTTAATATCTACTATTACCAGTTCATCGCACAGTTGTTTGCGTGCAATATTGTCGGCACAGGTGGCGCCTACTGCACCAGCCCCTACAACAGTTACTTTCATATAAATCTATTTTTTATGTGAGATAATTTTTTGTGTGGCAAAGGTAATGGTTAGGCTTTGTTTGTAAAATGATTAAAATAAGTTTATTGTACCATATACAGCAGCCCTAATTCTGATTTCAGAATTAGGGCTGGGTTCCCTACTTTTGCATCCTAAAATTTTTATATGGCAACTACAGCAGATATGAGAACAGGCCTCATTATTAAAGTGGACGGGAACCTTTACACCGTTATAGAATTCGGGCAAAACAAAACAGCCCGTGCAGCAGCCAAGGTTTGGGCCAAGCTCAAGGGGGTGGATAACAGCCGTACTATTGAACTGACCTGGAACAGTGGCGAAACCATCTTCCCGGTTCGTGTGGAGAAAAAGCCTTACCAATATTTATATAAGGACGATACCGGCTACAGCTTTATGGATACCGAAACATTTGAGCAGATAACAGTGGCAGAAGCGATGGTGGATGCGCCGGAGTTTCTGAAAGATGGCCAGGAAGTATCTGTATTGATCAATGGGGAAACCGACCAGCCCATGGGTGTGGAATTGCCCGATAAGATCGTATTAATGGTTACTTACAGTGAACCGGGCGTTAAGGGCGATACCGCCACCCGTACACTTAAACCCGCCACCGTGGAAACTGGCGCTACAGTAAACGTACCCCTGTTTGTAAACGAAGGGGAGTTGATAAGGGTAAATACCAAGACCGGTGAGTATGTGGAAAGGGTGAAATAAGCAGGAATATTTATAGATATTCATAATGAAAAGGCGGTCTTTCCGCCTTTTTTATTTTTCAGAAAATGCCATTTTTTCTATGATTTCAGGCATATTTTTGGCTTTTTTGGGCAAAAAATGGTCAATTTTGGTCAAAATCCGGAAATTATTATTGTTCAGTTACTTAATCATTCCCTAACTTAGCCACTCGTTTTCCAATCCATTCACCAATTAATAATTAAAGATGGACATCAAACAAATCCAGGAGCTGGTAAAGCTCGTTAACAAAACCTCCATTGGCGAAATAACCATAGAGGAAAATGGTACCAAAATTACCATTAAACAAAAGAAGGAACCGTCCCAGAAAATATATACCAATGTTCAGGCTGGTACTGCTGCTTCTGCCCCCGCTCCTGCACAGCCTGCTGTTTCTGCCGCCACAACCGAAAAACCTGCCAGCCCCCCGCCCACACCCAAAGCCGATAATCTTATTACAATAAAAAGTCCCATGATCGGTACTTTTTACCGCCAATCCGGTCCGGGTAAACCCATTTTTGTAAATGTAGGCGATGAAGTGGTGCCCGGAAAAGTTGTTTGCATAATAGAGGCCATGAAGCTCTTTAATGAAATAGAAAGCGAGATCAGCGGAACTATTGTAAAAGTATTGGTAGACGACGCCAGCCCTGTGGAATACGATCAGCCGTTGTTTTTGGTGGAACCCAAATAAATGTGCAAATAATAAAATACGGCAAATGTGCAAATGAAACTTGCCGGTTTACCATATAATCTTCAACCCCTTTTAAAATTAGCTTATGAAAAAAGAGCTGATTGAAAGCAATCCTTTATTAAAGTTATCGATAGAATTTTCTTTGGCGGTGATTATCTATTGTGAGAAATTAAATGAAACAAAGAATTTTATTTTGGCAAAGCAGTTGTTAAAATCTGCTACTTCAATTGGGGCAAATTCTATGGAAGCTCAAAATTGCGAGAGCAGGGCAGACTTTATTCATAAGCTGAAAATTGCGGCAAAGGAGGGCGATGAAACTCAATATTGGCTAATACTTTGCCGCAATGCCCCTAATATTCCCAAACCTGATGGGCTTGAAGAGAAATTGGAAGCGCTGAATAAAATCCTGGGAAGCATACTCCATACCGCTAAAAGAAAATCACCCTTTAGTTATTTGTTAAGTTATTTTATTTTATAAAATCAACCTCTTTGCAGCGGTTTGAATTTGCACATCTGCACATTTTTTCATCTGCATATTTTAAAATTTATGTTCAAAAAGATACTCATAGCAAACCGCGGCGAAATTGCCCTCCGTATTATACGCACCTGCAGGGAAATGGGAATTAAAACCGTTGCTGTTTATTCCACTGCCGATAAAGACAGCCTGCACGTAAAATTTGCCGACGAAGCCGTATGCATTGGCAAACCGGCCAGTACAGACAGCTACCTTAATATACCGCATATAATGGCTGCGGTGGAGATCACCAATGCTGATGCCATCCACCCGGGCTATGGTTTTTTGGCCGAAAATGCCAAGTTTGCCGAAATATGCGCCAAACATAATATAAAGTTCATTGGTCCCACTCCCGACATGATCAATGCCATGGGCGATAAGGTTACCGCCAAAGAAACCATGATCAGGGCCGGTGTTCCGGTAGTGCCGGGTGTAGAAGGTTTGCTTGAAGATGTGGCGCATGCCAAAAGATCTGCGGCACAAATTGGTTATCCGGTTATTTTAAAGGCAACTGCCGGTGGCGGCGGAAAGGGCATGAGGGTGGTATGGGCCGAGCAGGATATTGAAAAAGCTTTTGAAAATGCCAAGATGGAAGCTGCCGCATCATTTAAGAACGATGGCATCTATATGGAAAAATTTGTGGAAGAGCCCCGCCATATTGAGATACAGATCGCCGGCGACCAGTACGGCAACGCCTGCCACCTCAGCGAAAGAGATTGTTCTATCCAGCGCAGGCACCAGAAACTGGTGGAAGAAAGTCCTTCTCCGTTTATGACACCCGAACTGCGGGAAGCCATGGGGCAGGCTGCCATCCGTGCGGCAGAAGCCATCCGGTACGAAAGCGTGGGTACGGTGGAATTCCTTGTAGACAAGCACCGCAATTTTTACTTTATGGAAATGAACACCCGCATCCAGGTAGAACATTGCGTTACCGAAGAAGTGATCAATTACGATCTGATAAAAGAACAGATAAAACTGGCCGCAGGCGACAGGATCACCGGTAATAATTATTACCCGCAAATGCATGCCATCGAATGCCGTATCAATGCCGAAGATCCCTATAACGATTTTCGCCCAAGCCCCGGAAAAATAACCAACCTGCACACACCGGGTGGCCATGGGGTAAGGGTGGACAGCCATGTATATGCCGGGTATGTGATTCCGCCTTATTACGATAGTATGATCGCAAAGCTTATTGCCGTGGCACAAACAAGGGAGGAGGCCATCAATACCATGCAGCGTGCCCTGAGCGAATATATTATTGAAGGGGTAAAAACAACTATTCCTTTTCACCAGCAACTGATGCAGAACGAAGATTTCAGAAAAGGGAATTTTACAACAAAATTTTTGGAAGGATTTAAAATGCAGTAAAAAAGAAGTCAAGTTTTAAAAACTTGACTTCTTTTTTTTAACTATTTCAGCAGGCTTGCCAGTTTATTCTCCAGCGCCGCACCTCTCAGGTTTTTTGCAACCAGGTTGCCCTGCGGATCCAGCAGAAAATTTTGTGGTATACTGGAAATGCCAAACTGCAATGCCACTGCATTTCTCCAGCCATTGAGGTCGCTTACATGCGCCCAGGTAAGGGCATCGGCAGCTACGGCCTCCAGCCATTTTTCTTTGTCTTTATCAAGTGATACACCAAAAATGGTAAAGTTCTTGTCTTTATATTCGCTGTAAGTGCGCACCAGGTTCGGGTTCTCGGCCCGGCAGGGGCCGCACCAACTGGCCCAAAAATCTACGAGCACATATTTACCTTTAAAGGAAGAAAGGGAGATGGGGTTACCATCCTTATCAGCCTGCGAAAAATTTTCCAGTGGCTTACCAATCGGGTACTTTTTATCTTCTTCAATCAGCTTGCCCAGGTAATTTCCAATAGGGGTGGTTTTAATGTTGTCCTGGAGCCCGTTAAACAACTCTTCTATTTTAACGCCGTCGTTATTGATCTGGAAATGCCTGAAAATGGCCAATGGTGTTACATAAGAGGCCGGGTGCGTTTTGCTGAAATTTTCCAGTACGGCCGATGCATTGGCGGTTGTTTGTGCATCGTAACGGCCCTGCTGGTTGATAAGGCCTTCGTAAGGTTTTGTTACCCGCAGAAATTCGGCAAAATCGTTGTGTGCAGGTGAGCCCTTTATCAGTGCTTTTTCTATAGAATCTTTTTGGCCGCTGAGGCTGATCACACTGTTATCTAAAAAAATACTGATATAGCGTTGTTCGTTGTTGATACTGATGAGCCGGAAATCAGGAAAAGGCATCATGCCACGGAGCGAAAATTTACCGGCAGTTAAAGTGCCCGATGCTTCGGGCTGACCATTATTGGGATTGATCAGGTTTACCACATTACCATCGGCATAGCCGGAAACAAACCCATTTATTACAAACCCGTTCGATGGGTTTGAAACAACCGGGGCAACTGCTGTTACCGGTGGTTTTTTCTTAAGCTTCGGGCCAGCTTTTGATTTTTGCTGGGCCATGGTTGCAAAAGGTAAGCATGCAAGCAGGAGTAAATAATTTTTCATCCGTTGGTTAAAATTTTAATGCCCTGCTTTTAAGTTGCAGAGCAGGCTGCAAGATAACCTCAATTTTTTATTTATCCATGCCGCCCAAACAGAATTAACAAGCCTTAAATTTACTTTTTTCTGACCTGCCTTCGGCATGAAAGGCTTAATTTAGCTGGCAAAATCAACCAGTTATGACAATTACAATATTTGGAGCCACGGGTATGGTGGGCATGCAGTTGGTTAAACAGGCGCTCAATAACGGGCACCAGGTAAGGGCTTTTGGCCGCAATGTTTTTACAAGCGGTTTCAATGAAAACGAAAACCTGCATTTATTACAGGGAGCCCTTTTTGATGAAGGCCAGGTACGGGGTGCAGTAAAAGGTGCAGATGCCGTTTTGTCTGCCCTGGGAGGCGCAATTGATGGTACCGACAAAGCCCGCTCACTCGGCATAAAAAATATTGTAAAACAAATGGAAAAAGCCGGGGTAAAACGCATTATTGCAGTTGGTGGAACCGGTTTGCTCACCGATACTGCCAGCGAAGAAGGCAAGATGCTGCTCGAATCTGAAGATTACCCGGCAGAATATTTTGCGGTAGCGCAGGAACATTTGAAAGCCTATGAATACCTGCAGGGTTCATTGCTGAGCTGGACAATGGTTTGCCCACCTTATATTATCAATGAAGGGCCCACCGGGTTGTTTAAAACCTCGGCCGACCTGCCCCCGGAACCCGATAATCGGAAAATAAATGCGGGCGACCTGGCCTTATTTATGCTGGATGAACTGAATAAAAACCAATACCTGCAAAAAAGAGTGGGAATATCCAATTAAACGGTTCCCTGGTTTTCAATTATTCTGCCATCTTTCATGTGCACAATGCGGTCGCTCATTTGTGCCAGTTCCTCATTATGTGTTACAATTAAAAATGTTTGCTGAAAATTATTGCGCAGTTCAATGAACAGTTTATGAAGTTCACGGGCATTGCTGCTGTCGAGGTTGCCGGTAGGTTCATCGGCCATTATAATATCTGGTTTGTTAATAAGGGCCCGGCATACGGCCACCCGCTGTTGTTCTCCACCGCTCAGTTCATTGGGCTTATTTTGCAGCCGCTGGCCAAGCCCGAGCTGGTTAAGTAATTGGCTGGCCCGTTCGGTTGTGGGGGCCTTGGGGGCACCTGCGATCCATGCCGGAATGCATACGTTTTCAATGGCTGTAAACTCTGGCAGCAGGTGATGAAACTGAAAAATAAAACCGATATGTTTGTTGCGGAAAGCTGCCAGGGCATTGCCGCTCAGCTTATCAATCCGGTTGCCGGCAAGCATAATCTCGCCTTTATCGGGTTTGTCGAGTGTTCCCAAAATATGGAGCAGGGTGCTTTTGCCCGCCCCGGATGAGCCCACAATGCTCACAATTTCTCCTTTATTGATGGAAATGTCCACTCCTTTTAAAACCTGCAGCTGGCCATAGAATTTTTCGATGTTTCGGGCTGTTAACATGTGCCGAAAATAATCATTATTGTAAAACCCCCCTTAACTTTTTATTATAGAATACCCAACTGCCAAACAGACTAAAACCGCAAATCTGGCGTTGAAATTGCATGATTATCAGCAGAAACAACCCTGTTTAAAAACACATTTGGTTATTTCGGGGTAAACTCTACATTTGCAAAAAATTTAAACCGATTTAGAAGATGTTCTGGACACTTGAATTAGCATCGCACCTCGAAGACGCACCCTGGCCCGCCACCAAGGATGAACTGATCGATTACAGCATCCGCAGCGGCGCACCTATTGAAGTGATAGAAAACCTGCAGGAGCTGGAAGATGAAGGCGACCTTTACGAAGGCCTGGAAGACATCTGGCCCGACTATCCCAGCCAGGAAGATTTCTTCTTCAATGAGGACGAATATTAAATTGCCCTTCGGGTAAACAACCGTTTATAAAAAATTATAAAGCCCTTCGTAACAGAAGGGCTTAATTTATTTCAATAAAGCAACTATTGCTTCTCTTTATTCCATCAGGGCAGGCAGCATGATCTTTCGGTTCCCCATTTGCAACAGAATATAGTGCAATCCCCTGCTATGAAAAATAGTCATAGTATTTTCAATAGTGCTGGTCGTTTCAAGTTCTCTTTCCTCCTTAAATAATAATGCGCCGCTGCTATTAAATAATTTCACCAGGGTTTTACCTTCCTGCATTTCTTTTGGTATTTGAAACAGCTGGATGTTTCGCCTGGTTAAAATTGCAAAAGGCTGTTGATCATTTGCAGTTATATTCACTGCTATGATCTTAGAATAAGTAACTGCACCATTTATATGTACTGCTTTCACCTGGTATCGGCTGTTTGTGGTAAATGACCGGTCGGTCAATTCATATTGGCTGGCATTGCCGCCTCCGGCCTGCATTGTACCGATTTTCTGGAAATTACCTGGCTGTGCAGCTTTTAATATTTCGAAGTGAGAGATCCCTGTTTCGTTTTCTGTTTTCCAAATGAGGTTTACAAGGCCGTTTGCATAATTACCGTTGAAGCTTTTAAAATACAGAGGTACCACAGCGGCCGATTCGTAAGCTCCTGCATCGGTTGCCCCGTTATTGGTTCTGGGTGTGGAAGCTGCCGGGTGCTGGTATTCGAAAACCGCCTGCAGGCTTTCGCCGTTGAGAGCTGTTCCTGCATTAGTGCCGGCATTGAGGGCGGGTGAGGCACTACCGATATGGTAATCGTACCCGGCTGCATTAATAAAATTAAAGTTTGCAGTAACTGCCGATGAAATATTGGAAGCCATATCCGGGACCGCCGTTCCGCCAAACAAAAGAACGGAACCCGGTCCGGCAAAAATGTTATTGTATATTTTCAGCAGCGAAGTATTGTCGGTTGCAGCAATAAAACTTCCGGCACTGCGGTCGTTTACAAAACTATTTTGAACAAGGTATAACAGGTGAGGGCCTGCATTTACCAGGCCTTCAAGTCCGTAACCCACCATATTTCCGTTTTCTGAATTGGGGCTCTGCTGAATAATATTGCTGATAAGAACCGACACGCCGCCATTGGGTAAATCTATTTCACGGCTTGCATTGCCCAACGCCTCATTTGAAAAACGGTTGCAAATAATATAATTCACCCTTGCCCTCGATTTATATTCGTGACCCACATTGGCATGATGAAAATAAGAGAACCGGATGATTGCCGAATCTACCCGGCCAATATAGACATTGTGCGAAAAACCATCGCCAAAACCATTAAAGCCAAACTCTGAATTCTCTATCCTGATGGTGCCGCCATTATTAGCGGTAAGAATACCGTTTTCGTTGTGATGAAAATAACAGTTTTTGATACTAACACCTATGCCATCGAGCCTGATGCCGGCTCCGTTCTGATCGGGGACAGCTGCTTCTGAGAATTCAATATTTTCTACCCTGGTGTTATTGCCCGCCAGCACCCAAA
>JBATOU010000097.1:0-27051 GCA_049291115.1 Ferruginibacter sp.
GGGGGTGCTATGGATTGTTGTATTCATTTTTAATTTTACACTCAGTTCAGCACGGGTTCTGGTTTTTGTGAGGTTATTTTTGTGATTTTTTCTTCGGTAGAGACCGCCTTCATTTCTGTCATGGCAGCCCGCAATACCGAACCGATTTTTTCCACCGGGTGATTGCGCAGCAGTTTGTTTACTTCAATAATACTGCGGTTATCCACGCCATTGTCTTTGCCATCGTTGAAATTTTTTCCGATCAGGTCAGTTTCGATGGTCTTCATAAATTCTTTCAGCAGGGGCTTGGCTGCATGGTCAAACAGGTAGCAGCCATATTCTGCTGTATCAGAAATAACGCGGTTCATTTCAAATAATTTTTTGCGTGCAATGGTGTTGGCAATGAGCGGCGTTTCATGTAATGATTCGTAATAGGCGCTTTCTTCTTTGATGCCAGCTTGTACCATGGTTTCAAAAGCCAGTTCCACCCCTGCACGTACAAAGGCAACCATCAGCAGGCCATTATCAAAATATTCCTGTTCTGCTATTTTTGCTTCTGTGGCGGGTGTTTTTTCAAAGGCTGTTTCGCCGGTAGCTTTTCGCCAGATTAAGAGATTTTTATCGTCATTTGCCCAGTCTTCCATCATTGTTTTGGAAAAATGACCGCTCATGATATCATCCTGGTGTTTTTGAAACAAAGGGCGCAGTATATTTTTGAGTTCTGTGGATAATTCAAATGCTTTCAATTTTGCAGGATTGCTCAGCCTGTCCATCATGCCGGTTACGCCGCCATGTTTCAGTGCTTCTGTAATGGTTTCCCATCCGTATTGGATCAGTTTGGATGCATAAGCAGGTTCTACACCCTTTTCAATCATTTTATCAAAACATAAAATAGAACCGGTTTGGAGCACGCCGCATAAAATAGTTTGCTCACCCATCAGGTCGCTTTTCACCTCGGCCACAAAGGAAGAACGCAGTACACCTGCCCGGTGGCCGCCTGTGGCCACAGCATAAGCCTTGGCCTGCGCAAGTCCTTTGCCTTCGGGGTCATTTTCGGGATGTACCGCAATAAGGGTTGGTACACCAAAACCCCGTTTGTATTCTTCCCTTACTTCGGTGCCCGGGCACTTGGGTGCCACCATGATCACCGTTAGATCTTTTCTCACCTGCATACCTTCTTCCACAATATTAAAGCCATGCGAATAGGAGAGGGTAGCGCCTTTTTTCATCAGCGGCATTACTGCATTTACAACAGCGGTATGCTGTTTATCGGGCGTAAGGTTCAGCACCAGGTCGGCTGAAGGAATCAGTTCTTCGTAGGTGCCGGTTTTAAAGCCGTGTTCGGTTGCTTTTTTCCAGGAATCCCTTTTTTCTGCAATGGCCTCTTTGCGCAGGGCATAGGCTATATCAAGACCGCTGTCACGCATATTCAATCCCTGGCTTAAGCCCTGTGCACCACAGCCCACGATCACGATCTTTTTTCCTTTTAATGCGTTAATGCCATCAGCAAATTGCCCGCGATCCATAAATTCGCACACGCCCAGCTGATTCAGCTGCTCCCGCAGTGGTAATGAATTGAAATAGTTTGCCATTGTATGTTGTTTTAGTATTCAAAAGTTTACTTTATTACTCTTGAAATGTGATGTGTTTATTTTTTACTTAATACATTACTTTTTGTCACATGCTGAACACTTTTTCATTTTCATTCAGGTATTCATTCTCCACCACTTCTTCGCCGGGCTCGTGTTCTTCAAATTCCCTTAGTTTTTTATGAAAGCCTTCGCTTTCTTTTATGATGGCCAACCGGGCACTGCGTACAAATTCAATGAGGCCGTAAGGTTCCAGCACTTTTATTAAATTGTCTGTTTCTTCCCGGTGCCCTGCCACTTCAAATACGGTGTAATCTTTTCTGATCACCACTGCTTTGGCGCCGTGCTGGCTCAGCAATCTTTCCACTTTTACATGCTCTGCAATAACATCGGTGGGCACTTTGTACATGGCCAGCTCCTGCCATACAATTTCTTCATTGTTGTTGTAGTAGGCTTTTAACACTTCCACCTGTTTTTCAATTTGCCTGCAAAGCTTGCGTACCACTTCTTCGGTTTCGTTGATCACAATGGTAAAGCGGTGCACACTGTCTACTTCGCTTGGTGAGGTATTTAAGCTCTCAATATTTATTTTCCTTTTAGAAAAAATAATAGCAATGCGGTTAAGCAGGCCAATCTGGTTTTCTGTGTAAACTGTTATGGTGTATTCTAATTTCGGCATGTGGTTTAATTAAAAAGTAAAAAGTTAAAAGTTAAAAGTCAAAAGTTTGAGACTCATTTTCTTTTCTTTAGGTTTATAATGATTGTGGCGATTATTTTAGATATCTCATCTGCTTCTTTTATAAGTTTATCCATTATTTCTTTATCGGCTAACTTTGTTTCTTTGATCAGGCAAAGCCAATATTTTGTTTCGTTGGCCGATTTCAACGCAATTGCATTATAATTTATAAAATCTTTGTTTGATACACCCGCAATTCCTTCAACAAGATTTGCTCCAATGGAAGTGGCGCTTCTTGGCAATTGATCAAAAAGGGAATGATGAATTCTGTCATAGGTAACCTGGCTAATAAATTCAATGATGCTTTTTGAAAAGTAAAAAGCACGATGTCGAATATTGTAGACCGGGTGATCTTCATTTATCTCCCATGTAAATTCATTTTCCATTTTTACTTTTTCCTTTTTTGTTTGTTATATTTCCTCCTTACTCAGCACAATTTCCGATACACCCCTTCCTTGCGGTACCATGGGAAATACATTGTTTTCTTTGCCCACCATTACTTCGAGGAGATAGGTTCCGTTATTGCTTAACATCGTTTGCATGGCTGTTTTGAGTTCTTCTCTTTTAGAAATGCTTTTGCCCGGAATGCCATAGCCCTTTGCCACCTGTACAAAATCTGGACTTTGAATATCAACAAATGAATAACGGCGTTCATGAAACAGTTCCTGCCACTGGCGTACCATGCCCAGGAAATTATTATTGAGGATGATGATCTTTATAGTGGGTTTAAACTGCATCACGGTTCCCAGTTCCTGGATCGTCATCTGGAAGCCTCCATCGCCGATGATGGCTATTACAGGCCGGGTTATTCCGTACGAGGCGCCAATGGCGGCCGGTAAGGCAAAACCCATGGTGCCTAATCCGCCACTGGTAATATTACTTTTGCTTTTGTTGTATTTTGCATATCGGCAGGCCACCATCTGGTGCTGGCCCACATCTGTTACCACTACGGCTTCACCATTTGTTAATTCGTTAAGTGTTTTAACTACTTCGGCCATGGTTAGTACTTCCGTGGCAGGATTCATTTCAGGATCAATGCAAGTGGATTTTTCTTTTGCATCGCAGTCGCGAAATTTTTGCAGCCATGCATCATGTGTTTTTTTCTGAAGCAATGCAGTAAGCAAGGGCAGGGTTTCTTTACAATCTCCCCAAACCGGCACATCGGCTTTTACATTCTTGTCAATTTCTGCCGGATCAATATCAAGGTGAATGATTTTTACCTGCCGGGCATATTTGTCGAGGCGGCCGGTAACCCGGTCATCGAAACGCATACCCACGGCTATCAGCACGTCACATTTGTTGGTGAGTAAATTGGGGCCGTAATTTCCATGCATGCCCAGCATGCCCGCTGCCAGCGGATGGTTTGTTGGGATAGCGCTCATGCCCATGATGGTCCATGCAGCCGGTAAACCCCCTTTTTCAATAAATTCCCTGAACTCATTTTCTGCTTTTCCTAAAATAACGCCCTGCCCAAAAATTACAAATGGTCTTTTAGCATTATTGATGAGTTGTGCAGCTTCCTCTATATACTCATGCCTTACGATGGGTGCCGGCCGGTAACTCCTGATATGCCCGCATTTTTTATAGCCGGTGTAATTGAATTTTTGCAATTGTGCATTCTTGGTAATATCCACCAGTACGGGGCCGGGCCTGCCGCTGCCTGCTATATAAAAAGCTTTGGCAAGCACATGCGGAATTTCTTCGGCATCCGTTACCTGGTAATTCCATTTGGTTACGGGCGTGGTAATGTTGATCACATCTGTTTCCTGGAAGGCATCGGTACCCAGCAGGTGTGCAAATACCTGGCCGGTGATGCATACAAGAGGTGTAGAGTCGATCATGGCATCTGCTAGCCCTGTAACAAGATTGGTAGCGCCCGGGCCACTGGTGGCAAATACCACACCCGTATTACCACTTGCCCTTGCAAAGCCCTGGGCTGCATGAATGGCGCCCTGCTCGTGTCTTACAAGAATATGTGTAAGCCGGTCGTTGTAATCGTACAATGCATCATAAATAGGCATGATGGCTCCCCCGGGGTAACCAAACAGGGTGGAAACCCCTTCGCAAAGCAAGGCATCCAGCACCGCTTCACTTCCGCTGATAGAGTTGGCCGTACCGCTGATTTTTTCTTTTTCTTTCAGAGCAATTGTTTCCATAATGATATTTTTAGTTTCTGATCAGAAATTATTTTAATCTTCATCCGTAACGCAGCCTTCGGAAGCGTCTTTTACCAATTTTGCATATTTGTAAAGTACCCCATTGGTTACTTTAAGAGCAGGCTGCTTCCATTGTTTGCGGCGTTCAGCAATTTCATCTTCGCTTATTTTTAAATTGATGGCATTGTTTTTAATATCAATTTCTATGATATCATTATCTTTTACCAGTGCAATCAATCCGCCTTCGTAAGCCTCCGGTGTAATATGCCCCACCACAAAACCATGAGTGCCGCCACTGAACCTTCCGTCGGTGATAAGTGCAACCGATTTCCCCAAACCCGCACCTATGATGGCTCCTGTTGGCTTCAGCATTTCGGGCATGCCGGGGGCACCTTTTGGGCCGATATTGCGAATGACCACCACATCGCCTGCATGAACCCTTCCTGCTGCAATTCCTTTGATCACGTCCTGTTCTCCCTCAAAAACCCGGGCACTGCCTTCAAAACGTTCGCCTTCTTTGCCGGTTATTTTTGCCACACTTCCTTTGCGTGCAAGATTTCCGTAAAGTATTTGTAAATGGCCCGTTGCTTTCAAGGGCCTTTCGATCGGCATAATGATCTGCTGTTTATCAAAATCAAGTCCAGGTGCAGCTTCAAGGTTTTCTGCAACCGTTTTTCCTGTTACAGTTATACAATCGCCATGCAGCATGCCTTTGCTTAATAAATATTTCATCACGGCAGGCACACCGCCATATTGATGCAGGTCCTGCATCAGGAATTTACCCGATGGTTTAAAATCTGCCAGCATGGGTACTTTATTGCTGATGCCTTGAAAATCATCCTGCGTTAACGGAACACCCACGGATTTTGCCATGGCAATAAGATGAAGTACGGCATTGGTGCTTCCACCCAATACCATTACCACGGTGATGGCATTTTCGAAAGCCTTTCGTGTCATGATATCCCTGGGTTTGATATCTTTTTCCAGCAACAATTTAATGGCTGCCCCAATAGAAGCACATTCATTTTTTTTGTCTTCGCTTAAGGCCGGGTTAGAAGAAGAATTGGGCAGGCTCATTCCCAATGCTTCAATGGCAGCAGCCATGGTATTGGCGGTGTACATGCCGCCGCAGGCGCCTGCCCCGGGGCAACTGTGCTTTATCACTTCTTTAAAATCTTCGGGCGAAATAGTGCCTGCTATTTTTTTTCCGAGTGCCTCAAATGAACTTACAATGTTCAGGTCTTCACCTTTATAATGCCCGGGTGCTATGCTGCCGCCATACAGCATGATCGATGGGCGGTTGAGCCTTCCCATTGCTATCAGGCTGCCGGGCATATTTTTATCGCAGCCCGGTACGCAAATGAGTGAATCGTAATACTGAGCGGCTGCATTGGTTTCAATACTGTCGGCGATCACATCCCGGCTTACCAGGCTGTAACGCATGCCATCGGTTCCCATGCTGATGCCATCACTTACGCCAATGGTATAAAAGCGTAAGCCAAGCAAACCACCTGTTGCATCCACACTTTGTTTTACGCTTGTGGCCAGGTCGTTCAAATGCATGTTGCAGGGATTGCCATCCCATCCCATGCTGGCAATGCCCACCTGTGCCTTGCCAAAATCTTCTTCTTTAAAACCAATGGCATAGTACATGGCCTGTGCCGCAGGCTGTGTTTCATCCTGCGTTAAAGTTTTTGAATACCTGTTCAGTTCTGCCATTTTAAATTCTTTCGGTTTGTACAATGTATGCCTGCTCCAGCACCCGGCATTTATAAGCTGCCTGTATATGACTGCTCAGGGTATCTTTCCAGCGCATGCTGAATTTTTTATGATCAAGTGAAGCGATCTCCACCACTTCCGCTGCGGTGCCGCAGTAAAACATCGCATCGGCACCATAAATTTCATGCGGGGTAAATAATTTTTCTTCTACAGAAATATTTAGTTCTCTGCATATTTCTATTACTGCAGCCCTTGTAATTCCCGGAAGTATATTTCCTTTTGGGGGCGTGAATAAAACACCGTCTTTTTCGTAAAAAATATTGGCTCCCGGCCCTTCGGCCACATAACCGTTTGCGTCAAGCAGTAATGCTTCATCAAAGCCATTATCTTTTGCTTCCTGGCAGGCGAGAATGGAGTTTACATAATGCCCGCTCACTTTTGCATCTACATGAAAGGCCGCCGGGTTGGGCCTCCTGTAGGAGGATGTCATGAGGGTCATTTTGTTTGCGAGGTAACCATTTGTCCATTCCCATGCTTCAATGGCCAGCCAGGCTTCTTTACCTTTCGATAAACCCATATTGGCTGAGCAAACTACGATGGGACGGATATAAGCATCCAGAAAATTATTTTTTTCAAGCACTTCATAACTCAGGCCGATCATTTCCTCGGTGCTGTAATGAAAGGGCATTTTCATTACAGCAGCAGAATGACGTAACCGGTCGAAGTGTTCTTTTGCTTTAAAGATGCGGGGTTTGCCATTTATTTCGTAAGAACGGATGCCTTCAAACACGGCATAACCATAATGCAGGCTCTGGCTGTACAGATCTGTTTTGGCCTCTGCTGCTTTTACAAAGGCCTTGTTGAAATAAATGATCGTGTTATTGTTAAAATACATAAGTTTAATTTTTGAGGCATAAAAAAACCGCCTCAGCGGAGGCGGTTTGTATATTGAGTTTTTAATTTCTATATGCAGGTTCCACCTCCGTTTGTTGCAGGAATAATAATGATCACCACAATAATGATGATGAATACCATGCGTATTATATTATACATCCTGTTGTTCAACGTGCAGAAGTGTTTCTACAAATATACAGCCGCCGTCCTTTAAAAGAACTCAGCAAGCAATTTTTTTAGAAGTTTTAAAAGGGCCGGATTTTTATATGATCGTTGACTTTCTCAGTTCAATATTTTCTTTCCGTACTGTTCCCGGAATTTTACCTGTAATGTATTCGGCCACCAGGTCGCCAATGGTACTGGTAAAGTAAAAATTCACTGAGTCGATATCCCTTGTTACGAAATTGTTCTGCAGGATCCAGCTCACGGCATCCCTTACCATTGCCGCTTCATCGCCCAGGCCAAAATAATCGAGCATCATGGCGGTTGATAAAATCGATCCAACCGGGTTGGCAATATCCTTTCCTGCTGCCTGCGGGTAAGATCCGTGTATGGGTTCAAAAAGCGCTGTACCACCGCCAACAGATGCCGAAGGCAATAATCCGAGTGATCCGCTCAGTACACTTGCTTCATCACTGATGATATCGCCAAACATATTTTCGGTGAGGATAATATCAAACTGGGCCGGGTTTAAAATAAGCTGCATGGCGGCATTATCAACAAACATGTAATCAACTGTTACATCGGCATATAGTGGGGCAATTTCCTGCACAATTTTTCGCCAAAGCCTGGAAGTATCAAGTACGTTTGCCTTATCTACCAGGGTCAATCTTTTTCTGCGTTCTTTTTTTTGGGCTAACTGAAAGGCCAGGTGTGCAATGCGTTCAATTTCTTCACGGGTGTAAGTACATTCATCACTGGCACAGTTTCCATCGGCGGCCGTGGTTTTATTTCCAAAATAAATGCCGCCGGTAAGCTCACGAAAAATGATAAAGTCGGCATTTTCCAGTTGCTTGTTTTTAAGCGGCGAAAGGTGATGCAGCGCAGGATATGTATTCACAGGGCGGATATTGGCAAATAACCCAAGTGTTTTGCGCAGTTTCAACAATCCCTGCTCAGGCCTTAATTTAGCTGCCGGGTCGTTATCGTATTTTGGGTGACCAATGGCGCCAAATAAAACGGCGTTACTCTTAAGACAACTCTCAATGGTTTCATCGGGCAGGGGATTGCCGGTTTCATCAATGGCGCAGGCGCCCATGAGCCTGTACTCAAAAATGAATTCATGGCCGAATTGTTCTGCCACTGCATTCAGCACTTTTACCGACTGCTGCGTTACTTCCGGCCCGATGCCGTCGCCTTCTATTACTGTAATGTGTTTTATCATAAATTTTATCTGCTGGTTTCAAATACTTCTATTTCGTTTTTTATGCTGAGTAAAAAATCAATATCATCGTACCCGTTGAGCAAACAGGTTTTTTTGTAAGCATTTATTTCAAAATTTTCTGTTTCGCCTGATGCATCTATGCAGATCGTTTGCGCTGCAAGGTTGATGCTGAGGCTGTCATTTGCACCAAGTTGAAATATCTTTTGCAGAAAGTTTTCTGAAACCGTAACGGGGAGCAAACCGTTGTTGAGCGCATTATTTTTAAAAATATCGGCAAAAAAACTGCTCACAACGGCCCTGAAACCATAATCGGCAATGGCCCAGGCGGCATGTTCCCGGCTGGAGCCACAACCAAAGTTTTTTGCCGCCACCAGTATTTCTCCTTTATAAGTTGGCTTGTTTAGCACAAAATTTGTTCTTGGCTTTGATTCATCATCATTTTCAAAACGCCAGTCACGAAAAAGATTTTTGCCAAAACCCTCACGGGTGGTTGCTTTTAAAAACCTTGCCGGAATGACCTGGTCGGTATCCACATTTTCGATGTTCAGCGGAACAAAGGTTGATTGTATTTTATGTAAGGCTTTACTCATTATCAAATTTTCATTATTCCATTATCAATTCAGCAACTCTCTCACATCACTTACTACTCCGGTAATTGCTGCTGCTGCAGCTGTGAGCGGGCTTGCCAGCAATGTTCTTGCCCCGGCACCCTGCCTGCCTTCAAAATTGCGGTTGCTGGTACTGATGCAATATTTACCCGCTGGAATTTTATCTTCATTCATACCCAGGCAGGCGCTGCAACCGGGCTGGCGAAGTATAAAGCCCGCTTCTTCAAAAATTTTATCAATGCCTTCTGCTTTTGCCTGGGCTTCCACCTGCTTGCTGCCCGGAACGATCCATACTTCCACACCTGCGGCTTTCTTTTTTCCTTTTATAAAAGATGCCACCATTCTCAGATCTTCAATGCGGCTGTTGGTGCAGCTGCCTATAAAAACATAGTCCACTTTTTGTCCTTTAATAGGGGCGCCTTCCTGCAGGCCCATATAAGCAAGGGATTTGCTTAAACCACTTTTGTCATTTTCATTGATAGTGGCATCAGTTGGAATTTGTTCAGTTACCGCAATGCCCATTCCCGGGTTAGTACCGTACGTTATCATGGGCTCAATATCGCCTGCCTCAAAATGAAATTCTTTGTCGAATACAGCATCGCTGTCGGAATACAGTGTTTTCCATTCTTCTACTGCCTTGTCAAAATCCTGTGGTGAAAATTTTCTTCCTTTTAAGTAGCTGAAGGTGGTTTCGTCGGGCGCAATTAATCCGCACCTGCCGCCCATTTCAATACTCATATTGCAAATGGTCATCCTTGCTTCCATACTCAAACTTCGGATAGCGCTTCCGGCAAATTCAACAGCATAACCTGTAGCACCGCTTGCAGAAATTTTTGAAAGAATGTAGAGCACGATATCTTTCGATACAACGCCTTTGTTCAACGCTCCATCCACATTTATCCTCATTAGTTTTGGTTTGTCCTGTAATACACATTGGGTGGCCAGTACCATTTCCACTTCGCTGGTGCCAATGCCAAAAGCGATGCTGCCAAATGCGCCGTGTGTGCTGGTATGACTGTCGCCGCAAACAATGGTCATGCCTGGTTGCGTAATGCCCAGCTCGGGACCAATTACATGTACTATTCCCTGGTAAGGATGGCCAAGGCCATAGAGTTCGACCTCATGTTCTGCGCAATTTTTTATTAAAGCATCCACCTGTTTCCTGCTCAGTTCTTCTTTAATGGGTAAATGCTGGTCAAGTGTGGGTACGTTGTGGTCGGCGGTGGCAATAGTTTGTTGCGGGCGAAATACTTTGATGCCACGTTTATTGAGCCCGTTAAATGCCTGCGGGCTTGTTACTTCATGAATAAAATGCCTGTCGATATACAACACAGCCGGGCCTCCATCGATGGTTTTAACGATGTGCTTCTCCCAGATCTTTTCAAATAATGTTTTCGCCATTTTATTTTATATGCGTTATTGAAAATCTACACAGCCAACTGCAAACGTGCTGCTGCCATTGATTTGAGGTCGGTGTCTTCCACTTCTTTTTTTCGGTCGGCCACTTTTAAAAACTGTTCATACAATGCATCCACATCGTCCCTGTTGAACTCATAGCCCAGGTTTTTAAAACGATAGGCCAATGCACTGCGGCCGCTGCGGGCGGTCAATACAATTTTTGAGGTATCGGCGCCCACTTCTTCGGGCGCAATGATCTCGTAGGTGCTGGCTTCTTTTAAAAACCCATCCTGGTGTATGCCCGAGGAATGTGAAAATGCATTGTCGCCTACAACGGCTTTGTTAGGTTGAACCAGCATTCGCATGGTTTCGGAAACCAGGCGGCTGATGGGCAATAATTTTTTTGGGTTGATATTCGTGTACAGGTTCAGCTCCGGGTGTTTGCGGATCGTCATCACCACTTCTTCGAGCGAGGTATTACCTGCACGTTCGCCAATACCATTGATGGTACATTCTATTTGCCTGGCGCCGGCAATTACACCTGCCACCGAATTAGCTGTGGCAAGGCCAAGGTCGTTGTGGCAATGACAGGAAAGAATGGCCTTATCAATATTGGGAACATTGTTTTTTAAGTAAGACATTTTTTCGGCATATTGGTGGGGCAGGCAAAACCCGGTTGTATCCGGAATATTTACCACGGTGGCGCCGGCTTTAATGGCCGCTTCAATGAGCCTCGACAAAAATTCCAGGTCGGCCCGGCCGGCATCCTCTGCATAAAACTCCACATCATCCACAAAATTCCGGGCAAGTTTTACCGCTTCAACTGCACGTGCCAATATTTCTTCACGGGTGGAATTGAATTTATATTTTATATGGTTATCGGATGAACCGATGCCTGTATGTATCCTGGGCCTGGCTGCGTGTTTAAGTGCTTCTGCAGCCACTTCAATATCTTTTTGAACCGCCCTGGTAAGACCACATACGGTTGAATCTTTGATGATCTTTGCGATCTCATTTACCGAGGTAAAGTCGCCGGGCGATGAAATGGGGAAGCCCGCTTCAATGATATCCACGCCCAGGTCTTCCAGTTGCAGGGCCAGTTCGATCTTTTCTTTTGTATTGAGTTTGCAACCCGGTACCTGCTCGCCGTCACGCAGGGTGGTGTCGAATATGAATATTTTATCGTTTTGCATACAGTTCAGGCGTTGTTATGTAATTTTAATATTGAATTAATGACTGAGCCGACATTAAAATTATGCCGGCAGCAGGGAAAAAACTGTACAAGTTTGGCCGGTATTACGAAAGATACGGCTGGGTAAAAAGCACATAATGCAGTACAGTAAAGGGTTTTAGCTTTAAAAAATTACGATGTCTAACCGGCAGGCTGATAATCTGTTTCAACTGTTAAAATCGCTCAATAAGAGCGAGAAACGCAATTTTAAGCTGTATGTGAAGCGCAATTTCACAGACGCCGATCTGAAAGTGACCCGGCTTTTTGATGCGCTCGACAGCCTCGATCAATATGATGAAGCCTTGTTGTTGAAAAAAGCAAAGGGTATTGCCAAGGCGCAGTTGTCGAACCTCAAGGCACATTTGTACAAACTTATTTTGTCGAGCCTGCGGCTGATCAGGCAGGATGATAATATTACCCTGCAGTTGCATGAGCAGATGGATTTTGCCCGCATTCTTTACAATAAAGGCCTTTACCTGCAGGCGCTCAAAGTGCTCGATAAAATGAAACTCCACGCAAAAGAATACGAGCAGTTCACCTACATGCAGCAAATATTGTTTTTTGAAAAGAAGATTGAGGCGCTTTACATTACCCGCAGCATGCAGGACCGGGCCCAGCTTTTAACCGGGGAAGCTGAAGCGGTGGCTGAAAAAATAGATATCGTATCAAAGCTTTCCAATCTTTCGCTTCTCTTATACAGCTGGTATATACAGCATGGTGTGGCACGCAATCATAAGGAAGGCGAAGCGGCCCGTAAATTTTTTGAAGACAGGCTGCCGCCCGGATCGGAAAAGCTGAAGGGTTTTTATGAGCTGCTTTACTTATATCAATGTCATTGCTGGGTGGCCTTTATTTGCCAGGATTTTTTGCAGTATTACCGTTATACACAAAAATGGGTGCAGCTTTTCGAAAAACAGCCCGCCATGATAGAAGTGGAGGCGGCACATTATATCAAAGGGCTGCACAATCTTATGGGTGCGCATTTTGATCTGCACAATGGTCAGAAACTGAAGGAAACCATTGAGCAGTTTGAGAAATTTGCCGAAACCCGCTTTGTGCAGCAAAATGAAAATTACCGCATCCTTTGTTTTGTGTACCTGTATATAGCCAGGATCAACCAGCATTTTACCGATGGCAGTTTTACAAAAGGTTTAAAACTGGTGCCCGAAATTGAAAAGCAGCTGGAGCAATATGAACTTTACCTCGACCGGCACCGCATCCTCACTTTTTATTATAAGATCGCCTGCCTGTATTTTGGCAGCGGAAACAATGAAAAAGCCATTGAATACCTGCATAAGATCATTAACTGGAAGACCGACCTGCGCAGCGACCTGCAATGTTATGCCCGGCTGCTGCACCTGATAGCGCATTACGAATTGGGTAATTACAGCCTGCTGGAGTACCTGATCAAATCTGTTTACCGCTTTATGGGTAAAATGGGCAGCCTGAGCAGTGTTGAAGAAGAGATATTTAAATTTTTGCGTGCATCCTTTACCCTGAAACCCGATAAGGTGAAACCAGCTTTTGAAAAACTGCTGGAGCGCATGAAAAAATACGAGGGTAATAGTTTTGAGAACCGTGCCTTCCTGTATCTCGATATCATCAGCTGGCTCCAAAGTAAGATAGAGGGCGTACCCGTGCAGGAAGTGATAAAAGAGAAAGCGAAGGGGAGGAGGTGAGGAACTTACCCCTCCACATACAGCAAATATTTCTCCTTAAAATATTCCTCGTCAAAAACCTTTTCAATTTCCCACACAAAGGGCTTACAACCGCTTTCAAAAATTTCTTTGCTTAGGTCGCCGCCTTTGAGGCAGATAAGACCATGAGGTTTTTCCTTGCTTTTATTAAGCAGGGGTTTGCTCCAGCGCCAAAGGTCTTTTAGTGGTGCCACGGCACGGCTTACCACTATATCAAATTTACGTTCTTTAATATCTTCGGCACGGCTGTGCTGTACCGTAAGGTTTTGCAGGCCAATGGCAGCCGCAATTTCCTTTACTACAGTGAGTTTTTTATTGATACTGTCTACCAAATGAAAATGCGTGTTAGGGTAAAAAATGGCCAGCGGTATTCCCGGAAAACCGCCGCCACAGCCAAGGTCCATCACCTGCATGTCTTTTTTACATTCAAACTGCGTGGTTATGGCAAGCGAATGCAGTACATGGTGCAGGTAAAAATTTTCCATGTCTTTGCGGCTGATCACATTTATCTTTTCGTTCCATAGTGTATACAAACCCTGCAGCGCAGCAAATTGTTCTAGTTGAGCGGGCGTGAAATCAGAAAAATATTTTTCGAGGAGTGCTGTTCCCATTATTTCCAGGTTGGTTTGGGCTTGCGTACAAGCGCCGGTGCAAAGATGATATAATAAATAAACATCCAGATATCGAAAAAGAAAAACCATTGAAAAAGGTCTTCTTCGCCCAGTTTTTTCATGGTGCGGCTGAAAATGATCATCTGCACAATATAACGGAATGCAAAAATGGCCAATGCGATCTGCCAGTTATAAAACACTGCGGCCAGTGCCAGTAATGGGTAAAAAGCCAGCTGCGAAAAAGCATAGGATCCCAATAAAAACTTGTGAAGGGGGCGGTAATATTTTGAAGTGCTGTAATGCCGTTGCTTTTGTGTTCTCCATTGTGCCCAGCTGCTTACGGGCTTGCTCAGCGTAAAACTTTCTTTATCTGTATTGATCCTGGTATTTTTATTGGTGGCGGCAGCATTGATGAAAAGATCGTCGTCGCCGCCGGGTATCTGGTTATGCGCCGTAAAACCTTTGAGCCGGAAAAAAACCGAACGTTTATAAGAAAGGTTGCGGCCCACACCCATATAAGCAATGCCTGCTTTTGCATAACTCAGGTACTGCAGGGCAGCATGATAAGTTTCCCAGCGTACAAGTTTGTTGAGCAGCCCTGGTTTTTTATGATATGGGCCATAACCAAGTACGATCTCGGTATTATCGAGGTACTTGTCCTGCATGCTCTGGATCCAGTGTTCGCTGGCAGGCACGCAGTCGGCATCGGTGAGCAATACAATTTCATGCTTTGCCGATTTTATGCCGATGCTGAGCGGGAATTTTTTTCCGGGTATGCCCTTCGCTTCCTGCGTTAATTCAATCACATTCATTTGCCTGAATTCCTTTTGCAGGGCTTCCAGTACATATTTTGAATCATCGTAGGAGTTATCATTCACCACGATCACTTCATGGGTGCTGGGATAGTTCTGCACTAAAATACCAGGCAGGTTGCTTGCCAGGTTGGCCGCCTCATCCCTTGCACAAACAATTACAGAAACCGGGTGGGTTTGGGAGTTTTCTTTGGGCCTGGTTTTATGAAAAGCCAGCCGGGTAAAGAAAAACAGGTAGTAGAATAATTGTACAAAGGCCACTACACAAAATGCAATAAAAATGATCAGCCGCCAGTGATCCTGCAGCAGTTTTGGTAAATCCATGCCGCAAAATTAAGCTTTTAAGGCTTTTCTGCATGAACTGTTAAATATGAGTTTAATTTCTGCAAATTCGTATTTTTGCGGCCTAAATTTTAAAACATGAAATTCTGTATCAGCATTTTGTTTTTTGCTTTTGCCATTTCTCCCTTAATGGCACAAACCAAAAAAGGTTCGGCCGATTACCAAAAACAAAGCAGGCCTGCTTTAATCAACGAAGTACCATTTCCTGTAAAAACAATTGAAAATGCCCTGGAAGATAAATTCCGTAAAATGGGATATAAATCCTCTTCATCAAAAGGATATATGGTGTTTAAGGGTGTGCGCATGGAAGAACTTGGGCCCGACAGTTACGATCTTTTTTTTAGTACAGAAAGGGCAAGCAGGAAGGATAAGGAGAACAGCACCGTAACATTGCTTATTTCAAAAGGTAACGATGCATTTGTAGCAGACTCTGTTGATGCAAAAGTTTATGATAACGGGAAAGATTTTTTAGACAACCTGCGCACCACTGTTGCGGCATATGACCTGGAGCAGCAGATAATTGACCAGGACGATGCGATCAGGAAGGCAGAGAAAAAGGATAAAAATTTAAAAGATGAGGCCGATGACCTGCAGAAGAAAAAGCGTAAGATCGAGGCCGATATCGAACAAAATATAAAAGACCAGGCCGACCAGGTGAAGGAAATTGAAAAACAAAGGCAATTACTGGAAACACTCAAAGGAAAGAGAGGGAAGCAGTAAACCTCTAATAATATTTAGATTTTTAAAAAGCATATTCAAAAAGGGATATGCTTTTTTATTACAACTATATTTGCAGATCACACAAAACGAATGGCAGCACTCAGTTTTACATTGCAGGCGCAGGATAAGGCTTCTAACGCAAGAGCAGGGCTTATTGAAACAGATCATGGGCAAATTGAAACACCTATTTTTATGCCGGTTGGCACGGTGGGCAGCGTAAAAGCGGTAACCCAACAGCAGCTCCAGCAGGAGGTACAGGCGCAGATCATCCTGGGCAATACTTATCACCTGTATTTGCGCCCCGGCCTCGATGTGCTGGAAGCAGCCGGCGGGCTTCACCGGTTTAACGGTTGGAACAAACCCATCCTTACCGACAGTGGTGGCTTCCAGGTTTTTTCACTGGCAAATAACAGGAAGATCAATGAAGAAGGCGTCGTATTCCGCTCGCATATCGACGGCAGCAAGCATCTTTTTACACCCGAAAAAGTAATGGATATACAGCGCAGCATCGGTGGAGATATCATCATGGCATTTGATGAATGCCCGCCGGGTGGAAGCGAATATGATTATGCCAAAAACTCCATGGAACTCACCCATCGCTGGCTAAACCGCTGTTTTGAGCAGTTTAATGCTACAACCGGTAAATACGGTTATACCCAAAACCTGTTTCCAATTGTACAGGGTGGGGTGCACGAAGATCTTCGCCGGGCTTCCTGCGCTTTTATTTCATCAAAAAATGCCACCGGAAATGCCATTGGCGGGCTCAGCGTGGGCGAACCAATAGAAAAAATGTATGAAATATGTGCGCTTTGCTGCAATGAACTGCCAACTCAAAAACCCCGTTACCTCATGGGCGTGGGAACTCCTTTGAATATCCTCGAATGTATAGAAATGGGTATTGATATGTTCGACTGTGTAATGCCCACCCGCAATGGCCGCAATGCCATGCTTTTTACCAGTAAAGGAATTGTTAATATTGACAACAAAAAATGGGAAAAAGATTTCAGCGTACTCGACGATGGCATTGATTGCCCCATCAGCAATTATTACTCAAAATCTTACCTGAGGCACCTGTTTAAAAGCGGCGAATACCTGGGCCTCACTATTGCCAGCGTGCATAACCTTGCTTTTTACCTGTGGTTGGTAAAACAGGCCCGGGCACATATTATGGCCGGCGATTATAAGAACTGGAAGCAAAGCATGGTAATGCAGCTTCAGCAACGGTTATAGGCCAAAGTTTTAACAAATTGCACAATAATAGCCTCCAAAAAATGTTATAATATTACGCTTCAGAAAACCCCTGAAACAATTAAGTATGAAACAGCAATTACTGTCTTTATTTTTATTCCTGCTTCCCTGTATGGTTTTTGCCCAAACCCCGGTTGTTCAAAACGCCGCTATACCAAAGGATGCGCCGGTGGATGTTAGCGTGATGAATTTTAAAAATGAGATGCTCAACGGTGAGATCATCGTATTCCGCAGTCAAAAGAACGATAAGGAATACCAGGGCCTCACTAACGAACAGGGCAAATTCAGTCTTCGTTTGCCGGCAGGCGACAAATACGAAATTTTTATCCTGGGCTTTAAAGATTCCACAGCCTACAATGTACTCGATATCCCGATGCCGCAGGGGAATGCCTATTACAAAAATGCGTTTAAAGTAGATATACAGTTTCAGCCGGCAAAAACCTTTGTGCTCGATGATTGTAATTTCGATTTTGGCAAAGCCACCCTGCAGGAAAGTTCTTATACCGTTCTTGATGAACTGGTAGCCTACCTGAACCGTAAAACTGATGAAAAAATTGAAGTTGGGGGCCATACAGATAATGTTGGCAGCAAGGTTAAAAACCAAAAATTATCAGAAGACAGGGCCAATACGGTTCGTGCCTACCTGCTTACAAAAGGCATTGATCCCGATCGTGTAACTGCCAAAGGTTATGGCATGGAAGAGCCAATGGAAGAAAATACCACCGAAGCAGGCCGCGCCAAAAACAGGCGTACAGAAGTTAAGATCATTGAATAAAAAATACTGGTAGCGTATTTAAACCGGGCAACTGTCCCGGTTTTTTTATTTTACTAATTTCCCTTTTCAAGAAAGCCGATCAACCCTTTCATATAATTTTCCTGGTCGTCGTACATGCACATATGGCTTCCGTTAGGACAAAGTAAAAAATCGGCTCCCGGGATCTGTTGAGCCATCCATTTCATATGGGCCGGGTCCATTGTATCGTTGCTGGCCCCAATGACCAGGGTGGAAATTTTTATACCAGGCAGCAACAACTTTACATCCCAATTGCTGAGTTTGCCCGATATGCCAAACTCACTTGGCCCCTGCATGGTTACGTACAGCGATTGGTTCATTTTAGCAAAAGACCGGGTTACCGGCTCTGGCCATTGGGCAGATGGCATTCTTAAAATATGTTTTTCATAAAAATGGGGCACCAGCAGTTCCATGTATTTGGGATTTTGAAAATCGCTTTTCAATTCTATCTGCCTGATGCTGTCCAGCACTTTTGGGTCAAACTGTTTTGCCAGTACTTCCCGGGCATATTTTCCATAATCGGGGCAACTGCTCATCATATTGCTGATGATAAGGCCCTTCATATTGCCCTGGTATTTGATCGCATATTGCATGGCCAAAATACCACCCCAGGAATGCCCGAGTAAATAGAAATTGTCTTTTGTAAGGTTCAGTGCCTTACGTACCTGTTCCACTTCTTCCACATATCTCGTCAGGTCCCACATAGAGGTATCTTTGGGGTTATCGGAATTGCCACAGCCAAGCTGATCGTAATAAATGAATTCAATTCCGGCTGCCGGTAAAAAATTTTCTAAGCATTCAAAATATTCATGCGTGGCGCCTGGCCCGCCGTTCAGCAGCAGTAATTTTATCTTAGGATTGTTACCAACCCGTTTTGTCCATACATTAAAATTACCTTTTGGGGTGGAGATAGGGATCATTTTTATGCCACCAGTTTGCAGGCCCGAATCCTGCTTTATAAAATACTTGTTCTGCGCTGCTGGTTCTGCGTTATGATTTGTAGTGCAGGAAGCCATCGCAACTATCAGTGATCCAAAAATTATATTGTATTTCATTTTTATTTTTTTGAAGGGGTTATAAATTTCAATATCCGGGTAGTGTAGTAGTTAAAATTCCTATTAAAGATACTATTTGAACCACGTAATACAGAAGGCAAAAAAAAGAAGCTCATAGGGATCCTCTATGTGAGATATATGTTCTGTATGGTTCAATAATTTCAAAATGGTACAGCAGTAATATTCAACACTTATAATTTATCATTATTGTCCGGAAAGCCATTCAAAACATTGCTGTTCCTTGATTACCTCACCCCAACCCCTCTCCAAGGGAGAGGGGCTAAGAAACTTTGTGGCAAAAGGGTTTTAATACTCTTTTAAATTTTATCCAGACAATAGTGATAATTTATCATTCAAAACTATACCCTTTAAAATAACTTTCCTTTATACCGGCCCAATCTTCTTTTAAAAAACTGTAATAAACCGTACTTCTTACCGTTCCGTCTTCGTTGATCATGTGGTTGCGGAGGGTGCCTTCCTTTACAGCGCCAATTTTTTCCATGGCGGTTTGTGATTTATGGTTGAGGTGACTGGTTTTTAATTCAACCCGGTTGAGCCCCAGTGTTTCAAAACCATAACTCAGCAACAGGAACTTGCATTGCCTGTTGAGCCCGGTACGCTGCAGGGCAGGGTGGTACCAGGTCCACCCAATTTCCATCCGTTTATTTTCCTGGCTTATATTTCCAAAACGGGTACTGCCGGCATATTGATGTTGTTTTTTATCATAAATGGCAAATGGGTAGGAGCTTTTTGCCGCTTTTTCTTTTAAAGCCTGGTCAAAATAGCGCCGGAAATCAGCAGGTTCATTTACTTTGGCTGCTGTAAAGGCCCAGAGTTCTTTTTGAAGCGCCACCGGCAATAGCAGGTCGTAATGCCTTTCTTCCAAGGGCTCCAGCTTTGCAAAACTGTTTTCTAAAATGATATGCTGGTTAAAAAAATCGTTCATAAAGTTTCTTTAATAAGTTTGGCCACAATTTTATCAATAGGCAGTGTTACCGTTTCTTCGCTGAAATCATTCCAGTTTATAAAACGGAATGTTTCGGTTTCCTGGGTTTCTGCATAAACCTTCATCTGCTGCATGTCAAAATCAAAAGGTTTTAAACGGAGAGGAGCTTTTATTGGCTCAATTGCCTGAACCTGGTAGTAAATGGAAATGATCTGGTGGGCAGGATTGAAAGCGCTCAGCTGAAAAAAATCGGTGGTATATAAATGTTTTACCACTTCTACCCGCAGGTTCATTTCTTCCATGAACTCACGCTTTACGCAATCAACGGTACCTTCGCCGAATTCGAGTCCGCCGCCGCCAAATTTTGTATAATAATTGCCACGGATATATTCATCGCTTACGAGTACCTGTTTTTCTTCATTCAGTAATATTCCGTATACCCTGATGTTGAACATGATCAGCGCTTATAGTTTTTTACAAAATTGTAAATGGCATAGGCCAGTATACAAAGGCTTACCGCTGTTGGGATCCAAAATGCAAAATGCGATTCCTGGAAGGGCAGGGGTACATTCATTCCATAGATGCTGGCAATCAATACGGGGATGCTGAGCAAAATGGTGAGTGTGGAAAGACGCTTGAGCACAATGTTCTGGTTATTGCTGATAATGCTGGCAAAGGCATCGAGCGTGCTGCTGAGTATATTTGTGTAGGTGTTGGCGGTCTCAAGTGCCTGCGAGGTTTCAATTACCAGGTCGTCGAGCAGGTCTTTTTCATCTTCATTCAGGTGCAGAAAATTGGTGCGGGCAAGTTTCATCATCAGTAGTTCATTGCTCCGCAGGGCCGTTACAAAATAGACCAGGCTTTTTTGTATGCGCATGAGCTGCAGCAGTTCTTCGTTCCGGTTGCTGTCGTACAGTTTTTGCTCCAGTAAATTGCGCCGGTGGTTTATTTCCTTCAGGTATTCCTGGAAATTAGTGGTTATCTTTTCAAATATCTTCAGCACCATCATATTTTTTTCGTAGGGATGGCGGTGGTGGAAACTGTTCAGGAACTTTTTGATGGCTTCATTTTCAAATGAATTTACGGTAACGATCTGCCCGCCTGTTAAAATAATGCAGATGGGGATCGTAATATAAAATGCATCACTTTCATTAAAGGAATTGTTTTCGGTAGGGGTTTTAATTACAATGAGTTTTACATTATCATCAGCTTCATAACGGCTGCGCTCGTCAATATCAAGGGAGTCTTTTAAAAAATCAATAGGGATATCCATTTCCCTGCTGAGTTCACTGAACTCCTCTTCCTTCAGCGGCGGCAGTACATTTACCCAGGATCCTTCCACCGGCCGGTTGACCGCCACCGTTTTTTTATCTTCTATAGTATAGTATTGAATCATTTGCCGATTTAATATGTATGATTGCAGGCGTAAGATTTATTTATCTGTTCACAAATCCTCTCTGCATACATAAGACCTCTAAAACAGTTTAAATTTCTATTTCCCCTTTAAAAACGAATTCAGCGGGCCCGCAAAGCCAGATATTTTCAAATTTCGTATCATCCACCTTATTAAATTCCACGCTCAGTGTTCCCCCGGGGGTTTGCACTTCCACCCGGTTAAATCCACGGGAATTATGGGCATTTACCAGTGCGCTGGCGGTAACGCCGGTACCGCAGCTGAGGGTCTCCGCTTCCACGCCACGCTCATAGGTACGTACATAAATGCTGTCATCATCCAGTGTTTCCACAAAATTTACATTAATGCCTTCTACACTGTATTTTTTATTGTAGCGTACTTCCCTGCCGCTTTCCACTACATCAATATCTTTTACATCTCTCGAAAACCTTACATAATGAGGCGAGCCGGTGTTAAGCACTGCATAGTGCGAATGTTCTTCCACTTCGCTCACATCATTCATTTTAAGGCGAACATTTTCGTCATTATCAATTTCGGCCTCATGGTCGCCATCACTTGCAAAAAACCTGTAAGTATATTCCCTGATACCCATATGGCTGGCAAATTTCACCAGGCACCTGCCGCCATTGCCGCACATGCTGCCCGGGTGCCCGTCGGCATTGTAATAGATCATTTCAAAATCGTAACCGTCTTTTTCGTTCAGCAGCATCAGCCCATCTCCGCCAATACCAAAATTGCGGTCGCAGATCTTTTTCACTGTTTTGTTGCCAATTCCGTTGTAGTTTCCTTTGCGGTTATCCAGAATAATAAAATCGTTTCCTGTTCCCTGGTACTTGTAAAAAGTGATCAACATAAATCGTTATAGTTTAGCTTCGATGATCTCGAGTGTTTTTAAAATCAGTTTTTCCACGGCCGCACCGCCGTCTTTGCTGAATTCCTTTGATATGCGGTTGGCCACAATGGCACTCAAAGAAAGACAATGATGGCCTAAAATTTTTCCCATACCATAAATTGCCGATGTTTCCATTTCAAAGTTACTGATACGGTGATTGCCAAAATTAAAACTTGTAAGCCTGTCGATCAGTTGCGGGTGGGTAAGCCCCATACGCAATACCCGCCCCTGTGGCCCGTAAAAACCGGGGCAGGTTACTGTAATGCCGTTGTGAAACCCGGTTACAAATTCTTTCAGCAGGCCCATTGAAGCGCCGGCAATATATGGACTTGAAATACCCTGGTGGAGTTGCGTATGGGTATCGAAACTTTGCAGCAGTTGTTTTTCCTCTTCATTGTTTTGATGGGTATAATAATTGAGCAGGTTATCGAGGCCCAGCCCATGTGTGCTGGCCACAAAGCTGTCTACCGGGATCTCACGTTGCAAAGAACCCGATGTGCCCACCCTTATAATATTGAGTGATGTAAGCGCGGGTTTGATGGTACTGGTTTCGAGGTCGATATTAACGAGTGCATCCATTTCATTCATTACAATATCAATATTATCGGGGCCAATGCCGGTGCTGGTTACACTGATGCGTTTTTTGCCGATATAACCGGTATGGGTGATGAACTCCCGGTGGTTATTTTTAAATTCTATTTTATCAAAATGTTTGCTTACTTCCTTTACCCGGTCGGGGTCGCCTACGGTAAGGATCGTATTTGCAATTTCTTCGGGCCTGCAGTTTACATGATAAAGGGCGCCGCGGTCGTTAATTATAAGTTCCGATGCTGCAATGCTGTTCATAAAAATGGTTTTATAATTTTAGTTTCCGGGCTTGAAATAATGGATAAAAATACCCTATTTTTGCCAACCAAATCCGGAATTCATTATTTGTATTTTCGGATTTAACAGGGTCCTTTGGCCGAGTGGCTAGGCAAAGCTCTGCAAAAGCTTGTACAGCGGTTCGAATCCGCTAGGGACCTCTAAAAATGCCTAAAGCCTGCTTGCAGGCTTTATTTTTAATATGAGATATCTTGCAATTGTTGGGATCATATTTTGTACCGGCATGATCGTTTCCTGCTTTATGCCATGGACCTATCATGCAGATATTGACAAGACCTTTACGGGATTTTTCAGCGAAAAAAATATCTATGGCCGGCCGGGAAGATATTTCACCCTTTTTTCGCTGTTTTGCATTCTTGCCTTTGCTTCTAAAAACAGGGTTTTAAAATGGGCCCAGTTTTTTGTTTCGGGTGTAATGATGGCCTATGCCATTAAAACCTATATTCTTTTTACTTCCTGCTATAATGCCTATTGCCCCGAAAAAAAAGCTGGTATCTACCTGGTGCTTTTTTTGAGCATACTTATCTTTCTCAGCAGTTCCCTCAGGCCTGTGGCCAGCAGGATGGAAGCCGATAAAGGGACGGCAAAAGTGGATGATGCTGTTATTCAATAAGGGTTTTGTAAAACTTTCCGGGCCGCAGGTACAGCACCCCTTTTTTTGTTTTAAAACGGGTGGGTAATTGCACGTAATTACCGTCCGCATCATATCCCTGTACTTCAAAATGCAGGTGGGCAAAGGCCGAGTAGCCGGTATTGCCGCTTAATGCTATCAACTGGCCTTTTAGAACTGTATCGCCGGGGTTTACCAAAACGCCATCTTTTTGCAGGTGCCAGTAATGTGCCACACTGCTGTCGGCATGCCGGATGCTGATATAATTACCGTCTGATAAATTTTCAGGTTTCAGCCCGCCTTTTTCTGAATCTTTTCTTGAAGCAATTACAATTCCCGGGCGGGCAGCGCATATTTTGGTTCCCATCTTCACTTTAAAATCGAGTGCTTTTTCGCCTTTATGGCTAAAACTGCTTTCGTATGCCTGGATAAGAAATACTTTTTTCCCTTTTTGGAAAGGAAGCTGGTAAATATAACTGCTGTCGTTTTTGAACTTACCGCCTTTAAGGTCCCGTACAGAATAAGCGGTTTGCTGAGCATGACATATGAAGGCTGTAAAAAAATAGATAAGAAAAAGGGCTGGCTTCATATTTACTGTAATATTTTTTTGATCAGCTGAATAAGCATGCTGGCTGCAATACTGAGCAGGATCATAGTGGTAAAAGGAGAGTAAAACCGGAAATTCTTCTTTTCGATCCTGATATCGCCCGGCAGCCGCCCCAACCAGTTCAGTTTATCGTGAAAGAAATAGATAATTATACCCGCAAGTACGGTCAATACGCCGGCTATAATGATGTATTTGCCTGTGCTGGGGTTCATCAATCAAAAATAACCGACTTCTTAAATATATGGCTAAAGATTAAGAAGGCTTTAACCTCTGCAAGCTTTCTGTTATCTTTGCGCCCCAAATTATGAAATACGAAAGCGAAATAAACAGGCGTAAAACCTTTGCCATTATCAGTCACCCCGATGCCGGTAAAACCACCCTTACCGAAAAATTCCTGCTTTTTGGGGGTGCCATCCAAACTGCCGGTGCTGTTAAAAGTAACAAGATTAAAAAGCATGCCACCAGCGATTTTATGGAAATTGAGCGCCAGCGGGGTATTTCTGTGGCCACCAGTGTGATGACCTTCGAATACAAGGGTTTTTTGGTAAACCTGCTCGATACGCCCGGTCACAAAGATTTTGCAGAAGACACTTACCGTACGCTTACTGCGGTAGATAGTGTGATACTGGTGGTAGACAGTGTGAACGGGGTGGAGGATCAAACCCGCCGCCTCATGGAAGTGATCAGCATGCGCAATACACCCGTGATCGTTTTCATCAATAAAATGGACAGGGATGGTAAGAACCGCTTCGACCTCCTGGAAGAAATTGAGAAGGAACTAAAGATCAATCTTCATCCCATGACCTGGCCCATCAATAGCGGAAAAGACTTTAAAGGGGTTTACGACCTGCACGAAAAAAGCCTGGTGTTATTTACAGCAGGAACAAAGGCAAATGACGATGATGTTTTAAAAATTAGTGATTTAGGTAATTCTATCTTAAATTTAAAAATAGGTGATAAAGATGCTGAAACCCTCCGGGAAGATGTAGAATTGATCCACGGGGTTTACGGTGAACTGAATTCGGTTGATTATCTCTCCGGCAAAACGGCCCCGGTTTTTTTTGGCAGTGCGGTCAATAATTTTGGCGTAAAAGAAATGCTCGATACTTTTATTCGTATAGCCCCAACGCCTAGGTCAAGGCATACCACGCTCAGGGATATTTCTCCTCAAGAGGAAAAATTCAGTGGTTTTATCTTTAAAATTCATGCCAACCTTGATCCCAAGCACCGCGACAGGATTGCCTTTCTGCGGGTTTGCAGCGGCAGGTTTGAGCGCAATACCTATTATCATCATGTAAGGCTTGATAAGGACGTTCGTTTCAGCAACCCTTACAGCTTTATGGCCCGTCAAAAAGAAGTGATCGAAGATGCTTTTCCGGGCGATGTAGTGGGTTTATTTGATACCGGTAACTTTAAAATTGGAGATACACTTTCCCAGGGTGAAGATTTTTATTATACAGGTATACCAAGTTTTTCACCTGAAATATTTAAAGAGGTGGTTAATAAAGACCCAATGAAAACCAAACAATTGGAGAAAGGGTTAAATCAATTGACAGATGAGGGTGTGGCCCAGTTATTCACCCAGTTTGGAGGTAATAAGAAGATCATTGGTTGTGTGGGTGAACTCCAGTTTGAAGTAATTCAGTACCGTTTATTGCAGGAATATGGGGCTTCGGTACAAATGAATCATTTGCCATTTTACAAAGCCTGCTGGATCACCAGTAAGGACCCCAAAAAGCTTGATGATTTTATTAAATATAAGCAGGCCAATATTGCCCTGGATAAAGACGGGCACCTGGTTTACTTAGCACAAAGCGAGTGGTTCCTCAACACCGAGCGAACCAATAACCCCGATATTGAGTTTCATTTTACGAGCGAAATACATAAATAAAATCCCGGCAAAAACTGTTTTACGGTTAAAATGACTGATCAATTTATCAATTTATAAGAAATATCTTCTCCACAATCTTCCTGTTGCTGGCCTGTATATGCATCCAGTAAAATCCTTTGGCAAGTGACCCGGTATTAAAAGAACTTAGCTGGTTATTTATGAGGCGTATTTGAGATTGCCTTACCAGCATGCCCGCTGCATTGTATAAACTAAGGGAAGCATCCCCGGAATAATTGCTTGTTCTGAACTGTACCAGGTTTTTAGCCGGATTTTGTACCAGGGTAATAAACAGCTCATTGTTATCAATTTTGGCCGTTTTTACAGCAGAATATTTTTTCGATCCGTCCAGGTCAACCATCTCCAGCCGGTATTGATAGAGGGTGTTGGGTAAAGCGTTATTGTCAGTAAATGTATAGCTATTCTTTGTTGGTTTATTTGCCGGTACCTGTTTTCCAATTGTAATAAAATTGTTTTCGTTTGAAACTGATCTTTGAATAGCATATTCTTTCATTTCGCTTTCATTTTCTGTTTCCCAGTTAAGCCGGATTGATCTTTTATTGATTACCGAAGCAGCAAAATTGGTAAGAGTAACCGGAGCAGCGGCACAACCACCGTAGATGGTTACTTCATCCTGTGTTAGCGCCCGGTCATATATTCTTACTTCATCCATATCTCCATTGAACCAGTATGGGTATTGCGCACTGTTTAACCGGCCTAAAAACAAATCATAAATATTGCTGTTGCCGGCGTTTCCCCCGATTCTTGTTTGTACTAAATTACAGTTGATGTAAATTCTTCCAACTGTACCATCGTGGGTATATACCACACTCACCC
>JBATOU010000098.1:0-2278 GCA_049291115.1 Ferruginibacter sp.
CTTACCTGTTTCCTTTCTTTCCTGATTTCTTTCTTCTCAACAGGTGTAACAACGCCATCGGCTGCTGCATCTTTCACATCTTCCCTTAATTCTTTCTTTTGTTTAACAATTTTACGGGTTTCCTGGCGGGTAAGTTCTCCGCTGCGTACACCTTGTTTAATGCGTGTTTTCTGAGGTGTAACCTGTGCTTCGGCACCAATTGCCAGCATGGTCATCATGATCAGGGCAGCGAACATTTTTATTCTTTTCATATGTTAAGGTTTTTGTTGTTGTATTCAGACAGCTAAGGAAATAAAAGGTTTAACCGTTGTAAAAATATTTTATACAAATAAAGGGGCCTGCACCGGCAGAATATTATAGCTTTTCCGGTGATAGCTGCACAATCCGTGTGTAAGTATTGCATTCCGGTGATCGGCTGTGCCATAACCTTTGTTGCGGTTCCAGCCATAAACGGGAAATTCAGCATGCAGTTTTTGCATGTATTCATCCCTGTAAGTTTTGGCCAGGATGCTGGCGGCAGCTATGGATGCATATTTCCCATCGCCCTTAACAATACAATGATGGATCATTTTTTTATAAGGCTTAAACCGGTTGCCATCGATCAGCAAAATAGCCGGTTCCTTTTTTAATTGATCTATGGCCAGGTGCATGGCTTTATAGGAGGCCTGGAGAATATTGATCTGATCGATCTCCTCATTGCTCACCATCGCAACGGCCCAGGCAATGCTTTCTTTTTCAATCACTGGTCTTAACAAATCCCGTTGTTTTTCGCTGAGTTTTTTACTATCGTTCAACAGCGGATGCTGGAAGTTTATAGGAAGTATTACTGCCGCTGCAAAAACGGGCCCGGCATAACAACCCCGTCCGGCTTCATCAACACCGGCTTCTGTTTTTTGCGGATCAAAGAATGATTCAAGCATGCTGTGTAACAAATCAAGGTAAATTGAAGATAAACATTATTCAGTGCCTGATAACAATTTTTGCCTGCCTACCTTTGCAATAATATGAACGAATTAACCGACACGAAGAACAACCGGCAGGTAGCAACCTGGCTCCTGATCGGTGTTGCGATGATTGTTATACAGGTATTACTGGGTGGAATTACCCGCCTCACTGAATCGGGTTTATCCATCACCGAATGGAAGCCGATTACCGGCGCATTGCCACCACTGAATGATGCAGCCTGGCAAGCTGAATTCGAAAAATACAAGGATACAGATCAGTTTAAATTCATCCACCAGGATTTTTCACTCCGTGATTTCAAGTTCATTTTTTTCTGGGAATGGTTTCATCGTTTATGGGCCAGGGTTATGGGCATGGTTTTTATCATCGGGTTTGTTTATTTCCTTGTGCGGAAGAAATTCAACAGCAAAATGGTCATGCCGATGGTGATTTTGTTTTTCCTTGGAGCTATGCAGGGAGCTGTAGGCTGGATCATGGTAAAGAGTGGATTGGTACCGGAGAAATATTTCGTTGGACATATAGAGCTGGCTACCCATTTTATGGCAGCATTGATATTGCTTTGCTATACGCTATGGTTTGCGATGAGCCTGCTGCCATCTTTGGAATCAAAAGTTTATGATGGCAATACGAGGCGTTTATTGAAAATAATTACGGTAGTTCTTTTTATTCAATTGATTTACGGAGCATTCATGGCGGGCCTGAAAGCAGCCATATCGGCACCAACCTGGCCTGATATCAACGGTTCTTTTATTCCGGCCACGGCAGGCGAAATGTCGCCCTGGATACAAAACCTGCTCGATAACAGGTTGATGATTCACTTTATTCACCGTTCATTGGCCTATCTATTATTGATTTTTGTGGGTATATTTTACTTCCGTTCGGGAAATATTAAGGGCAATACTGCGTTTAGAAGATTAAGGAGTTTACTCGGGGCATTGATCTTATTACAGGTTTGCCTGGGTATCTTTACAGTACTCTATGCCACCAATAACGAGGTGTTTATATGGCTTGGCGTAATTCACCAGTTTACAGCTATGATGCTGGCGATGTTTGTAACCGGACTTTTATTTATTGTACGAAATGTTAAAAAGATAGCAGTGCAGTGAGATAAATCATAACTTTTGGTATTTCATTTACCTACTATGCTAAAGCAACTGACCAAGAACATTTATTATTCTTTTCCGGTTCAGCTCTTTATACTTCATTTCAGAAAGTACCAGATTTTATTATTGTTCTGGTTCTTACTAACGAGTACGATTAACAGCGGCTTCATGAAAACCTTCGGAGCTGATGCGCTTTTCTTTTCTCCCGAATA
>JBATOU010000099.1:0-20356 GCA_049291115.1 Ferruginibacter sp.
CCACGTCTTCGCATGAAGAAGGAGCCGACAGAAAATGGTCAGTGGCCACCAAAGCATTCATTGGCGATGAAAACGGGAATTTGAAAGCAATAAAGATCGTTGACCTGGAATGGAAGTCTTCAAACGACGGGAGGCCCTCATCCTTTACAGAAGTTCCCGGAACCGAAAGAGATATTCCCTGCGAACTGGCGTTGCTGGCCATGGGTTTTGTAAATCCCCAATACGATGGTATGCTCGAGCAACTGGGCGTTGAAATGGATGAACGTAAAAATGTAAAAGCAGCAGAAAATTCCTTTAAAACAAATATCAATAAACTGTTTACTGCCGGTGATATGCGCCGTGGCCAAAGCCTGGTGGTTTGGGCCATCAGCGAAGGAAGAGAATGTGCCCGGAAGCTGGACGAATTTTTATGCGGTTCTTCTCTTTTAGAAAGCAAAGACAGAACTGCCGTTTTTGAATACAATTTTTAGGATCCAGAAATATTTTCAATGAACCGGGTAAAACCCGGTTTTTTTATACCCATACCTGAATAACTTGGCAGACAATATCCGATGGCCAAACCAATAATTAAATTATATACTACTGGTATAAAGGAAATTATAGTCAATTTTTCAAAAAAATTCAAACATATTAAATTATATTTTATATTTTATTTTTAAAACAATAAATCAATATTTTATAATAAATTAGCAAAATAAATTAAATTATTAATTTTTATAATTAAATACTGACACATGATTAAAAAACTAACCCCCAGGCAAATTGCACCTTTTTTGATCTTTGCCATCATTGCCCTCGCATCGCTGTTTGTGCCCGCTGTTCCTCATTTTGAAGATAAGGCAGGCGCATACAGCCCGGCAGATATTGCCTGGGTGATTGTGGCCACAGCCCTTGTATTTTTAATGACGCCGGCACTGGCATTTTTCTATGGAGGGATGGTACATCGCAAAAATGTAATATCCACCATGATCAAAAGTGTGGTGGCTGCAGGCATTGTTGGTGTGCTTTGGGTTACGGTTGGTTTCAGCCTGGCCTTTGGTGATACCGTGGGAGGCCTTTTTGGCAACCCTTCTACTTTTCTTTTCTTTAAAAATGTGTCATCCGGCGCACCCTGGAGCCTGGCCCCTACTATTCCGCTTGCCTTGTTTGCCCTGTTCCAGATGATGTTTGCGGTGATCACGCCCGGACTGGTGGTGGGTGCCGTGGCAGAAAGGATCCGCTTTACTTCGTATATTTTATTTACCGTATTGTTTTCTTTACTGGTATATGCGCCGCTTGCACACTGGAGCTGGCATCCCGAAGGATTTTTATTTAAGATGGGTGCGCTCGATTTTGCAGGCGGAACAGTGGTACATATCTCGGCGGGTTGTGCTGCCCTGGCAGGCGCCCTTGTTTTGAAACGCCGCAAAGTGCATAAAGAAAATAAAGAAATTCCCCCGGCCAATGTGCCGTATGTGTTAATAGGTACGGGGCTTTTATGGTTTGGCTGGTTTGGCTTTAATGCAGGTTCTGCCCTGGGCGCCAATTCGCTGGCAGTTTCTGCATTTGCCACCACCAATACCGCCGCTGCTGCTGCAGGCCTCAGCTGGATGTTCTTTGATGTACTGCGTGGTAAAAAACCATCGGTACTTGGTTTTTGCATAGGGGCCGTGGTGGGTTTGGTGGCCATTACACCGGCTGCTGGTTACGTGGCCATTCCGCAAAGTATTTTTATTGGCGCCGTGGCTGCCATCATTTCTAATATTGCCGTTTATTATAAACAAAAATCAAGGCTCGATGATACCCTGGATGTTTTTCCCTGCCATGGCATTGGCGGAATGGTGGGCATGGTCATGACAGGCATTTTTGCCACAAAGGCCATGAACGCTGCAGGTAACGACGGTCTTTTTTACGGTAACTATCATTTCTTTTTTACCCAGTTAAAAGCACTGGCCATTGTGGTGGCTTACAGCTTTACCGCCTCCTTCATCATTTTTAAATTCATCAATTTTATATTGCCCATGAGGGTTACCGAAGAAGAAGAAGAACTGGGCCTTGATGCCACCCAGCACAACGAAAAATATGTGCAGGGTACGCTCCTGGTTCATAATAACGGCCAGTTAAAAGAAAAACCCCTGGAAGAAGGGGAACTGGTATAACAGATTTCCATGAAGACAAATAAAAAGGTATAGCCATTAAAGTGCTGTTGACGCAACACAGGCTATACCATTTGATTAACTAAAATCTACTACAATGTTACAAAAAAAAATTGCCACAGCAATGATGCTGTACTGTTACTTTTCTGTTCCGGCCCAAACCCTTGTTGATTCTGCACAAAAAAAACAGGCGATCGTCCTATCAGGTTCTGCCGATATTTATTTTAAATACGATCTCAATAAACAGCCCGGCAATATCAATACAAGTTTTACCAATACTCATAACCAGTTTGCATTGGGCATGGCTTCGGTTAAACTGGAGCATACGGGTAAAAAAGTAAGTGCCGTAGCCGATCTTGGTTTTGGCCCAAGGGCCGAAGCATTCAGTTACAACGATGCCGGTACAGCCCTGGCCTATGTAAAACAATTATATATGTGTTACGCCCCAAACGATGCGTTAAAATTTACAGCCGGCACCTGGGCCACGCATGTTGGATATGAAATGCTTGATCCGCAACTAAACAAAAATTACAGCATGAGTTATCTTTTTACCAATGGCCCCTTTTCGCATACCGGCATTAAGGCAGAATACACAAAGGGCAAAAACGGCTTCATGGCCGGCTTAAGTAACCCAACCGATTACCGCAACCCGCAGCAGGGCCTCATCAATAAAAAATTCTTCATTGGCCAGTACAGCCGCTCCGTTTCAGAAAATATAAAGCTTTATTTCAATTATGCAGGAGGCAAGGCACCCGATACCAGCATTGTTCAGCAGTACGATCTTGTAGCCACTGCCTCCGTTAATAAAAAAATATCCCTTGCGTTCAATGCCAGTTTAAACCAGTCACGCATCCGCAATCATGAAACTAAAACAAATGACCCCTACAAAGCATGGTGGGGAGCAGCCGCCTATCTTTCTTATGATGCCAAAGAATGGTTTGGACTTTCATTGCGCAGCGAATGGTTTAATGATGAAAAAGGAATAAAAGGGCTGGGTACCACTATACTGGCAAATACCGTTTCGGCCAGTTTCAAATACGATGCCCTTACAATAATTCCTGAAATAAGGATAGAACAGGCTGCCAATACTGTTTACAATAATAGCAGTGCCACAAAAAATATAAAAACGGATGCGGCTTTTATTGTTGCGGCGGTTTATAAATTCTAAGACATCAGGCTTTAAATTACTCTAACTAACTTATTGTTCTATAAAAGAAGGCTATTGTTTTTTATCGAAGGCTGCTTAGCGGGGCTTTGCACTTCTTTCTTTGTGGTCTTTGCAGTTACTTTTTAACCGCAAAGATGCTAAGGCATTCGCAAAGAACACTCAGAGGCTTTCTGCATATAACTAGTTTAATAACACAACACATTCCAACTAACCAGGAATTCCATTAGGATTTACTTTTTGCCTGCTCAAACAGGGCAATCAAAACCGATCTACTGCTCGCCCCATCACTTTTTGAGGCAAGCAGGTTTCGCTACCTGCTCTCCCTTATTATCTACGGGCAACTTTAAATGCTATATTTCTGCCTTGCCCTTGCATGATAGCTAAATTAATCCACGACAAAGCAAATTTTTCTAAAAGTTCTACTTTGTCAGACTTACCAAAGTCAATACAGGAACCAAAACCACAATCCAAAGCCAATTGCTTGGCAACAGATTTTGCTTTATCACTATCCCCTGCCATAAACATCTCAATGGCTTCTCCATTGTACACAGGGTTTGCCATATTTTCAAAACCTGTGCTGTTGAAGCATTTCACAATTTCTGCAGTGGTTTTATCTGCCAGGCAATGATACACTGTTTTATAAGGCTCGGGGCTTCTTATCACTGCATTCGTTGCATCAATAATTACTTTGCCCGGCACGTCCCCTATTTGCGTCAAAATTTCAAAAATTGCTGCGGGCGGTGTAGCAATCAAAAGCACTTCAGATAGTGCAACAGCTTCGTGAATTGAAAAGACCCGTGTATTTTCATTTTTCAATAGAGCTAGCCCCTTGAAATTATTTGCATCCTGAACACCCAAATTAATAAAATGTCCCTTTTTTGACCAGTTTGTGGCCAATGCGCCGCCTACATTTCCAGTTCCAATGATTGCTATATTCATGATATAATTGATTTATTTGCTATGCTTTTCGGGTAGAAAATACCAAAATGGTATGCCAACAAAAATAATGAATGAGAGATATACCGATACAAATGACAATGGTATGGAAACAAGATACAGGGATGTTGAAATCATGTTGTTTCTATGCACTTTTGCATTGTATGGTATGAGTTTTGCCACAACTTCTACATATCGTCTCATTAAAAAAAAAGTGAAAGCGTTTAAAAACATCACCAAACCATAAAACATAGAAGCCTGGTAAAGCGTTGGGTGTTCTGCTAAAAATGCAGTTGGTAACGGGATCAACGACATTGAAAAAAGTAAAAAAGCATTGTACCAAACTAATTTACTATCAGTATGCGGTATTTTATCAAACAAGGAATGATGATTGAGCCACATAATTGCCAACACTACAAAACTCAATGTGAATGATAATAATTTAGGCACTATGCCCAATAATGTTTTCCAAACATCTTTGTCAGTGAAATTCGGGGGCAATTCCTGCAATTTCAAGTCAAATATCATGATGGTAATGATAATAGCAATCACAGCATCGCTAAAGGCCTCTATCCTGGTCTTTGTTAACATCTCTTAATATAAAAAGCCATTTACCGGTTCTGTTTTTTCTGGCAGTGCTTCGCCCAGCATCTCTTTTAAATCCCGCTCAATGGTATTACATAATGCGGTCATGGGAATATCGGCCATTTTATTTTCGAAAGGATCCTCGTTGATCTCGCCCACCCTGTTCATCACTGCAAAAACAAAACAGATCATGAAACTAACAGGAACAAGCATGAAATCCATACTCATTTTTGTAAAATCACCAATCAAACAAATCGGCAATACAAATATAAAAACGTATAAAAACAACTTGGTAAAATACTGATAATTCATTGGCAAAGGAGTGTTTTTAATACGCTCGCAGGCACCTTGCCAATTGTTAAATGCAGCTAAATTGGGCTCCATACTGATATTATCAAAAGCACCCAACATCTCCTTTTGCATTGCTTCTTTAATGCGGATACCTTGTGTGTTCAATAAAATATTGGGCCGGTTTTGCTTTTGCCTGATTTCTTCAAATTCTTTTTCCGATAGCAGGTGCTGAAATACGTAGAAATCAGTTTGCCTTCTCAAATGCAAGCGCAAACAATGGGCAAATGCAATTTGCCTGTCAATCATTTCTTTTTTATAGTCCTGGACATCTGGCTCGCTTGCTTTACCAATCGTTACGGCATTATCCGCATTCGCAATTATTTGCCTTGCAAAAATCCGGCTATTATTGATAATTCCGCCCCAAACCGTTCTTGCTTCCCACCACCGGGCATAACTGCTTTGATTCCTAAAGGCAATAAAAATAGCCAATGCAGAACCCAAAATTGCGGCGATGGAAAATGGCAATGCAATATCTATTACTTTGAATTTATGCAAAAGATAAATGGCAACAGCCACCAAAAGTGTAGTACAACTTTCAAAGCGAATGTTCCAAAACACCGTGGCTAAATTAAAATTTCTCCTGAGTATCATTTTTTATCCAATGGCTTTAAATCATAAATTTCACGGATGGCTGAAAACTCCTTTTCCATATCTAATCCCAAGTCGATTAACTTCCCTGTTCTAACATCAAATACCCATCCATGGATTTTAGGCCCCCCCGTTTGATACCAGGCCTTCTGAACGTGGTCAATCTTGATAATGTTCATACATTGCTCATACACATTCAGCTCTACCAACCGGTCAAATCTTTTGTATTCGTTCCCGATAGCTTCCAATTCTGCTTTATGCAATCTTCTTACATCCCTTAAAGTCTGCAACCAGCTATTGAGTTGCCCCATATCACTTGGGTTAAGTGCAGCTTTCACACCTCCACATTCATAATGGCCACATACAATAATATGCTTTACTTTCAGGTGTTCCACGGCATATTGCACCACGGCATTCACATTATTGTCTGTTGGTATCACCTGGTTGGCTATATTCCTGTGAATAAACACCTCGCCAGGTTTCAAACCCATTAAATCCTCGGCTGTAACCCGGCTGTCTGAGCAACCAATGTATAAAAATTCAGGGTTTTGTCCTCTAGCTAAATCATTAAAATACCCGGGACTTACGGTTAATTTCTCCTCTATCCATTTTTCGTTATTGGCAAATATTTGATCAAAATCCATATTAGTGTTGATTAATAAACTTAATAGCTTCGTCTGCAACAACCTTATGTACTTTGGCACTTGCCGATACTGCCCACCAATTCATAAATTCATCAGGATCCAGGCCATTTTCTTTGTTAGGAATCGCCACATTGGTTCTTTCCAATGGTTCCATAAAATTGATTACACCCAAAGGTAAATAGGCTTCAGTATATTTTATACCATAAGCCGAAGGGTTCAATCCTACTTTTGCAAAAACCCGGGCAGCATCAAATTTGTAAACCCTTACATCAGTATTCGCATAGCTTTTTTCTATTTCTGCCAGTCCAGCATTTAGGTTCTGACAAAGTTCAGAAGCTTTGGCCTGTTTATCAGTTCCATAATATCCGGGGCCATAACCTATATCGGGAATCATACCTGCGAAAATACATTTTGCTCCCGCTTCTACTAACAGTTCAATAGCTTGCTTGTAGTTATTTGCAGGCGGGTATTGGGCCAAATCTGGTTGGCCGTATTCCAAATAGTTGCCAATATCGTGTCCGCCAGCCCAAAGAACAAACAGCGTATTGCTTTTAATTTTGGGCTTTTTAGACAAATAGATTTGCACCTGTGCCAACATCCCGGGAAGTTGGAAGTTATCTTCTAATTTTAAACCTTGTTTTAAAGGCTCATTGATATTATAAAGGCCCGTGGTGGCACCACCCATTGCGAAATTATTTTCTAAACTCAATGAAAGCTTCAAAGCATCAGCAAAATGCTCTACCCACACTTTACCGTTTGTCCATCGGCTTTCATAAAAACCAACTTCAGCAGGAGGATACCGGTAATTGGTCAATTTTCCCCATCTCCCCATATCGCTTAATCCATCGCCAAAAACAACGATACTTGAAAGTTTTTGTTCCATTTTTTTATTGCTTTTAAAGGTGTCACAAGAAAAAGTTATAAAGAATATACTTAAAATTAGAAGAAGCATTTTAACCTTCATTTAAGCAATACTTAAAATTCATACCGTAAGAATCCACCAAAGTTTTCAGTTTTCACAAAGTCATTTCTGCCTATTTGTGCTAAATCTAACCCTGCACCAAACTGAAATTCTTTGATTTTTAAACCCAAACGGAACCGCTGTGCAAATGAAAACTTATTTTGCTCAGTTGTTGGAAAAGTATTGACTAATTCAATTTGAGAAAAAAAAATTAATTTATCAGTAAGTTTTGGTGTGTATCTACTCAAAAAGAAAAAATCAATATTTGGCGTTTTCAAAGTTTCGGCAACTACCCAACTAAAGATGGTATAATCTTTTTTTATTCTTGCAAACTGAATACCAGCTTTTGGATAAACGCCCCGACTCAAAATACTTGCAACCACTACCGGAGCAAACCCCTTTAGTTTTTCATGGTTATAACTCAACGCTTCTGTAAAGCCAAACTGTGGTAAGCTGGTTGTTTGGGTCATTTTATAATCTATACCAGCACGGTTCCGGTTAAAAAACAAAACCCTAGAATTAAGTCCAGCTTTGCTTTTAATAAACTTAAAAAACATAATGTCGGCCGTTGCCCTTTTATGTCCTGCAAAAAACTCCACGGGAATCTGTGCAACAGCAACCCTTCCCGAAAGAAGTATTGCTATTGTTACAGATATTTTTGTGAAATTAAATTTCATTATTTGTTCAGTATTTTTACCAATAATTCTGCTGCAGCTGCACCACTGTTTTGTTGTTGTCCAGTAATTAGATTACCGTCTGCAATTGCATAAGAACTAAATGGTGCTGCTACTTTAAAGGTTGTTCCTTCTATCTTTTTAGCTTCCTCTTCAATTCTATAGGGTTGGATTTTCATGCCCACAGCTTTATCTGCAAATTCTTCCTCTGCATTGGCAAAGCCAGTCCAGGTTTTTCCTTTTACCAATAATTCTCCATTTGATTTTTTGGCTTCTAACAATAAGGTAGTAGAATGGCATACTGCTGAACTTGGCTTACCTGCCTCATAAAAAGTCACAAATAATTTTTCAAGATCCTTATTGCCTCTGTAAGTATACATAGGCCCCTGCCCACCAACCAAGAAAATAGCATCGTAGTTTTTAGCATCTACTTCTGTGAGCTTTTTAGTATTTTCCAACATATCATTGAACGATTTTTGCTGCATGTAACCCAAAGAAATAACGTCATGGGCTGAATAACCACTTGCGTCAGTTGGGTTAGAATAGCCATCCATTTCTAATTTTCCGCCCTCGGTTGAAACTAACTCTACTTCGTAACCGGCTTCTTGAAATACACGAAGCGGGTGAGTAAGTTCGGCAGCCCAAAAGCCAATTGGCCAGCCTGTTTGTTTTGATACAGCAGGTGAACTTGCCACCATTAAAATTTTACCTTTGGCAGGTGCACCGTGAAAATGCACATAGCTGTTTACTTCTGTTACCATTTTTTTAATTTTAATTTGTTAGATGATTTTTTTGTTTGTGCTGACGATCCTAAAGCAGCCAGCGCTATAAACAATAAAGTGAAAATTAACTTGCCCATATTTTAACAATTTGATGAATATTAATGGCGCAAATATCAAACCTATATCTACCTTTGCCTATAGTTTAACCTAAAAGTTCGATACAGACCTTTTAGTAAGTATCAAATAAATAATTGGTTACAAAAATGCCAGATTTCAAATACAACGGAAAAATATATTACAACCCGGTACAACTGGTAATGGAACAAATTGGTGGCACCTGGAAAGCCCCCATTTTATGGAGACTAAAAAACCAAACAATGCGATATGGTGAATTACGAAAAGATATTCCGCATATTTCAGACAAAATGCTCACAACACAATTAAGAGAATTAGAAGAAGACGGATACATCAGCCGGAAAGTGTTTGCAGTTGTACCACCAAAAACCGAATATAGTTTAACTGAACAAGGAGTAGAAATAATTGAATTAATAACCACCATCAGAAATTATGGATTGAAGATGATGGAAAAACAAGGACTAAAATAATAACAGCACATAAAAAAGGTTGAAGGAAAGCCCCCGCATTTGCAATTTTACTTGGCTTTGACACAAAATCCCAGGCTGGCGTTTTCAAATCCTTTTTTTACCAATGCCGTCCTGGTTATGCAGAATTTCTCGCTGCATTGATGATCCCGAATGAACAACGGATGATGAGTTTTTCGTAAGAACTTTTTATGGGCGGCGTAATACCCGCCTTGTTCATTTCGAGGCATTTTGAAATGGCAAACTGCTGTATCGTGCTTAACGGGAGTACAATGCGCTCCCGCATCTGAATAGAAAGCTGTTCCACCGGGTAATCTTCCATCAACTCCTGCTTACCACTCAGCTTTAATACATATTTTTGGGTAAGCTCGTACTCCCGGCAGATCATCTCCCATATTTCTCCATACTGCGGGTGACCGGCAAAATGAGCCGTAAGCGGGAAGAAACATTTTTTCATGGCCATCTCGCAGTTATCCATCAGGGTTTTTATAAAAAGCGAATGATGATATATCTTTTTCAATACCGCAAACTTACCTTCATCTTCCATTTGCTTTAATGCAGTGCCTACCCCATAATAGCCCGTTACATTTTGTTTCAACTGGCTCCAGGCGCCCACAAAAGGGATGGCCCGCAGATCGTTGATCGTTAAACGGGAAGCGCTTCCTCTTTTGGAAGGACGGCTGGCAATATTTGTTTCACTGTAATATTTAAGCGGGCTGATATCCTGCAAATAAGGCAAAAAGCCCGGATGATTTTTAAATTCGCTGTAACTGCGGAAACTTTTTTCGGCCACCTCTGCCACCAGTTTTTCTTCGTCTTCTTCGAGAGTGATACGGGTAGAAGAAAAAAGATCGTTGCTGATGCCGGCATTGAGCAACTGCTCCATATTGAACTGTGCAGCATCTACCGTTCCAAAATTTGAACTCACGGTTTGCCCCTGCACGGTAAGCTGAATTTCATTGTTGGCGATATTCTTTCCCATAGATGCATAGAACTTATGCGTTTTGCCGCCTCCGCGTGCCGGCGGGCCTCCACGGCCATCAAAGAAGATCACCTCAACTCCATATTCTTTCGAAAGCTGAGAAAGTGATTCCTTGGCCTTATAAATGCCCCAATTGGCCATCAGGTAGCCACCGTCTTTTGTGCCATCGCTGAAACCAAGCATGATGGTTTGCCTGTTTTTACGCAAGGTAAGATGTGCCCGGTAAGCTTCATTGGTATATAATTGCCTCATTACGGCAGAAGCTTCCTGCAGATCTTCCACGGTTTCAAAAAGCGGTACAATATCCATTGTAAGTTCTTGTGGTTGCCACCCGCTCAACAGAAACAGCTGGTAAACTTCCATTACGTTTTTTGCACTGCAGCAATGACTGATGATATAACGGTTGCAGCCTTCTTCACCATTCTGCTGCTGGATCTGTTTTACTGCCTTCATTACATCAAGGGTATCTTTGAAAATTTCCGGGGCAATCTCCTCCTCACCGGGTGAAACAGGTTCAGCTGGGAACGGAAGTTTTAAAGATGGGTCTTTTTTCAAAAGGGCCGCCAGCAGTTTACCATGCACAGAACTATCCTGCCTGATATCGAGGCTGGCAAAATATAATCCAAATAACTGCACACGGTTTATCAGTTGTTCTGTAAGCTGCAGAAACAGGCCATTATGATCGTGTATCAATATTTCCCTGATCTCAAAAAGCGTGGATAGTATTTCTCCTTTGGTCAGTGTGGTGGTATGACCCGGGATAAAAATATTTTCGTAGAGTTTTTTCTCCAGCGATGCCAGCAATATATCAACCCCTGCAAACGTAAGGCGACGTTTCAGTTTGCGCACATCAAGATAATAACATTTGATGATGGAACCCCGCAGCATCTCTGCCACCCGCAGCGTTGTTTCGGTTGTTACAAAGGGATTGCCATCGCGGTCGCCGCCGGGCCAAAATCCCATGCGTATGGGCGCATTACTGAAATGAATGCCTAACTGCAACTGGTTCTTAAGAGAAGTGAACACCCTGCCTGCGGCTGCATAAAAAACATTTTCGAGGTACCAACTCAGGCTTACCGCCTCGTCGTATGGTGTGGGTTTTTGTTTTTTAAAGAAAGCTGTTTTACCCAATTGCTGCAGGTAGGTATTTACCTGGGCCGCATTATTTTCCTGCAGGGCCTTTGAGAGATCGTGAATGATACCGAGCACCGTACCGGGGTAAAACTGCGTAGGGTGTGCTGTTAATACCGGCCTGATGCTGTAATGTTTAATTTTCTCGATGAGTTCCTCTTCCTTTCCCCTGGCCTGCACTTCAGAAAGCAATTGCTTTACACTGCCGGGCCCCTGCATATCATTTACAGCGGTATAAGCTGCATCTTCCAGCGCATCAAAAAGTACCACCTGCCGCTCGGCGTACTGAACAAAGCGAAACAGGAGATCTGTTTGCTCTTGCACAGTTGTATAATTGGTATGCCGCTTAAAAAAACTTTCGAGTATTTCGGCCGGGCTTTGTTTCTTTTTATAGCCCTCTTCGCAATGCGTAAGCAGCAGCGAAAGCAGGATGCCTGTATGTTCTACCCGGTGAAAGGGCAATGAAGTAAAAAGGCTGTTGTAAAGCTGGAAATTGATCCCAACCAGGTTCTTGAATTTTTGCAGGCCCGCCGTGTTTGTAAATGTCATAAAAATACTTTTATGCAGGCAACCGATGAATGGAAAGGTAAGAAAAATATTGAATACCACTTTAAAGCAGTAACCTGCTTTTTGAAATACAGCAAAAAGGTATTAACTTACTTAAAAATAGGCAACATGAAAAGATATACTGTTCTTATTGCAGCAGCCCTACTTGTATTATTTTCTGCCTGTAAAACCAAAAAAAACAAGCAGGTGGGAGATCCCATCACAGCCGAAGAAGCAAAAGAGATCTACCTCGACAGTACTGAACAATCCTGCAAAGGAGCTGTACTCCGCCTGGTACTCTCGTCGTCAAAAGTAAGATCACTTACATTGGCAGTAGACGAAACCGTTAAAAAGAATGGCGGCACCGGTCATGGTTTTATACTGGATGCAAGCCCCAACCCCGATGCAGACGGGTCGGAAGAAAAATCTGAAAATTATTCGTTTTCTGTTCACGAAATTTATCCCGAAATGCACCCGCCTGTAGCACAATTCATTTACAGCCCTGCTAAAAAAGAACTATACCAGTTTGATGCCCTGCACAATAAAAATGTGCTGATAGATCATGATGCAAGCCTGGAACCAATGCTGCAAAATGCCTGCAAATGATCATCAGGGTGTAAGGTTTACAATATTATCGCCGCGGTTGATATCGGCCATCCGTTTAGAGGGATCGATCTCTATTTTTTTAAGATCGGCAGGGTTACCCTTCCACTCAATGATATAGGTAGGATGTGTCCATTTCCATTCTTCCTCCACAATGAATTTTTCTGATGGATATTCATTTTGTTTATTTCCAAACATAAGATTGAGGGGTATATAGTGCATCTCTGTGGTTCCGTCTTTTAGGCTGATGCGCAGATCAACTGGCATGGGCATTTCGCCGGTACGCCGCAGCTGGATATTCAGCATGCCAGGCTCCTGCCATAAGCTGTCGATACTATAGTCGATTGTTTTGGTGGTACTCACCCAATATTCCTTATACCAATCGAGTTGCAGCCCGCTAAGATTTTGTGCCAGCACAATAAAGTCATTTGCATTAGGATGCTTGTACTTCCACTGGTTATAATACTCCAGTAAAATTTTATCACGAACAGCAGCGCCGGTAATATAGCCAAGCTGCTCCAGCATGATGGCTCCTTTTGAATAAGAGGCCACACTGTAGGCAAAATTGGTATTGTAATGATCGGCATGCGTGGTCATAGGTTCTTCGAGCCCGCTGGCCACCAGCCTGAAATAACCGTTATAAGCATCGGAATGGTTTTCGGGTAAAGTATTTACAGCTGCCAGGTAATTTTTATTATCGGGGTACTTTGCCAGCGAATCACGCAGGGGCTGCAATGAAGACCTGCCCTTGTAAAAAATACTCACCAGTTCATCGGCATAACTGGCAAAGCCTTCATCGAGCCAGGGATAGAGGCTTTCGTTACTGCCCAGCATCATCTGGTACCAGCTGTGCATCCATTCATGAAAAACAGTGCCCAGCGAAGAAGTATGTATGAGCGTGGCCATGGGATATTCCATACCACCATCGCCGCCATGAATGAAAGAGTATTGCGGGTATGGATATTTTCCAAAATTTTTCTCAATGAATGGCAATACCTTTTCGGCAGCTGTAAGAACGTTTTGCCAGCCTGCTTCGTAACCCAAATTGGCGGGTTTGTATTTATAAATAACGTGAAGCACCGTATTACCCAGTTTTTTTGACAAATGATTATATGCCGTATCGGCCGCCCAAACAAAATCGTGTACATTGGCGGCGGTAAAATGCCAGCTGCGTTTTGGAGTGTTAATATTCTTCAATGCCGAACCGGGTTTATCGTATCCCCAACCGATATCATTTGCATTAGCCAGCACACCGGTGCCTCCAAGCTTATAAGCACGGTCTATTTTTATATTCACGTCAAAATCGCCCCACACACCGTAAAATTCCCTTGCCACATAAGGCGTGGGATGCCAGCCTTCGTAATCGTATTCGCAGAGTTTAGGATACCACTGGCTCATGCTGTAACGCACGCCTGTATTGGGATTATCTCTTCCGCTGCGCCTTACCTGCAAAGGAACCTGGGCTTCAAACTCCATTTCAAAAACCACTTTTTGTTTGGGCAGGATGGATTTTGTAAGATTTACTTCCAATATAGTTTCATGGTACTTAAATGGCTGTGCAACCCCATTCATTTTAAGTGAAATGATCTTTTGATAACCAATTTCGTTCTCTTTCAGTTTACTGATGCGGTCACGCACACGGCTGTCCCAGTCGGGGCGGTTGCCAATACTCATTTTACCCAATTCACGGCTGCGTACATCCATACTGCTGTTTGGCTGAAAGGCATTCCAGTAAAGATGGTAAAATACTTTATTGAGCTTATCGGGCGAATTATTCCAGTACTCCAGTTTTTGCTTACCGGTAAAACGGTTTGTTTCTACATTCATGTCAATATCCATCACATATTTTACACGTTGCTGCCAGCGGGAAGGCTGTGCATGAGAGAAAGTAAAAAGTAAAAATGAGAAAAATAATAAGGAGGCTTTATTATAGATTGGTGAGGTCATAAAGATTTAATATTTGAGATTTAATATTTAATATTAGTGGTTACTTCTTGTTTGTTTTTGAGGGTTTGGGGATGAGCGAGAGCTTTGAGAATTGAGCTTTGAGCATTTAGCTTTGAGCTTGGTTCTTGATTTTTGCCTTTTGTTTTTTGCTTTTTACTTTTTCTTTTTGACTTTTGCTTTTTGACTTTTGCTATTTCCCCATAAGCCTGGTATTAAACATTACGATCAATTTAAAAAGGTCTTCGTGTTCATTGAACGGCAGGGTTTCGGCTTTGTCAAACACATCATGATAGGCTTTGATGCCGCCCAGGGTGTAAAAGAAAAATGCGGGTACTCCTTTTTCGCTGAAAAAATAATGGTCGCTGTTGGCGGCCTTGCCTCTTGGATTGATCTTAGCCAGCAGTTGATGTTCATCATTCACCGCATTCATCATGGCAAATTCTGCCGGAAATTCGCTGGCATTTACTACCGTAATACCTTCTTCTCCTGTACCTGCCAGGTCGGTATTAACGAGAAAGCGGATATTCTTGAGTGGAATCAATGGATTTTCGGTAAAATATTTTGAACCCAGCAGGCCTGCTTCTTCTCCTGCAAAAGCAATGAATGCCATGGAATATGGCTGAGGATTGTTTGCATAATAATGTGCCAGGTTCATGAGCAGGGAAACACCGCTGGCATTGTCGTTGGCACCGGGAAAATAAGTGTGTTTACCCATGCCGCCCAAATGATCGTAATGAGCCGTAATGATGATAAAAGAATCGGGCATACTGGTTCCTTTAACCATGGCGCACACATTGGATGCCTTAAAGTTTTTCTCCACATCGTTTTCAATGTTCACTTTAAAATCAAGCGGCGCAGTATGCAATGCTTTCTTGTCTACTAAAACCGCCGTGTAATCGGCTGCTTCACCTTCTACGCTCCAGGTTAGTTTATCCATGATCTTTAACATGAATCTTTCTTTTGGATACACATAACTCACGCTGTCGGCCTGTGCAAATTCACCTGAGGCTTTTATACCGCGGCTTTCGGGCGATACAATAAAATCTTTGCCCGGCACCAGTTCTTTACCGTTGACCTGCAGTTCCATTTTTCCGGGAAAAGTATTTACAGGGTAAGAAAAATCCTGGCAGAAAGATCTTCCTGCTAAAGGCTGCAGGCCATAGGTTTTAAATTCAGCGGCAATATAGTCGGCCGCTTTTTTCATGCCGTTTTTGGTATAGCCTCTTCCCCAAAATTCTTCGGAGCTAAGTTTTGCAACGATCGCTTTACCAAAGGCTGCATCCTGGGCCAGGGCCGCTACTGAAAATAAAATACTGAAGAGAAATAATATGTGCTTCTTCATTTTTTAAAATAAAATTAAAGAGAAGAAAATTCAGGTAACCAAATTTGTCAATCAGGAATTTAACAACCAAACATTATGTCGTGTAAATTATTCAATATTTTACTATCACGGTGAACTTAATAATAATTTTTACTTTGTACCTTTTTGCTTCTCCAAAAAGGTACCCAAAAAAGAGCCCCGAAATCCCTGCCTGCATGACGCAGTCTGGCAGGGATATACAGCCCGATTTCGGGAACAGCTATACTCATCAGTAGTTCTCCGGTAGCATCAACATTAATAATTTAACTTCTGCATGTAAAATCCAATTCTTTTATTTTGAAAATATGTAAGTCTGGCTCCATTTGCATAAAAATTTTAATTGGTGCAATATGTTAACAACTAATCTTCCTTCCCTCCCACCACGATCACGATCTCTCCTTTTACTGCCTTTGCCTCAAAATGATCGTGCACTTCCTGCAGGGTTCCACGTTTGTTTTCTTCAAACTTTTTTGTTAACTCCCGGCTTACACAACAGGGCCTTTGCGGGCCAAAATATTCAATAAAGTCTTTTAAGGTCTTTACCAGGCGCATAGGGCTTTCGTAAAATACCATGGTACGCTCTTCTGCAGCCATGCGTTTTAAAAATGTTTGCCTTCCTTTTTTTAAGGGTAAAAACCCTTCAAAACAAAAACTCGTTACAGGCAGGCCGCTGTTTACAAGGGCAGGAACAAATGCGGTGGCGCCGGGAAGGCATTCTACTTTAATATCGTGTTTTACACATTCCCGCACCAGCAAAAAAGCCGGGTCGCTGATACCGGGGGTTCCTGCATCGGTTATAAGGGCCATTGTTTTTCCGGCAAGCAACTGATCTACCAGGTGCGCCACAATTTTATGTTCGTTGTGCTGGTGATAGGGCGAAACAGGTTTTTGAACCTGGTAATGATTGAGTAAAACGGAGGAAGTGCGTGTGTCTTCTGCAAGAATAAGGTCAACCGTCTTCAATACTTCCACCGCACGGTACGTGATATCTGCGAGATTACCTATGGGACTTGGAACGATATAGAGCATTTGTTGTAGTTGATAAGTTGAAAGGTTGATAAAGTTGACAAGTAAAAAGTCAGCAACAGTATCTTTCCAACTTAACTTCTGAAATTATTTACCGGTTAGGAGGTCAACTTTTCAACTGCTGACCACCACTTCATACATTTCCATCACCGGGTTTGCCAGTAGTTTTTTAGCGGCCTCTTTGGCTATTTGCTCGGCTTCTTCCCTGGAAGATGCTTCAATTCTGAGGTCGATATGTTTGCCAATACGCACATCGCTAACAGCAGCCAGGTGCAGGTTCTTTAAACCGCCCAGCACGGCTTTTCCCTGCGGATCGAGTAGTTCTTTATGGGGCATTACTTTTACCTGCGCCGTATATGTCATATCATTATTTTTTAAAGGCCAAAGATAAAACAATATAGGCCACAATCACCAGTGGGATGGCGGCCCATTTTAATAACAAAAAGCCCACAATGGCCAATGCTATCAAAATATATTTGGGAAGGTTATCTTTTAAGGAGAAATTTTTAAACTTGAGTGCCATCAGCGGCAGTTTGCTCACCATGAGCCAGCTTATAAGCGCTATCATTGCATATAAAAACCATTTATTTAAAAACAGGTTAATGATCGTTTCACTGGCGCTGTTCCAGTAAATGAGCGGCAGCGAAGCCACCAATATACCGGCAGCGGGTACGGGCATTCCTTTAAAGCCATATTGCTGGCTGCTGTCGAGGTTGAACCTTGCCAGCCTGTAAGCTGCCGCGGCAGCCATTATAAAAGCCGGAACCAGCCATAGCACCGAAACATTTAACCCTTCTGCCTCACTTGCAAAACTCATACGCAGGAACTGGTAAATGATCATAGAGGGTGCCACACCAAAACTCACCACGTCGGCCAGCGAATCGAGTTGTTTGCCCATTTCGCTTTCGGCGCCAAAAAGCCGGGCCACAAAGCCATCTAAAAAATCAACCAGGGCCGCCAGTCCAATAAATAAAGAGGCCAGCCATATCTTTTCGGGAATAGCCACCATTTGCCCCCCCTCGGCATTATACTGTATGACAATACCGTTTTGAAGCGTGGCCACAATGGCAAGGCAGCCAAAAATGAGGTTAAGGAGTGTGAAGAGGTTGGGAATTTGTTTCATGTTAATGACCACCGACCACGGACAACCGACCACCGGCAGGTTTTTACTTTTTAATGAACAATATTTTAATTAGTTTTAATGCTCAATGACCACGGACGATGGACCACAGACCACCGGCAGGTTTTTACTTTTTAATGAACAATATTTTAATCAGCTTTAATGCTCAATGACCACGGACGATGGAGCACAGACCACCGGCAGGTTTTTACTTTTTAATGAACAATATTTTAATCAGTTTTTTAATGTTTTTTTTAAGGCCTGGATCTTTATGATCAGTGTTTCAAGCCTTTTATAAAACTCATTGAACAATTTTTCTGTTATGTATTTTCTTGAAAAGGCAAGATAAAAACAATTTATCACTTCCAAAGCCGATCGCTGTGCATAGCCAAGGAATTTTACCTGTTCCGGATCTGACTGACCGGTTGAGCCTTCTGCAATGTTGAGTGAAATAGAATCGGAAGCCCTTTTCATTTGTGATGTAAGAACAAACAATTCGTCCCTGGGAAATGAACGGGTAAGTTCATGAATATCTGACGCCAATTCTATTGCCAGTTTCCAAACAGTTAATTTTTCAAACTTAAAGGGCATTGTCTTCAGTATTTATCAGATTAAATTAACTTATTCCACATGTGGTCAGTGGTCTGTCGTCGGTGGTCTATTTCTTCATCAACGCCTCTATCTCCTCTGCTTCCAGCGGAATATGCTTCATGAGGTCTTTATTGCCATTGCGGGTGATCCAGAAATTATTTTCTATGCGGATGCCCATCTGCTCTTCTTCTATATAAATGCCCGGCTCAATGGTAAATACCATGCCCGCTTTTACAGGCGCTGTACGGGTACCCAGGTCGTGCACATCGATACCCAGGTGGTGCGAAATACCATGGTAAAGATATTTGCGGTAGGCCCGGTCGTTGGGGTTTTCGTTTTTGATATCTGATTTTTTGAGCAACCCTATCTTTTGGAATACAACCGTAGCTTCATCGCCTATTTTTTCGGTATAATCTACAATGCTGATGCCCGGCTTAAGAATACTTGCTGCATAACGGTGCAGGTGCAGGCAGGCATTGTAAACCGTTTTTTGGCGCCGGGTAAATTTTCCGCTCACGGGCACGGTACGGGTAAGATCGGCACAATAGCCACCATATTCGGCACCAAAATCCATCAGTACCAGTTCTCCCTCCTTGCACTCCCGGCTGTTTTCTACATAATGCAATACACGGGCACGGTCGCCGCTGGCAATAATGGAACCATAGGCCGGGCCGGTGGCACGCTGGCTTAAAAACGAATGAAATATTTCGGCTTCAATTTCATATTCCATAACACCCGGCTTAATGAATTTGAGCAGGCGGCGAAAAGTGTTATCTGTAATATCGATCGCCTTCTGCAGCACTTCCACTTCGAGCGCTGTTTTAATGGCACGCAGGTCTTTCATAATGCGTGCACTTCTTTTGTATTGATGCAAGGGATAACGGCGCTGCATTTCACGTGCATAACGGTAATCACGCACGCCTATTAAATTTGCCTTGCGGTCGTTTTCATTAGTATTCAGATAGATCGTATCGCTTAAATGTATCCAGGGCTGCAGCATTCCGTCCAGGCTGTCGAGCCACAGGATGGTTTGTATACCGCTGATGGCCTGGGCCTCTTCCACCCGCAGGCGGTGACCATCCCATTTTTCTTTGAGTTCGTTGGGCCTTACCAGCACCAGCACTTCACGGTATTTTGCATCGGGGTTATCGGGAAACAATACGAGCATACTGTCTTCCTGTTCGATACCCGTGAGCCAGAAAAGATCGGAATTTTGCTTAAAACGGTGAATGGCATCGCCGTTCATGGGCAGTTCATCGTTGCTGTTAAAAATGGCGATTGAATTTTTATCCATCCGCTCTACAAACCTGGAGCGGTTTTGAACGAACAGATCGGCATTTAATGGAAGATATTTCATATGTATAAGTTTACTGTTTGCAATATACGGCTTAACGGGTTGTGCAATTAAATTTTTTATGATTATTGTATGGGTAAAGACCTCACCCCAACCCCTCTCGCAGGGAGAGGGGCTGAGAACCTTTTATTTTTAAAATATTTTTTGCTTCCTGGTCATTTCTGTTCTGCATAAGCTTTTTTGACCTCACCCCAACCCCTCTCCCAGGGAGAGGGGCAGAGAACCTTTGTGCAAAAAGTACCGAAGTGAGTTGAAGATTTTTTTCAACCCACTTTTTATAGAATTTGAAGTTTCTGAAAACTTTCAGCGCATTACTGACCTCACCCCAAC
>JBATOU010000100.1:0-1614 GCA_049291115.1 Ferruginibacter sp.
AAGACCCACCTGATGCATGCCATCGCGCATGAGCTTCGGACCGGCCGCCCGGATCTGCGCGTGCTTTATCTGTCCGCCGAACAGTTCATGTACCGCTTCATCCAGGCGCTGCGCGACAAGCAGATCATGGATTTCAAATCGCTGTTCCGCTCGGTCGATGTGCTGATGGTCGATGACGTGCAGTTCATCGCCGGCAAGGATTCCACGCAGGAGGAATTCTTCCATACGTTCAATGCCTTGGTGGACCAGAACAAGCAGATCGTCATCTCGGCCGACCGCGCGCCGGGCGAGATCAAGGATCTGGAAGACCGCATCAAGAGCCGCCTGCAATGCGGTCTGGTGGTTGACCTGCATCCGACCGATTACGAACTGCGCCTTGGCATCCTGCAACAGAAGGTCGAGGTCTATCGCGGCCAATACAAGGGTCTGCAGATCGCGCCGGGCGTGCTGGAGTTTCTGGCGCATCGCATCACCACCAATGTCCGCGTGCTGGAAGGCGCGCTGACCCGGCTGTTCGCCTTCGCCAGCCTTGTCGGGCGCGAGATCACGCTGGATCTGGCGCAGGATTGCCTGGCCGATATCCTGCGCGCCAGCGACCGCAAGCTGACCATCGAGGAAATCCAGCGCAAGGTGGCCGAGCATTACAACATCCGCCTTGCCGACATGATCGGGCCGAAGCGGCTGCGCACCATCGCGCGGCCCCGGCAGGTGGCGATGTATCTGGCCAAGCAACTGACCGCCCGGTCGCTGCCCGAGATCGGCCGCCGCTTCGGCGGGCGCGACCACACCACGATCATGCATGGCGTGCGCAAGATCGAGGAACTGATGGCGCTGGACAGCCAGCTTGCGGATGATCTGCAACTTCTGAAGCGGATGCTGCAGGGCTGATCTCCGGCGGCCTTGACGGCCCCTGGAAAGCCTCTCAATGTCGCACGAAGTGATTGTGCACCGGCGAAAGCCGGGTAATGTCGGCGTCCCCGCATCGCGGGTCCGGCAGGGGGAAGAAGAATGAAACTCTCGATCGAACGCGGCACGCTTCTGAAGGCGCTGGCCCAGGCCCAATCCGTGGTGGAACGGCGCAACACCATTCCGATCCTGGCCAACGTGCTGATCGAGGCCGAGGGCGCGCAGGTTTCCTTCCGCGCCACCGATCTGGACATCGAGGTGGTGGACCGCACCGATGCCATGGTCGAACGGGCCGGGGCGACGACGGTTTCCGCCGTCATGCTGCACGAGATCGTCCGCAAGCTGCCCGACGGGGCGCTGGTGAACCTGTCGGAAGACAGCGCCTCGGGCCGGCTGACCATCACTGCGGGGCGGTCGACCTTTTCGCTGGCGACGCTGCCGAAGGAAGATTTCCCGGTGATGGCCTCGTCCGAATACGCCACGAATTTCTCGGCCAAGGCGCCCGAGTTGCGGCGGCTGTTCGACAAAGCGAAATTCGCCATCTCGACCGAAGAGACCCGCTATTACCTGAACGGCGTCTACATGCATGTGGCGACGGGCGAGGACGGCCCGGTGCTGCGCTGCGTGGCGACCGACGGCCACCGGCTGGCCCGGATCGATGCGCCCTTGCCCGTGGGGGCCGAGGGGATGCCCGGCGTGATCGTGCCG
>JBATOU010000101.1:0-197081 GCA_049291115.1 Ferruginibacter sp.
TTATACCGGTAAATATGGCTGCATCTTTACTGAATTCCACTATGTAATTTTTAAGATTTTCCTGGGAGTTTACTTTCCAGTCGAGTTTTACCGCAGCTCCTTCTGTTTTGGCTGTAAAAGAGATCCATTTAAGGGTAAGTACTCTAAACGTAGTAAAACCAAAATCAATGTTATGATTGTTTTCGCCATATCTTCCTGTAACAAAAGATGCCTGGAAGCTTCCGCCTACACCGCCGGTTATTACGCCGTCGTTATCACTCCAGTCGGCCTCGCCGCTGCCGGCAACATCAGCATAAGCAAAATAATGCGTTGAGCCTAAGCCCGCATTGCCAGTAAGGGAAAAAAGCGTGTTAACTGTTCCTTTCACCCTTATTTTATAGGGGGTATTTGGTTGTATGCTCACATTGTAGGCAATACCGGCGGCAGTTGTACCGGCGGCAGTTGTAAAATAGTAAGTTCCGTCGGCATCTGTTACCGTGCTTGCAATTACGGTGCCCGAGGCATTGAGCAACTCCATTTCCACAGCAGGTATACCGGTTTCGTTTGCATCCTGTATGCCATCATAATCTGCATCGTACCAAACCCTGTTGCCAATTTCTATTGGTGGTACTGCTGCAATTACTTCAAGATCGCCCAGGCCCACGGCTTTTGACATAGTTGCACCAGTGCTACCTGAAGGATAGCTATAATATATATTATAACGGTTCACATCTCCGCCGGTTTTATTATCAAGGGTGATCACCCCATTTGAATGATAATTTTCAGGGTCGGTGGCCGATGTCATTACCTGGTCTGAACCCGGCCATAATGCCAGCGAACCGATGGCCGTTTCATTAAAAGAAGAATTATCGGTTTCGGGTCCATAATCGCCCCAGTAATACTCTTGTATATAATTGTTGGGTGCGGATGGATCCCCATCTCCATCAATGATGATATTAGAAGGAATGGAACTGGTGCACCCGGCGCTCTCACTCACAATATAACCAGCGCTTGTTTTACAAAGACGGATGACATCACCAGATCCGCCCTGCTCGTACATATTGTAACTGCTGCAGGATATATCATTATAATTATCGTAAGCTGCCTGCAGCCCTCCCCTGTCTGTAAGCCCGGCAATAATTGATCCGTCTGTATCAAATTCAATGTCGGACAAAATTGGCTGACTCGTCCACCGGTTTGCCCAATAATGAAATACAGGATCGATCCAGTTGGTCCAGGTTTGTAAGCCACTTGTGGGGCCCCAGCCCGGATGTTTGTAATTAAGCGGGAAATTGGCCACTACGCTGAAACCCACCGAAGGATTGTCGGGGTTAAACTTAAGAATATAACCAAACAAATCATTTAAAGAGAAAATATCTCCCACCGCAGAAGCATCCGCTACAGCGCCAACGTATATATTGCCCCGGTATGCTTTTATTGCCCAGGGCCTCAGTACGCCGTTATTAACGCTGTATCCCGAAGGCAATGAAATAGAATAACCACCTAAAACATTAGTAGAGGTAGGAGGAGAGGAAGGATCCAACTGATCTATTCCATATAATTTACGGTCATACATGTTTACGAGCCAAAGGGTATTCCTTTTTTCATCGTAATCAATTCCGCCGATCCCACGCTTACCTACTTCATACGACATGGCAATATCATGAGATGGTATAAAAGGATGCGTTGAAATGGAATCGCAGTTACTGGAATTCCTTAGATCGGTTCCGGTATTGATGCCAATGCTGTTTACATTAATAAAAGGAACGGCGCCCGATGCCGAAACAGGATTGGTCATATCGATCTTGTAAATACCCCCGGTACCAAGCGGGCCAAGACCGGTGAAACGCCGCACAAGGGCCGATACAAAAAGGGTTTTGCTCAAACGTTGGTAAGCCTGGCCCCATAACGAACCTGTTTGAGAAATATAGGCCTTTGCTTTAGGCATGTTTCCGCCACCAAAATAATCGCCATGCGGGTTTCCTGTATTGTTATATGGAAAACTGTACACAGAGGTATATGCACCGGATACAGCATTGTTGTATGTTCCGTTTACAAAAAGAGAAGTGGTAATATATGGATTTGTGCTCCCGGTATAATCATCGGGATTGTTGATGGCAAAATTTATGTTTGTGGCGCCACCGGCAACAAAACGCACAGCTGAGCCATATATTTTTGCCGAGGAACCTGCATGATCTGTATTTCTCAACGGCCCCGATGGATCTGTATTGCTTGCCGGAAGTACAAATTCTATCCTAACTTTTTCGCCGGGCATAACAAAGCCGGTATTTGATCCTGTGATACCGTTGAAGGTAACTCCCGAAGAAGGAATGGAATAGGTGCCGGAAGCGGCAGATTGGTAAGAGGCGATGCAGGTATTGGCAGTGTTGTATGCATTAACGATCACAGCTGCAGCACCCGGGTTTACATCAGGAAAAGCCGTGCCCCTTATGCCATCGCAATTATAATCACGAAAAACCAGGCCCGATACCTGCGCATGGTTCAAGTGATTCATCATCAACAACAAAAGGATTAAAAACACATACTTCTTTTTCATCTATGCATTAATTATGGCCATTCTAAAATTGATCACCAAACATGTAAATTATTGACAATCAAACATATGTGAAGTTGCAAGGGTCTACTTAACATTAAAACGATTTTTTTTTAATATTATTTCGTAAAATTTCTAATGCAGAAAATTAAAAACCCTACACAGGCCATTTTAAATTAATATTTCTGCAAACCGTCCCCGGGGAAAATATTGGGCAACTTTTGAAACCAGAAAATCGTCTATCCGGTAGATTATTGAATCTTGATGATCATTTATCTTAATTGTCATTTGGTTTAATAGTTTTTGTAAGTAAGGTCTACTTTTTGGCCTGCCGTCACAGCGGCAGGTCATTTTTTAGATGAAAGAAGTGCAGGCGGGGACCAGGAGGAGAAAGATCAGCAATTATGCCAGAAACCCCGGAAGAAAATAGTTAGGAAGCAGGTAGGCTAAATAAAAAAGTGCCCAATAAATTGAGCACTTTTCGATATTTATCGACAGTTCTCATGCTCAATTATTTCTGTTAGAAATTTTTGACACGTATCGGGGGCTGGATTAAAAACGAAATTCAGGCACTCTATATTAATGAACAAAAAATCTGGTCCTGTGAAGCTGTTGTTTGCCTTTTTGAAAATCAACATAAGTAAACATTGCCATGAAGCGTTTGCTGTACAATTAATAAAGACGATATTTGAACGGTCGCAGGTTGCATGAATGGCATTTTTTTAAAAAAAAATTTATGGGAGAAGAACCTGCAGGCGCTGCAGCATCAAAGGACAACTTTTCTGATGATTTGGACGTCTTAATAATGAAAGCCTCCAAGGGCGATCAGCATTCTTTTAGAAAAATCTATGATTTACATGCTGGCAAAATGTACAGTTTGTGCAAGCGTTTTGCCAACTCCAATATAGAAGCGGATGATTTGTTCCAGGAAGGTTTCATCAAGCTGTATAGAAATCTTTCTAATTACCGCGGCGATGGATCATTCGAAGGCTGGGTGAGAAGGGTTTTTGTAACAACCTGCCTTGATATCCTTAAGAAAAAAAACAACCTGCATTTACCCGGTCATTTTGATAATGAGGCAGACGCAAGCCTGGCCATTGAGCCGGAGATTATCAATAAGCTGGACAAAGAGCAATTAATTGAAACTTTACAAAAATTACCCCCGGGATACAGAACCATTATTAATTTATTTTCAATTGAAGGCTACTCTCATAAAGAAATAGCCGAATTACTTGGCATATCAGAAGGCACAAGTAAATCACAATACTCTAAAGCCAGAAAAAAGTTAAAAGAGCTAATCATTAATTCAGCTGATTATGGATCAAATGCTTGATAAGAAGTTGCATGAACTGGGCGATTACAGCATAGAGGTTCCCCGTGAACTTTCAGCCATTTTATTGACTAAAATTGAAGAAGAACAAAAGAATCAATCCCTGGAAAAAACTTTAAAAGAATTAAAGCAACACATCTCTCAACCGGAAGAAAGCAAATTTAACAGGATATTACTTCATTTACCGTATAAACCGGGGATAGTAAGTATACTGCGTAACCCTGCAGTTGCTGCAGCCATTGCCGGCATAATTCTAAGCACCTGGGGTATTTCGAAACTAATGCATTCGCCGCCGGTTTCTAAACAGCCCGAAACCGTGTTAGCTGAAAAAAAAACCTGGGAGGCAGTTAAAGAAAAATCTTCTGAAAAAGCTGTGAGCAATAATAACAAACCAGTTAAGCCTGCTGCCAGTAACCAATCAGCCGCCAACCGAAAAATAATATATTTACCACAAAATAATAAGGCTGCTGAAGGTATGAAAGGCAAAGCTTTTTTTGCCGGCACAGGTTTAGAAAATCCCGCTTTCTTTGCTTTTGCCAATTATGTACAATCCACTGCCGGAGATGGTAAGAAGGATGGCCCGGCAATATTGAATATCGACAGTTACAGCACACTGCAGATACCCGAAAAAATGACGAAATTTATGAAGGCTCTTCATAAATTAAATAAGCGGGGGAAGGCTTCTGCAAAGGCAAAACGTGCCAGCAGGCGGCTTCAAAAGATCAAAAAGCAAAATGATGTTTTTTTCAACAATAAAGAAAGAAACCCTGCCGATGTGATCGATTTGGGTAATTTTATCTTTGACAATATGTAAGATATGAGAAGCGGTTTAATAGTTTTATTTTTTAACCTGGGTTTACTGGCATTGCCGGGAAGGTCGAATGCCCACATGAGCGACAGCGGTATGGTAGTAAGCTATTCTATCAGCATTGAACCGGGATCAGGCAAGCAGATTGTGGCAGCAGATTTATATAATGGAGGCAGCAGGGTATTGTTTACCAACGGAACCAAAACAAAAATAAAACTTGTAAGCCTGATGCGTGTGGAAAGTTTTTATTTTTTACCGAAGAATAATATTACCGAAATATCCCGCAAGCAGGAAACCTATAAAAAGACAGGCGCCAAAAAGATCAGTTCTGCAGAATGGAATAAGATGAATAAAAAGTACGAGGGCGCAATTCTTGATACAGCAAATGCCGCACATGAGGATATTGCGGGTTACCATTGCCGCAAGGCAACGCTTCGTTTAGTTTCAGGCGAAACCATCGAGCTTTTTTATACGGTTCAATTACCGGCAATCAATAAAATTGCCGAACCGGCATTTGCAACCATACCAGGCCTGGTATTGCAATATTCTTACAGCACCGCAAACGGAACCATCCGCTTCAAAGCCGAAAAAATTCAGCTGGGTAATATCAATCCTGCTGTTTTTAACCCTTTAAAATAAAGCAACCGCGTTAAACAGGCTTTTGCTTATTCAATACATAATGCCGTATAAGGCAAAGGGCCGCCTTTACAAACAGCCCTTTGTTTTGAAAAAATTTAACTATTTTATTTCATCAATTCTTTCAGCAGTATTTCGGTTCCGTTTGCAGCAATTATCCTGACCGTATAAATTCCTTTGGCAAGATTCCCAAGCCCTTCTACTGTAAACCAGTTATTACCTGCATACAGTTTACGGCTCAACTGCTTCACCCTACGGCCGCCTGCATCCAGCAGCATTACAGATACCATTTCTGTTTTGCTGCTATGGATACTGATGTTCAGCTTTTCAACAAAGGGATTTGGAGCTACCGTTACTTCCGCAGTTGCTGCGATGCGGATCGTTACCACGTTGGAGTAGTTCACCCTTGCATCCTGGTTCAGCAATTTTACACGGTAGTATACCACCCCACTTAATCCCTGTACATCATCCAACAGCTCATAATTCCTTATCCCCGCATAATCGCCCGCTGCCGCCTGTGTGCCTACTGTTGTGTAACGCCTCCCGTCTGTACTACGCTCCACTTCAAAATGATCCGTATTGATCTCGTTCTCTGTTAACCATTTTACCGCGGATGTATTACCGCTCAGTACCACCGTGGCTTCCAGCCGCTTCACCGGTACCGTACTCAGGTTGCGAACACCCGCATCCACTGTTGTAAGGGTTTGCAGGGCCGTGATCGTAAACGCCGGTGTTTGACCCGTTGATACATTTGCATCGCTGCCAAGCGTTACATCTCCCGCACTCACATCTGCACTCTGCGTGGTAAACGAACTGCCCGACGGAAGATTACTGAAGATGATATAGTACCCACTACCAACAGCTACATTACTGATCAGGTAATTGCCGTTACCATCCGTTACGGCCGTACCCACCACATTGTTTGCCGCATCGTATAGTGTTACCAGTATGCCCGGCAAGCCCGGCTCATCCACATCCTGCACCCCATCCTGGTCCACGTCATTCCATACATAGTTACCCACCGCTCCTGTTTGTGGTTTGCGGATACCGGCATCTATCGTCATATCATTCTCTCCATTACTTAACGTGATCACTACTGTTTTACCTGTCGATGGGTTTGCATCGCTGTTCGTATTGTTTCCATTATCCCCTGCTGTATTCTGCTGGGTAAACTGAAGGCCCGATGGAAGTGTACTGAAGCCCACTACATAACTGCCTGCTGTAAGATTACTGAACAGGTAATTACCACCTGCTCCTGTTATCGTGGTTCCCAATACAGTTACGCCATCGGCTGCATATAAGGTCACCGTTACTCCTGCTATCCCCGGCTCTCCGCTGTCCTGTATGCCATCGCCATTCACATCATTCCATACATAATTACCAAGGCTTGCCCTCGTGGTAAATATGCCCGCATCCACATCCGTATTGTTTACAGATGCTGCTGATGCACTGGTGGGATCCAGGCCGATCGTAACCGTGCGCCCAGTGGCCTGGTTGGGATCACTGCCATCGGACGCTGTACTGCCTGCTGCATCTTTGGCCGTAAAGCTGTACCCCGCCGGTATATTTGTATACCCTATATTATAATTACCATCGCCAAGGCCTGCAAACAAATAACGGCCAAACTCATCGGTGGTTGTAACACGTACAAACACATCATCTGCTGTGCCCGGCAGGCCATCCCCGCCGTTTGTATATAAACTTACCGTTACTCCCTGCACCCCGGGTTCGCCCGCATCCTGTATCCCGTTCTGGTTTGTATCGTTCCATACAATATTACCCACACTGTTGCTGCCCGTGGCAGGTACAATACCCATATCTACAGAAAGATTATCCTGCCCCGATTGCAGCGTGTACACAGCAGTGGTGGCCGTGGTGGCTCCCGTGGATGTACCAGCAAAGCCGGCATCAGAATCGGTCTCATCATTGGATCCAGCATTTAATGGACTGCTGGTATAACCTGCTGGCAGGTTGCTGAACCTTACCGTATAATCTCCGGCTGGCAGTCCCGTAAACAGGTATTCGCCAAGACCATTCGTATATACAATATAAGGTTGTACGCCCGCTGTTAACGGATCGCTGTCTACAGGGTTACCTGCGCCATCCAGTAACTCCACCCTTACATTACTAACACCCGGTTCGCCTGCATCACGCACACCGTTATTATTAACATCGTACCATACACTGTTACCAAGGCTGCCTGTTCCGGCCGCCTGGCCCTGTACAATACCTGCATCTACATTAATTATATTTACTGATACTGGGTTCGTACCGGCAGCATCCACATTTATTAAGCCTGTCATTCCTGTTGTGGGTTTTACATCACTGTCGTTCGCCCCATCGGTTCCACTGCCAGGCCCACCGCTACCGCTTGCATCCTGCACAGTTACACTATAGCCTGCAGGGATATTGCCGAACAATACCATATAACTGCCATCGGGTACATCTGCAAACTGATAGTTACCTGCTGCATCTGTTACTACCACATAAGGCTTACCGCTCGCAGGGTTTATTACAGGAAGCCCAAGATTGCTCAACAAGGCTACACTTATATTTGCCACGCCTGGTTCGCCACCATCCTGCAGCCCATTACCGTTCAGGTCGTTCCATACTTTATCGCCGATACTGTTCAGGTTGGCCGTACTGTTGTATAATCCAAGATCTATCCGGGTATCTCTTGATACCGAACCGGCACTTGTGTTCAGCGTATAGATACCGCTTACATAGTTCAGCGCATAGCTACCACTGCCTGCTCCAAAATCACTGTCCTTAATATCACCTGCTGTATTGGCGGCATCCTGTGCTGATACAGTGTAACCTGACGGAACCGTGGCCACCACAAAATAGGTGCCTGCTGCAAGGTTCCCAAAATTATAAACCCCATTGGCACCCGTTGTGGTAGTACCCATGAGTACATCGTCGCCGCCGCCAATCAGGCCATCCACACCGGGACTGTATAATTGCATGCTAACATTATAGATGCCTGGTTCACCTGCATCCTGTACGCCATTGTGATTTAAATCGTTCCATACATAATCGCCCAAAAAGCCATTGCTGTTATTTACAATACCTGCATCTATGCCGGTAATTTGTGTACCTGCAGAACCGCTGCTGAACACAGCCGTTTTGCCTGTTAAGGGATCGGGATCGCTATTGACACTGCTGCTGAGCGTAGTGGTTCCGGTACTGCTGGTCAATAATGTTCCCTGCGGCGCACTGAACCCTATTACAAAATTTGTATTGGCAGGTACATTATTAAATAAATAATTACCGTTGGCATCCGTTGTGGTAATGGCTATAATCGTACTGCCATCGGCCGCATACAGTGTTACTGTTACACCTGCAATACCTGGTTCGCTGCCATTTTGGGTGCCGCTGCCGTCTGTATCGAACCATACTTTATCGCCTATACTGTTGGGTATTACTGCCGCCCGCAGCACAAGGCCTGCATCTATGTTCGGGTTATTCTCGCCCGCTGTTATTTGTATACCGTAACTCACCCCAAGCACATTTACATCACTGCCTGTTGTGCTGATACCGCTCGTATTGTTATCATCTGTTGTGTTCGTTTGCGTGGTAAACACATAGTTCGATGGTGCCGTCACTTTTATATTATAAGAGGTCTGTGCTATGGTGGTGCCATTGGTAAGATCCGTTAAGGCCAGGTTCGTAAACTGGTATATACCATACGCATCCGTTATTGTTGTGCCAACCAGCACATCATCTGACGTACCGGCTATGCCGTCTGTTCCGTTGCGGTACAACGATACCGTTATACCCGCCACACCGGGCTCGGCGCCATCCTGCAATCCATTACCGGCAGTTCCGCCGCCTGCTCCGTCATCGCTCCATACCCGGTTGCCCAATGACCCCAACTGCGTAAAACCAAAATCGATATTGTGAGTTGTGTTGTTTGTATTGAAAATTATATATGCGCTGCCACCCGTTTGGGTGGCATCGTTATCTATATTATCCACTGTATTGCTTCCTGCATCGTTTACACTTAAACGATAGCCAGCTGGAATGGTAAGTTCTGCCCGGTAATCGTAACCTGGCAAAACGCTATTGCCTACACCCGTCCATGTTGCCGGCTTGCGGTTATCCGAACTGCTCAATGAACTGAAATAATAATTACCAAGCGTTGGACCTACGGTTGCATCCGTAGTGGTGGTCCATGTTTGATCATCTCCATCACCATAAATACCATTTACTCCAGGGCTCCTCAATGTTATCGTAAGACCTCCAATCCCCGGTTCCCCAGCATCCTGGATACCATTCCCATTTAAATCATTCCATACTCGGTTGCCTACCTGAACAGGTTGTGGTACCAGCAGGAACTCAATATCGCCCATTGCATTTGATTTATCGAGAGATCCTGAGTTACCATCCACGATACGTGCCACATGATCTTTAAGACCCGTGCTTACATTATTCCATTGAAGCCCCTGCGTGCTCCAGTACACACCATTTCCACCACCATCTACAGCAGCAGTGTTTCCACCACTTGCCATTGGGTCGTATATTGATGATGCAATGATACCCGATCCCATCAGCTTGGCCATACCACCCTGGTTGTTCTCATTTCCTCCATCACCCGACCTGTCGGAATACCATTCCCTGGCAGTTGCGGGACTGCCATAACTGAATCCAGCACCAAAATTGTTTGTATTGGTGCCGGCATTTGTGTTTGCTGCAGGATGCGGGCAGCTGCCTGCCGTACCCTCAAGTGTCCAGGCTGTTCCATTCCAGCATGCATGTAATAGATCTCCGTTGATAGATGTTTGAGTATGGCTCAATGAACCTGAAACGGGATGACGCTCAAAATTACCACCCTGGTCGCCCCAACGGTCACGTATACCAATATCCATGCTGCCGTCTTCATTAAACTCGATTCCAGCAATAACCGGTTCCGCATAGTCTCTTGGACCCGATGTGGCAGTTCCTCCGGCTTGTGCCCAGGTAGCAGCCCATGGATTCCAGTAATTTCCCTGGTAACTGTTAAAATTAATTGTAAGTACTGTTGTAAAACCAGCAGCAATATTATTTGGATCAAATTGTAAAATGTATCCAACCAGGTCTGCTTTTGATTGGGTTGACATGGCATCACTTACCACACCCAAATATCCTTTACCCCGGTAAATCTTTACGCCAAAGGGACGTATGTTGTTTCCGGCACCTACGGGAGCAGGACAGCCGGGTAAACTGGTAATAGTGTATGCTGTGGTAAAAGGCGCGAGTGTGACAGCAGATGCATTATTTAAAACAGTGCTGGCAGCAGATGCATCAAACACGATCAGCCTTTTCTGAAACAGGTTAACCGTAAATAATTTATTGCTGTTTACATCGGCCTCTATATCTCCGTACGACATGGTGGTAGCTTTTCCAAATGCGTCCATATCCCTTCCATCGCTTCCCCCACCTTCTGGTGCACCCCATGACCATTCATCAGAAATATAATTATCGTTTGCCTGGTTTGCTATTCCTGTTACACGTGTGATACTTCCAAAATCAAGTGCAGCACCTCCATTAGAGGGTGTAACACCCTGGAGCGTAAAACCCGCCGAATAGTTCCAGCTTGCACCTGCCTTATCAAGTATATAAACTCCTCCTGCACCCAGGGGACCAAGACCACTTTGTCTTCTAAGAAATGAGGTGGCAAAAACCCTTTCCTGCCTGCGCTGCGATGCCATACCAAACAAAGTACCTGTTTGGGAAAAAAGTGATGGGCGCCTGCTGGTATCCACGGTCATCACACTGCTATTGGCCGGATTTGCCCCTGGACCCGATGATGAATTATTTACATGAATAACTGAATACTGGCCCGAAAAAACACTGCTGGTTGTTCCCCTGCGTATATTCACTGCAAGCAAAGCCGGATCTGTATTCACTGTATTGTTCCAGAAATCTTCCGGTGCGTTCACTCCAAAATGCACTGCATTAGAAGGGGCCGTCACAAATTGTACATTCGTTCCATTAGTGGTTCCGTTGGCACTTGCAAAATCGCCGATCGCGAGACCCGAAAATTCTACCCGGACTACCGTGCCGGATGGGATTTCTAACCCTGTAAAATTATATGCCCCGCTTGCATTGGTGGTTTTGGTTGTTCCCAACTGGATGTTGGCACTGTTAAAAGCTTTTACAGTAACCCCGGCAACAAATGGTTCGTTAAAACCGGCGCCGTTATCCTTGGCACCATTGGCATTAAAATCGCGGAAAACTGTTCCGGATACCTGGGCCTGTGTGACCCCGCCAAAAATTAATAACAGGAATGTGATGAATAGCAGCTTGACTCTCATGTAGTTTTTTTTTAGATATTGGACAATTCAGTTACTAAGAAGACCAGGGATATAGTAATATAATTATAGCCTTGATCACGTAATGTCGCAAATTTTGACAAATCTGCCAACATAAACGTATTTATACTCAGTAATATTGTAACTATATACTACAAAAATAAGGGAGGAATACTACACGGCGGCTATGAACTCCAAAAAGCAGCACTGGCAAGGGTTTTGGCCAAACACAATCACTCATTTTTTTTCAAAAAAATATAATCTTTATGATATATTAAAAAATAATTTAAATGAAAAGGGCCGCTTCAAATACATGAAGCAGCCCTACCCTTCTATTATAACTATTTAAAAAATTCTAACGCTTTACCAGCTTTTGAACATATAATGTTAACCCGGTGCTGCCGGTTATCTTTATCATATAGTTTCCTTTCGGCAGTTTATCAAGGCCGGTAATCTCAAAACCTGATTCACCGGGAAGTAACACTTTATTCAGTTGCTTCATCATTCTGCCGCTGGCATCTGTTATTTGTACGGTAAGGTTTTCGCCAGAAAGACCTGGGAAGTTCACCTTTATTTTATCTGTAAATGGGTTTGGTGACAGGGTTACACTGACAGCCGGAATATGGAGCGTCACCACATCTGAGTAGTTAACCCTTGCATCGTTGTTCAGCAGTTTTACACGGTAATATACTACACCGCTTAAGCCTGCCATATCATCTGTAAGTTCATAATTCCTGATGCCTGTATAGTCACCTGCTGCTGCACGTATACCCACAGTAACGTATCTGCGCCCATCAATGCTGCGCTCTACTTCAAAACGGTTTGTATTGATCTCATTCTCACTAGCCCACCTTACAAGAGCCTTGTTGCCTGTAAGGGTTACAGAAACCTCCAGGCTTCTAACAGATAAAACACTGGTAAAGGGAACACTCACACTTCCGGGAGTGGAATCCTCTGCACCTCCGTTATCAATGGCCGCAAAAGGGATAACCACTGTTTCAATACCATCTACCGGATCAATACTTATTGCCTGCGTTGGCCCCACACCAGTTGTATATGGTACTATGACACCACCCGGGGGAAATGTACCTGCTGTATAAGTAGTGCCATTAATAGTTATAGAAGTGGCAAAAGTTGGGAAACCGGTTATCCGGATACTGGTTACCGTACCACCATCGTAGTCACCTGTATTGGGGTCAGGACCTACGTTGCTGAGTGTAAATGCTGAAGCCGGAACTGAAACGTTATTTGTTCCTCCGGGGTTAACCTGCCCGGGTTGGGAGTTTACGGCACTTTCAGGCAATCGCTCAATGCCAAAATTAATATTGGTCACATTAGTTGTCGTAACATTAAAGGCTGCGCTAATACCGTTTACGCTCCCATCGGCGCCAGTATTGGGGGTGCCATTAAACTCACCTGTATTCAGCCAGCCTGCAGGCACGGATTCAACTGGCTTAACCAAGCCCTGCGTACCAACAGTGGTACTTAAACTTACGGTGTAAGTGCCTTCAAAAATTGCAGGAAAACTATAGGTGCCGTCTGTAGCTACAGGAACAGAAGCCACCACTCTTCCGTTAGCATCCACAAGGTTGGCATTGAGTCCGGCCGGAACAGCATTTGCCGAACCTGTACTGTTATTTACATTCCCTGCATTGGGATCATTAAATACATTACCACTCACGGATACAGGTTGCTGAAGGGAAAGCCCCACCAGGAAGCCATCTCCTGAAACACCTATAAGCGTACCCGCTGAACCTCCCGGAATAAATCCTGCATGAAAGCCCCACCTTACAATATTACCATTTGAAGCAGCAATGGGAGTACCTGCATTATTAACAATAATACCACCATCGCCATGCAGAAAAAATCTAACTGTAATTGTTGTAATATTAGAACCGTTTACTTGAACCGTACCTGTAGCAGCCGACCTGGTTATTCCATGAAGCGCAGTTGGTGTTGTTGCCGCACCATAATAAGTGGAAGCGTTTGTAATAGCTGTTGCACTCACCGTCATTGCTGCATTACCGGAAATTTTTGCCCAGTTGAGGCCCGGTGTCAGCAGATCAACATCTGTAGTAAAACCAAGATCATAATTTCTTGTTATACCAGCAATGGTATTTGAATAAGAAACCTGTCCGCCGAGTCCGGTAAAGTGAAGCATAGGATTAGAAACCGGCCTGTTAAATGTAATGGTCATGTCTGCATACTGCACCCTTGCATTCAATGCGGCAAGCTGTGTTCCGGCACTGTTAATAAGGGCATCAGAATAATTCTGCACTTCAATTGACCTGTTGGCAGTTATATCTATACCTGTACCCACAGCACAGTTACTGCAAGCAGTATAATTGGTATTGGCAGAACCACTTAATGCATTCATAAGATCATAGATATTTGACCCCGGCGCCGGAGAGTTAACCGTATTGGTAATGCCGCCACCAAAATTAGTGCCGGGTGTGGCGGCATTGCCTTCTATTGATGTAAACTGCTGGTTCGACAATGTGAAAGCAGCAGTTACAGCAGGACTGAATGCTGTTGCCGCAGTACTGTGAAAAGTACCAGTTTGTGCTGTTGTAACCGGGCCTATGCCCGATGGGCCACCCGTACCCGGTGCTCCCAGCAATTCAATAGTGGATTGTGCATTACCAATAGTAACGAAACTGAATGCACAGATTAAAAATAGTAGATTTTTCATTTTTTTGATTTTAAACAATAATTGAATACTGTAACTGTATATGCCGCCATAGCCAGGCAATACCTTGGTTTTAATGGCGCCTGAAAGGCATTTTAAAATGAATTTCAACGCTTTACCCTATCGTAATTTTCTCAAGGTTGTGGTTGAAAAACTTGATTTTGTCGCCCGAATATTGATTCACATTTTACATTTCAAGCATAAGTTTTAAACAAGCTGCTTTAAACCAAAACATAAACGTGCGAACAATTTCTTTATTGACTTATTAGCTGTAGTATTAAACAACCAATTGCGTAGTATTACTACATCTTGCGGGCATCGCAATTGCAGTCATAAATATTGGTCAGCATCTAATACCATGAAACCTCTGCAGGAAACATTTTATAGTGATAGCAGGCGCAATTGAGTTGAATATGGGTGCAGTAGTATGAAAGCACCCCACAATTGGCAATAATACCAAACCTTCATTTTTATAAACAGGAAAATATACTGGCGCCAATCTGCCAAACAATGCCGACGCCAAATCCACTGTTTTGGGCAGCTTGCCCAAACAGTCTTTAAAAAATTCCGGATCTTTCTTTTTCATACAAAATAATTGGGTTTTAAATGACAGGGGTTATTAAAAAACCGAGGCGCACAGGCACATCGGTACTTTTATTAAAGTTGGGTAAATATGAAATTTTTGAAATTGCCTGCAGGTATGCAGCATAAAAAAGAAAATGATCTTCTAAGACAGCAAACAGCACAGCAGGGAAAATGTTGAGGGGAAATTTACGGAAAGGAGAAACCTGCACAGGCATACCAGAACCGCAGTTTGCAAAGTTCTTTACAAAAATGAAAAGCCTGTTTTCAGCAGTTGTTTGGAATATTGGTTTCATTGAAATGATTTTTATACAATTTATTGTCAGCTACAACATATACCGATCGAGCATAGCCGAATCAAAAAATTATACGGCGCAAATTTTAATAATATATTTCATTAGGGCTGTAGTAAGCAGGGACAGTTTTTGTAGTATTAATACGACTGTAGTAATAATTCTATTTAATGTCTGAACTTTGTATTTGAAAATAATTGCTTCGTATTTTCAATAACTTTATATGAGGAAATCCCGAAACAGCGAAACTGCTATGCAAAAATTCTACTTGCGGATGATCATTCATTGATAAGGCGTGGTTTAAAAAACATTATCAATACGCATTTTCCCGAACTGGAAGTGGAAGAAACTTTTTCTGTTTCGGAAACACTCAGCTATCTTAAAAAAACCGTTCCCCGCTTTGCCATTTTTGACCTGCAGCTCAGCGATGGCAATATGATAGATTCCGTGAGTGATATCAGCCGCCTGTACCCGCAACTGGATATACTTGTATATACGATGAGCAACGAAGAAATTTATGGCACCCGAACCCTCCAGCTGGGCGCCAAGGGCTTTTTAAGAAAAGATGCCGAAGAAGAAGAAGTGATAAGGGCACTGCGCCACTTTTTTGGCGGCAATGTTTATGTAAGCAACCAGCTTAAGAATATCTTTATAGAAGACCTCCGCCACAAAGCCCCGGGCGAAAAAGCCGGAAACCCTTTTAAGTTTTTAAGCAGCAGGGAACTGGAAGTGGCACAACTGCTTGTGAAAGGAAAAGGAACAAAGGAAATATCTGTGCAGATGCACCTTCATGCAAATACGGTTGTTACTTATAAAAAACGTATATTTCAGAAACTTTCTGTACGCAACCTCATTCAGCTGGCCGAACTAGCCAAACTTTACAGCTTTTTCTAAACTGTGCTGGATATGAGTTTTTGCTGAATACGCAACATGAAAAAAAGTACAACTTTAAGCAGGGAAAAAGAGCTGGCTGCAAGAGTGGGCGAAATGGAAAAGCTGCTCAAAGCAAATAAAAAGGCCAATCACCTGAGAGACCGTTTACTCGACATTCTTTCTCATGATGTACACTCCCCACTCAGGTTTATGACAATGGTGGGAAAGTCGGTATTGATAAAAGAAGCTTCCCTTACAAAAGAAGAGATAAGAGATTCGCTGGCCGATATTAACCAAAGCGGCACCAGGATACTGCTCCTGATCTCAAACATTTTAAAATGGGTTGAATACCGAAAAGGAAACAAAAAAACTCCCTTCACTATAGAGAACCTGCACCTGCTGGTCAATGACCGCATGGAGTTTTTCAGGTTTATGGCCGATAGTAAACAAACGGAACTCATCAACAATATCCCTGCAGGGCTTTTGCTGAAAACAGACAAGGCCGCACTGGGCATTATCATTCAAAACCTGCTGAATAATGCAGTAAAATTCACTTTGAACGGAAAAATAACCGCACGTGCTGTTACTAAAGACAAGAAAGTTTATATTTCCATTACAGACAGTGGCAAAGGAATGACGGAGCTGCAGATCGCGGACATAAAGAAAGGACGAAAAATAAATCCGAATGCCGATACCGACAATTTTAAGGGAAGCGGGTTGGGCTGGGAACTGGTAAAGGAACTGCTGAAGCACCTGCGTGGTTCTTTTGAGATCAGCAGTAAGAAAGGCCGTGGAACAAAAGCTACCATCATATTACCAGGTAAATAATCGCAGTATTACCTCCTTGCCTTGGTACTCACCAGGGCATTACTGATCCAATCATTTATAAAGAAATCATCTTCATAACTTTTCACAATAGCCTGGTATATCTCGTCGCCGCTGGCCGATTTATTGAGATATGAATTGGCCCCCCTTCTCAATAAGCGAACTTATGAGCGTATTTTCCATATACATGGTAAGCATGATGAATTTTACTGAAGGAAATTTATGACGCAGCTTCTGCAGCGCCTCTATCCCGTTCATATTGGGCATATCCACATCCAGCAATACCACCTGGGGTTGTTTATGCCGGATCTTTTTAAGCAGCTGGACCCCGTCTGAACATTCAAATAAAATTTCAATATCGGCGAGCTGGCCAAAATAATATACAAGTGCTTCCCGGTATTGGAGGCTGTCGTCAACAATTCCCAGTGTTATTTTTGGCGAAACCGCAGTTTGAGTTCTCATGATTTTACATTTTCATATTAAACGGCTGCAAGCCGTAAAAAAGGTTTTAGCTAAATACTGTTGTAGTACTCCATCAAATCTGGAAACTTAAGCGGCTCGGCTGTAATTAACAGATCGTTTTCATATACCACTTCCACGTAAAAGCCATACAATAAATAAATTTCAACCCTTGTTTGTTGTTCCATTTTTTTTCGGACCGGCATACCAAATTCCTGCAGAAGAGACAAGCGTCCCTTGATACTGAACTGGCTGTATTCCCCTTTTGACAAATGCATTTCCTAAGTTTAAGATTAAGTAGTTTTTTTCCAACATATGTCTAAGGTTTTATTTCAGAAGTTTTTCCGCACAGTTTTTGCAAGTATTGGGTCATTTTCACTTTGAGGCGCTCATAACCATATTGGCCAGCACCTGGTGATTATAATTGTCTTTCGACTGCATGAATCCATGCACCGGTTTTGGTACTGCCCCCACTTTTCGTTTTTCGATGCTTGCCGAAAATCCAAGGTTGGTTTTGCTGCAACCCAGTTCTGCACCCCGCATCACCAATTGATAAAGTGCCTGCTTATAGGTTTTATAGGTTTGGTTATAGCGGTAATCGAGCCCCATAATTACAGGCAGGTAAGTATCGGCTGATTTACAGCAAAATACAACCGCCACCGGCTTTGTTAAACCAACAAAGTCAAATTCGGGCTTTACGGCCAGGCTGAGCACTTCCCAGTTTCCTGTACTTAAAATATTTCTGAAGAACTTCTTAGGTAAGGTAAACGTGTTTAATGCCAGATTATTATTTTTTACATTAAGGTAAAGTTCATACCAGCTGTCCAGCTTTTCGTCACTGTAGTCTGTTTCAATTTTTACGGTAAATTTATTTTCATGCTTTTTTACATCTTCCCTGAAATGCTGTTGAGACCTTTTAGAAAGTGAACTGTAATAACTTTCTCTCCCGTTCCAGGAACTGTTGTCGACCACATTATTTTCCGGGAGGGAAATCCTGAAAAAGCCATTGTCCACAAAAAAGGTATCCATCTCCTCATCGGCCACAGAAAAATCCCTTAAAACAATACTGTTGCATTTATTTTGCTCCTGGAGTGCATAGAGTTTATCGAAAAACAAATGCATGGCATCCTTCCACAACGGCGAATTTTTATCTATGAAAACATGTTCGCCTTCGGTTATTAAAGACCCGGTGCAGATCACCTTTGAAGTGAGATAATAAGGATCTGTTAAGCGCAGGGTTTCTATATGGGCAGAAACGGCTGCAGGAGAAAGCATATCATCTTTCCACAATGCTGTGGTTAAAAAAGTGGCCAGCACAGGGTTGCCTGCATTGTCCCGTACAACAATGTAATCGAACTGCCAGTTGTCCTGGGGCATTTCGTTGTTGCTGAAAGATCTTTCAAGCACAGAAAGATTTTGCCAGTCGAATGTGCCCTTGCCTGCAAATAATGCATCCCACTCATCCTTCGGCACCTGCTCAACAGATGAATAATGGGAAAGCCTGAGCGAAAGACTTTGGCTGATAACACTTTTAACGGCCGAATCAATTATAATATCTTCAGGAAGCTGCATCTTAAATGCTTTGTAAATATCTTCCAGCCGGATGTTTTCTTCTGCCAGGGCCAGGGGCAATTCTGCCGCCAGGGTTGCGATCATATTTTCAATCTGTGTAAAAGTATGAAGGCGTGTAATGGTAAACCGGATGCCGGTATTTTTCATGGGCACAGCAGGAAAAATTCCCAGGTTTACGTAATAGCCTTTGTTGAGCATACGTTTTACCATATTATAGCCCAGTTTCGGCAGGCCGGCAGCTATAAAAAATACAGCTGCATCTGAGGGGGAAACTACGGGCAACCTGTACTTTTTAAGCATCAGGTTTGCAAACCTGATATTATCCTGCAAAGTTGCCTGCATTTCATATATCTCATCAGTCAGGTGTATTTTGGCCGAAGCAACAGCAGCGCCCAGTTGCGAAGGCTGCATAGGGCCTGAGGTGATAAGCGGGCCGCCGCATTTTCTTACTTTTTGGGCCCATTCTTTTGTCGGAAAAACAATAGCTGCTCCTCCGGTTGCATAAGCCTTATTAAGCGAAGTGGCCACAATGGCTTTTGGATGAATGGGAGCCTGGCTTAAAACGTAACCCCTCCCATGCTGGCCATAAATGCTCATTCCATGTGCATCATCGGCATAATAGTACAATTCGGGATATTTGTCCATAAGTCCATGAATTTCTTTAACCGGGCTCTTATCGCCATACATACTGTAAATACCATCGGCCATATACCATATGCGCTTGTATTTTCCCCTCAGAATCTGGATCCTCTCTTCGAGCAGGTCTATACGGTTATGCCGCAGCAATTCCACATGAATGCCCTGACCTTTAACCATGCTTACCGCCATTTGTATGGAATTGTGCACCTGGTGGTCCATTATGATGCAATCGGTACTGTTGCAGATCAGAACGGGTATGGTGGCCATATGGCCCAGCGTGGTAGACTGGGTTATAACCACATAGCCGTCAAATATTTTTTCCAGCAGCACTTCCAATTCACTGTAAAGCGATATGGAAACATAGGCCCTCGACTCAGAAAACTGCGTACCAAAGTTATCGATGGCTTCTTTGCCTGCGGACTTGATACGGGGGTCAAATTCAAGCCCCAGGTAGCTGCAGGAGCCAAAATTGACCACTTCCCTGCCCTTCAGGGAAATTGAATTACAGTTGATTGGCTTGCCATTATCTGTGTATAAATGGCCTATTTCTTTTTTCACCCCATAAGAAACAATTTGGTCTACGGTGTCTACAAAGGATTGGCTTTTGCTCATTTTAAAAGCTTTTATTAATTTTAAAAGGTATTTCACATAAATCGGTACTGTAAAATTTCCTTTATTTGCAGACCTGGGCAACGTATGAAAAACTGATTTTTAAATAATAACTGCGATTTTTTTCTACGTATTAACACGTATAAAATGAGGAATAGTGGAAATGATAAATAAAAAACTCGACACTCCGTTTGTTTCGTTTGAGATTGAAAAGGATATCCTGATCGCTTCGTATAAGCCTAATGCCAGGATCACATTGAAAGATGCAAAGGAAATTGTAGCTTCCCGAATGGCCTTTATTGAAGGAAAAGCCATGCCCACATTGATATTGAATCACGGGATTGTAAAAATGGATAAAAAAGCCAGGGATTTTTTTGCATCACCCGAAGGGATCGCCGGTGTAAAATGTGCCGCACTGCTTTTAAGTTCCGGATTTATTTCGCTTACCACCAACTTCTTTCTTAAAGTAACCAAAACAAAACTGCTCGTTAAAACATTTACAAACAAACAGGAAGCCATGGAATGGCTCAATTTTTTTACCGGCCTATAAACCTTAGCATTTGGACCCACGTTTTAAAAAAATAAACAGGTTACTTACAGAATATGCACTTGGTAACTTTGCCAGGAAATTAAGGATTTCATCGAGGCTCGATGAAGTGGATGCCTTTATTACCTGCGTAAATATGGTTGGAGAAGAATTGAAGCACACCACCATTTCCAAGAATCACTTCAACAATATTTTCAACTCCGTATCCGACATGATTTTTGTACTTGATACAAAGGGCAAGATACACAATACCAGCAATTCTGTTCATGAATTACTAAAGTACCCGGCAGAGCGTTTTGAAGGAAAGTTCATAGATACCCTCGAGGTAAAAAGGGCTCATTCGCTTTTTCTTTATATTACCACAAACTTAAAAAAGAAAAAAGGGCCTGCAGAAATTGAAACAAGTTTTAAAACAAAGGAGGGCAGGGTAATTCCAGTTCTCTGCACTTCTACTTTTTTGTATAATGAGAAAAAAAAGAAAGCCGGTTACTTGGTGGTAGCTAAAGATTTATCAAATATTAAAGAATATGAACTTTCTCTCAAAGAATCGGAAGAAAAATACAGGAAGATATTTGAAGAGACCGGTGATTGTATTTTTATAACCGACAAAAAAGGGAATTTTATTGAGCTGAACAAGGCCGGTTACAGGCTTTTCAGGATATCGGGGCCTGTTCCCCCGGGCTTCAACCTGGTAACAATGATCAGCAAACCCGATGCAAGAAAAAATTTCAGGCAGCTTATTCAGCAGGAAAAACTACTCGATAACTTTTTTGCACAGATCAGCTGCCCCGACGGAACATTGGCAGAATGCCTGATCTCGTTGTCGGTAATGGAAGATCACAAAAAAAAGCCGGTGGGCTATCGGGGCATCATAAAAGATATCAGCAAGCAACGGGAAACCGAAAACCTGATCCTTAAAACAATTGTGAATACACAGGAAGCCGAAAGAATGCGCTTTGCAAAAGACATTCACGACAGCCTGGGCCAGCAACTTTCTGCCATTAAATTCTACATCGGAACATCGGTCGACAGCACACATGATGCCAGGCAAAAAGGTATATTGGTAAAATCGAACGATGCGCTTGTAAAAGCCCTTGCCGATATGCGCAATATCTGCTTTAACCTGATGCCAAAAACGCTGGAAAGTTTCGGACTTGCTGCAGCGCTTAAAGAACTGGGAACACAAACGGAGGTAAAGGGCAGGCTTGCAATTCTTATAAAAGACAATAACTCATTCCCCCAACTTAACAAACAGCTCGAAATAGCACTGTTCAGGGTTGTGCAGGAATTTATCAACAACAGCATAAAGCACAGCAGGGCCGGCAGGATCAATATTGAACTATCGGGTTCAAAGAACATGGCCAGCATCATTTTAAAAGACAACGGAACCGGTTTCAGCATAACAGAATCAATTGGTTCTAAAGGAATGGGATTAAAAAATGTGCAGTCGAGGCTGCAGCCCTATGGCGTAGATGTACTTATTACAAGTGCCCCGGGAAGCGGTACCAGGTATAAAATAATAATACCCATAAACAACAGCAACAGTTTAAATAAATCATGATCAAAGACCAGGAGATAATCAGCCTTCTTATTGTAGACGACCACCAAATGGTGAGAGATGGTATCAGGGTAATGCTTGAATCGCTCGACAGCAGGTTCCTTTTTAAAATAACAGAAACGGAGAATGGCGAAGAGGCGGTAAAAAAAGTGATGCACAATCATTTTGACATCGTACTGATCGATTATCAACTCCCGGGAATGAGCGGGGCCGAAACCATTGAAAAAATACTTTCCATAAGGCCGCATGCACGGGTGCTGGCCCTTTCCAATTACGATGAGGTAACTTATGTGAACAGCATGATGCAATCGGGCGCAAAAGGATATGTACTGAAGAACATTGAACCTGCAGAGTTGCTCAACGCCATCAAAACAGTTTTGGGCGGCAAGCCCTTTTACTCGAACGAAGTGGCCGTGAAACTGCTCGAAAATGAAAAAAAATTGCCCAGAACAAACCAGCCCGGTGCATATGGCTTAACAAAAATGCAGGTGGTTGTTTTAAGAATGATCGCACAGGAAATGAATAATGAAGAAATTGCGGCCAGCCTGCACATAGCCAAAAGAACCGTAGACACCCACCGCCAAAACCTGCTGATGAAACTCAATGCAAAAAATACGGCCGGGCTTGTGAAAGCTGCCTACCAGTTGAAACTGATCTGAAAACAGGGTCAGCTGCAGTTATGATCTCAGCATCCATTTACCGCTTTCGTAATCGTAGTAAAAATCATAATTGGATTCCTGCTTTTCGGTTGGCGCTATCAGGTTAAAATCAAATTCAATTCCTTTGATCTGGATATTATTTTCTGCTTTAAAAATAATTTTCTTAACCTTATCGTTACCCCTTGCACCCAGTCCCTCAATACTTCCCGCCAGCCGGGGTTTGCCGGAAAATTTACCATTTGCCTTAAGCGGGATAGCATAAAATTCGCTGCTGCGTGCACTCCCGGCCAGTAAAAAAACACGGCCGGCTGCCACCACCACCTGTATCCCAAAAAAATCCTGGCCTTTTATCTCATCCACGATCTGCTTTGTACCGGCATCAATGGCATAAATGCAACCCACCTGTTGTGCGGGGGTGCTGCCCGCAACTGTTGAAGCATACAGGATATTATTTTTACAATTATATGCCAGGCCTGCAATGCCAAAAGGATTGCGGCTATCGGGCTCTTTGGGCCAGGGAAGTTTGAGGAATTCGGCAAGCATGCCATCGGCACTGTTAACTTTATAAATGGTATTCTGATCTTTAACCGGGTTGTTCAGCACATTTACAAACGGGGCAGGTGCTGTAAATAAATTTCCCATTTTGTCTAACTGGATAGTGGAAAGCCAACCGGCAGCCTTCCAGCTGGGGTGCTGGTAGGTTTTGGCGGGTACGGCCATATCTAAAGGCATTTCTTTAAGGTTAAGGCCCATACTGCGCATCTCGGATGTACTGAAAGCCACCCGGGCTGGATTGAGCCCGGTGTTTTTTACAAATGCCGGCATGGTTTTGCACTGGTATTCGGCAGCATTGGCCTCTTCTTCTTTTTCTGTACAGGAAAAAAAGGCGATGAGTGCAATGGGGTAAAAAAATATTTTCTTCATTATCCGGAAAAATTTAAAGACTCATTTTTCATTGTTTTTAAAAAGGTCTTTCATCATTGTACCTTTTTTAAATAACCGTGATCAAATAAGAGTGAATTACGCCGCTACTGCACGGGCACAAACATAGGCCCTGCAATGCAGGGATAGGTTTTGGTAACATACACACCGTTTTCAAGTACCGTTTCGGCCCAGCAATATTCACGTCCTTTTGTATCATCATTCTTAAGCTGGGGTACATACCATACCACTAATTTTTTATTTTGTATATCTTCCGGCGAAGGTTCAATGTATTTTTCGGGGCCCTGGCGGTAATCTGTATTACAACAGGGGCCAATGGTCACAAGATCAGCTTCGCCTTCGTTGGCCGACGGTTTTGCAAGTGTTACAAAAACCCAGGCATTATCGCCCCGGCCTCCATCGCCAAAATTACCGGTTCCGGGCTGCAGGTAATAGCCCCGGCCGTTACCGGAAATTTTATACTGGTATTTTCCTTCCATATATTTTGTAGCTGCGTGCTGCAGCTGCCATTTTTCTTTTTCCCAGTTGGTAAATCCGCTGCCATTCCACTCTGCAAAATTATTTTGTTCTGCTGCAAAAGCTATCCTGAGTACAGGCCTGTAGGTTCCGTCATTTCCGCAGCCGCGGCCCAAACTGGCGCATGCCACCCTGAAGCGGCCATCGTTATAAAATTCGTAGCGTTGCTTATAATTGTAATTACAGGGGCCGGGCCATTGTTCGCTCCGAAAAGTTTGTTCCAGCGTAAAGCCAACCGCTTTACCGGCAACATCTTTCAGCGTGGCTATCTTTGGTGTTTCAAAAGCAATTACGGCTGCCTGCGAAAAATAGGGGCAACCCACGGCATCACTGTATCCAAAACCATCGGTACCACTATAACTCACATGCCAGTCTACCAGTTTGGCGCTTTGCAAAACAGGTTTACCATTATACATTACCGAAGATATGCGCAGCCCATCGCTGCTGGTAAGCATATAATCCATACTCCAGCCATTTTGCGTAAGCTTGGTTTCTTTTTCACAAAAGCAGGCAGATACTTTATCGTCCTGCAATTTTCTTTCGGTAAGAGGTGCCGCAGGTCCTGTACTGCCAACCCTTGTCCATCTTACACCTACAAGCCGGTGATCGGTAAGATCCACAATGGCCCACAATGCTTTACCATCTTTCACAAATGTGGGAGCCACACAAAGATGGCGGCTGCGTTCGCATTTGGTACGGTTAAGTGCTGTTTTGGTACTGGCCATCAATGCGTCTTTTTCGCCGGGTTTGATACCATAAGCCTGTTGAACTTCCGGCGATTCCAATGCTATTTTGATGGCAAGCTTTTTAAGGTGTTGCGGTATTTCAGGTTGCGTTTGTTCTTGTGTGAACACGGCAACAGGCCTTTGATTCTTTATATCCACCAGTGAAACGGTGGTGAGGTTAAGCGGGTAATTGTACATTTCAACCCGGTAACAGTCTGCAAGCGATACTGCTCCTTTGACATAACTAAGATCGCTCTCCCTGGCCGGAAAAACAGCAAATATTTCGCTTCGGAAAGGCTGTTTCGTTCGGGCATCCCTTACATTATGGGTAAAGGCGGTATCGTTGAGTGCAATGAGCTGCGCCAACTTTTCGTTAGTACCCAAACTGTCGCCGCAAAGCAAAACCGGCATGGGTAAAGCAAGCGTTTTTTTAATTTCGGCAACCCGCTCATCAACAAAAACAAAGGTTTTTAAAGAATCTGTATCGGCTATGGCAGATTGCAGCACATCTTCATCATAACCCGTACTGGTTGCGGCTTGTTTTGTTTGGTTGGTACAGGAAATAAAAATGAAAAGAACAAATAAGAGATTGAATGTTTTTGGCTTCATGCGTGGAACTTAATATTGCAAATTACTATTTCTTTTGGTTTCGTCATCTGTAAAAGGGTTTTGCCAGGCCGGGTTAGTGGTAATAGAAGAATCTGAGAGTGCCAGTAAAAAAGCGGCCAGGTTCGCCTTATCTTCCTCCGAAATACTAAACCCTTTTATGAGCGGGTGTTTGTACGGGTTTTCGATTCCATTTCCTTTATACAAACCCGCCCGGATATTTCTCCCGGCGTTTGCAAAATCATTTATCACGGTTTTTAAATCCAGCCCCGAGCCATCGTGGTAAAAAGGAGCAGTAAATGCAAGGTTTCGGAGCGTGGGCACCCGGAATTTTCCCATGTCGGATATTTTCTTTGTTTGCATGTACTGGCCCTGGTCGTACAAAGGATAGGCACCGCTGTCGTTCACATTATAAAGGCCGGTGTTAAAATAATAGACCGTACGGCCGGCTTCATCCTTTACTTCGGGTTCTGAAAAATTTTTTCCGCCGTGACATTTTCCGCAACTGAGATCTGCGGAAAAGAATAACTGCATTCCTCTTTTTTCAGGGGCAGACAAAGCATTGCTGTCACCGGCCAAAAAATGATCATAAGGCGAACGGTAGGATTCAATCATTTGCATAAAAGAGCTGATGACAGATTTTATCCCCTGCCATGAAATCTCCACCCCGGCTTTTCCAAACATATCCCGGTAAATTTTGTCGGTACTGATGCGTTTCAGTATTTCTTCTTCGTGGCCATTCACCCCCATTTCAACAGGCTTGGTGCTGAAAAGCGGGTTATTCATTTGCTGTTGAAGGGTATGAATGGTTGAATCTGCCGAAGTAAAATATTTGTATTCCGCAAGATTAAAAATTGGTTGTGTATTGCGCAGGTGAAGGTCGGCAAATGCGCCCAGTGAACGCTTATAACCGTCGGTAAAAGCAAACTGCGGGTTATGGCAGGTACCGCAACTGCGGGTATTGTTTACAGAAAGGCGGCGGTCAAAAAAAAGATAGCGGCCAAGTTCAATTTTCTCTGCCTCCCCCGCACCTGGTAAAGGATGATTGTTATGGCAGGAACCTGCCAGTGTAATAGCGGCAAAAGCCAATGCGGTGATTCCTGAATACCCGGTTGCTATAAAGTTAATTCTCGCAATCATTTATTTTCTATCAACCGCTCCAGCACGTAATAAACAGCCGGACAAAATGTTGAATTTTTTTCTGTAAGCTTAGGCCTTTTCAGCAGCACATCCTCATCGGTATAGGGAAACCGGCTGCAGTCGGAAGGCCGGTGTTCATAGATGCTGCAGTAATTGTCGGCACCCAAAAAAGGACAGGGTTTTTGGTTTACCACGTAATCTCCATCTGAATCGAGCAGTAAATATTTTTCTATGAACTGGCCTTCCTTCATTTTAAGATGTTTGGCCACCCGTTTTATGTCGGGCACTTTAAACCTGGGCGAATAGTTTTTGCAGCAGGCCGCACAGTCCAGGCAGTCAATATGCGAAAAAGCCTCTTCGTGTAAGCCCGGCAACTGGCGGATGATCTTATTCTTATCGGCACGCTGCAATAATTGCCTGTATAATTTTTGCCTGTCGCCCGATTTTTTCTGCCAGTTATAAAGAAGTTCTTTACCCATACATTTGAATTTACCCGGAGTGGATCCGGGCGCTGCAAAATTAAGTATGTTTGCCCGATGGAGATTGGCAAATTATACAATCGTTTTAAAGAGGAACTTACTAAAGTTTATCCCCCGGGTGAAGCAACTGCCATTTGCAATATGGTATTTGAACATGCAGGGTTTTCAAAAACCAGTTTGCTGTCCAAAAAAAAAGACGAACCCGAAGAAGCAATGCAAATAAAGATGACTGCATGGCTGGAGCAATTAAAAAAGCAGGTACCCGTACAATATGTGCTGAAACATGCCTGGTTTTATAATTTAAAATTAAACGTAGGCCCTGCTGTACTTATTCCACGCCCCGAAACGGAAGAACTCGTAAAATATGCCCTGGAATTTTTAAAGCAGGTAAAAAATCCTGCTGTGCTGGATATTGGAACGGGCAGCGGCTGCATTGCTGTAGCCGTTAAAAAAAACAACGCCGGTTCAATAGTGACAGCCATTGATGTTAGTTCCGGGGCTTTAACAATTGCAAAAGAAAATGCAGCAGCTCATGAAGTGATCATAGATTTTCGTGAACTTGATTTTCTGGATACCGAAAACCGGAAGCAATTGAAACAGTTCGACTGCATCGTTAGCAACCCGCCTTATATACCCTTAGGGGAAGCAGCTTTACTTGATAAAAATGTAACAGCGTTTGAACCGCACCATGCTTTGTTTGTACCCGATGATCAACCACTGATCTTTTATGAAGCCATTGCAGCTTTTGCAAAAACACACTTAAAAGACAATGGAAAGGTCTTTTTGGAAACACACGAAAATCTTGCAGAAAAGGTGGCGGCCCATTTTTTAAAAAATGGTTTTATTGCCGATGTACAGAAAGATATTTTTGGAAAGCAAAGGTTTGTTTTTGCTGCATTGCAGTAATAAACAAGCGTACCAGGGCATTTTTACTCATTGCCCGTAACCGTGGCCGAAGTGGTGGCACCCAGCCTGCGGGCCACTTTCATTACATTTACAATTTCGCCCCACTGGGCCACAGAATCAGCATTGATCACGACTGCAGGTTTTACACTGTCGCCCTCATTTATATACCTGCGTAAAACAACCTCCAGCGAATCTGGGCTGATCTTTTTTGCGCCTACAAAAATATTTTTGTTCTTATCCACGCTTACCACCACACTTTGTTTCTGCTTAGTATCACTTTTAGCCTTAGGCACGCTCATTTTTATCACATTGGGATTTGCCAGTGTGGATATCATCAGGAAAAACATAAGGAGTATGAACAGGATATCGTTGAGCGGCCCGGTATCGAGTTCAGAATGTTCTCCCCTTAATTTGTTATTTCTTAACGACATCCAAGCAGATTTAATATTTTAGATTTAATATTTTAAGATGGCCCTGAAGCCTGTTACTAACATCACCGGGTTGGCTCCTGCAGAATATCTATAAACTCGCTGTTGGCCACTTCCATGCGGTTGGCCATACGGTTTACCTGTGTATCTAAAAAACTATAACCCAGGTAGGCCAGCATACCAATGATGAGCCCTGTGGCCGAGGTAATAAGTTTGATATACATGGCATCGGCGATCTGGCTGATGGAAGGGTTGCTGATGGTGGCAAATTCTTTTAACAGCAGTACAAGACCCACGATAGTTCCCACAAAACCAAACAGCGGGGCTATACGGGCAATTACGGCAAGAATGCTGAGATTTTTTTCCATTTTATACAACTCAAGCTTACCCACATTTTCCATACTTTTTTCGATGGCATCAATGGGTTTGCCAATACGCTGAATACCCTTGTCGATCATTTTGGACACAGGATTATTGGTATTTTTTGTAAGACTGCGGGCCGCCGTTACATTTCCATTTATAATATGATCGCGGATGATGCTCATGAAATTCTCATCCACCCGGGATGCTTTGCGGATATAAAGCAGCCTTTCAAAGAAAAAGAAAATTGCGAGGGCAAAAAGGATAAAAAGCGGGATCATGAGCGGGCCACCCTTACTGAGCAGGCCCCAAACTGTTTCCACTTTTGCGCCGCCTGTTGCAGCCACACTGTCAACCTGTAAAAAAATATCGAACATATGATACTGTTGAAAAGTAAAACGATGCCGCAATTTATACAACCATCGCCAATTAACCTGCAATAAAGCGAAACCACTTATAAACACCGGCCAATAAAATGTTAATCTTATGCTGGTTCCCGGTTTGCAGATTCAATAGAAAAAGCTGGCATGCATATACTCCAGTACTCGCATGCTTCTGAAAAGGGATTACTATAGCGCACCCGGCTGCCGGCTTTTACCAGGATACTCTGTCCTGCCTGCACCACAATTATTTCGCCGTCCACTTCAAATTGTTTTTTGCCGCGGCTCACCAGGGTATATTCATCAAATGCAGGATTTTGAAATGGCTCTGTCCAACCGGGTGGGGCTGTCATGCGGGCAATACTGTATTTGCCTTCGCCCGTGCTGGCCAGGCCGACATGTTCTTCTATCAGTTTACCATCGGTGGTGGGAACCACAAAAGGGGAGGTTTGAAGAAAGTATGGCATGTTTGAAAGATATAAGTTATGTAATAAGGTTATAAAAAAAGCCGGTGTGAACCGGCCATTTTATTATCTTTTTCCATCCATCTGCTGCATGGCCATGATCTGCCGCATGGTTTTTTCCATGCCCTCACTGCTGCCATCGAGAAAGATCACATTTCCTTTTCCGTACTCTGCAAAATTTTTGATGGCCTCAGTCCACATACTGAACAGGATCACATTGGTATCAAGATTGGCCTGCTTCATTTGTTCGGCAGCCTGGCTCATACCCTTGGCCACTTCTTCACGAAATAACGCCACACCCTGCCCGCGCAGTTGCGCAGCCTGCCTTTCAGCTTCAGCTGCAATTTTTATGGCATTACCTTCCGCCTCTGCTGCTTTTGTTTTTGTGATCAGCAGGGCCTGCCCTTCGTTTTCTGCAGCAGCTTTGAGGTTATTACTGGCCACCACTTTACTCATACTTTCAATAATGGCCTGGTCAAATGTAATATCATTGATCTGGAGATCCTGCAGGTGATAACCCCATTCTTCAAGTGAAGCATCCACGTGTTCTTTTACAAACTCCACAATATCCCTTCGTAAACCCAGTATTTCAGATTGTTTTCTTGTAGCTACAAATGCCCGGATATTGCCCTCAATGGTACGCACCAGGGCCTGCATGAGGTCTTTATCGCTGATGAATTTAAAAGCCACTTTGCTGATGGTTTCTTCATTTGCGTTCTGTACAGAATACAGCAGCATTGACTTAAAATAAACATTTGCCTGGTCGATCGTTACCGCCTGGAACTCCAGCTCAACGGAACGGTTCTGGATACTCACTTTCTTAAAGATCTGTTCTAAAAAAGGAATTTTAAAATTAAGGCCGGGGCGCATGATACGCTGGTATTTTCCAAACATGGTTACCACGCCAATAAATCCCTGGTTAATGGTTACCAGGCCACTGAAAATGGTGAGCAGTATAATGATGAGCCACCAGTAATCTCTTAAAAAATCCATAGTAATATTTTTTATAAAGGTATGAGATTTAGAATGATTGCTCAAAATTTACTAAAACTGGTAACTTTAGCCTGATGATACCCCGTAAAGCATTTGTTATTACCGCTGCTGTGGTCTTTACTGCAGGCATCGCTTATTTCGGTTACAGCGGCTTCATTAAAAGGAAAGGCAGCTATCCGGTTCTGAGCAAATGCAGCATTAGTATGCCCAAACCAAAGGCCTGGTGCAATGACTATGTATCTGTTTTCTCAACAGAAGAAAGACAAATACTCGACTCCATTATCGGTAGCCACGAAGCCGAAACCGGTAATGAAATTGCTATCGTTACCATCGACAGCAGTATGCTGGGAAATTGCAGTATAGAAGATTTTTCCACCGAACTGGGTAATGCGTGGGGTGTAGGCAAAAAAGATAAAAATATCGGCGTACTCATGGTTATTTGTCCCCAGCAAAGAAAATTGCGCATAGCAACCGGGTATGGAAGTAAAAAGATACTTACTGATGCGTACGCAGGTATAATCATTAAAACCCAAATGCTCCCGCACTTGAGAGATGGCGAATATTTTGAAGGAGCAAGGGCCGGCTTAGTTTCCATCATCAATAAATTAAAAAAGCTGCCCTGAGACAGCTTAAAAAATGTAATTCAAAAATCTGTTACTACCAACCTTCCCTTTCACGCAGCCTTGTGATATGCGCCACATGGTGCCTTCCGTGCCATGCATATAAACCCAACAAAAACCAAAGACTCATGCTGCGCTTGCTGTCGGGATGAAAAACGGTACGGTTCCATTGTGTATCGGCAATATCTTTCAATACCGCTGTCCATCTTTTGTGAAGGGCATGCAAAAGTGTGATGGAAATGTTTACGGGCAGTTCTCTTGTATCGGCCAGCAAGGCCCATTCCTTTTCTTCGTAAGGTTTAATAGTGGGATTGTCTTCCGTTAATCCAAGTTTGAAGCGGGTATAGGCATTCATATGGCTGTCGGCAATATGATGTACCAGCTGATGTACTGTCCATCCTTCGGGGCGGTAAGGCGTTTGCAATTGCGCTTCATCCATATTAAGTATTGCATGCTCCACCTGCTCAGGAAGCCATTGTATATCGAGCAGCCATTGCTCTTTTTGCTCGTTTGAAAATGGCTGCGGCTCATACTTTCCAATGGGATATTTCAGTTGCTCTGTCATTGTGCCAGGGATGCTTTAATATCGAGCAGGTCAATTTCAAATACGAGCGTGGAACCTGGTTTTATTACACCACCGGCTCCCTGGTCGCCATAACCAAGCTCGCTGGGAATATACACTTTCCATTTGCTTCCTTTGGGCATCAGTTGCAGTATCTCTGTCCAGCCCCTGATCACTCCCATCAGCGGAAATGTGGCAGGCTCGCCCCTTGAAACCGAATTATCAAACTCTGTTCCGTCAATGAGTGTACCAACATAGTGCACCACTACTGTGTCCACCGCCTTGGGTTTGGGGCCATCGCCGGCACGTAATATTTCATACTGCAGCCCGTTGTCCAATGCTGTTACACCTGGCCTGGTTTTATTTTTTGCGAGAAATGCGGCTCCTTTTACTTTTTCGGCGCCTGCTTTTTGCTGTGCAAACTGTTGTAATTTTTCCTGTAATGTCATACCGCATTGTTGTTCGTTCATTAATAATTTTTTATTTTTAAACACATCGTCGATGGCCTTCTGCATGAGGGTACTGTTCAATTTTTCGATACCCTGTGCCTGCATGCTTTTTGCAATATTGACACCGGCGGCATAACTAAAACTGTCAATGGCATTCTTCATGGGTTTTGGTGCCGGGGCCTTGGCAGTTTTCGTTTGCGCAATACCTGCTGCAGAAAATAAGCAAACTGCAGCCATTCCTAAAAATAATTTTTTCATTCCTGTTATTTATGTTTTAAAATTAAGATTCAATTGATACAGACTCATCCGCTGCAATGTACTTTAAACCCTCAACATTTTGAGCATTCACATTACAGAACTTTTACCTTATTCCTCCCTCATTTCTTTACCGGTCAAATGTATAAAAACATCTTCCAGGTTGGCCGCCTTTACCTGTTTTGGTTTTTCAAAACCACTGGCAATCAATTCATCAATCATGCCATCGGGGGAATTTAATTTGATGATCTTACCTTCATCAATAATGACAATGCGGTCGCAAAGCTGCTCAGCTTCGTCCATATAATGAGTGGTGATGATAACAGTGGCGCCGGCATTTCGTATTTCCCTGATCAGGTCCCATAAATTACGCCTGGCCTGCGGATCGAGCCCGGTTGTGGGTTCATCTAAAAAAATGATCTTTGGTTTATTGATAAGTGTGGTGGCTATGGAAAAACGCTGCTTTTGGCCACCACTGAGCTCTTTTGATTTGCTTTTTGCTTTTTCTGCCAGGTTTACTTTTTTGAGCAGTTCCATGGCATCCACCTGCCGGTTGTAAAGTCCGCTAAAAAGTTCAACCAGTTCCAGCAGGGTAAGGCTGGGATAAAACCCCGATGACTGTAGCTGCACCCCGATGATCTTTTTAATTTCGTTGGGTTGCCGGTCGAGGTCGAATCCGTTCACCAATACTTTTCCCGAAGTTTTGGTACGGAGCGTTTCTATTATTTCGAGCGTTGTACTTTTTCCGGCGCCGTTTGGGCCCAGTAATCCAAAAATTTCGCCCTCGTATACGTCAAATGAAATATCTTTTACAGCCTCAAATCTGCCATAATTCTTCACGAGGTTTTTTACCGAAATAATTGGCTGTGTCATGCATTTGCTTTTGGTACATAGTGCGATTCCAGTTCTGCCATCATCAGCTTGCTGCCAACAAAGAAGGGAGTGCGCTGGTGCAGTTCCGTTGGCTTCACTTCCAGTATTCTTATATGGCCATTGGTGGCTTTACCGCCGGCCACTTCCAGTATAAAGCCAAAGGGATTGCATTCGTACATCAGCCTTAATTTCCCTTTGGGCTTATCGGTGGTACCGGGGTACATGAAAATGCCGCCTTTGATGAGGTTTCGGTGCACATCGGCCACCATGCTGCCGATATATCTTTGTGTATAAGGCCCGCCCGTTTCTTTACTTTTATTCTGGCATACATTTATATAATCCCTTACGCCCTGCTCGTACTGAAAAAAATTGCCGTGGTTTACAGAATACAGCTTACCCTTTTCCGGGCATTTGATATCGGGGTGGCTGAGCGAAAACTCGCCAATGGCCTGGTCGAGAGTAAAACCGTTTACGCCCCTGCGGGTGGCATATACCAGCATGGTGCTTGACCCGTAAATGACATACCCGGCCGCCACCTGGTTGATACCTGGCTGTAAAAAATCTTCTTTGGTGGCTGGTTTTCCCAGTTCACTCACCCTGCGGTAAACGCTGAAAATGGTACCAATAGAAACATTTACATCAATATTACTGCTGCCATCGAGCGGATCGAAAAGGCAAACATATTTTGACTTATTACTGATCTCATCATCAAATATCACCACGTCATCCATTTCTTCGCTTCCAATGCCGGCACAGCTTACACCATGGCGCAGCACGCCCATTAGTTGGTCATTGGCATAAATATCCAGCTTTTTCACTTCTTCGCCCTGCACATTGGTGGTTCCGTGATCGCCCAGTATATCCACCAGGCCGGCTTTGTTCACCTCTACATTGATACGTTTGGCGGCAAGGCCGATATCCCTCAGCAGGCTCGAGAGTTCGCCGGTGGCATGAGGAAACATGCGCATTTGCTGAATGGTAAATTCATCAAGGGTTTGTATTTTCCGGTTGACAAGCATAAAACAATTTTCTGTTTACAAATCGAGGTTGTAGGTTTGCAGGCCAAATGTAAGGCATAATTTTTATCTGTGCCCACCGCGGCGGGCATTTCAATAACATAAAGCCAATTAACAAAGGAATAATAAACTGCTATGAAAGTGTATAAATTCGGAGGCGCCAGCATCAACAGCGTGGAGCGTTTTAAAAATACGGCAGAAATCATTAAAGCCCATTCGGGGCAAAAGCTCCTCGTGGTTATTTCTGCCATGGGCAAAACCACCAATGCACTTGAAAAAGTGGCAGAGGCCTTTTTTGCAGGTAATAAAGAAAAGGCAATCGGGCTTTTTCAGCTGGTGAAAGAAAGTCATCTCAATACCCTGAAATATGTTACGGTAAAAAATGCGCTGGCTGCAGAATCGCAACTGAAAGATTTTTTTACAGAAGTGGAATGGTTGCTGCACGACAAGCCGGTGCGCAACTATGATTATTATTATGACCAGATCGTATGCAGTGGTGAACTTATGAGCACGGCCATGATGTACCAGCATTTGCTGGAGGAAGGCGTGCAGGCCCATTGGATGGATGTACGCGATACGGTGCGTACCGATGATAATTTCAGGGATGCCAATGTAGACTGGGCATTTACAGAAAACAGGATCAACGAAACTGTTGTTCCGCTGTTCAGCAAATATGATGTGGTGATCACGCAGGGATTTATAGGATCTACCGATGAAAACGAAAGTACCACCCTGGGCAGGGAAGGGAGCGATTATACGGCTGCCATTTTTGCCAACCTCATGAACGCCGAAAGCGTTAGCATCTGGAAAGATGTGGAAAGTGTGATGAATGCGGATCCCAGGAAATTTGAAGATGCAGTAAATATTTATTCACTCAGCTACGCTGAAGTTATAGAGATGGCTTATTACGGCGCCCAGGTGATACACCCAAAAACGATCAAGCCGCTGCAGAATAAGAACATTCCCCTGTATGTAAAGAATTTCATTGACCCTTCCCTGCAGGGCACTTCCATAACTAACCAGCTTTCAAAAAAACTGCCACCCATCATTGTTGTAAAAGAAAACCAGGCCCTCCTGCAGTTCAAATCAAAAGATTTTTCTTTTGTGGAAGATAAGCCCGTGGAGCAATTGCACGATATTTTTAAAAACATTAAAATAAAGCCCAATCTTTCTCAAAATACGGCCATATCACTTTTATGCTGTTTTGACGACCGGCCCGAAAAACTTGAAAAACTGGCACTGGATGCGTCTGACATTTTTGATGTGGAACTGGAGCGCAACCTGACCCTGCTTACCATCCGGCATTATGATGTGGAGACCTACCAAAAGCTTACTGCCGGAAAAACCGTGGTGTTGCTGCAAAAAACGCCGGAAACGGTACAGGCGGTCATAAAATAAAAGAGACCACATGTTAAATGCGGTCCCTGTAATCATTTGCATGGCTGACATTACTGGTCGCCCATATTCACCTGGTAATCGTACAGGCCTTCGTAACCGGGGTAAAACCCGCTGAGTGTTACTGATTTTTTGCTGCTGAGTGCAGTGTTAAGTTCTTCTACAGATTTCACCTCCCTGTCATCCACTTTAAGAATTACAAAACTGTCTCTCATACGGGTTTGGTCGTTGAGGATACCGTCTTTAATTTTTTTAACCACAATACCACCGTTAATGCCATACTCTTTTGATTTGCGATTGTCTAATGATGCCAGGTCGGCGCCCAGCATATCCACGGCCATATCTTTTTTAACCATATCCACCGTGCCTGCTTTATTTTTTAGAGTAACACTTGCAGTGTATTCTTTATCATTTCTCACATAAGTGATATTAACCTTATCGCCGGGTTTAAAGCGGCTGATCTGGTCCTGCATTTCGGCGCCGCTGGCCAGTGGCACATTGTTGATACTTTTTATAACATCGCCCGAACGGATACCCGCAGCATATGCACCACCATCTTTTGGGGCATCCCTTACATAAATACCGGATGCATTTTCAGGTAGTTCATTGCGCTTTTTTTCTTCTGCAGAAAAATTGTCGGCATCAACATAATTTACGCCGAGGTAGGCCCTTTGCACTGTTCCGAATTTAATGATATCATCCACCACTTTCTTCGCTATATTAACCGGGATGGCATAGGAGTAACCGGAATAGAACCCGGTGGGAGAAGCAATCGCAGAATTGATCCCGACCAATTTACCTTCTGTATTGATGAGAGCGCCGCCACTGTTGCCCTGGTTAACGGCCGCATCGGTTTGAATATATGATTCCACAGCCGAGCTACCGGCTTTTTGCTGGTTAAGCCCAAGTGTTCTGGCTTTTGCACTAATAATGCCGGCAGTAACAGTTGTTTCAAGATTGAGCGGGTAACCGATGGCCAGTACCCACTGCCCAATTTTTACATCATCTGAATTTCCGTACAATAAATAAGGAAGCCCTGATGCTTCAATTTTAATCACTGCCAGGTCATAAGCGGGATCTCTGCCGATAACTTTTGCCGTATAATTTTTCTTATTGCTTAATGTTACTGACACCTCATCGGCATTGGCCACCACGTGGTTATTGGTTACAATATATCCGTCGGCACTGATGATAACGCCCGAGCCGGAAGCCCTTTGTTCGGGAACATAGCCACGGCCTCCGCCAAACAACTGATCGAGCATATCATCATCAAAAAAATCGCTGAACGGGTTATTCCTGCGTGGAAGATTGTTGGTTACCTGCCGGGCATTTGTTTTAGTTTTTATATGCACAACGGCAGGTATGGAAGCCTGGGCCGACTGTACAAAATCCACAGGCCCGGGAGGAGTGGTTCCATCGTCGTTTCCGGTGAACCTGTAATTTGATGGAACAATTCCGGCCTGCTGGCCAGCATAGGAATTGTCGTTCTTTACAAATTTTCCATAACCCCAAATAACCCCAAGTGTGGTTAGGGCGCTGATAACTACTGTAGCTAAAACCTGTTTGAATTTCATAGTAAACACTTTTTATTTTTCTTGCTGAAATTGCAGGCAAAATTACATCAAATGACGTGCCTGCCATACAAAGTAACGAAGGGCTGACAAAATGTATTTTCCTTCTGCCATGTTTAACATTAAATTAGGAAGGGTTTCGTACTTGTGCATTGCAACTATTTATTTGTCAGGCCAATTTGACTGTACAGTATCATTTTCTTTTCCCGCAAAAAAAGCAGATCACAAGCTTAATAAAAATTGCATGGTATCTGTGCCATCGGCATAATCAAACAAAGCGGGTACCTGTGCCTGTCCAAACGGAATATAGTTGGACCCTATGATGCATTGCAGTTCGGGATCATTTTTTAATGAATTTTCCACACCGGGCCGGCTGCTGTAAAATTCGTAATGAAGCTGGCTGATGGGAGAAAACAGGGAGCTGTTTTGAATGAGCAGGGTATTGCCATTGGTCATATAGTATTGATTATTGAGGAGCAGGATCGAAAGCTGGTAATCGTAATTATTTTTATACTTATGATGGTCTTCAAAATATTTATACGCATCAAATGAACCGAGGAGTGGTACAAAATCGTAGCCTTCCGGAACAAATATCTTTGTAACGTTGCGGCAGCCCAATCCAAAATAAAGATGGATATCATCTGAAAGTTTCTGCAGTTCGCCGGTAGTTTCTTTTCCGGTGAGGATGGCTGCCGAGCTGCGGTTTTTCCGTATGATATGGGGATATTTCCCAAAATACTGTTCAAAATAACGGCTGCTGTTATTACTGCCGGTGGCAATATAGGCATCGCAGCCTTTCAGCATTTCAGAAAAAGAAACCAGGCTGTTCACTGCTGGGTTCCAAGCGGCCATTACTGTAACCAGCTGTTTAAGTAAAACATCATCTTTAGAAGAACATTTGATAAGCTGCCGGTGGCCGGAAATGAAAATGCATAAAAAATCGTGAAAACCCACCAGTGGAATATTGCCTGCCATCACCACGCCCACTGTTTTTGGGGTAATATTATCATCCAAACTGTAATGGGCCGCCCATTGCTGCAACCTGGTTTCGTTCAGAAAATTATTGGCAATATTTTGGGCGGCAGTGTTGATGAATTCTTCTGTGAACCAGCCATTTTTTTGGCCGGCTTTATGGCTTGCATCCTGCCAGGTATCATCATTATTTTTTATGTATTCTCCAAGCCTTTTCAGTAAAAAAATTCTTTCTTGTAAATTCATTTCGTATGTATTAAATTGCAGCAAAATTACATCAGATGGCAATAAAGATTACCGAAGAGTGTATCAACTGCGGGGCATGCGAACCGGAGTGCCCGAATAACGCAATATACGAAGGAGGTGTTGAATGGTCTGTTTCAGACGGCACTTCTGTAAAAGGATCCTACACATTAATGGACGGAACTTCTGTTGACACCGAGCAGCGTAATGCTCCTGTGAGTTCAGACACCTACTATATTGTTCCCAGCAAATGCACCGAGTGCCAGGGTTTTCATGAAGAGCCGCAATGCGCTTCTGTATGCCCGGTAGACTGCTGCGTGCCTGATGAGGCTTACCGGGAAACAGTGGAAGAACTGCTTGCAAAAAAAGAAGCGCTCCACGCATAATTTTTTTTCAGTAGCCGCAAGGCTTAATTAAGCAGGTGATATTTCCTGCACTACAGGCGAAAGTTTTTATAATACTTTCGCCTCTTTGTTAATATGGCTGTGGCAATATTCATTATCTTGCCAGCAGATAAAAATATGGTTAGATTTTTGCTGATACTGGCCATCCTGTTGCCTCTTTCTTACTGCAGTAAAAAGGAGAAGAAGCCCGATGGCCCAAATCTCACAGAAGAGAAGATCCGCCTGCTGAGAGCAGATGCTGATTTTTCGGCCCTCAGTACAGAAAAAGGGATGAAGACTGCCTTTATGGAATATATAGACAGTAATGGCGTATTGCTCAGGCCCGGCCATATACCCCTGGTGGGTGTCAATGCAATAGATTTTTTGTTACAGCAAACCGATACGTCGTATACGCTCAGCTGGAAACCAACGTCAGCCTTTGTTTCGGGGCAGGCCGACATGGGCTACACTTATGGTATTTATGCACTTGAACCCAAAAATGCTGACACGGTGCTTTACGGCACTTATGTAAGCATCTGGAGAAAACAGCAAGATGGGAAATGGAAATTTGTACTCAACAGCGGGAACGACGGCATTGAAGAACCGGAATAAAATATTTACCTGATTGAATATATCATGAAGAAAAAAATTGCTTTGATCACCGGAGGCTATTCAGGAGAATCTGTTATTTCCTATAAAAGTGCCGAAACCATCCTGAACAATACTGATTCATCAAAATGGGATTGTTATTTGATAGACATTCACCCGGGAGGCTGGTTCCATCAAACTGCAGACGGCAAAAGGGTTGAGGTTGATAAAAATGATTTTTCCATAACGGTTAACGGGCACAGGATCAATTTTGATGCGGTTTTGGTTGGCCTCCATGGCACACCCGGCGAAGACGGCAAACTGCAGGGCTATTTTGATTGCCTGAAAATACCTTATACTTCCTGCGATGCCGCCACTTCTGCCTTAACTTTCAACAAACGTTATACCGTAGCGGTTGCGTCATTTGCAGGGCTTCATGTGGCAAAATCGATGCACCTTTTTAAAAACGATGGAACTACAGTACTTCAGATAAGCAATGAGCTCAGGTTGCCCGTTTTTGTAAAACCCAATAATGGTGGCAGCAGTTTGGGCATGAGCAAAGTGAATGAAGTTTCCGAACTACCGGCAGCTATTAAAAAGGCTTTCAGGGAAGATGACCAGGTATTGGTGGAAGAATTCATTAAAGGAAGGGAATTTACTATTGGTGTTTTTCGCTCAAAAGGAAAGATCATCACATTGCCCATCACCGAGATCATTTCAAAAAAAGAGTTTTTCGATTATGAAGCAAAATATGAAGGCGCCAGTGAAGAAATAACGCCGGCCAGCGTTGATGAAGCAAGGGCCGACCGGGTGCGTGACGCTGCAAAAAAAATATATGAGATCTTTAATTGCAAAGGCATTGTGCGTATTGACTTCATTTACGATGAAGCTGCCGGGAAACCCTGTATGCTGGAAATAAATACTGTACCGGGGCAAAGTGCTGCTAGCATCGTACCGCAGCAGGTAAGGGCTATGGGATGGAGCCTGAAAGAATTTTATTCGGCATTGATAGAAGAATGCCTGAAAGAGAAATAATTCATTTTAAACCGAAATTTTTTAAGCGTGTTCAAATTCATCACTCAACGCCCTTTTTGGGCAAACCTGCTGGTGGTAATAGTTCTGATTATCCTCATCATTTTTGGCTTCCTGCAATTATTGGGCAGCATAACAAAACATGGAGAATACCTTACCGTACCTAAAGTAATAAATTTGAAAACGACCGAAGCCATCAAACTTTTAAAAAGTAAAGGCTTTGAGGTGGAGATCCAGGATTCGGTTTACACAGATACTGCCAAAAACGGCGTGGTGCTTAAACAGTTGCCCGATGCAAACAGCACGGTAAAAGTAAACCGTACCGTAATGCTGATCGTAAACAGGGTAACCCTGCCAATGGTGGACATGCCCGCACTTACAGGCAAATCGAAAGGTTATGCTATTGAAATATTAACCAGGAGTCATCTCAAATTAGGCGACACTACCTACAGGCCCGATTTTATGCTTGGCTCGGTACTGGAACAATCAATTAATGGAAACATGGTGCAACCGGGGGCAAAAATACCCTGGGGCAGTAAAATTGACCTGGTACTTGGCGGTGGTTTAGAAGATATGCGTATGCCCGTACCAAATGTTACAGGCATTACTTATGCAGAAGCCAAACTGGTTTTGGAAGAAAATGGGATCGGACTTGGGGCCCTTATTATGGAGCCAGGCGTAAAAGATACCCTGGGTGCTTATGTGATAAAACAGAATCCGCCAAAGTTTGATGAAGAAAAAAAATTACTCTATATACAGCCCGGCCAGGTACTGGATGTATGGCTGTCTAAAACAAATAAAGCTTTTATTGATTCAACCACGAACGACAATAATCCATAATTGTTATGACAAATATCTCAATTACCGAACTTAAGGAAAGAGTAGACAGTGGAGAAAATATAAACCTGGTGGATGTGCGGGAGCCTGCTGAAAGAGAGGAATTTCATATAGGAGGCATTTTTTTACCCTTAGGTAATATACTTTCTATGCAAATTGATTTGCTGGAAGAGCTTAAGGAAGAGGAAATCATTTGTTATTGCCGCAGTGGTAAACGCAGCATGCAGGCCGCTATGATGCTTGAAACTTTGGGGTTCAGCAATGTAAAAAATCTGGAGGGTGGCACACTGGCCTGGAAAGAAAAATACACTGCGGGTTAATTAGGTTTTATTTACTGTAGCGCCGGCCTGCAAACCGGCATCTTCGCCCTTACCGGCTTCCGGTATTTCTTCTTCTCCAAAGACTGCATTGGTGATTTCTGCATTGATATACTTGTAAATAATATCCGCAACAAATATTAACGACCCCAGGATAAGGCCAAGAAAGAATCCTATGATAGCAAACAGGGGACCTGATGATGATTTTCTTTGAAAAGGCGGTTCCGGCTTATCAAGCACCTCAATAATGGGGGTGGCTTTCTGAAGCCTCCACAGCGCTTCTTCCCTGTTATTTGCAGCCCCGGCTTTTTGGCGCAAAACACGCTCTTTATCTGTTATTAAATTCTCTTTAGGAATGCGGTACTCTATCCTCTCTTCGGGAACAAACAGGGTTGTATTGGCCATCTGTACTGCACGCCGGTCATAGCTTTGCAGTACCCCGTTGATAGAATCCAGTTTGCGCAGGGTAAATTCAAAATCCTCTTTGGCTTTCTTAACTTTCAGATCTATATAAAATTGGGATATCTTGGCAATAACAACATTTGTTACAGGGGTAATGAGTTTTTCGTTGGTATTAGAAAAAGTGAGCTCCAGTATGCCATTTTTGTTTATTTTGGCGTTAAGCTGCGTTTTTAATGCCTCACCACCCTCTGCTTTCAACCCTTCTTCGGTTTTGGGGACCTGAATTTTAACAGCAGCAAAAGATTTTTTGTTATTCTCGGTTTCAATAAGTAATTCAGCAATTGTTTTGTTGCCGAAATTTGGCAATTTTTCCAATGCCACTGCTTCCCGTGTGCGTCGGCTCATGGCAAGTTCTACAATATTAATAGAAGCTTCCTGGCTGAAACTTTTTGTATCACTTACCCCGGTAAGTTCCTTTAAAAGATTCGAAGTACCCGAACTTTCATTGGAAGCAGTTAAAGGAAATATCGTGGCCTTGCCTGTGTATAGTGTAGGCCTTGTTTTAGCAAACAAAAACAACAATACAGCAACTCCGACCCCGATTGCCAATACCAGCAATTTTACTTTGCCCAATCGGAGAAATACCTTCCTAGTGAATTCTTTTGATGTCAAAATCCCTGATTTTATCTGATGTATTTGAATATAATGCCTGTTAAGATAACTGGAATCGAAGCTACAAGAATAGACTTGGCAAGATCCCCAATTTCCTGTCCCTGTGGCTTTTCGGGAACTGTTACTACCGATCCCTCAAGCACTTTTGGATACGACCTGAAAAAAAGGAATGATTTGGTGCGCCTGCTACGGCCATTGGCATAGGTTACGAAAATCCTTTTTTTCCAAGGACGTATCCCAAACCCCCCAGCTTTATCAATATAATAAGACAGGTTTGTATGTTCTTTATCGAAAGCGATCTTAAGTGGAGATTGAACCCTTCCTTTTACATTGACAAAGGGGTTTATTTCAGGTACAAAAATCATATCCTTATCCTGTAGAATAATGTCATACTTTGAGTTCGGATACTTCAGCGCATTGTATAAATCGATACTTACCGGCTCCTCTATTGCCTTTAATTTTTGCATGGCAGCGCTGTCAATGATAGCCTTCCCCATAGAATCGAATTTTGGTGTTTCCTCATTCCGCTCCCTGAAGTTCTCTGTTTTAAAGCGATATAACAAGGCGCCCCCGATATTGGCATTATCGGCCACACCACCTGCCCTTGCTATAAAAGACGACAAACGTTCGAACTTGCTTAGCCGAGGATAATAACCGGGATAACGTAAAACCCCTTTCAACTCCACATTTTGCTGCAACTCAAATGTCGGGTTTCTCCTTACAAAAATTTGATCATAGGGCTTTAATGCAATTTTCTTAGCCATTGAATCTATCTGAAGGTCAGGATTTATTGCATATGCTTTCACTTCAGTCCTTGTTGGCTTCATGCTTTTGCGTGCAGAGTCCACATCCACAACACTTGAAATTTCAAGCCGCCCAAATTCGGCAGACTGCTTAATTCCACCAGAAAGATAGAGCAGGTCTTCCAGGGTCATGCCGCCATATTTCCGGACTTTACCTTCTTTCCTGACTTCGCCATATATTTCCACATACTGTGCCTCCGAAAATTCATTCTGCGAAAAAAGCTGTATCACATCATTTATCTGTAATTCAATATTACTGGAACTTTTTGCTTCATTATTATTGTAATCCGACAGGTCCACTTCAAGGCGGTCGCTCTGGAGATTAGTGGAATCCCCGGCATTTCTAAAAACATATGCCCGCGGCAGATAGGTATTCCTGGTAACACCCCCGGCCCGGTTAATGATATCAAAAAGCCGGTCGCCTTTGCGCAGCTCATAAAATGCAGGATAAGTTATTTCTCCCCTTATTTCTACCTTGTTCGACAAGCCAGCTTTTACCATATCTACTTTTACAATATCACCATCTTCCAGCATAAAATCCTGGCCGGGTATTCTTATGATCGCATTTGCATTCACATCTTTCTGTACCTGGCTCTCATCTTCGGAACGTAATATTTTCATAGAAGAACCAAGCGCATCTCCCGTTAACCCTCCTGCATATTTCAATAATGCTTTTACACCCTCATCCTTTTTAAGCTGGTAATACATTGGCCTTTTAAACTGGCCCGTTGCCAACACCGTTTTTTGCGCCATTCCCAGTATGATGAAATCATTGTTTTGCAAATAAATATGCTTGCCAAAATCTCCGGTGGTCATATACTTGTAAACATCAAGCTCATCTATAACACGCCCGTTTCGCTTAATAATAATGCTCCGCAGATCGCCAAATTCTGTAGCGCCCCCGGCCATATAGATCACGCTAAAGGCATTGCTGAACGCCGAAACCGTTACAGGGCCTGGGTTCTCCACCTCCCCTACCACGTTAATATTTACACTCCGGGGCTGACCCATGCTAATTGAGATATTTGTACCTGCCGGAACTACACTCTTAAAGCGCGAATAAATTACATTACGGGCATTTTCAAATGTAAGGCCCTGTACATAAATTTTTCCCAGGCCCTGCGGAAAAATAGAGCCATCCCTGGCTACAATATAGTTTTCCTGAAATTCGGAACCTGCCCACAATGCCACTATGATATGATCGCCCACACCAATTGGATAGTCGAGCGGAGGAGTTGAAAGCTCTTCCAAACTTGTACTGGGTGCAAAGGCTGCAAAGTTTGCCCCATAGGTTTTATCAGGGCTGTAAGAATTCTTCTTGATATCATCTTTCATCACACTGTCTTTCTGAATGCGGTCGTTTTTAAGCATGGCAGCATTTTTATCCTTGCCTGTTTCCCGGTTCCTGTCTTCGAGAAGCGAACGTAACTGGGGTTGTGATAATTCCTGCGGGTTTACCTGGTTTGGCGTGATTTCAACTTCGGGGGTTACGGGTGGTTGACAAATAGCAGGTAATGCTGTTAATATCCCAAACAGGATGATATAAAAACGCTTTAAAAAATTTCTTCTTGCTTTATGCATTTTCTTTGGGTTAATTTTCCAGTTGGCAAAGATATAGTTTTATTACTGCGGAAAGCGCAGTAAATCACTGTATTCTGACCATATTTCGTTAATAATTTCGGCAGCAGGTTTTAAGTCTTTTATCAAACTGCTCACCTGGCCTATTTCAAGTTCGCCTTCTTCCATATCTCCTTCAAACATTCCTTTTTTGGCACGCCCCCTGCCCAGCAATTGCTCCAAATCTTCTTTCGGAAGGCAATTTGCTTCGGCATCTTTTACCTGCTCAAAAAATTTATTCTTTAAAAGCCTTACCGGTGTTAGTTGTTTAAGGCTTAGCATCGTATCTCCTTCGCCCGCACCGAGTACGGCATTTTTAAAATTTATATGACTTGAAGCTTCAGTGCTTGCTACAAAACGGCTGCCAATCTGCACGCCTGATGCACCTAAGATCATTGCAGCCAGCATCTGCCTGCCCGTGGCAATACCGCCGGCGGCAATTACCGGAATTTTTACTGCCTCACAAACGGCCGGTATCAATACCATGCTGGTTGTTTCTTCTCGTCCGTTGTGCCCGCCCGCTTCAAAACCTTCGGCAACTACCGCATCACAGCCTGCCTCCTGGGCCTTTAACGCAAACTTGCTGCTGCTTACCACGTGCACCACTTTAATACCATGGCTTTTCAATAACGGCGTCCAGGCCTTTGGATTACCAGCGCTGCTGAAAACGATGGGAACTTTTTCGTTGATGATCGTATTAACATGCTGGTCAATATCCGGATACAATAAGGGAATATTAACTGCAAACGGTTTATCAGTAGCAGCCCTGCATTTTTGAATATGTTCCTTTAAAACATCGGGGTACATGCTACCACTTCCAATGATGCCAAGTGCACCTGCATTACTCACCGCACTTGCAAGGCGCCAACCACTTGCCCAGATCATACCTGCCTGTATGACCGGCTTCTCAATATTAAAAAGTGATGTAATTTTTTGCGGGGTCAGCATCATCGAGTGTACAAATTAAAGAGATAATGACTCAGTGGGTATTAATAATTATCAACATTTACACATCAGCGGATGGTTCCGCCCAGGTCAATTTCTGTATTGTCGCCAATATTAAGGTTGCGGCTCACCCCTTTTACGGCGGCATCGCTGCCAATCAATGAATCTGTAAGCACTATTTCGTTAAGTTGAGAATAAGAGCCTATGATGGAGTCTTTTACAATAGAATGGTTAACAATGCTATGCTCACCAATGGCCACATTGGGGCCAATAACAGAATTCTGGATCACGCACCCCTCACCAATACTCACGGGCTGAATAATAATTGTATTGGGAAAATCGCTTGATTGATGCCCATTTCCGCCAAATTTCTTTAGCAGGATGGCATTTGATGCAATAAGCGACTCTTTTTTACCACAGTCGAACCAGTTCTGTACTTTAAAAGGTTGGAATTTTACGCCCTGTTGTATCATACATTCAAGTGCATCTGTAAGATTGAATTCATCGTAGCTTTTTATTTTGAGCTCCTGGATCTTTTTGATGCAGGCAAAAAGGATCCCGGTTTCCCTGATCTTATAAATGCCCACCAGGGCCATATTACTTTTTGGAATGGATGGTTTTTCCACCACCCTTGTGATAAATCCGTCTTCGCCCATTTCGGCCACACCAAAATTGCGGGGATCATCTACTTTTTTAACCCCCAGCATAGAATATTCAGCCGCAATTATTTCTTTTACGTCGTACTCGGCAATGGTATCGCCCAGCACAATGAGCATTTCATCTCCGGCAACCAGCTCTTTGGTAAGGTCAATGGCATGCCCTGTACCATGCCGCTCGTTTTGTGTTACAAAATGGGCGGTGATTTCCGGGTGATGATCTTTTACATAATCCTGTATTTTTTCGCCCAGGTAACCAATAATGAAAATGAATTCATTGATCCCGGCATCTCTCAATTGTTCAATAATGATGCTCAGAATGGTTTTTCCAGCAAGCGGTATAAGCGCCTTGGGTTGTGTGTAAGTATGCGGACGGAGCTTAGTGCCGGCGCCTGCAACTGGTATTATGGCCTTCATTTTTTAAATCTCCTCTCCCTCACCTAAGGGCAATTGGTTAAGATATTTTGCTTGTTTATGGATTTGGGGCGTGAAATTAGGCTTTTTTAGCTTAAAATAATGCCAATAACCATATTTGGCTGGGGATAAAGCTTCTGAATAAAACTACAGCCCTGCGTATATTTGCGGCATAAAACAAATTCATGCAAAGAGATACTGTAATTTTTGACCTGATAGATAAGGAATTAGCCCGCCAGCAGGAAGGCATTGAACTGATTGCCAGCGAAAATTTCACCAGCCTCCAGGTGATGGAGGCCATGGGAACCTCGCTCACAAATAAATACGCAGAAGGCTACCCAGGCCGAAGGTATTATGGTGGCTGTGAGGTGGTGGATCAAATTGAGCAACTGGCCATTGACCGTATCAAAAAGGTTTTCAATTGCGAATATGCAAACGTACAACCTCATAGCGGTGCCCAGGCCAATGCCGCATTGATGCTGGCCATTTTGCAACCCGGAGATAAGATCCTTGGGCTCGACCTGAGCATGGGCGGCCATCTTACGCATGGTTCGCCTGTAAATTTTTCGGGCAAATTGTATGAGCCACATTTTTACACAGTAAAAAAAGACACCGGCCTTATAGATTATGAAATGCTGGAAGAAAAAGCCCGTACAGTAAAACCCAAACTCATCATATGTGGCGCTTCTGCTTACAGCAGGGATATCGATTATGCCCGTGTTCGCAAAGTGGCCGATGAAGTGGGTGCTTTTGTAATGTGCGATATGGCCCACCCTGCGGGGTTAATTGCAAAAGGATTACTCAGTTCACCTTTTGAACATTGCCATTTTGTAACCAGCACCACGCATAAAACTTTGCGTGGACCAAGGGGTGGCATCATTCTTATGAAAAAAGATTTTGAAAACCCCTTTGGCCTCAAAGATGTAAAAGGCAATACACGCATGATGAGCAACCTGCTCGATATGGCTGTTTTTCCAGGCACACAGGGCGGTCCGCTGGAACATGTGATCGCAGCAAAAGCAATTGCATTTGGTGAACTGCTTAGTGATGATTTTACCATATATGCCAAACAGGTGCAGCAAAATGCACAGGCCATGGCAAAAGCTTTTGTGGCAAAAGATTATCATATCATCAGCGGCGGTACCGATAACCATTTAATGCTGATAGACCTGCGCAATAAAAATATCACCGGAAAAAAAGCACAGGAAACCCTCGATAAAGCGCATATCACCCTTAATAAAAATTCTGTTCCTTACGACGACAAAAGCCCCTTTGTTACCAGCGGTATACGTGTGGGCGTGCCGGCCATTACCACCCGTGGGTTAAAGGAAGAACATATGCAAACCGTGGTTGATCTTATAGACAGGGTTTTGATGAATATTGATGATGAAGCCGTGATAGCAGCTGTAAAAGAAGAAGTGAAAAATTTTATGAAGCAATTTCCTTTATACCCGAAATTAAATAAATAAGATGAATTTGATAATGTGATAATTCGATAATGAGAAAATGTGCAAATATGCAAATGACTCAATTTGATGATGTAACAACTAAGAAGCACCTTTGTAAGCTGGTAACCCTACATTTAACATTGAACTCTAAACTTTAACCTTTTTATGCTCCAAAGAATACAATCCATCTGGCTTTTACTGGCATCTGCACTGGCATTTGCCACTTTGCAGTTTCCTTTTTATATGGGTACCGATCCCACGGGTATCCCGGGTTCCACACTGGAGGCCAAAGACACGATGGCTTTGCTTTTACCAACCATTGCCATTGGCGTTATGACCCTGCTTACCATTTTTTTATTTAAGAACCGCGGCTTGCAGGTAAAATTTATTGCCGGCGCCTTGATACTGGAATGTTTCCTGCTGTTTCTTTATTACCGCGAAACACAAAGCTATACCGGCGGGCAGTTTGTACTTACTTCTATCCTCCACTTCTTCATCCTGCTATTTTTATTTTTAGCTATCCGGGGTGTGAGAAAGGATGAAAAGATCATTAAGGAAAGTAACAGGATCAGGTAAAAAAAATTACAATTATTTTTCTTTTGCTGCTGATAGATAACGGAATAGCACTTGCTTTTATACAAACCGGTTTTAAAATCTATCGACTCACGTAATATAAACTCTACGGAACGTTACCCGTTGCCCGAAAAAGGGTTTGATATCGACATGAATGAGATCTTCTTTTGAACTAAGCTATCCCTAACTTGTCTTTCGTTACACAGCTTGCAACCACTGAACAATCAAAGCACGGAAAATTTCAGCTTTTAATAATTTCTCTCAACCGCTATTATTTGACCCATCCCATTAAAGGAATACCTTAAAATCTCCTTCTTTTTTTTATCATAGTAAATTCTATGGCCAATAACCTGTTTGATATCTGACTGGCAAGTTTGTAACGATTCCCTTATTATCAAGTTTACGGAATCATCATAATAATTCAAAATTGTTAAACAGCCGGTATTTAATATAGAAGTGTCTATTTTTCTTGCTGAGGAATATCTTTCATTCATAATAGCCGAATCCTGACCTCTAAGTACATTAATTATGACATTTGTCCGTTGCGAAGCAGGCAAATGATTGCTATTCCTGTTATCACACGAACAGAAATTGAGTAAACAGAAAATAAACGTACTTGATGTAGTTAGAAGTTTGCGCATAAATTTCTAAAATTAAAATCCAGCCTTTAAAAATCATAAAATTTTTACCGCCGCAGGTAGCCATACTTCCCGCCTTGAGACGCCCTCGCCTGTGTCCCTGCACTGTGTATGGACCAGCGAAGCCCCATGCATAAACTTACGAATCTTTTTGTTGCTATATGCCGTAGGTCGGAGACCTGACATACGGCCAACGCACAGGAGCCTTTACCTGCGATTGCAGGAAATTTTACTTCCAGGCAACCAAAACCCACCCTTTTGCATCTATAAAATATTAGTGTACCTTTATTGAATTAATTAAATACATTATATTGAACCAATACCAATGAAATCTTTTTTACTTTCAGCAAGTTTAGTTTTTGGCCTTTTTTCCTCTGCGCAAACCGTTGATATTGACAATACAGGCGGTCAGGCGAGTTTGATTGGCCTAGGCGCAGTCAATTACCATGCAAGCGAATCTATTTACACCGATGCCGAAATAGGATCCGGCAATTTTACCACTGTTGCTGGTTCCATAGAAAAAATTTCGTTTAAAGTAACTCAACTGGGTACACCCACCACGTTTAACAATGTTTCCATTTATTTTAAAAATGTACCTTCCAGCACAACCAGTTTTACTACGGGCACTTATTCTACAGCAGGATATACACTTGTTTTCAGTGGACCTGTTACATTAAGCGCATTGGGATTCACTAACACCATTACCCTTACTACACCATTTGTAAGAAATGCAGGAGATAATTTGCAGATGTTGGTTGAGCGTGCTGACAATAGCACCCACACCGGCTTTATATACCAAACTTCTAATGGTAATTCTATCAATATTTCATTGCCTACTACCCGGCGGTACAACGGCACTGTCGCACTAAGTGGAACCACAAGCCTGGCTGCAAGTGCCTTTAGGCCTGCATTGCGACTGATAAGAGAGTACACAACAGACATTGCCGTGCAGGAAGTTTATACGTTGAGCAAACTACCCATCCCCAACAGCACACCGCATTTTATTACTGCGCAAATAAAAAATTTTGGCAGTAGTACCGTTACCAATTTAAATGTTACCCTAGATATAACCGGCGCAAATACCTTCAGCAATACCCAGGTTATACCAAGCCTGGCTCCGGGTGCAAGCCAGTTGGTTAGTTTTGCAGCCTTCAGCCCATCAATAGAAGGGTTGAACATTGTGAACGTTTCGGTACCCACAGATGACTTCCCGCAAAATGACAGCAAATCACAAAACCAGGTAGTAAATGAAAATACCTGGTCGTATATTAAAGACGGAGAGAATTTTGGAACTACCACCGGTTCGTCTAGCACAATTGATTACGCAGCTAAGTTCACCACCAGCAATGCAACCAGTTTAACCCAGGTTAGACTTCATATTTTTGCCAACCCTGGCAGGCTTTATAAAATTGCATTTTGGACTGCAACTGGTGCCGGAGGCTCGCCCGGTACACTCATTTGGGAATCGCCTGTAAACCTTACCACCTTTTTAGGATATAATCTTGTCGTGCTCCCTACACCCGTGCCCATACCAGCCGGTAGTTTTTATGCTGGAGTGCGGCAGGTAACTACAAACAGCAATATTGGTCTATCTTTTCAATACGAAAATCCATTGCGCACGGGCACTTTTTATTATACCATTCCAAGTGGTGGTACATGGGTTGATATGTCGGGCTCATTTACAACCCGCTATCGGCTGGCCATAGAGCCCTCGCATATTCTTGCCGTAAATGCCGCCACTACCAATATTTCTGGCGCAGCAGCTACTGCCAATTGTACCAAAACAATCAACGTAACGGTGGCAAACGCAGGCAGCAATCCTATTGCAGCAGGTGCCGCAAGTGTTACACTTAAAGTAGCGGGCGCTAACAATTATTTGGCAACGCTTTCAAATACAGGTATCATAAATGCAGGAAGCAGCGAGGTAATTTCTTTTACAGGCATTAGCACGCCAAACATGGGAACAAATGTAGATACCGCATTTGTAACGCTTCTAGGCGATGCAGACCAACTAAACGATACGCTTAGCTCCAGCTTTACCACGGCCATTACTGCTGCCCTTAATGCTGCCCCCAACAATGGAATTAACCTGGTGAAAAATTGTGAAGACAATGGCTGGACCTATTATTCTGACCCGGCAAATTTTAATACATCTTTGTTTGCGGTACAATGGGACCCAACCAGCACCGGGCAAAACAGCGCTGCAAAAGCCAATGCCGTTCCAAAACTGCAGCTCGACGGCACTTATTTTTCGGCAGAAGATATTCCTGCAAAAAAAGCTACTTATACCATGCGCCGTTACTGGAACGTGGATCTCGCAGGCAATCCTTTAACGGGCCCGGTAAACCTCCGTTTCTTTTATGATGCAGCAGATAAAACAGCCGTAGAAAATGCTGCCACTACATTTGCCAGCACCAACGCCGGCACATTGGAACCCTTCAGTTGGTTTCAGTTGAATGCGCCATCTTTTGTTGGCGATGCAGCACATGTTACACCAGACTTTGTTTTGAATTCCTATCCCATTTTTAATTCAAATACAGCCAATAATACCATCAACGGTATTTTATATGCACAGTTCGATGGTCTTACAAATTTGGTTGGGGGAACTTATGCCACAGGCGTGGGGCCCAGTACACCACTGCCACTTAATTTATTAAGTTTTGAAGCAAGGCAAGCAGGCCGGCAGCATTTGCTTTCGTGGAAAACCGCCAATGAAGTAAATATCAGCAAATTCATTATTGAACGCAGCAGCAACGGGACCCAGTTTGGGCCCATTGGAGAAGTAAATGCAACGGGGCTTAACCAATACAGCTTTACCGATGCGGCTGTATTAAAAGGAAATAATTTTTACCGGTTAAAAATTATGGAACTTAACGGCAATTATAAATTAAGCGAAGTAAAATTGCTTCATGCCGGCACAACGGGCATTTCGCTTTTTCCAAACCCAATAAAAGACAAGGCCCTGCTTGAACTGGATGCAGTTAACAGTGGAAAGGTAGAGATACAGGTGCTGGATGTAACCGGCAAAACGATCAAAACCTATCGTACGCAAATACAACCTGGCATCAACAGGCTGCCAATCGATATGAATGAACTGGCGCCCGGAAGTTATATTCTTAAGATACAGGGAGATGATTTTGTGGAAATGCTCAGGGCTGTTAAAATGTAATGGATATCAAAAAATACTGCAAAAAAGCTGTTCTAAAATAATTTCCATTTATAAAATTATTTCACTATCATTGCAATAGTGAGCATCCGCAACACATATACCACTCCCCTGGTTGCAGCTTTTACAGCTACAACCATTACCACAACCCGCTAAGGGTTGTACTTTTCCATATTAGCACAGGGCAATAAGCTGTTTTCTTCTTTTCGAAGTGTTACATTTATCTCCATCTTAAATTAATTTGAACATGCAGGTTTTAAAATTTGGCGGCAGCTCGGTTGCCAATGCAGAAAATATAAAAAAAGTAATAGCCGTTGTACAGCAAAAAGCTGCCACGGGCAACACGATAGTAGTGGTTTCGGCGCTGGGCGGCATCACTGATCTTTTACTGCACTGCAGCGAAATGGCATCAACCGGCGACGAAGCCTATAAGCAAAAATTACTGGATGCGGAGCTGCGGCACCTCAACACCGTAAAAGAACTGGTACCCCTGGCCCGGCAAAGCAGTGTGCTCAGTTTTGTAAAGACCCAATGCAACGAAATTGAGGATATTTGTAATGGGATTTTTTTGCTGAGAGAATTATCTGCACGCAGCAAAGACCGCATTCTGAGTTATGGCGAACTGCTTTCTTCGAAAATCATCAGCACCGCCATGAATGCCCTGGGTATTGACAATACCTGGCTCGATTCCAGGGAACTGATCATTACCAATTCTAATTTTGGAAACGCACAGGTTGATCTTATCAGCAGCAATAACAAGATCAATTATTACCTGCAGGCAAACCCCTCTAAACTTTATATTGCCCCGGGGTTTATTGCGTCCAATGCACAGCATATTGCCACCACACTTGGCCGCGGCGGTTCCGATTATACGGCAGCTATTTATGCGGCAGCGGTTAACGCTTCATCGCTTGAAATATGGACCGATGTTTCGGGCATGATGACAGCCGACCCGAGACTGGTACAAAATGCTAAAATAATTCCGCAGATCAGCTACCAGGAAGCTATGGAACTTTCGCATTTTGGTGCTAAGATCATTTACCCGCCCACCATTCAACCGGTAATGGATAAAGGCATCCCGGTTTGGGTTAAAAATACATTTGCACCCGCAGATGCAGGAACGCTTATCGAACAGCACAGTCAAACACAAGCAGGCAGTACGGTCACCGGCATTTCCAGCATCAATAAAATTGCATTGATCAGCCTCGAGGGAAGCGGCATGGTGGGCATCCCCGGGTTCTCAAAGCGTTTGTTTGAAGCACTTGCGTCAAAAAAAATAAATGTGATCCTCATTACCCAAAGCTCCTCTGAGCATTCAATTTGTGCAGGCATAAACGAAGATGATGCAGCTGCTGCCAAAGAAACCGTTGACGAAGCATTTGCAAACGAAATTGAAGCTAAAAAAGTGGAACCGCTCTTTGTGGAAACCGGCCTGGCCATTGTAGCCCTGGTGGGCGACCGCATGAAAAATCATACCGGTATCAGCGGAAAATTATTTCATGCGCTTGGACGGAACGGTGTAAATATCCGGGCCATATCGCAGGGAAGCAGCGAACGAAATATTTCCACCGTTATCAACAATGCTGATGTAAAAAAAGCCAGCAATATTATTCATGAGGCGTTTTTTGAAGAGGAGATCAAGGAAGTAAACCTGTTTTTGGCAGGCATCGGAAATGTAGGCTCCAAACTGCTGGCTCAAATAAAAAAACAGCAGCCCTACCTGCGTGAAAAACTGCGTATAAGGCTCAAGGTGACCGGCATTGCCAACAGCAAACAGTTTCTGATAGACGAGGAGGGTATTGAACTGGAAAACCGGGAAACTATTTTTAATAATGCAGTTACCGGAAACACCGACGCGTATATTGAGGCCATTAAACAAAAAAACCTGCGCAATTCGGTATTTGCCGATGTAACCGCCAGCAATACGGCAGCAGAATTGTACGACCGGCTGCTCGAAAAATCAATAGCCGTAGTGGCCTGCAATAAAGTGGCCTGCTCTTCGGGTTATGATTATTACAGGAAACTAAAAAATCTTGCCACCGAATACAATGCCCCGTTTTTGTTTGAAACAAATGTGGGCGCCGGCCTGCCCATTATTGGCACTCTGAACGACCTGGTAAAAAGCGGCGACACGATTCAAAAAATGCAGGCGGTACTCAGCGGCACCCTTAACTTTGTTTTTAATAATTATGATGGCAGCCGGCCATTTGCCGATGTGGTAAAGCAGGCGCAGGACGAGGGCTATACAGAACCCGACCCACGGCTCGACCTTGGCGGAAAAGATGTAATGCGCAAGATCATGATACTGGCACGTGAAGCAGGCAGGCAAATTGAAATGGATGATATCAGCAACAACAGCTTTATGCCCGATGAATGCATGCAGGGATCTGTGGAAGATTTTTATACCAGCATGAAAAAACACGAAGCACATTTTAAAAAAATACTCGATGATGCCAATGCAGCAGGCTCCAAACTGAAATTTGTTGCATCTTACAACGAAGAAAAAGCAGCTGTGGGGTTACAGCATATTAACCCGCAACACGATTTTTATCATTTGTATGGCAAAGACAATATTGTGTTATTTTATACCAACCGGTATCCCGAACAGCCATTGGTGGTAAAAGGGGCGGGGGCGGGTGCAGATGTAACGGCATCGGGCGTATTTGCAGATATTTTAAGAGCGGCAAAATCATAGAATGCATTCACTAAATAACATAAAAACAGGAAGCAGCATTAAAGTAAAATGCCCTGCTACTGTAGCCAATATGGTATGCGGGTTCGATATACTTGGGATGTGTATTGAAGCCCCTTTCGATGAAATGGAATTAACACTCATCAACAGAAGAGAGATCATCATCAGGTCGGCAGACGCATATCCCCTGCCATTGAACCCGGCAGAAAATACCGCAGGAGCCCCGCTGATTGAAATGCTCAAAGAAATTAAGGAAGAGATCGGCTTTGAAATTTTAATTACAAAGAATATAAAACCCGGCAGCGGACTTGGTTCCAGCGCTGCCAGTGCAGCCGGTGCGGCTGTAGCGGCTAATCACTTGCTGGGAAATATTTTTTCAAAAGAACAACTGGTGGGCTTTGCCATGCATGGCGAAAAAGCGGCATCGGGTGTAAAGCATGCCGATAATGTGGCGCCTTGTATCTACGGCGGCATTACCCTTATCAGGAATATTTTTCCGCTCGACATTGTGCCCATTGACCACCCGCCTTTATTTGTAAGCGTAGTGCACCCTCAAATAGAAGTAAAGACATCGGATGCCAGGCAAATACTGCGCAAAGAAGTTTTACTGAAGGATGCCATTAAACAATGGGGCAATATTGCCGGGCTGGTAACCGGCTTATTAAAACAGGATTATGACCTCATTGGCCGCAGCCTCGAAGACGTGATCATAGAGCCGGTACGAAGCATTTTAATACCCGGTTTTGATGAAATTAAAAAAAGCAGCAGGGAAGCAGGTGCCCTGGGCGGGGGTATTTCCGGTTCGGGCCCGTCTTTATTTATGCTGAGTAAAGATGAAAACACTGCAATAGCAGCCGAAACAATTATGAAAGAAGTATACAACAAAATTGGGCTTGCGTATCATACTTATGTTACACAGGTGAACAGCAAAGGCGTTACAATTGTTTCATAGGCCTCAGAGATTTCAACAGTAAAAAAAGGAATCCAAATAAATAATTGAACAATATAACAATTTAAGTATTCAACAATTAACCACCCATCATTGAACTATTACAGTACCAACCACCAGTCGCCCGTAGCTGCATTTAAAGAAGCCGCCATATACGGGCAGGCCCCCGATAAAGGTTTGTATTTTCCTGAGTGCATACCACAGGTTAGCAGGAAACTCATTGACAATATTGAAAATTACAGCAATGCAGCCATTGCCTACGAAGTAATAAAACCATATATTGGAAATGAAATGGAGGATGCCGCATTAAAAAAGATAGTGGAAGAAACAATTGATTTTTCCATTCCGCTGCTGCCCGTTAATGAAAATATTTTTTCACTCGAATTGTTTCATGGCCCCACCCTGGCCTTTAAAGATGTGGGCGCCCGTTTTATGAGCCGCTGCCTGGGTTATTTTTCGAATGATATTGAAAAAAAGATCGTAGTACTGGTAGCCACCAGCGGCGATACAGGCGGCGCGGTGGCCCATGGTTTTTATAATGTGCCCAATGTAGAAGTGGTGATCCTCTACCCATCCGGCAAAGTGAGCAGCGTACAGGAAAAACAACTGACCACGCTGGGTAACAATATTCATGCGCTGGAAGTAAACGGAAGCTTCGATGATTGCCAGCAAATGGTTAAGCAGGCTTTTGCAGAAACAAGTTCTTTCAAAAATATCTTTCTCACATCAGCCAATTCAATAAACGTGGCAAGATGGCTGCCGCAACAGTTTTATTATTTTTTTGGATATAAACAGTTTGCCGGAGTTCATAAACAGCCGCCGGCTATAAAAACTGATACTGCTTTAGGGCCTGTTTTTTGCGTACCCAGCGGAAATTTTGGAAATATTTGTGCCGGCATGCTGGCACAGGCATCGGGGCTTCCGGTAAAACATTTTATTGCTGCCTGTAACGCCAATGATGTGGTACCGCAGTTTTTACAAACAGCTGTGTACGAACCCAAAAAAGCAATAGGCACCATTTCCAACGCAATGGACGTAGGCAATCCCAGCAATTTTGTACGCATACTCGAAATTTTTGGCCATAACAATACGGCATTGAAGCAAAAGCTATCTGCCTGCAGCATCAGCGATGAGGAAACCCGGCAAACGATCAAAACTGTTTACCAAAAAAAGGGTTATCTGCTCGATCCGCATGGCGCCGTGGCTTATGTTGCACTGGAAAAATATTTGCAGGATCATCAAAGCGACACAGGCATTCTGTTAGAAACGGCGCATCCGGTTAAATTTTTTGATGTGGTGGAGCCGTTGATTGGCGCTGTAATTCCCCTGCCCGATTCGGTGAAAACACAGGTTAAAAAAGAAAAAAAGGCAATATGGATGGATGGCGAATATGAGGAACTCAAAGATTTTTTAATGAAATTATAATTACAAAACGGCTCTCTTATCTGCCGCTCTCTTATTCCATTTCTACTGATATGGTTTTCCTGCTTTTATCCGGCATTTCTATTTCGAGTTTGTAATGGCCAGGTATTAATTTCTTTAATGAAAATGTCTTTATGCCATCTGTAAATTGCTGCTGCCAGGTTTGAATTAAAAGCAACTTGCCATCACTACTGAAAATACGTGCTCCATATTTTCCGGGCAGAACTCCCTCAAGGTGCAACTGCAGGTTTTTTCCTAAAACCGGATTAGGGTAAATAAACAAATTATTAGCCCGTTTATTTTTATAAGTGGATACAGAAACTGGTTTTGCGGTTTCTGCCGACTGTCCACTAATAGTTCCTGGCTTCCTGAGTATGATCCGAAACCTGTTGGCAGCAGCGCTTGCAGGATCCGCCGTAACAGCAAAACGGTAAAAAGTTGTATCCGTTAGCGAAAGGGAAGCATATTTTCTGGTAAACCGATCTTCGAGGTACATTTGTTTCCCCTCAGCAAATTGCATTTCCGATGCCTTAATCCTGAATTCATAATTCTGTTGGCGCATTTGCGAGGTACTTAAATATATGGTATCATTCCGTTCTGGCAATGCCCGTGTTTGAATAGCCAGTTGTTGCCCGTTATCTGCAATTGAAAAATTTTCGGTAAAGTTGGTATTTTTTGGAACTGAATTGTTCCGGCTCTTAAATCGACCTGAAAAACAGATAACCACTGCATCAACAAGCGATGTTGATCCATTACTTCCAACAGCATATAATTGCAAACGCAGTTGTCTTTCCTCCCGCATCAAGGCATTATTTAAGCCCGAAGACTTATGATTTTCTTTGATCGTTATCGTACCATAGTAGTTAATCATAAAGGCTGAACCTGAAGGTATATCTCCGGTATTGCTGGCTGCAGAACTGCCAGGCAGTATTGGGGTGATAGTATAAGTTCCGGATAAATTATTGTATGCACCATACGTTATCCATCCACCCACATTGTATGCACCGGCAAGATTTGGGTCCCAAACATAAAATGCATCAGGCAGTCCCGGGTTGTCCAGTACCAATTGGTGAAAATTGATGGAGGAAGGGTAAGGGTTTCCTATCACCGTCCACCCATTACAAACAACGGTTTGATTTCCGGTTTTTATTTCGCCGGAAGGCCGGAGTGTAGATTCCGTAACCGGGCTGCTGATGCCCACCAGCGTTTGGCGGCTTCCACGAAAGAAAAGCATGTACCCCTGCTGGTCGGTGATGAGACCATTGTTTGCGCCTGTAGTTGTTCCGGTCGTGGAAGAAGGGAATCCGTTCCATCCGCCGCCGGAAAAATATTTTAAACTGGGTATATTGCTTACGCCAACATCAAATCCGTTCGTTGCATTGTACACCGTGCTTTTTGTGATAGTGGTTCCAAAACCCGGGTAAGGGTTATTGGCTGAAATTAATGTACTGTTACTTGTACTTTCCTGCCAGGCATTGCTGATGGTTAAATTACTGGACCCTTTTACCGGTGCTGTTAAAAAACGCCAGGCACGCTTGGCGCTTAAATACCGTTCAATGCTGAATTTTCCGCCGTTGGAATATGTAAAACCGGTAGCGCTGCGCAACGAGTCTACCCTTGCCGTTGACACTGCATCTGAATTGAGCGTGATGACAGCATTGTTGATATTAACCATTCCGCGGAGGGGTGTGAGCGTACCGGTTATTTGAAAACTCTTGTTTAGTTGTAAACCTGCACTGTTGTCGATTGTAAGATTATGCATGGCGTTTACGGTTCCTCCACCGGGCAATTGCTGTGCAGCAGAATCGCCACTCATTTTCCATGTACCATTATTGCTGATGCTGGCTCCAAGGTTGGTATATTTTCCATTGATTGTAAAACTACCGGTGGAAGCAATAGACATGCTGGTGCTGTTTGCCAACAAAATATTTTTTACTTCATTTGAAAAACCTGCAACAATGACGGGCTGATTAACAGTTAATGGCACAGTAACATTGGTGGTATCTACGGGTATGTATCCGCCGCACCAGTTTATTTTATCGTTCCAATTGTTATTTACCCCTTTCCATGTTGTATTGGCTAAATCAACATCCTGCTTTTCATAAGCGCCCATGTCTACGGTGCCAAACATAATACGGTTAAGGCTATCGAGGTCTATGGTAATACCCACAGGGATAGAATCATTATTGCCGGCATTGATAGCCGGGCTGCAGGGTTGCAGGCGGTAGTCGCCACTTATAGTTGGAAATGGGGGAATAACTGGGGACGGAAGAAATAAAAAGCGGGGATCAAGGTCTATATTACCCAATCCGGAATGTCCACCGGGGTAAATACAGCAGAATGAAACGGAGGATATACCTGCTGGAATTGACCTATAACCAAGTATAATACTATTAGTGACATAAAGCGGGCTTAGCGTATAAATACCGGCGTTGCTTGAATAGGAATAATTTCCTGCAATAGTGCAATTTTTAATAGCGCCACCGGAGTTTGCCGAAAAAGTTAAACCAGCCGCATGACTGCCTGTAAAATTGGTAACATTACCGGTTATCTTACAATTATAAAATGAAGGCATTGACTGTTGATTAATATAAGCTCCGCCGCCACGTGCTGCTTTGTTACCGGAAATTGAACAATTTCTGAAAACGGGGGAAGAGTTTTGTTCTGAATAAAGACCTCCTCCGGAAGAATTTGTACTATTAAATCGGATTGCGCAATCCTGGAAAACCAATGACGCATTGTTCAGATAAATTCCTGCTCCATTTCCTTTGCCAATGATTTCGCCATTAACAGTTTTACTGGATACATTATCATCAGCACATTTGCCATACTCCACACTAAAACCATCTACAACACAATCTGCCAGGTCTCCTGCGCCAATCACAACATTATACGCATTATCTGTGTCATTATTAATAATACCAATATCCCCGGAAAGGCTTACCGGGTTTGCATTGATATTTCTTTGAGCCAAACTTGTTTCCCCGCCTGCAAAACCACCATACAATTTTACGTCTGGTACCAATACAAAAGAAGCATCCCTGTCCGTACTATGGCAAATAGAATTCAAATAGGTATCAGCAGCATTATAAATTGGTTTGTAAGTGCCTTTAGCCACCCATATTTCGTTTATTGCTGTATTGGTTTTAGCTTCCTTCATCGCATCGGCCAGTTCAGTTACTGCTTGAGCCCAACTGCTGCCATCCCCCACTATCAACGTATTTGAGCTATCCACATAAACTATTCCGCTGGCATTGGGTTTTGCCAGGAATTTTTCATAAGCGCCCATGTCTACAATACCAAGGTGGATACGGTTAAGGCTGTCGAGGTCTTTGGTGATACCGGCAGGTACGGCTGCATTGCTGCCTGCATTAATCGCCGGACTGCATTTTTGAAGATGATAATCCCCTGAAATGGTAGGCGCCGCAGCCGCTGCTAAGGGATTAACAAATTGCGGGTCGGCAGAAATATTTGCGGTACCGGCATACCCACCCTGTATATTGCTATAACCAATTACCGGAGGAGGCGCTGAAAATAATGCGCCGCCTGCATTGTTGTAAACAATACTATTATCTATTGATGGCTGCGCCCCATCACCAAAAATAGCAGATCCGCTATTGAGGGCCAGGTTACCGGCAATAGTACAACCAGTGATTGCATAACTGCTGCCCGAAGATAAATGCATAGCCCCACCCTGCGAACTCTTATTGCCAGAAAACAGGGAGTTTATTACCGTTATACGATTGTGGCTGCAAAGCGCCCCGCCTAAATTTTGTGCTTCATTACCGGAGAATTTACAATTTTTTATAACCGACAATCCACTTGCATCGGTGATATGAATTGCCGCACCGTTTTCGCTATAATTGTTCAGAAAAACAGATGAAGTTGCAGTTAGCGTACATCCTGGATTTCCATAAATCCCTCCTCCTCCCAGGCCATTTGCAGTATTATTTTGAAAAAAGCAATCACTTAGTTCAATGCCGCCCGAATTTGTCATAGCAATAGCCCCGCCTACAGCCGTAACAAAATTATTGAGGAAACGACAGTTTTTTATTTTTGCGAATGAATTACTGTTTAATAGTCCTCCACCAATATGGCCGCTGGCATTACTGATCGAAAAGCCGTCTATATGGGCAGAAACGATATTCTCGATCATTATCACATTATTGCAATTATCAATGCTGTTTGCCTCATCGCCAATATTTCCACTAAGAATACTGCTGTTGGCGGTAAAATTCCTTTGCAAAGTATCCGTTTCGCCATTGGTAAAACTACCATAAAGTTTTACGTTGTTCACCAACCTGAATGTATTTGCCGAATTCATATTTGAGCAAGCGTAGGTTGAAGCATAAACTGGCCGGTAAGTACCTTTAGCAACCCAAATTTGAGTAATGCCAGTGTTGAAACGGGCGGCAATCAATGCATCGGAGAGTTCTTTTACGGCATTGGCCCAACTGCTGCCATTGCCATTTTTAGCCGAATCAACATATACGATTCCCGAAAGGTCCGGAACTGCATATGGTACGTTATACTCATAAGCGCCCATGTCTACGGTTGAAAGAGCAAACCGGTCACCATTAAGCAGATCGCTAAAAATTCCGGCAGGGACCCAACTATTATTGCCGGCATTTATAGCAGGACTGCATTTTTGCAATTGATAATTGCCAGAGCTTGTAGGCGCAAATGCAGGCGAAACAGAACTGACAAAAAGCGGGTTTGCCGCTAAATTGCCAATGCCCGCATAACCACCCTCAACAATGCAGAACTCCACAACCGGAAAAGAGCCGGAATTGAACATTGAATTTGTAGCGCCTGGAACAGCGCTATTATTATAAATGATAGAATTGCGTATTATAGGGTTAGAAAAACCGTTTCCGATAGCGCCGCCCTGCGCCAAAGAATTATTTCCCGAAATGGTACAATTGATGATTTCGCCGGCAGAACTGGCATTCCATAGCGCGCCGCCTCCATTGGCTTCATTGCCGCTGAGCAGGCAATTCCAAACTAATGTGGTTGCGTTAAGGCTGTAAACAGCTCCACCGGTTGATCCGGCGTCGTTTCCGGAAATTCGGGTAGAGCTGATGGTAACTGTTCCGGTAGAAAGGTTGGCTACTCCCCCTCCGTTACCTCCGGCATCATTACTAATTATCGTTCCATTTTTATATTGAACAGACCCTGTTCCGTTTGTATAAAATCCACCAGCATCACCAACTGCGCTGTTTGTTGATACCGTGCAACTGTCAAAAATTGATGAAGATGAAAAAAGAAATGCACCGCCACCGTTTGAACTACTGGAATTATTGCTGATGATACATTTAAAATAGCCTGTAGCCGAACTGGAAGTGTTTTCGTACAACGCACCGCCAACACCTGAAGCGTTGTTTTGCTGAAAGTGGCAATTGACAAAATCTGTTATTGCATTTGTTTTATAAACCCCGCCTCCGTTTCTTGGGGAAACCGTGAAAGTATTAACGGTAATGTTTGGGGTAATGATTGCTGCATTGGCGTTACCGGCGGTAATTCTAATACCATCGAGTAATGTATTGGCACCCGTTAGTCCGGCACTGATGACTACATGATAGCAATTATCTGTAACCGTGCCCACTGTGCCAATGTCGCCACTAAGCAACACAACATTTACCAGGCTGCGCTGCGTTACCAGCGTTTCGGTTCCTGTAAACCCACCATAAATTTTTACATTGTTTTTAAGTACAAATGCATTGTTGCGGTCGGTGGCGGTAATTACGGTAACGGCATCTGCCCGGCGGTTTGGTTTGTAGGTACCAGCGGCGATCCATATTTCATCGCCAGCCAGGCATTGATTGATCACCGCCTGCAAATCATTGCTGGCTGTGGCCCAGCTTGTATATGGAGCCGTGCCTGCACTGCCTGGTTTAACGTATCGGATTGCAGCCAATGACCCTGATAACGATAGAAAAAGAAACAACGATCCGGTAAGTACGGCTTTAAATACAGCGCTTTGTATCATGACGGCAGATTTAAAAATTTCAGTTGAGAGTTATACCGGTTGCTTTGGTGAACCTGCAGCAGCAAATGCAGCAATCTTTATGGCAAGAAGTGGCTAAACATAAAACCATAATTATAAATTAGAAGGATCGCTATACCTGGTGCGATAATCCCAGAATGAGCTTACGTTAGCTATTTTCCAGCGGCCACTAATTTTTTGCATCATTCTGCAATCTTTGCTCTTAATAAAACTTGCGCCTGTGGAATCGCTGTTATACTGGTCCCACATGAGGTACGCCAGCTCTTTGCTGAAAAATTTAACTATCATGTTTTTACGTATCACCACAGGATGGGCGCCCGTATTATCATTAATTTTATCAGAAGCTTCTGTATGGACCCGTTTTCCATCTTTTATGGAAAGGTATGCCTTAACGCTGCTATCAATTTTTTGCCATCCGCACTTCGTATCAACGGTCCCATCTTCATTATTCCATGCCTGAAATGAATAGTCTTCCTGCACAAAATGAATTTTCCAGCATTCGTAATCCCGTTTAAAAAAACAATCCGTTTCTTCTTCGATCACTTTAAGAATGGCATTCATTTCAGCCTTTTCATAATCTGTACCTAAAGTAGTTTCTGTGTGAGATTCCTCATTAGCTTTGAATCCTGAACTACAGCCTAAAAGGGCTAATATGAAGGATAATAGAAGTATAGAATTTTTCATACCAGGTAAAATCATTTTGATATTTTAAAAAAGCCGTTTCAACTGTATGATTACGGTTGCCAGCTGTTTAGTGAACCAGTTATTTTATAATATGCGTTGAGCAAATATTTATTCCATGTAAGAAAAACCTCTTCCCTATGGGCAATACAGGTACTTTAAAGCAGCGGAACAGCTTATTTAAATATCAGGAAAAGAGATATGAGTTAAATTATAAGAAAGAAGCCCCTAATTGTTTCTTAAAATCGGCGTGGTTCCAGTTAATATGGATATGCTCAATTTTATTGCTGGGATTAAGCCGGAAAATGAATATATGGTCGCTGTCGAAAGTCAGTCCTTTATTCGTTATATCGGCAAAATCTTTTGATTGTTGGCCGCGGATCACTACCTGGCACCTTACCATGTTTTCGCCGGTAGCCACAGCTGCGTCTAACGTATTATCAATATTGGGGAAGCTGTCTATCAAACCAGACCAGATCGCCTTGCCAAGTTCATAAATTTTCCCACGTCCGCCTTCCCCAAGCGGTTCAAAATAAACGGTGCCTTCGGCATCGCAGAAGCTGAGCATTTTTTCCACATTCCGTTGCTGGTATGCAAACATAAATTCCACACAGGCGTTTTTAAGACTAAGCACTTTTTGTTCGGTTATTACTGACATGGCATTAATTTTTACAGTTGAAGAAATATTGATAAGCAAAGCTACTTCCTGAATTAATAAATGCATTGTAAAACTGCGGCAAAACCATTGTAAAAATGCGGCAATTTAATCGAGTGGCCTTCCCACCGGCTTTTCTACATACCTGGACAATTCCCTGTTTTCTTCAAAGTACTGCTGGGGTGTACGGCCGGTAAATTCTATAAAATCTTTAATAAAATGCGACTGGTCGTAATATTCACAATTATGAAACACAGAGGGCCAGTCAACTTTTGTTTTGCCCGCAATGAGGTTTCCTATATAACTCATGCGGCGGATACGGGCATAATATTTAGGGCTGAGCCCTACTTTTTTAAAAAATTTACGTTCAAAATTGCGGCGGCTCATGTATGCCTGTTCAATTAGTTCACTTACGTGTAAGAGTCCGTTTTTTTCTACAATTTTATTGGCAGCTTCATCAATGGCATCGGGAGAAGGCAATTTATTTTCTATCATTTTCAATACAAACGCTTCGAGGTGTTTTGCTTTTTCCGCAGGCGCTAGCACCTGCTTTAATGAACCTGCTGTTTCACTAACAATTGATTCCCTGAATATATTACCAAGAGCAATCCGTTCTTCTGTAAATTCATAAACCGGAAGATCGAAAAGAGATGCAAGCCCTGCAGGTTTAAAAACGATACCTGCCATAGAAATATGCCCGTTTAAAAAAAGCTTATAACTGTAAATAGCCTGGCCGGATATAAAACTGGAAGGCACCAGTAGCTTTTCATATTTTTTATTATGCAAATAATAATTATCCCCACAGTTAAAAACAATGGAACAAAAACCGTTGGGTGGAGACTCAACAACGAAGTCCTTCACGGGACCGCTATCAGATTGCCATATAAAATAACATTCAATAAACGGTTCCAACTGTTTGCTGGGAAAAAATTTGAAATATTTCATTATTTTCTTTCCCCCTAAATATAAAACATTATTTTAATAGCATAAATTTAAGAAGTCAAGACACAGAGCTGCATTAATCTTCACCTCCAAATAGCATTCTGGTTTGGATTGCAGCGCTGAATCCCATAAATTAATCAACCACACTATTTTCTATAAAAAACTCCCCGTCCAGCTCCCCTTCACTTTTTTTACATCCATGGGCTTGCCTTCAAAAACCAAACTGCCGCCGCCATCGCCGGCCTCGGGGCCAAGGTCTATCAGCCAGTCGCAGCTTTTAATTACATCGGTATTGTGTTCTATTACAATAATGCTGTGACCCTGCTCCACCAGGGCATTAAAGGATGCCAGCAGTTTTTTTATATCATGAAAATGCAGGCCCGTAGTGGGTTCATCAAAAATAAAAAGTATACTGCCCTGCGATTTTCCCTTACCCAAAAATGAGGCAAGCTTTACCCGCTGCGCTTCGCCACCGCTAAGTGTGTCAGACGACTGGCCCAGTTTTACATAACCCAGTCCCACATCGCTGAGCGGCTGAATTTTTTTGGCCACATCCATGCCAATATGGGTTCCTTCGTTTCCTTTTTCGTTAGAAGCAAAAAATGCAATGGCCTCATCCACGCTCATCTCCAGCACATCGTGAATATTTTTTTGGCGGTAACGCACTTCCAGCACTTCTTCTTTAAACCGTTTTCCATTGCACACATCGCAAACCAAATGCACATCGGCCAAAAACTGCATTTCCACCACCTGTTCTCCCTCACCCTTGCAGGCATCGCAGCGGCCTCCATCCACGTTAAAAGAAAAATGTTTTGGTAAAAAGCCACGCATCTTACTCAGCGGCTGCCGTGCAAAAAGATCTCTTATTTCATCATACGCTTTTATATAAGTAACAGGATTGCTGCGGCTGCTCTTGCCAATGGGGTTCTGGTCCACCATTTCAACCTGGCTGATATAATCCACATCGCCGCTGATATTTTTATGCAGGCCCGGCCGGTCGGTTCCCTCGCCTTTTATTTTTTGCAAGGCTGGGTACAGCACCTGCTTTACCAGCGTGGTCTTGCCGCTTCCGCTTACGCCGCTCACCGCACAGATCACATTCAACGGAAATTTTACCGTAATATCTTTCAGGTTATTTTGTCTTGCAGCTTCCACTGTTACATGCCTCATCCATTTGCGCACAATCTTTGGCGGCTCTATTTTTAATTGCCCGCTTAAATATTTTCCGGTAAGGCTTTCTTTGTTCTTAACAATAGTATCGTAATCGCCCTCGGCCACCACTTCTCCTCCCAAATGACTGGCAAGCGGCCCCATATCAATGATATGATCTGCCTGCCGCATCATCAGCTCATCATGTTCCACTACAATAACGGTGTTGCCAATATCACGCAGCTCTTTCAATACTTTTATCAAACGTTCCGTATCGCGGCTGTGCAGGCCAATAGAAGGTTCATCGAGAATGTATAAAGAATTGGTAAGGTTGCTGCCCAGGCTCCTGGTTAGTTGTATGCGCTGGCTTTCGCCGCCGCTGAGGCTGTTGGCAAGGCGGTTGAGCGTTAAATAACAAAGGCCAACATCCATCAATGTTTTCATACGGTGATGTATCTCAATCAGCACCCGCTTTGCCACCTGCTCATCAAATTTGCTGAGCTTTAATTGGCCGAACCAGGTTTGCAGGTCTTTCACGGGCATTTCGCAGAGCTGGCCTATATGCATGCCGCCTACTTTTACATAGAGCGCTTCCTTACGCAGGCGGTAGCCGCCACATTCGGTGCAGGTGGTACGGCCACGGTAGCGGCTCAGCAAAACCCTGTATTGAACCTTATATAAATTTTGCTCCACTTCTTTAAAAAAATCGTTGATGCCATTTGCATGTGCATTGCCTTCCCAAAGTTCTTTTAACTGTTCGGGGCTTAAATCCATCACCGGTTTGTGAACCGGGAAATCGAATTTCTTAGCTGCCTTTACAAATGCATTTTTCCATTCGCCCAGCTTTTCTCCTTTCCAGGGTGCTACGGCGCCTTCGTACACGCTTAATCTTTTATCGGGAATGATCAGGTCGGGATCGAGCCCGAGTACCAGTGAAAAGCCTTCGCAAACAGGGCAGGCACCATAAGGATTATTAAATGAAAAAAGATTGGGCACCGGTTCTTCAAAGCGCATGCCATCCAGTTCGAATTTATTGCTGAAGCTCACGGCTTTTTTATCATTTACCTGCAGCAGCATGGTTCCATCGCCTTCGTAAAAAGCCGTGCCGGCACTGTCGGCAATACGATGCAGGTCATCTTCCTCAAACTCCTTTTTAATGAGGCGGTCAATCAATATAAAAGCATCGCCGGTCCCGGGAGTTTTGGAAGTTTTACCAGTAAAAAGAAGTTTTATCTCCTTATCAGTTTTTTCAAGAATGTCTTCAATTTTTTGCACTTCACCATTAACGTAAAGCCTGGCAAAACCCTTTTGCAGTAAAATATTCATCTCCTCCTTTGCATCGCGGTTGGCATGGCTTTTAAAAACAGCCAGTAACAATATCTTATCTCCTTCTTTTGTTTCATTGATGGCCTTAAGCACATCGGGCACATCGTCTTTTTTTACCTCTCTGCCGCTTACGGGAGAAATGGTTTTGCCCACCCGTGCGTACAGAAGACGCAGGTAGTCGTAAATTTCTGTCATGCTCCCCACGGTACTGCGGGGCGTGCGTGTGATCACTTTCTGTTCAATGGCAATGGCAGGGCAAAGTCCTTTGATATAATCCACATCGGGTTTGTTCATGCGCTGCATAAACTGCCTTGCATAAGCGCTCAGGCTTTCGGCATAGCGGCGCTGGCCTTCTGCAAACAGGGTGTCGATCGTAAGCGAAGATTTGCCCGAACCGGAAACACCTGTTACCACCACCAGTTTATTACGCGGAATGGTTACCGAAATATTTTTGAGGTTATGAAGCCTGGCGCCTTTAACCACAATATTATTTGCGGCTGTTTTATTAAAGGAATATGTTTTTTCTTTTTGCTCTGTCATGTTTTTTTAATGCGCCTGTAGTTTCCAGTTTAAATTGTTGTGTAGTTAAATTGATATATTGTTAAATTGATTTTTCTACATCCTGCTGCAGGAAGTATTAAAAATTGCATTTAAAACAATTTAACCGGCAACAATTTAACCATTTACCCAATTAATAATCTGCTGTTTCAACACAAAAGTAAAACATTGCATGTGGCTTTCCTCAAACGGGTATCGTAAAGTTCCGATGCATTGTTTCAAAAACTATAGGATTTGTACGTTTATTGCCCTAAAACTGAAAAATATTTCAAAAAATGTTTTGTAGAATGAAAATACACTCTATTTTAGCAGTCCAATATCCAATAAACGATGAAAAGCCGTGAAACGCTCTCTAAACGTTTTCTCGCATTATTCTCTTTTATTGGCAATATAAAATTGTCCTAACAACTTTAAAAACAGTAAAAGATGAAATGCCTCACAAACCTGACTGACCAGCAATTGGTACACCTCTACATGAATGGTGATGCCGATGCCCTTTCGACCCTTGTAGTTCGCTACAAAGACAAGATTTACACGTCCATTTATTTGTTGGTAAAAGACAAATACCTGGCAGAAGACATTTTCCAGGATGTATTTATCCGCATTATCGACACATTAAAAGGTGGCCGCTATGTAGATGAAGGAAAATTTTTACCCTGGGCCATGCGTATTGCACACAACCTTTGTGTAGACCATTTCCGCAAGGTAAAGCGTACACCTTCCATTAAAACCAGCGATGACCGCGACATTTTTGAATCCATCAATTTTTCTGAAGCCGGTGCCGACCAGCGTATGATGAACGGTCAAAGCCACGATAAAGTAAGGAAAATGATCGATATGCTGCCCGAAGACCAGCGTGAAGTGATCATCCTCCGCCATTATGCCGATCTCAGCTTTAAAGAAATTTCTCAACTGACAAACTGCAGCATCAATACAGCCCTTGGCCGTATGAGGTATGGTTTAATAAACCTGCGCAAGATGATGACAGAAAAACAAATCGCATTATAAGTTATTTATACACCTAAAGAAAACTTCCCCGCTACCAGTTTTAGCGGGGATTTTTTTATATTTTGCAGCCTGTTTAAAGCTGTTGCCTTAAGGCAATTTTTAATAAATAAAACCGTTTTTTGTAATGCAAACGGGCCCGGCTTACCGGTTATTAATAAGAATAGCCGCAAAAAAAGGATCTTTTCAGTCAAAATACTGTTTACAAACCCAAAACCCGGCAATCAAACTGAGCCATGCTGTTTAACTCACTTGAATTTTTAGGGGCATTTTTACCCATTACGTTGATTGGCTATTTTCTGCTGAACAAGTATAAATTAGACAGAACGGGTAAACTTTGGCTTTTATGCTGCTCCCTGTTTTTTTACGCCTGGTGGAAGCCCATCTACCTCATTCTGCTGATGGCCTCGATGCTCTTTAATTATTTTGCAGGGCAAAAACTGAACTATGTAGAAAACCCAAGGTGGCGAAAGATATTTTACATCGCTTGCCTGATGGTGAACCTTTCGGTGTTGTTGTATTACAAGTATGCCAATTTTTTGGTAGATAATTTTAATTTATTATTACCCCAGGGCCACGAACTCATTATTGATAAAATAGCCCTGCCCCTTGCCATCAGCTTTTTTACCTTCCAGAAGTTTGCGTACATAACAGACAGTTATAAAGGAGAAACCAAAGGCTACGATTTTTTAGATTTCTCGCTGTTTGTGGCATTTTTTCCGCAGCTGATCGCAGGCCCCATCGTACACCACAAAAAAATAGTACCGCAGTTTGAAACTGAAAGCAAAAAGCTTTTCAATTTCGATAATTTCACCAGGGGGCTTTACCAGTTTTTGATGGGCCTTATAAAAAAGATAGCCATTGCCGACAGCTTTGCTATTTTGGCCAATGCGGGGTACGGTAATGCCGCAAATCTTTCATTTACCGACAGCTGGATCACATCGCTCTCGTACGGTATACAATTGTACTTTGATTTCAGCGGCTATTCAGATATGGCCATTGGCGCTGCCATGATGTTCAATATTGAACTGCCGCTCAATTTTAATTCGCCATATAAATCGGCCAATATCCAGGATTTTTGGCGCAGGTGGCATATTACGCTTGGTAATTTTCTGCGGGAATATATTTATATACCATTAGGCGGAAACCGGAACGGCGAATTCAATATGCTGCGGAACCTGGTGATCACATTTGTAATTGGCGGCATTTGGCATGGTGCAAACTGGACCTTTGTAATTTGGGGATTGCTCCATGGCCTAGCGCTGGTGGTACACCGGCTCTGGCAAAGAACAGGTATAAAAATGAGTAATACGCTTGGCATCATTATCACTTTTCTGTTTGTAAACTTTGCCTGGGTGTATTTCAGGGCCACCACAATAAAAGATGCCCATGCCGTACTTAAAAGTATGGTGGGTATTAATGGCATAACTTATACAGGCTCCAATGTTTTGACGGATATTTACCTGGTACCTGTATTATTACTTGGCATCTTTTTATTATTCAGAAAAAACCCATACCAGCTCGTACAGGAATTTAAACTCGACCGCAGGCACCTGGTATATATGATCATATTGACCATTATGGGTCTGATGTATTTGAATTCCATCACCGCAAATGATTTCTTATACTTTGATTTTTAATACATGAACAGCAGGAAATTTTTATATACTTATACCATCATAACAGTTTTACTGGCCGCATTACTGGCGGGCATCAACTATTATATTGACATCTACGGGCTTTTCAGGGGCAAAAAAGAAAGAAAAGTGTATATCAATGAACGTACCTCCAAGTATCTTTTTTCGATGCGCTATATTCCCGAAAATTATGAAGGGTTCATTGCGGGGCCTTCCCTTTCGGCCAACCTTAACCCCGAACAAATAAAGGAATTTAAGATCTACAATGCCAGCATCATGGGCATCAATGTAACGGAAATGAATTACCTGGTGGATAATATCATCGACAAGGGCCATATGAAATTTGCCATCATTTGCCTGGGGCGTTATCTTACAAAAGATCATGGCCGCAAAAGCGCCAATATAGACCCCAAAGAATATTACGGGGCGCTGGGTTCCACCAACCTGCTTAAAACATATTTACTGTACGCAGTAAGAAAATACAACTGGGCGCCGGGCCGGTATGCAGCAAATGTTTACAATACGGCAGGCTGGAATAATTTTGAGCTTGAAATGAAGAACCTTCATGCCAGGGATACCATTGAAAAAAGGGCCGCATTAAAAATAAAAGATACCATTTCCATTGATACCGTGGCATACCGGGAGCTCGATTACATTTTAAAAAGACTGCGCAGTAACAACATTAAAGTGATCGGCTATTACAGCCCGGTACCTTACAAATTGTATGAAGTAGACAAAGCGGCTTATCTTGATTTTGAAAAAGAGATCGGAAAATTATTCAATGACCAGGACGTATTGCTGAACCTGAATGACGAAAAATACAAAGCCGAAAATGATGATTACAATAATTTTATTGATCACGGGCACCTGAGTGCAAACGGTCAAAAATTTGTGCTCAATGAACTCGGCAGTGTACTGAAACAGTTATACCCCAATAAATAAAAAAGCCCGCTGCAGAGCGGGCTTCTCCATATTATCTTTTCTTACTGGCTGTCCAATATGCGCATACCGATATATTCTTCCAGTGCAATCCTGGCTGCATTGTAATTTCTTTTCCGTGAAACAAGTTTTGCTTTTTCTGCCAGGTAAACCTGGTAGGCCTTGTTCATATCTTCGAGCTTTATTTCGCCATCGGCATAAGCTTTTTTAGCAGCTTCATTGGCTGTTACATCATATTCAAGCGACTCCTGCTGAAGATACAGGAGCTCTTTCATTTCTTTATAATTTTCGTACCGGATCTGCACTTCCTCTTTTATCATATTGCTCTTTGTCTGCTTCATGTAGGTATTGGCTTCAATATTTCCGTTAGCAACTGCTTTTTCCTTTCTGAGCCTCGAAAAGATATCAAAAGGAATACTTACACCCACATTGTATTTAGGAAAGAAGCTGGCTGCAGGTGAATTTTGTATCACAAATTCGTTTACGTTAGACCCGGCCGTAATGGAATTGAGCCATGATCTTTTAGCATACCGGAGTTGTGCATTGGCCATATCTATGTTGGCGTCTGACACACCCATTTCCGGGTTGTATTTTAATGCAAGTTCTATGAGCTTGAGCCTTAGCAGTGAATCATTTTCATATTTTGAAAAGTCAAGTACTTTGGCAGCGGCCTGCTTTTTTGCCGGCTCCTGGCGTGCTTCCATCTCTTCCTGCTGCATAACCTTATACTTCCGCCGGATACTGTCGGGCACCTGTTGAATACGTTGCGCATTTGCCCAGCTGAGCGCCGCAATCAATACAGTCATTAAAAAAATAATCTTTTTCATGTGTTTATCTTTTGTAGCATTATTTAAACCAGAGTGTAAAATGTCTTTTTTCAACAGTTTTTTCCTCATCCAAAATTATTCCTTCTTCATCAAATTCCTTCAGTCTTTTTATAAGTGCCATACAGGAATAAACCCAAAGAGCAGAAGGCAGTTGCCCGATGGCATTTTGCGAAAACTGGCATACCATGTATGGAAAAAGTCCGCAAAGGATCATTACCATAAATTTCTTCAGCTCCTTATTCCGCATCCTGAAGTAATAATAGATCCCCTGGTACAGTATGATCGAATTCAGGAGTATATGCAGCAACAAGCCGATCCAGCCCATTTCCAGGCCAATCTTCAGCAACCCGCTGTCTGGAGGAAAGCCGGCCAGCGGATGCCCCGGGTAAAATATAGTTCCCTCCACACCGGTAGTGGAAACGCCTGCCCCATAAGGGTGATGGTGAAGGTATGGTTGTATGAAATGCCGGTTCACCTCCCTCACATTCAGGGATTCTTCCTTACTGTCAAACGTGGTGCGGATGCGGTTTAGTGTAGGATTGCTGTAAATAGGCGCAAAAAGCACAAACATAAACAGGAGAAAACAGCCAAACAGGGCAACCAGGGTCTTTTTATTTTGAATAGTAATAAAACCATATAAAGCGATCCCCGCCGGCAAAATTATATTGGTGGTACGGGTACCCGAATATGCCATACCCAGCATGAGGATCACGGTGATGACCAGCAAAATATTCCTTTTTCTTGCATTGGGTTCGTTAATGCCAAGTATAAGTGTAACCACGCCCATAGAACCACTGAATATGCCAAATGTAACAACATCAGCAAAAAAGGAGAATTTTCTTAATTGCCCGCCCTGGAACAACAGGTTAAAAACACCGGGCTGGCTCATAATATACCTCATTTCACCGGGCAGGTATCCAAAATATTGCTGGTAAATGGCATAAAGCCCGGCCAATGTGCCGAGCAGTATCCATAATTTGATGAATTTTTTAAATTTCCAAAATCTGTCAATCATCCTGTAGGCCACTACATATACCATTACCAGTACCAATAAACGCCTTACAGGTGTGGTCCAGCCCGAAATATTGGGAACATAGGGGTTGAATCCTTCAAGCAGGAACATCATAACATTCAGCATGAGAATGATGGAAACCGGTGTAAGAAATAAATTACCAGGTTTTACATCCCTTGACTTCTTGCTGAGCATTGAACCCAAAAATAAAAATGCGATCAGCAGGTCAACAGATGAGGCAATGGGCAGGTCTTTCCCAACTAAATGCCCGGGGTAAAAAATAAAAAATGCAATCACGGTTGTAAGAAAAAATCCCTGCATTGGGTTAAAGATGCAGACGTAAACGATGGTGGCGCCAATTAAAGCAACTCCAAGCGCAAGTGGAATAAAGAATAAACCCTGGGCAGCCAGGTAGCCGCTTGCCAATGCTACCAGTACGAGCAAAGCAAGCCCAAGCGGCGTAACCAGTTTCCTGTAGAAAACCTCTTTGCGCAGCCATTTGGCAAAGGCAAGCCCCATATCTTTTACCTGGTCTTTCAGCATCAGAGAAACACTATTTTAACAAATAAAAAAAGCATTACCAGTGTTACAAAAAGATAGGCCATAAATTGTGTAAGCCTCGAACCGGCAGACTCTTCTTCCTGTTCTGCTTCCTGCCTGTTTTCTTCCATATTCGTTTCGTTCATCCTTTTATTTTTTTAATTCGTAAACTGCTTTATAAAACCCGGCGATCGAATTCTCCCAGGAGTGAGATGCGGCCACTTCCTTTCTCATTTTAACAGCGGCTTCATTGTCATCTGAAAGCGCTTTTTCAATGGCCTCCAGGTATTCCTGCACATTTTTACAGAGATAAGTACAATCGGCAAATGCTTCCATGGTTTCTGTTCGGGTAGCCACTACAGGTTTGCCGGCGGCAAGGTATTCATCCACTTTACGTGGATAATTACCAATAGTGAGTTGATTTACCAGTTGCGGGTTAAGGCATACATCAAAATGGTTTACATAACCGGGCAGGGCTGTTTCTTCTTTACGACCAAGAAAAAATACATTGGCTAAACCATGCAATGCCGATTTTTGAAAATCACTGTCTTCGGGCCCTACCAGCACAAAATTCCATTGTGGCCGCTGCGTTGCCAACTCCAGCAGCAATTGAATATCAAGCCTGGCAGAAGTGAGAAATCCGCAATACCCTATAATTGGTTTTTTAATATCGGCCATGTCTGCCGGAGCTGTTCCCCCGGCCGGCTTAAAATACAGATCGCCGCAACCCTGCCCTATATAAAAACTTTTACCGTTGTACTGCCTGGCATAAGAAGCCAGGTAGAGTGAATTGGCCACCACGAGGTCAGATTTTTTTATGAGGGCAGGCTCAGCTTTGATACCATGCTTTCTGAAATAAGGTTGCGCCAGTAAATAATCTCTCAGGTAATATACCGTACAATCAACATTTAATAAGTCGGGCAGGTACAGCCCATTAAAAAAATCATTGTCTATAAACAGTACCGCATTTTTAAACCCCAGCTTATCCATGGCTGCAGTTATTTCCTTTGCCTGCCTGCTGTTGTTGCGTTTATTAAAATACCGGTAAAAGGCGCCATCGTTCATCCAGTTAATGGATTCGAGCATCACCTGCGGGTTAAACACCCATAAGTTTGGATGAACTTCATTGAGCACCTTAATACCCTTTTCGATGCTGTCTTTCCGGGCAAGCGTTTTTACATCGTTGGGTGCCCGCCAGGAAGTGATCCTGTCGAGTGGCCTGTTTACATACAAAACACGGTTGTGCCTGGCTATTTCATAAGCCATATCCTTAAAGTTGCAGCCAATTTCAAAATCCCAGGGCTGTATCCCTATCATAATGATATCCCTTCCCTGTATCAACGGTAAGCTCATCTTCCCTTTATTTTATCAAAAAATAGTCTTGTCATTTCGGGGTAGAATGCAATGGCATACTTAAAACATTTTATAAAATTAACCCCGAAATACCGGTACAAAATTACCTGTGAAATTACAAACCCGATCACATTACTGATGATAGCAGCATAAGCCGCACCTATAAATCCGTAATTCTTAATAAAAAAATAAGTAAGCCCCGCATGAATAAGGGCAATGATAGTTATAACCACAAAATTCACCTGGGGTCGGCCTGTAGAATCGATGATCACACCAAAATATTTTAAAAAAGTAAGGAAGAGGCCTGTAATGGCTATCAACCGCAGGTAAGGCACTGCATCAAGGTATTGATATCCTCCAAGGATCAGTATAATAAGCCTGGGAAAAATCATTACAAGCAATATCACTGGTATATTGATACTCAGGGCCGCTCCCACCGTTTTTTCGTAGAAATATTTTATGCGTTCCTTATTTTCTGCATTCTCTTTTTTTGCACTTTTTGGGTAGAGTATATCGCTCAGCACCTGCGAAGGAATGTCGGCCAGGTTGATCACCCGGTTTGCAATACCCTGTGATGCAGTATAGGCCGTACTGCCCAAGATAGGAGAAAGCATCAACTGCGATGCGTTGGTAAACACCAGGGTACTGATACCGCTTCCGAAAACATATTTCCCAAAATTCCACAACCTGCTCAGCCAATCCTTTTTTAAAACAAAGGTCCTGGTAAGATATGGCTGTATGTAGCGGTAAGCTACCAGGATGCCCGCTAGTATGCCGGCATTAAACAAAACAACCAGTACTTCCAGGCTTATTTTTTCATAGAAGAATAAATAAATGATCATGAACAGGAGGCCCAGTCCCTGTCTGAAAAAATAAACCCAGAACAGGCCTTTGAATGCCGACTTGCTGTACAATATCCATTCAAAATGCGAAAAGGGGATCAGCAGCACCATTCCTCCTAAAAAAATATAAAGCATGGGTTTCAAACCGGGAGCCTGCAATACGTCAGAAAGCCAGGATGATAAAAAGATCATTATGATGATCAGCACCACCGTTACAATACTGTTTATCAGAAATGCGGCGGAGAGCACATAGCGTTGCTCCTCCTCGCCTGCATGGTTCATATGCTTTATTAATGACGTCTTAACAAGGGCCTGCCTGATGAGTTCTACAAAAGAGGTAATTACCAGGAACAGCGACCAAACCCCCATCTCTTCCTTAGTTAATGCGCCATGCGCCAAAATCATGGTGCTTACAACACCAAAAACAGGAATTGAAACTTTTTGAAGACCGTTATAAAGCCCTGCAAGCAGCCAACCACTATATTTCGTTTTATTTTGCATTTAATTATTTAAAAGCCGGAGCCAGATATAATGTCCGAACCATTCATATTTCACGGGCTTTTGCAATGCTGTTTCTATGGAGCTTTAACGAAAAAAGCCATTCCATATTGAGTTTTTTAGAAAGTTTATACAACAATACCGGAACAATGAGCCCGCTTGCGATTCCGGTAAGCAACAGGGTGGGCAGGTGGTTGATATGGAGCACATGCATCATGAATATCCTTACACCGGCCATTACCATTACATGTGCCACATAAATATAGAGCGAATGCTCGCCCAGTACCCGTACCCAGCTGGCAATCTGTTTACGCTGCAGCAAGTGCGACAATAAAATAATAAAGGCGCATCCAACGAGCGATATCAACAGGAACACAAGTGGCAAATGATACTCAACATAGTCGTAGTGCTCTGATGGGTTTTTAAGGTTTTCGTACAAATACCAGCCCTGCAAACCAACGAACGGCAGCAGCATCAGTAACAATATCTTATTGGATTCAAGAAAACGCTTACTGTCAGCATTCGTCATAAATCCACCGGCAAGGTCACCCACTGCAAAAAACACATAATAATGCAGTATATCAGAAAGGAACCAAACGTTTATATCATTCCGGAAAAGAAACGATGAAGTATAAAACATGATCAACCCGATCAGCAGGTTCAGCCATACCGGAATTTTTAAAAGCACTTTACCCAGCGCATATAACACCGCTACGCTGAAAAGCGCATACAGGTACCAAAACTGCCCCACCTGCCGTGGAGAGTAAAACAACAGCGCATAATCCATCTGCTCCCTGTTGGCATTTACGTATCCCGAAAAAATAAGTTGCAGGGTTATTTGCAGCCCGCCCCATAAAAAATAAGGATAAAGTATGGTTCGTGCCTTTGTGGCAACAAACTCTTGCACACCTCTCTTCTTTAAACTGGATGCCACAAAAAAACCAGAAACAATAAAGAACAAAGGCATCCTGAAACTGTAAAACATAATATTGGCATATTCCACAGAAAGGTACCGCGTAACCGGCACACCCGCCTGCTTTATCCCTTCGAATACATGCCGGTACAGAACAAGAATTATAGCAATCCCTCTTGCATAATCAATCCAGCCCTGACGTTTTGCGTTCATAAATTCTTTGGGTTAGTACACCGGGCTTTACACAAACGGCTGAAGTTACGATTGCATATTGGCTGCGTACACTTTATTTAAAATAGCTCCTAAATTTTTTGAATGATTGTCTGAAATAAATTTCATAGAATCCTGGTCGGCCCTGCTCAGGGTATCATCGGCTCCAAACACAGTGAAAATACCATCTGCAAATGCCGCGATCTCCCTGCTGTCGGCAAAATGATTAAGCGCTGCTCCTTCCACCAGTATAAAATCAAACTCCTCTTTCAGTTCTTCTATAAAGGACCTCATATCGAGGTTATGCAACTCTTCCACAGGTGTAACATTGCCTGGTTTACATCCAATGATATACAAACCCTCGGTATCTGTTTTAGAGTGATTTATCTGTGTCATGTTAAGCCCTTTGTTACGGCCCGTAAAATCTTCTATGAACACTTTTGCGGCAAACCTTTCGGTAAGCGTATTGTGGGCAAAATTCAGGTCTATGATAAGTACCTTTTTCTTTCCCATGAGCAGGCTGCCGGCCAGTGCTTCTACGATCGCCGACTTACCGACCTTCTTTTGTGTACTCGTAAAGAGAAATGCTTTTTTACCGCTGTTAAGTATTTCGTAGCGCAACTTCCGGATGCTGTTTTTAAACAACTCCTGGTTATTGGAAGCTTTCACATCATTCATCACAACGGTCATAGCAGGTGAATTCTTTAAATTGATGCTGTTAACAATACCGGCAGTTTTTATTTTTGAAATTTTATTGAAGATCGATGGCAGCTTGATCGAAGAATCAAAAATTTCCAGGAATATAAATAGCACCGATGCAAGAAAAAATACTGATGCCCCTGCAAGCAGCATGGTGATAAAAGTACGTTTCGACTGCGGTTCGGCTGCCGGCTGCCCCATCCTTGTTTGTATAAAATTAGCAGTGGGATCATCTTTTGAAAGGCCCTGCACCTGTGTGAATTTATCTTTTACATTTACCAGTTGTTTGTTTTCAATGTCGAGCTGCGAACGGATGACATCCATCTTTACATCGCTTCCGGCACTCACATTTGTCATGCCGCTGTATTTCCGGATGCTGGCAGAATAATCTGCAATAGTGGAAGCGGCCGCTTTCATCATTGCTTCCTCCTCGCTTATTTCACGGCTGATCTGGTCTATTTCTTCCTTATTCTTTGTTTTGCTTGTACCGCTGTTCGATTTTAAAACGATTTCTGTACGCAGTTCATTGATCTGCTGTTGCAGTGCGGGATCGTTGCCTCCCTTCCTGGACAGTTCTTTTACCAGTTCATCCTTTTGCCGGGTTAGCCGCACCACTTCGTCGTTGTTGGGCCTGCTTATATTGCCGCCACCGGCATTAAGTGCATTGAGGCGGGCACGCAGGTAAACCAGCCGGTTTGAGTGTTCATTATATTTGCCACGCTCATCTGCCAATTTTGTTTCGAGCGAACTGATCGTTTCCATAGCAGTAGAACTGCGGCTCAACGGATCAAAAGACCCCTGGCTCACTTTTTCGCTTATAAGGATCTTATTCAAACTGTCGACCCTGCCCTGCTGGCTCTCCATAATGGTTTTGATGCTTTCTGCAGATTCATTTGTTCGCCTGGAGTTGATGCTCTTATAATAATTCAAAAACTCATCTCCAATTTTATTTACCATTACTGCCGCAAGCTCGGGATTTACAGATTGAAAAGTAAGATCGAGGTAGTCGGTCCTGTCAACCCTTTGTACAAGCAGGTTACCAAGTATAGATAAATAATCGTATTTGTAAAGTTTAAGGTACTCCATCAGCACTTTTTCTGTATAGATATCGCCCTTCAAAAATTCATTTTTCGTGATCTTTTCCAATAAAATACGGCGGGCAGTATCGGCAGGCATTTCTTTATAAGCCGGGGCTCCCATTTCTTTAGGCGTAAGCCTGGTATATGCTTTTGTTGTATCAAGCAGATCGTGCAGCATCATTTCGTAACCAACTTTGTTGATTACCTGCGGAGATTTGATAGTGGCAATTACGTTGTCAAACTTAACCTCAATGGTATAGATATCAATTGCGGAGGAGCCATCGGCCAGTCTCATTTTTTCTGCAGTAAAGCCAGTGGAATACTGGGTGGTTGACTGGTAGAGGGGTTTTTTCCGGCCCAGCAAAATAAAAGTAGCCAATACAGCCAGCAGGCTGAGTCCAAGAATGATCCATTTTTTCCGGTAGAGTACTTTTAAAAAATATACTAATTCCATGTAATTTCAATTATGAGGTGTTAGGTAAAGCTTGTTAAAAAAACCTGGCACCCGGGGATGCCAGATTTTTTTTTGAATGTTGGTTTCTCCTAGTTTATCTTAACGAGTTTAACCGTTTTGCCGGGCTTGCCATCAAGCAGTACATTTAAAAGATAGGTGCCGGGGGCAACGGAAATTCCACCAGGCAAATTTACATGTATTATATTTTTTCCAGCAAGTGGTTTTATAGCCGGTGACTTATAAATAAGCCTTGCATTTCCATCATACAACATAATGGAAACAAATTTTGCCTCCACATCTGCCAGTTCTACTTCAATCCTGTCGGTAAACGGATTGGGGTAAACATTAATAGTATTTGCCGCTGCTGCCGGTTTTGCCGCCAGCATTGGTTTTTGGTGCTGAATGCCATTGGTAACAAATGGAACTGCTGCCTGGCGCCCACCATTATCAATTGTTCCCTGGTTAATGATCACATCTTCTGTACCGGGATTTTCCCTGTTTGTATTAATAGGAGTGTAATTATCATTGGGATCGTAGCTTTCAATTGTAATGGCACCATTGAAGGTATAAGGCTGACCAGGTGCTGTTACCACCCCAAGCACAAGTTCTCCACTGGCGTTCGGCTTAAGATCATCCAGGTAAACCAGCTTTGTGCTGTTATTATAACTGTTCAGCTGTACTGTTTTACCGTTAACAGTATAATTAGCAATGGCATAACCAAAGAAAATGGCACTTCCAAAAAGACCGATGCGGTAACGTTTGTTAATATTGAGATTATTGAATTTAACCTCGCTCTGCTGGTTGGCATCACTCCAGTAATTACTCTGCATTACAACAGAAGGGAATATGCCTGTATTGCTGTTTACACCAGTGTAGCCTGTACCGTTGAACTCTTTTGTAATTTCCATTTCTATACCACTGTTAAAGAGCCTGTTGTCTTTCAGGCTGGGGAAAGTAATACCAGCTACAGAAGGTGAATTTGTATTGTTCCAGGGTGAACCCGCATTCATGGAAGATTCCACGTTGAGGTTGATATATACGATCCTGGGCGACAAAATGGTAGTGGCAATATTGCTGTAGTTGCTCAAAATTTGGGGGGCACTGCTCCTGAAAGAACGTACTTTATAGAAGTACCGCACATTGGAGCTAAGCCCTGCATCTGTATAGGTTGTTACATTGGCACCCGTTGTTGTAACCAATGTATATGTTCCATACTGTGATGTTGACCGGTAAAGCTGGAAACCCAGTTCATTGCTGCTCTGGTCGCTCCAGGTGAGTTTTATTTTTGCACTGTCAAGTATTGTTTCTGCCATCAGGTTATAAGGCCTCATAATAGAAGTGGTAATAAATGCCGGATCATACTCCTGTATAACCAGTGCATTCAGGTTCATATAACGGATAGAACCGGTTTTAGATAAGGCCACATTGATAATGCCACTGGCGTTGGGAGTAATATTATTAAGTTGCCCTGCCTTAACACTGTTAAACATACCATCAAGGGTAGTACTGTCGGTGCCAATTTTCATCTTGGCCAGCGAACTGATGCCTGCATCGTGGCTGCTGAAGAAAACCACGTTATAACGCTTGGCTGTATTGAGGCCCGTTATCTGAATATTTTTAACGGTGCTGTCCTGCGTGGTAATGCTGCTTTGCATCACATTATCGGGATAAATGCCATTATTGTAACCTGTAACCATTCCAAAAAGCTGGTTATCGCCCCATGCTTCCACAATTTTAACCCCAAAAGGAGTTGTGGTATTGGCATCGTCTTTCAGGTTGGTTACTGTATAATTTGCAAATGGATAGGTAAGGATATTATTCCATGGAGCAGCCTCAGGTGTGGAACTCTGCCCGCCAAAATTGACATAAACATTTCTTACCGCAGCATCGGTAACAATGATATCAAAAGTTTCTGTTACCGTACCTCCGTTGTTGTCGGTAATGGTAATTGTAATGTTGTTATAAGCGCCCACATCATTTGCTCCGGGCGTTATTGTAATGGTTCCCGTACCATTTCCGGTAGGAGCAAAACTTGCAAATGCAGGTAAACCGGTAACTGTTACAGCCAGCACGTCTCCCGGATCTGTGGCAACCACGTTTACGGTAGCAGTGGCACCGGTTTTTACAAAGATCTCTGATATCGCTGTAATAACAGGCAGCCTGTTGGTGGTGGTAACCTGTATTGCTTCCGTTTGTGCCGATGAACCATTGCCATTGGCCGCTTCTATTTTATAATAGTAAGTTGTTTGGCTCGAAGTGCTGTAATCGGTATAAGTGCTGTCGTTGGCATTGGTGGCGCCGGGGTTCAGCAGCGTATACGGGCCTGCCAGATTAGTGGCACGGTAAACAAGGAAATTATTCTCGTTATAAGAATTGTCTTTCCAGCTGAGCGATACCACGGCATTTTCCAAAGCCTCACCCGCCAGGTTGCTGGGCATGGCCGGGGCAGAACCATCGTTAATGAGTTTCTGCAATACAATGGCATTTATTACACCGTAGGGGGAACCCACGGCCTTAAACATCCTTAATATAATATTACCCCCTGCATTTGCTGCAATACTGCTGAATGAAAGAGTTTGCTGCGTATTATCCTGTATATGCAGGGTTTTGCGAACACCATTGTACTCATAAACCGTGCTGCCGTTATCGGGGTAATAGGTCCATGCACTGCTTCCAAACAGATTTACATTGTACCTGGCTCCCACAGTCAGCCCCCTGAGTGTAACCGTGATGGTATCGGGCGAGCCAAAGGCGCCACAGAAGAAATAATCTCTCATCACTTCATCAGGATATATCCCGCTGTTATCACCTGTAACCGCACCTGCTGTACCTGTGCTGAACCATCCCGTACTGAAATCGAGGCCTACAGTTGTAGCAGCTCCACTGGTATCGGTAAGGTTGTTAGAGCTTACATTGATGATATTGTTCCATGGGGCCGGAGATGCTGTTCCTCCGCCCTCCATACTCATATAAATAGTTTGTGAAACGGGTTCGGCATTCGTAACTGTGACATTAAAGCTTATTGTGGCATAAGCGCCTCCGGCGTCTGTTACTTTTGCCGTTACCGAATGTACGCCCGCAAAAGAGAAACCAGGGGTTAAAACAACGGTTCCTGCACCATTTGCGCCATTTGTAACCGAAACAAAAGACGGCCCCGATACAAGCGACCAAACCAGTGAAGCATTCCCTTCAGCATCGGTGGCAGAAACCGGCACGTTCAGCACAGCGCCCTCTGCCACTGTTTTATCTGTTACAGTTACTGGAACAGGCCTGTTGTTGTTGTTAACAACCAGGTCAAATTGCAGGGTATCTTTTCCATTGTTACCATCTGCCACTTCTATTTCCACAGGATAAGTGCCCTGCTCTGCAATGGCCGGATTGGTGAAACTAAATGTACCGGTACCGTTTCCGGTATTGCTAAAAGAAGCAAACCCAGGCAGGCTGGTAAGCAGGTTAAAGGTCAGTACTTCCCCATCGGCATCGGTTGCTTTAATATTAAGCGATGCCGTAGTTCCATAACGCATATAGAAATTAGGAGCCGGTAAGGCTTCAAAAACCGGGATATTATTGAGCGTGGTTGCATTTAACTGTGTGGTAAAAGCAGAAACGCCGCCAGCATTTACAGCCCTTATCATATAAAAGTAATCTGTATTTGCAAAAAGGTCTTTATCTGTATAATTCACTACTGCAGTAGCATTGGCAGCAATGCTGGTAAGGTACCTGAAGTTTCCGTTATTGGCAACAGAACGGTATATCTCAAAACCGGTTTCGTTATTTGAATTATCATTGAACGTAAGCGATACAGACGTGGTTGTTTGTGTGTTTGAAACAAGATTGGTTGGTGCAGCCGGTATGGGTGGCAGGCTAACCGTGGTATCGGCCTGCAGGGTATAATTCATAAACGAAGGCATTTGGGCCGCACCAAGCGCTTCTTTTACAACCACCACATTATCTATCATTCCCTTGAAGTAAGATGAAGTGGCAGAAGTATTAAATGCATTTTGTCCGCTGGAAGCACCAATACGGGACGCATCAGTGGTGCTGAATACCGAAGAAGTGGTAAGTGTGGTGGTTCCCACAGATACGCCGTTGAGGTATAAAGTAAGCGTATTAACATTGTAAACAACGCCAATATGGTTCCATCCGCCCGTAACCCAGGCTGCATTACTTGTTATGCTGCTTACAGAAAGTGTTTTGCGTATACTGTTACTGGCAATAGCTGCCTGCAATGCAGTTCCCTGGAAACGAATGGCCAGTCCATTGGCACTTCCTCCAAAATCAACGAGTATTTTATTATTACCGCTCAAAGAAGCAGACGATGGTTTAACCCATAAGCCCACCGTACGTGTGGTATAATTATTTGCAGGAAATCCATCTAAACCGCTGTTGGGCACATTTACGGCTTGGTTCACCCCGTTCAAAGAAACAGCATGCGTACCTTCTTTTACACCAGTACTGCTGAATGCAGGAAGGTTCAGTCCATTTAATGTACGGTTGTTGCCGCTTTCGTCATTATAGTTGTTATTAAAATTCCATGCAGCATCATAATTGCTTACCAGGGCAGACTCGCCAAATACATTCAATGAACGTATTTTATACCAGTATTTGATACCGCCGGTAAGGCCCACGGAATCGCCGTAGCTGGTAATATTGGCGCCTACGGTTCCTATCGGAAGGTAAGGACCAGCCAGGCTGTTAGAGCGGAATAACTGGAACCCGGTTTCGTTGGCGCTGTTATCGGTCCATGTTAAATTGATCTTGCTGGTGGAAACAGCTGTTGCCACCAGGTTACTTGGTACTGCAGGCAGGTTGGCCGGTACCGGAACAATTACCTGGCGGAAAGCGCTGTCGGGTATTTCTGTACGTACAGGTATGCCCGCAGTAATGGAGCGCCAGAACACTTTCATTTCCTGGCCACCACCCTGCTCAAAGAATGTGGCAATAAAGCGGTGAACCCCGGCAGTAAGATTAATGGTTCCCGAAGCATAAAGCGGGCCGTGTAATCCATCATTGTTCACCAAGGCTGTTGCACCTGAACTGTATTCTGTATCAATATACAGTTTACTTCCATCGTCAGAATAGGTTTCAAACTGGTAAGTGGCGGTAACCGGTATATTGATGTACCCATCCCACATAAAGGCAAAATTATCGTCGCGGTTCCTGGGTAATATAGATACATTTGGAATTACACCCGTTTTTACCGGCGTAAGATTAGTGAAATTTGGCAAAGCACTGTAAGTGCCTTCATAATATTTATAAGTGATGGCTGATGGCTTTGCAATAGCGATCAGTTGATTGCTTCCTGCAGATACATTACCCGATTCATCTTTTGCCGTTACATAAAAAGCATAACTCTGGTTGGCCGTAAGGTTGGCGATTGTTGTAAAAGTATTTCCGGTAATATAGGTTTTAACACCGTTCACATATATTTCATATTTAAACACACCTACATCATCGGTGGAAGGATCCCAGGCAATACTGATGGTACTGTTTGTAGAAGCAGTTAAACGAAGGTTGAGCGGAACCGTTGGGGCAGTATTATCGCCCAGGGTTTTTGCATTGGCTTCGTTGCTGATCGCCGAAGCGCCATTATCATTTACTGCACGCACAATATAATAATACCTTGTATTGGCACTCACACCCTCGTCAACAAATGTAAGTACATCGGCAGGCACTTTTCCGGCCATTACATAACCTGAACCTGTTCTGGTACTCCTGAATATTTCGAAAGCCGTTTCATTATACTGGGGAGTGGGATTTTCGCTCCAGTCTAATTGTATGGCAGCGTTAGAAAGCGTAAGGGCATTTAAGTTACTGGCCTTGTCGGGCAAATTGGTTCCGTTTGCAGCAATAACAGGAAACACAGCTGAAAAATCGCTTGAGCAGCCAAATTGTTCATTTACTTTAACCTTATACTGGCCAACGGGTGCGTTATAAGAATTGGTGGCGCTTACCAATGCATTATCACTTACCCTTCTCCACTCGTAGGTTGCATAATTGGCAGGTACCGTAAGCGGAACAGTGGTACGGCCATCGGGCGATGGCAGTACATTGCTGTACATTCCATCAATACTGATAGGCGGCGTTACGGTGGCCTGTTTAATGGTAACAATTACCGGTATAGGCGACCACACCGACCATGCCGAAGTTGATGTTCGTTTAAAACGCCCCCTGTACGAACCATATGCAGTGGCAATGTATTCGTTTGAATTGGCGCCGGGTATGGTTACGCCATCTTTATCCCACTCGTATGCAAAAAAACCAGATTGCAGGGCAAGCCTTGCATTTACCGGCTGGTTAGAGCAAAATTCGCTTCTTTGAAAATACACCAGCGGATTTGCTTTATGCTGAAGGCCCAGGTATGGAAAATAATCTGCCTGGCCCCAGAAGCTGTTCCATACGCCATGACCCTGCGTAGGCCAAAAAGTCTGCTTTATCAAGCCACCCTGACTGCGGAATGAATCAATAAGCGTGGTTACAATTCCTGGAGCAGGATTATTATCGAGGCCACCATTGGTGATCCAGATGGGTACTGTAAGATAATTCTGAAGTTGTGAATAGTACGTGGTGGCTGCCGCAGAAATAGGAAGCATTGATGCCACCCTCTGGGGATTTTGAAAAACATATTCAAAGTCAGATTGCGACCCGCCCGATAACCCACTCAGTAAAAGCCTGTCTTCATCTCCTTTTGCAGATGCAACCAAAGAATCTAAAAATGAATTGATGGCAGGGAAGTAACCTGCAAATGCACCGTCGGTACTTTGCGGGTAAACAAGAAACCCGTCGAATGTACCATCATTTACTTTTTGAGCATGTAACTGCCCGCCGTGCAAAAGCTGGTATTCATTGTCGTATATACTTGCACGCTCTCCAAGCCCGTGAAAGAAAATAAAGATGGGATACTTCTTACCATCGGCAACATTATGCTGGTAGCTGCTGGGAAACTTTACCCTGAACACCATCCCTTTATGGTAATAAGCTTTATAGCCGTAAGAATAAGGGTTCCAGGCAAGCCTGTTGGTATGACCCCATTTTACAATATTGTAATTGTTCCATGCAGGTTGTGCTGGGTTATTTGTTCCGGTAAAAACCCAATTTGGGTCAGCCGGGTCAAAACCTGTACCCTGGGCTTCGGCCCTGAAACTATTAAATACTAATAATACTAATGTGGCTAAACCAAGTAAAATCTTTTTCATTTTCCTGTGTTGATTAAAATTCTTTTGTTGGTTAGTACAGGAAATGGAGATTTTGTTTTTAAATATGGCATTACAAGTTGCAATAATTTTATTGCAGGGATTTAAAACGGGGAACCAGCAACCGAATAGGCTTTAAAAAGGAATTTAGATATTAGTCAGAGGTAGAACGTTAGCACAAAAATTATCATTTTTTTCCATTTCAGCAAATAATTTGTCGAAAAAATACATTTTGTGTGGATATTGCGTTATTAAATGCAGCATTTAGGGTAAATAATTAAATTTCAGCCAACTAAACAAAGATGTTTTCAGTAAAGATTGTCTTCTGGCTCGGTCTTTTTATCGTGTTCTACAGCTATATTGGTTATGGATTGCTGTTATGGGTTTACCTGCGCTTAAAAGGGCTTTTTGTAGCCCCGAAAAAAACCAATTTTACGGGATTTGAACCACCAGTGACCCTTATTGTTGCAACTTTTAACGAAGAGGCGATCATAGAGGAAAAAATACTCAATTGTCTTGCACTGGATTACCCCGCCGACAAACTAACCCTGCTTTTTGCAGCCGATGGATCTAATGACAAAACAGTTGATATCATCAGTAAATATCCCCGGATCAACCTGTATTTTAAGCCCGAAAGGGCCGGAAAAGTGGCCGCCATTAACCGGGTTATGCCCGAGATAAAAACACCCTATGTAATTTTTAGTGACGCCAATACTTTTTTAAATAAAGAAAGCATCCGCGAAATTCTGAAGCATTATGCAGATGAAAAAGTGGGTGCGGTAGCAGGAGAAAAGAAAGTAATGGAAAAAATCCTGGAAGGAGGGGCCGTGGCGGGCGAAGGGATTTACTGGAAATATGAATCATTTCTTAAAAAGCTTGATTCTGAATTTTATACGGTGGTAGGTGCTGCAGGCGAGCTTTTTTCTATAAAATCCGATCTTTTTGAACCAACCCCAGGCAATGTTTTACTTGACGACTTTATTATCTCCCTTAAAATATGCAAAAAAGGATACCGGGTTGTTTATGAACCACTTGCCTATGCTACCGAAACTCCTTCTGATTCTATGCTGGAAGAACAAAAGAGGAAGATCCGTATCAGTGCAGGCGGTTTTCAGTCGATGCTGATGCTGAAAGACCTGTTGAATATCTCCAGGTATGGCAAACTTTCCTTTCAGTATATCTCTCACCGGGTGCTCCGCTGGGCCATTTGCCCGTTTTTGCTCCCTTTGATACTGGCAGCCAATCTTTTACTGGTAATGGCTGGCAGTGGTTGGGTTTACGTCCTGTTTTTGGCATGCCAGGCCATTTTTTATGCTGCGGCATTACTGGGCTGGCTGTTTTCGCTAAATAATATAAAGGTTAAATTATTCTATATCCCCTATTATTTTGTATTTATGAATGTGGCCCTGTACATAGGGCTGAAACGCTTTTTAACCAATAAACAATCTGTTTTATGGGATAAGGCAAAGCGTAAAACCTGAGTCATTTTCTCTTTTTTTTTCAGAAAAAGTTTTGAATTCTGATTTTTTTATATAGTTTTACAGCGTAAAGGAGCATCAATTCCTAATTTACCCAATTTTCAATACCTAGCTAAGAACTCCAGATTCTTTACCCTTTGGCTCCAATTCAAAGTCTTTAATATCTTACGTATTACCTGTTGGTAGATAATATTATGTTACCTGTCATCAGCATACCTGAATAACGCTACTGTTCCAATTAATCCCCTTGAAGAATGATTGTTTGAACATAATGTTTAATAAACAAAAATCTTTACAAGTGGTAAAAAAAGAAATTTTAACGATCGAAAGCAGCAGTGCGATTGGCTACCTGATATCTACGGTGCTGAAAAAAGATTACACTGTTACCAGGGTTTCTTCCTGCAATGAGGCATTAAAGCAATTACAGGGCGAAGCAGAAAAGGACCTTATTATATTGGATATTCCCGATAGTAATTCTGAAAATTATGAGTTACTGAAACATATTTCCACCAGTTCTGTATTAAGCAACATCCGCACCGTGGTGATCTCAAACTCAGATGATGAGCAATTGAAGAACAAAACAGTGGAACTGGGAGCTTCTTTATTTCTTACCAAACCTTTTGACCCGGTTTTTTTATCCAGTAAGGTAAAAGACCTGGTAGAAGATGTTAAGGCAAACACAAGCCGTAAGAAAAGAAGGATCCCTTTCAGCCTGAATATTTTCTAAGATTTTATCATAATCAAACGCTACCGCTAACCTCGGCCTGTTTGGTATTTATTTACTAAATTGCTGCTTTATGCAAACCACCACCGCTAAATCTTATGGTTTAGATGGAAAAAAACCGTTATTCCCTGATACAGAGGGAAGGTTTCTTTTTATAGAGGGGGAACATGCAACCCACCAGACCCACTATACCAGCTACTTCCCCGAAAGTATACAGGCAAAGGATTTTGAACAGGCTACCCAACTGCTTTCCAGCGGAGATTTTTTTCCCGACCTGGTTGTAATTAACCAGCCGATCGATTACAAAAATCTAATTTCTTTTAAAATATGGCTGGCAAACCAGGAAGCCACCATCCCCATCATTTACAATGAAGAGGCCCTGAGCCAGGATGAAATAAAAAAACTCTACCGCCAAAAAATGGTGGATGATATCACCAACCTGGAAAAAAATTATACCAGCCTGCCCCAAAAGGCGAGTTTTCTTAAAAAAATGGCAGCTCATGTTAAAGATGCAAGGGGTAAAAATACACATAACGGTGATGGTCTCAGCTTTACACATATTGTTATGCGCATTTTCGACATATTGGTTTCCGGGGCTGCACTCCTTTTACTTTCCCCTGTATTCCTGCTCATTGCTCTTATCATAAAACTGGAGTCAAAAGGGCCGGTAATATACAGTTCTCCCAGGGCGGGCAGGGGCTTCAGGGTTTTTAAATTTTATAAGTTCAGAAGCATGGTGGCCGATGCCGATAAAAAAGTAAAGGACCTGCAGGCGCAAAACATGTATGCGGGTGATGCCAAAGGGCCAAACTTTTTTAAAGTTAAAAACGACCCCCGCATCACCAGGTTCGGCAGTATGCTGCGCAATTCGAGCCTCGATGAACTTCCCCAGTTATTCAATGTTTTAAAAGGCGATATGAGCATTGTAGGCAACCGCCCCCTGCCTTTATATGAAGCCGTAAGCCTTACCACCGATGAATGGGCCGAACGCTTTATGGCGCCGGCCGGCATTACCGGTCTTTGGCAGGTTTCAAAAAGGGGCAAGGAAGAAATGAGCAATGAAGAACGTATATCGCTCGACATAGATTATGCCCGCACCCGCAGCCTGGGCGGCGATTTTAAAATTATGCTCAAAACACCCACTGCACTTTTGCAGAAAACGAATGTGTAGATTTGCAGGCCATGAACCACGAGCAGACAGAGCCCCTTGTTTCTATCATTACACTTAATTATAACGGCACAGCCGACACCCTGCGTTTTTTAGAAAGTGTACAAAAGCTCCGGTACAAAAATTACGAAGTACTGGTTTGCGATATGTGTTCGGCCGTGGACCCCAGTACACAAATAAAGGCAGGAAATTTTACCAATACAAAGCTTTTACTCAGCCCTAAAAACCTGGGCTTTGCCGCAGGCAATAACTGGGGCATGCGCCAGGCTGCCGGTGAATATTATTTTATTGTAAATAACGATACCGAACTAACGCCTTCCATCTTAAATGAATTGCTTGAACCATTCAGGCACAACAGCAGCATTGCTGTTACCTGCCCCAAAATAAAATATTTCGACAACCCCGAAATTGTGCAATATGCCGGGTTCGAAAAAATGAACATGTTCACAGGCCGTACCAATACCATTGGCGATCACCAAAAAGATGATGGCCGCTACGATAAAGCGGGCTATACAAACGGGGCGCACGGTTGCGCCATGATGGTTAAAAAGGAAGCTGCTGAAAAAACGGGGATGTTTCCCGAAAAATTTTTTCTCTATTACGAAGAATGGGACTGGAGCATGCGCCTGATGAAGGCAGGTTACAAAATTTTTTATCAGCCTGCTGCACTGATATATCATAAAGAATCCATGTCGGTAGGAAAAAACAGCACGCTTAAAACTTATTATCTTTCAAGAAACAGGATCCTGTTCATGAGAAGGAACTGCAGCATATTGCAGCTGGCCGTATTCTTTTTATTTTATTCGGCCTTCAGCTTTCCAAAAACAGTTTTGGGCTACCTACTCAAAGCAGATTTTCTGTCACTCAAAGTATACCTGAAGGCAGTTGGATGGAATCTTGTGAACTCAAAACAATCGGCTGTATAATGAAGCATACCATTGGCATAGAAGCACAACGGCTTTTCCGCCCTAAAAAACATGGCATGGAAGTGGTGGCCTTTGAACTGCTGCGCCAGCTTCAGCAACAGCCTGCCCCGTTCAACTACCAGCTTTTTGTAAAACATGATGAAGACCGCTGTATAACCACCGGAGATCATCTTACGGTAAAAGAACTGCCTTCAAAACCTTACCCATACTGGGAACAACTACTGCTTCCAAAAGCAGCAAAAGCAGGAAACATTTCCCTGCTTCATTGCAGTTCCAACACGGCCCCGCTGTTTACAAAAATTCCGCTCCTGGTTACCATTCATGATGTGATCTTTATGGGTGCAATGGAATTCAGCGGCAGCGCTTATCAGAATTTCGGCAACCTTTACAGGAGGTTTATTGTGCCAAGGGTTGCAAAAAAAGCGGCAGCAATTATCACTGTATCCGAGTATGCAAAAAAAGAAATTGCAGCTGTATTGAAAACTGATCCTGAAAAAATTCACGTGGTATATAACGGACTTAACCCCGCTTTTAAACCGCAAACCGGTGCAGAATCAATTAAAGTATTCTGCAGTAAATATAAATTGCCTGAAAATTATTTGTTACATATTGGAAATACAGCGCCAAGAAAAAATACGGCGGGTGTACTTAAAGCATACCAGCAATACCTGGCTGCAGAAAAAGACCCATTGCCCCTGGTTATCTCGGGTTGCGAAAGGTCTTTTGTTGAACAATTGGCCGGCGACCAAACAAACCCCACCATCCTGAAAAATATTTTTACCCCGGGTTATGTGGATGCTGCAGAGCTTCCTTTACTTTACCAAGGAGCGGCAATTTTCATATGCCCTTCTTTCAGCGAGGGATTTGGCATGCCGGTGGCAGAAAGTATGGCCTGCGGCACACCTGTTATTACTTCAAACTGCACTTCACTGCCCGAAGTGGCCGGCGGTGCAGCCTTACTGGTCAATCCAACAGAGCCCGGTGAAATTTTTTCGGCCATTATCCGTTTATTATCCAATGCAGTCCTGTACGAAGCGCTTAAGGCAAAAGGGCTCGAAAATGCCAAACGTTTCAGTTGGGTAAAAGCAGCAGAACAAACCATTGATATTTACAAAAAAATATTGAACCTTTCATAAATGCTCAGCCAGGTCTTACATATCGTGTGGATCATATACCAGGTCATTGTTGGAAGCATACTTATATTCCCGCTGATTTCCTATGTATGGTTTTTAATAAGCGGCAAAACCAGCCGTGCTGTTGGCCAACCCATCGGAAATCCTGATTATGGCATTATTGTAACGGCTTATCAATATGCCGGAAACCTCCACAATACCATTCAGTCTTTGCTGAAAATGGACTATCCCAATTACATCATTTACGTGGTGGCCGATAATTGCGGGGATGCAGAAATTTTTCCGCCCCATGAAAAAGTAGTGATCCTGAGGCCCGATCCGGTGCTGGCCAACCAGTTGAAATCACATTTCCTGGCGATCAACAGTTTTAAACGGCCCCATAATATTGTTACCATCATCGACAGTGATAACCTGGTACACCCGGCCTATCTTTCGGAGCTTAATAAATGGTTTGGCAAAGGATACCAGGCCGTTCAAGGAGTACGTAAAGCAAAAAATACCAATACCGAGTATGCTTCCATTGATGCCATCAATGAACTGTATTATTTATTTTACGACCGTAAAATATTATTCAACATCGGTTCTTCCTGCATGCTTTCGGGCTCTGGAATGGCATTTACAACCACCCTTTATCAGCAATGCCTTGGCAACCTGGATGCATCAGGAGCAGGATTCGATAAAATACTCCAGAAAGAGATACTCCTGCGCAGGAACCGCATCGCTTTTGCAGAAGGCGCCATTGTGTACGACGAAAAAACGGCTTCGGCAGAGCAACTCGTAAAACAAAGGGCGAGATGGAACAATACCTGGTTCCGGTTTATGAGCTTTGGCTACCTTGTAGCCGGTAATGGCATAAAAAACCTAAGCCTTAATCAATTCCTGTTCGGGTTCATCCTGCTCAGGCCACCATTGTTCCTGTTGCTTATACTCAGTATGTTTATAGCCATAATAAACCTGTTTATAAACCCGTTATATAGTTTAGTATGGGCGGGGTTGCTCGGGTTGTTCAGCCTTGGATTTTTTATAGCCCTGGCCAATTCAGAAACAGACAAGAAATTATACGCATCATTAAAACATATACCAAAGTTTATTTTCCTGCAGGTGATCTCCTTATTTAAAGCAAAAAAGGCAAACCAGCTTTCTGTTTCTACAGAACATTCCTATCACAAGGAAATGGAGGAAATAAAAAAATAAGGCATGAGGATCTATTTTAAAAACCTGGATGGAATTCGTTTCATTGCTGCCTTTTTGGTAATACTTCAGCATACAGCAGAATATAAGGAGGATGCTAAGGCGGCCCTGCCCAACAGTCTTCTGCACCAGTTCAAAGAGTTTGGCGGGTATGGTGTTACCCTGTTTTTTGTATTAAGCGGGTTTCTTATTTTTTACCTGCTGTTTGCAGAACATGATTTTAAAAAAACGATCGATATAAAAAGTTTTTACATCAGGCGTATCCTGCGCATCTGGCCGCTTTATATGGGCTTTGGCCTTGTGCTCATCTTTGGTATCGACTATGCCATGAAAATACTGGGAACCCCGGTAAGCACACCTGTATTTGTAAACCTTTTTTACCTGCTTACCTTCAGCATCAACCTGCAGTTACTTTTTTCGGGCATCAACCGGGGCATTATTGAATTGTACTGGAGCGTATGTATTGAAGAACAGTTTTACCTGGTGGCACCCTGGCTGGTAAAAAAATGGTTCCCAAAAATGCTTTACGTTATCATTGCCCTCATTGGCGTGGGCATCACTTCAAAATTTTTCATGCGCTGGCTGGAGATCGGCCGCGGCTATCATTTTAATAACAACAACCCGCTTTACTTTTTTACGCTTTGCCGGATCGACAATTTTGGAATTGGTGCACTGGCAGCGTATATCTATTTCAGAAAAGACCTGTACCGTAAAGTTGAAAGATTTGTAACCAATAAATGGATACAGGCAACAGTGACCCTGTTTACGATCCTGTACATGATCAAGCTGGTGCCCATGCCCTGGTTTGAAAGAACATATTTTTTCAGTACAACGCCGTCTGTACTTTATGCCTACCTGATACTGGCTGCATCAACCGGGCATTTTTTTGTAAACCTGGAAAAGCCTTTGTTGAAATCGTTGGGTAAATATTCTTATGGAATTTATGTATACCATGCGGTTCTGTCGCAGCTGATACTCGTGGCTTTTTTGAAAATATTACCCGCTAAAACAGTTTTAAATTACGATATCATTTACCCGCTTGCCTGCACGGTGATCACGGCTTTAGTAGCCGCTCTTTCTTATGAGATTTATGAAAAGCCATTCATGAAGCTGAAACAGCGGTTTACCATTGTAAAGAACCACGAAACCTAAAGAAAGGCTTATTTTTTTTCAAATACGAACATTGGATATTCGCCTTTTAAGCCGCAGCCTTCGGGATCTTTTTCTTCGGCACGGTAAATTTTTTCGAGCAGTTGTTTGCCAAAAAAACCTGCGTGTGCATATACTTTCATAAAAGGTACACTTACAGAACGCCAGCAGGCCAGTTTAAATGGAACAGAAAGATGTTGTTTGAAATATTCGTAAGGATGTGCGTAGAAATAAAGCATTTTTGTGGCCTTGCCTTTTCCCGCTGCTTTGGCGCTAAGATTGCGCAGGCGGTGACGGATGAATTCCACCCCACGAAAAGGCAGCAGCGAAATATTCATCCAGGGCGAATGCTTATACCAATCGTATACAACCACACCCTTTCCGCCGGTTTGCAATACGCGGTATAATTCTGTAATGGCTTTTACCTGTTCATCTTTGGGGATATGATAGATCGTATTGAGCGACACAAAGCCGTCGATCATATTGTCTTTCACCGGCAGGTTGGTCATATCACACAACAAACAAATGGCTTTATCGCCCAGCTTGCGTTTGCACTCGCTCAGTCCCTGGAACGACATATCCACGCAGATCCTATACTGGTAATTGGCCGAATACTGCAGGTAGTCTTCATACTGCAGGGCGCCGGAAGCCGCGTCCATCATGTATTTGCCCGATGGGTTCAGGTAACGGCTAACCCGGTTGTGGCACTTGGTTATATAATCCTGTGCAAAGGGGCGCAGGTCTTCAAAAATATCCGCATCTTCATAATCTCCTTTTTCGTTGGTATGCCAGCCCCTGCTGTCGTAAAAATTTTTTACCAGTTTTTTATCTTCACTAAGCGTATCGCCCAGTATTTTTTCCTTAGCATCAACAATTGCCAGGTCGGGCAGCAGCAATACAATGCCATTGATAATGGGATAAATATATGCGCCCCCGTCGGTTACAAGGCCTTCCCGGATTTCGGTGGTCATGGGTTTGCCGTCTGACTGCCATAAAGCACCGGCGCTGAATTTTTGATTGAGCCCGCTTATTTCTTCAGCAGTAAGCTGCCGGAGACTTTTACCGGTTACAGGACATTTCAAGATGCTGATCCATTCCATTTGCAGTTATTCCGTTTTAGTTGCGATAAAAATATATAATAAAACCCATACTTAAACGGCTGCAGGATGGTATTATTATCAACGATAGCCAGCCTGCAATAAAAATGCGGTAATTTTCATTACCGCTCCTTTCGTATAATTAATCATTCAATCAGTACTATTGCCTGATAAAAGACACAGCGTGTACATCTTGCCGGGTAAGCAGGCTTACATGGTACACACCCCTGGTTTTTATTGAAGGCTGCAAAATTTCATTCTGCCCTGGTACAAGCTGCACCGGAACCTGCTGAATGAGGCGTCCGGCCGCATCAGTTATTTTAAGATTTGCAGTGGCAACCTTTGTGCTGGTTACCATGAGTTTTGTATATTTCTCATTGGCAAAAGCGGCTATTTCAAAATCCTGTTTTTTTATACCTTTTATGTCTACTGCCACGATCTTACTGTAACTGAAGCTTCCATCATTATCAACAATTTTAAGCCTGTAATAATTTGTTCCGTTTACAGGATCGCTGTCAGTTGCGGTATAGCTGGTAAGAACAGTGCTATTGCCTTTAGCCGCCACGGTACTTGCCACGCCAAAAGCAGGTGTATTTTTTCCTTTTTCCACTACATAATGGTTGCAATTCACTTCCTGGGTTGTTTTCCATTGAAGTACCACGTTAGTTCCGGATTTTTTTGCAGAAAACTCAACCAGGTCAACCGGCAGTGAACTGCTGCCCGGGCGCTCCTGCTTCATCATCCACGTATAAATGCTTTCGCCGGCCTCGTTCCATGATGGATCGTACCAGGTATTCCAGCAGCAATGGCCGCCTACATATTGTGTATAACGGGCTGCACCCGGCTTTCCACTATTGAGTGTGTCGCGGATGATATCCATAAGCCTGTAATCCTGCGTGCCTTCAAACCCCCACCATTTACCGCCGTTAACCGCGTATGGTTTCATATTGGGAATGGTATTATCCGGTGGCACCGCACTCATGGCAACCATGGATGCAAGCCTGTTGGTATAAACGTCGCTGTATCCGTCAATATAGTTTTGCCATACCCAACCACCCATAGAAAGGCCTGTTACATTGATGCGGTTGGTATTACAGCGCCAGCGCAATGTAATGGAATCTATTTTCCTGTTAACAGAAGCCGGGTTTGGCCAGCTGGTAGCCGGTTGAATAGAAATAACAATGGGCTTATGCACCACGCCATTAACGGTAAACTGCATATTATGCCCCTGGGCTACAAATTTGGATGGCCCGTAAACCAGCAGTTTAGCAGGATCTGTTCCTACTTCACCCAGGCCGGGCACAAAAATGATCACAGGGTATGTTCTGTTTGACCCGTCATTATAATCATCGGGCAAATGCACATAGGCATTCCATCCATCGATCTTTGTAAGAAACTGCTGTGCCGATGCGTTTTTTTGAAAAAATAAAACAGAGAAGAAAAGGAATACGGCATAAGAGCCACTCCTTGTTAAGGTGTAGAAATTGGACTTCATAGATTTGGTTTTTCGGTGGTTAGGTTATAACAGGGATACTTTAGGTGTAAAAGGAACCCTGTTATATTGTATAACAGCAGATTATCTAAAATATTGTGCGGGAAAAAACGGGGCTGTAAAAATCATAAAAACCCGGGGCAAAAATCCTTTGAAAGCCTTTAACAGCAAGGGTGTTGGAGCAAACTATGAAAAACAACAGAAATTATTACTACAGCCTATAATAGAATATCTACAAATTTAGCCGGCCGCATCTTCCCCATCCTTATTCTTCTTTGCTTTTTTCTTCTTTTTTGGGTTGTAGAGCTCTTCGGCCTTGTCTATCTGGTCCAGAAATTCTCTTTGAAGAAAATCAGATTTATCAGCCGCTTTTTGAGCTATGATGCGGATTTGCTCCCAGTCGGCATTCTGTAAATACTTAGATTTTTTAAGTTTCAGTCCAAACATACTGATGGCTGTCACCAGCCGGAAATCGGGGTGAATGCTGTCAAATACCCCGAAATTATCTGGCACTTTGTAAGTGATGCTATTTGTGCTGGAATCGTTGCAAAGGGAGTAACGCAGTTTAACTGTTGCTATATCTCTGCCAGAAAATTTTGCATCTGTTGTTGCAGGTACAATTTCAAAAACAGCAAGTGTACTGCTGCCACTTCCTATTTCTCCTCCTTCCAGGAAGCTGGAAGGATCAGAAACGGCATCACGCCGGTTATCAAACCCGATCAGCCGGTATTGTTTAACAAGTGCCGGATCAAATTCCACATTCATGGCCACATCATCTGCCACAGCATAGAAGGTTTGGGTTAGTTCTTTCACCAGCACTTTTTCTGCCTCCATGATATCATCAAGGTAAGCATAGTTTCCGTTCCCTTTTTTGGCAAGTGCCTGTAATTTTGAATCTTTAAAATTTCCCATACCCACGCCCAGGCAGGTAAGGTAAACACCGGTTTGTTTTTGGCGTGTAATAAGCTCTTCCAAAGCTTTTTCGGAAGTTTCTCCCACATTAAAATCGCCATCTGTTGCCAATATCACCCTGTTGATGCCGCCCGGAATAAATGTTCTGGCAGCGAGTGTATAAGCTGCCCGTATGGCCGATTCGCCCGGCGTATCACCTGCAGCAGAAAGTGCTTCAATAGATTTGGCGATCGAATCTTTTAAATTTCCGGGTGTAGGCTGCAGCCATACTCCCACAGAGCCACCATACACTACAATTGAAACCTGGTCAACAGGACGCAGGTTCTTGATGAAAATCTGGAAGGCCGCTTTCAGCAGGGGCAGCCTGTTTGGCATATCCATACTGCCGGATACGTCGATCAGGAAAACAAAATTTGCCGGGGGTATTTTTGAAAGATCAAGTTTCTTTGCACTTACATTGAGGAACAGCAGTTTTTCTGCCGGGTTCCATGGATTGGATGACAGCTTTGAATCAAGACTGAAGATGTCATTTCCTTTTGGTTCCCTGTAATGCAGGTTAAAATAATTGATCATTTCCTCCACTCTTACTGCATCGGGCGGAACCTCGCTCTTCATATTGATAAACCTGCGCACGTTGCTGTACGAGGCCTTATTTACGTTTAGGGAGAAGCCGGTTGCGGGATATTTATCGGCAGGTACAAAGTCGTTTTCTACAAGCTGGAAATAAGTTTCATTATCGAAAGAAACATTAAAGCGTTCTTCACTTTTCAGTGATCCGGAAAACGATATCAATTTTGGTTTGCCTTTGTTATTATCGGTAGATGCGGGCTTTAGTACAAGGGTTTGCCATATATTGGTTTTAACAGCCAGCTTTTGTGTTTCATATCCATCAAGCGATATGGTAAGGCTGTCCCATAAATTTTTAGCGTTGATGCCAAAACTTCCCCAGGCACCCGTTTGGTAAAGCATTTTTGTAGAATGAAGGAATACTTTTACATTGGGAAGCAGGTTTCCCTTGGGGTCTTTAATTTCTCCACGCAGGTAATACTGCCCGTTGGCTGCATGGGCAAATAAAAAGAACAGGCAATATAAAAAAATCCTTTTCAACGAAATTGGAATTGACAAAATACGGTTTAGCAGGGTTAAAGATCTGGTTTGTACACAATATCAGCTTTCGGCCAACTGGTATATTTCTCTCAGGTTACGGGCAAGGCCGTCATAATCGAGCCCGTAGCCCAGCAAAAATTTGTCAGGCACATTAAACCCAAGGTAATCTATTTTAAGCGGGTGAACCAGCGCATCGGGCTTATGCAGCAAAGCTGCAATCTTTAAAGAAGCCGGCTGCTGATTTACCAGTTGGGGTAAAAATTGATGCAGGGTCTTTCCTGTATCCACTATGTCTTCAAGAATAATTACATGGCGGTCTTTCAGGTTTTCGTCGAGACCAATAGATGTAATTACATTTCCTGAGCTTTTTGTACCCTTATAAGAGGCCAGTTTTATAAAACAGATCTCTGCTTCAATGCTTATTTCTTTAAAAAGATCGCTTGCAAACATGAAAGAACCATTCAGTATTGCTATAAAGAGCGGGCGCTTGCCAGCATAATCGCGGCTTAATTCCAAACCCAGTCTTTTGATCTGTTCATCGATCTGTTGAACGGAGAGAAATGGCTGAAATGTTTTATCATGTACCTTAATGGATGTCATATTCATTATTTTGAAAGTTCTGTGCCGAACGCCGGTTTCAGCAATATTTTTTGTCCTTTTTTTACTTTGGCCGTTTCGGGCATATTGTTATATTGTACAAGGTACGTTAACTGTATCCCGAAATTTTGTGCAACATCATATAAGGTCTCGTTCTGCAACGAAATATAATGGTCTTTATTGCCCTGTTTTGCCTTTTTATCAAGATAGATCACCTGTTCCTGTTTCAGCAGTCCTTCAGATTTGAGATCGTTGTATTCCAGCAATTTTACCAATGGCAGATCATTGGCTGTGGCAATAGCAAGTAGTGAGGTCCCGGCGGGAGCAAACAATGCCTTAATACCATTGAACTTCATTTTACTGCTTAAAAGCTTTGCATCCTTTTTAATGACCATGGTTTCTGTTACGGCTGGTACAGGGATTTCTTTTGCCACTGTTTCAATTTCCGGGGCCGCTTTTGTTGCCATGTCCTCTGGCAGGGATATATAGGCCGTATCATCAAACTGCTGGAGGTTATATTTCTCAATATGGCTGATAAGTATCTGGGGGTAACGTGGGTTAGTGGCATAACCCGCTCTCTTGAGGCCGTGGGCCCATCCTTTGTAATCATTGGGCGATAATGAAAACAGGGAAGCATACCTTGCACTGCCTTTTAAAAAATTACTGTGATCGGCATAGCTTTCGTCTGCAGTGGCATATTTGCGGAAGCATTCGTTGGGTGCGTCATCTGTATGGCTTACCGATTCGCCGGTCCAGTTGCTTTTACATTTGATGCCAAAATGATTGTTCGACTTTTTTACGAGCGGGCTGTTACCCGATTCTGTTTCGAGCAGGCCCTGTGCAAGTGTGATGGAGGCAGGGATACCGCTGCGCTTCATCTCTTTTATGGCAAGGTCTTTATAAATGCCGATATATGCTTCGGGGCTAAGTTGCTGCGCATAAACCAGGTTGGCAAGCATACAAAAAAACATTGCAATACCAATTCTTGTCATCTTAAGATATTTAATTTGGGTTTTCATCGCTGCAATAACGGGTAGCATTATTAACAGTATGTATCATAATTTCCTTATAAGTGTTAAACCATCCCTTACAGTCAGCATTACCTGTTCCACTCTTTTATCGGCAGCCACATGTTCATTAAAATGCTGAATGGCCAGGGCATTTTTCCCATTCACCTGCTCCTCCAGCACCTGGCCATGAAACAGGGTATTATCGGCCAGTATAAAACCGCCGGGTTTAAGCACCGGCAAAGTTAACTCGTAATATTGAATATAGTTCAATTTGCCGGCGTCAATAAATACCAGGTCCCAGGCCTCCTCTAATAACGGAATTATTTCTAATGCATTGCCTTTGTGGAGTTTAATATGATCCTGCAGCCCGGCCCTTGCAAAATTTTTCTCCGAAACTGCTGCGTCTTCGTCCCTGATCTCAATAGTATGAACAGTACCCCCGGGCCGAAGTCCTTTGGCCAGGCAAATGGCACTGAAGCCCGTAAAACTGCCAATTTCCAGCACTTTTAAGGGTTTTATCATATGGCTGATCATTTGAAGAAATATCCCCTGCACATGGCCACTGATCATATGTGCATGACTGTGTTCAAGCAGGGTTTCTTTTTCTAGGGCTTCCAATACCTCACCAAGCGAAGATGTAAAGCGGGCTGCATACTGTTCTGCTTTTTCGTTTACCAGGTTCATAGTGCAGCATTTGCAGGTTTTCCTTTTTGGGAAATCATTAACAGCCCAAAAAATACCAACATGCCATTTAACAGGATAAGTTCGGGCCCGATGATATAACCCTTGAACAGGTTCCCGGACAATGTGTCCAATCCAAGTTTAACCCCCAGTTTTGTTTCGTAATAAGCTGGATTGCAGATCATGTCGATGATGACCGTAATGAGCGGACCGGCAATACAAACCGGCCAAACAGATTTGTTGCCGATGGTTCTCTTTGTAAGAATGCCAAAAGCAAACAGGCCGAGCAAAGGGCCGTAAGTAATTCCGGCAAATTTTATAATGAACTGGATGATAGATTTATCATTTATTACTTTAAACAGCAAGACCAGTAAAAAAAATACGAATGCGAAACTGAGATGTACCCGCAGCCTTGTCCTTTTTTTATCGGCTTCGCTACGGTTGCTGCTCTTGAAATTAAGAATATCAATGCAAAAACAGGATGTAAGTGAGGTAATGGCGCCATCCACGCTTGGAAACAGGGCAGAAATGAGCGCAATGATAAAAATGATGCCAATACTGGAAGCAAAAGTATCACTTAGTGCAATGGAAGGGAAAAGGTCATCGCCGGTTGCAGTAATGCCGTTTGCTGCAGCATAAGTATAGAGCAGCCCTCCGAGAAAAAGAAACATCAGGTTAACAATGATCAGGATGAGACTTAGCGTAACCATGTTTTTTTGTGAGCTGCCAAGCGTTTTTACACTGATATTTTTTTGCATCATTTCCTGGTCAAGACCAGTCATGGTAATGGTAATGAACATACCACCAAGGAACTGTTTAAAGAAGTTTAGCCCCGGCTTGGGATCCCAGTTAAATACCTGGGAATAGTTTTTTTGCTGAAGCATATTAAACATACCTCCCAAGTCGGTGTTCATTGCTTTTGTAATTACAATAATACAGGCTACCAGGCCCACCAGCATTCCGGTGGTTTGAAGCGTATCGGTATAAACAATTGTTTTAACACCCCCTTCAAAAGTATAAAGCAGTATCATCAGCAGTATAACAAGCGTTGTAACCACAAACGGCACACGTAAACCATCCAGGATAAAAAGCTGAAGGATATTTATTACCAGGTAAAGCCGGGCCGTAGCACCCACTGTACGGGAAAGAATAAAGAAAAAAGCCCCGGCCTTATGTGCGCTTATACCCATACGCCGCTCCAGGTAAGTGTAAATAGATGTAAGGTTCATTTTATAATACAACGGAAGCAGCACAAACGCCACCACCATGTATCCAAAAAAATAGCCGATCACAAGCTGAAAATAATTCCAGTTTATCTTGCCCACATCGCCCGGCACGCTCACAAATGTAACACCCGATAAAGAAGTGCCGATCATGCCGAATGCCACCAGCATCCAGTTGGAATTTTTATTCCCCACAAAGAATGACTCGTTGTTCGAATTCCGGCTTGTGTACCATGCCACCGCCAGCAGTAAAAGAAAATAACCTATCACAAATGAAAGCAGCACAAATGGCGACATAAAAAAAATTTACTTAAAAATAATGCTCAAAATAGCCAAATTCTTTGTGTCTTTGCCACTTAATATTATAAACATATGTCAATAAAGTCATTGGCTGTTTTCTGCGGAAGCAAACCCGGCAATAATCCTGTTTTTGAATCAGATGCCAAAGAGCTGGGAAAACTACTCGCACAAAAAAATATCGGTATTGTGTATGGTGGCGGAAACAAAGGACTGATGGGCGCTGTGGCCAATGCGGCCCTTGAACAAAACGGAAGGGTAACCGGTATCATACCAAGGCTATTGACCGAGTGGGAAAGCCAGCACACCGGCGTAACGGAATTGCTGGTTGTGGAAACCATGCATATACGAAAACAAATGATGTACGAAAAAAGTGACGCTGCCATTATTTTACCCGGCGGTTACGGCACACTGGATGAGTTATTTGAAATGCTTACCTGGAACCAGCTCAGTATTCACAATAAAAAAATATTTTTTCTGAACAGCGGCGGATTCTACAATCATCTTTTTGAGCACATAAAAATGATGGACAGCGAGAACCTGCTATACCTTAACCCCGATGAACAGATGAAAATGCTGAACCACCCGGCTGATATTCTACCTTTTATATAAAAAGATTACAGCATAAAACGTGGTAAACAATTTTGTTATCTTTTACCCTGGAACAGGGGCACCTGTATTCCGGCCCTAACGAGCGGCACCGTTCTTCCAAGCCCGTCTACATAAGGAGAGTTTTTGTCTTTTGAAACATCAAACATGAGTGACATATAATAATAAACCTGCTTTTCTTCTCCGCGGCCCGATGAATACCCACCGCCCACCAGCATACTGCCGGCATTGAGCTTAAGCTTTTCTTCGGCATAGCCCGAATTGCTGGCCGGGATATATTTGTACTTAATGATATTATATTCGTAGTGGCCCTGTAAAAAAATAAAATCCACCGGGAACACCCTTATAAAGGCTCCCGGGCCATAAAGGGTTTGACGCAATTTATCGCCGTATACCACATTATCTCTTTGCGAAATATAATTCAGGTTGGCAGACACAGCCACATCCAACCATTTATTGATACTGTATCCAAAATAAGGGCTGACTCCCAAAACTGTGGCTCCATTAAAAAAGGAAGCATTCACCGATCCGCCTGTAAAAAGATTTTCCTTTTTAAATCCGCCGGTTTTTTCTTTCTCATCATCAGCCTCCTGGGCATAGCTGCCAAATGAAACAAGCAAGGTCAATAATAGTGTTGGAATGAATTTCATCTTGTATCGCATTTTAATTGATTTCAAAAATTTTTCCCGGGTTTAGAATATTATTAGGATCGAATGTTTTTTTGATACCACGCATCAGTTGCAAAGAGGCTTCTTCAAAAACAATATCCATATATTCTTTTTGAATAAGGCCGATACCATGTTCGCCGCTGATGGTTCCGCCAAGGCTTTTTACCAGTTCAAATAAGGCACGCAGGGCGGGAATTATATCGGGGTTGTTGAGACTGTAGATACTGCCTGGTTTTTTAATGCGGATATGCAGGTTCCCATCGCCTGCATGACCGTAGCATACTGCATGAAAATCATATCTGGAACCCAGTTCCTTTACACCCTTGATCAGTGCAGGCAGGTTTGCCCTTGGCACCACCGTATCTTCTTCAATGGTATAGCCTTCTGCTTTTACCGCTTCAGCCACCCTGCGGCGCAACTTCCATAATTCTGCCTTTTGCTGGGCATCATCTGCAAAAAAAACTTCACCGCAATCATAGGCTGTAAGTACTCCTGCAATTGCTTCCATTTCGGCCATCAGGGTTTCTGGGTGGTTGCCATCTACTTCTATGATCAGGTGTGCGGCCACTTCATCATTTACAGGCACGGCCGTACTGTCTACAAACCGGCTCACTATTTTGAGTGCATCTATCTCCACCAGTTCAAGTGCACTGGGCGTAAATCCCGCCCGAAAAATGGCGCTTACAGCAGCACCTGCTTTTTCGAGATCATTGAACGGAACCAGCATAAGCAGGTCGTGCCCGGGATGAGGCAATAATTTCAAAACGATCTTTGTTACAAGACCAAGCGTGCCTTCGCTGCCCACCATCAGTTGTGTAAGGTTGTATCCCGTAGAATTTTTTAATACATTGGCACCTGTCCAGATGATCTCTCCCGAAGCAAGCACCACTTCTAAGTTAAGTACATAATCTTTTACCACACCATATTTAACCGCCTTGGGGCCGCCGCTGTTTTCGGCTATATTTCCGCCAATAAAACAACTGCCGCGGCTGCTGGGATCGGGCGGATAAAATAGCCCTTTCTCTTTTACCGCATTCTGTAAAACTTCCGTTATAACACCCGGTTCGGCAGTAACCTGCAGGTTCCGCTCATCAATTTCTATGATACTGTTCATGCGTTCAAAAGAAACCAGTATCCCCCCTAAATGTGGCAGGGCGCCACCACTTAACCCGGTACCTGCTCCCCTTGCTGTAACGGGGATCCTGTTTTTGTTGCAGATGACCATTACAGCAGAAAGCTCGGTGGCCGTACGGGGTTTTATTACAATATCGGGAAGAAAATGAAGATTTTCTGTTTCATCGTGCGCATAGTTATTAAGGCTTTCTTCGTCGGTAAAAACATATTGTTCGCCCAAAATATCTTTAAACCCGGCCAGTATCTCTGTATATTTTGAAGCTGTATTTGCTGGCATTTGAAATTATTTGGGCAAAAATCGTAAAAAATGGCGAGTGTGAAATCAGAATTTAGGACAAAGCGCCTGCCTGTAGTCGCTGGTGCCGTAAAAACCATTTTTTACCAGGCTGAATTCCATGGCTCCCCTGCCATTGTTGAATTTGTTGAGAGATGATATAGTAACATCGTAACTGAATGTGAATTTCAAATTATTTACCTCAAAGCCGGCAACCGGTATCACTGCGTCTTTATGCCTGTAATAAACACCCCCGAGCAATTGCTTTTCGCCAAACTCAGAAAGATTAAAGTTGGCCAGCAGCCCGCCGGCAACCTGCATGGCTTTGGCCTGGGTGGTAAAGAAAACATTAGGCCTGATGATAACATTATCCTGTACTTTAAGAATGCCGTTTATAAAAGCGATATGGCGCATAGGAATGATCCCGTCTTTTGATTCATCTTTAAAAAAAGTTTCGCGGGGTTTGTTTACATGATGAATAGAATAGCCTGCATTAATATAAATATCTTCTGTAGGAAAATAGGCGTAATTTATGCCGGCCTGCATATCAAAATAACTTACATTGGTATTTTGCAGCACCACGCTGGTGGGTAAGGTATTGTCGAAAAACCTTCCATCGAACTGGTCAGGAAATTTAAGGTTCGACGGATCAATCCGTTTGTTTGCCCAGCCCAGGTTAAAGCCTGCACTAAGTAAACTGCTTAAACCAAGCATCTGGTGATATGCCAGTGAGCCGTATACCTTGGTAGAACGCAGGCTGCCGCTACCAGCCACATCACTCAATACAACCCCTCCCAATCCCAGCCAGCCATTTTCGATCTTGTTTCTCATCACCTGTGCATCGGCAAACGCACTCATTGTTTTATATGGAACAGACATGATATTACTCCATTGGTTGCGGTAATGAACGCCCATGCGGTAATCTGCATCGGGTATAAAACCGGTATTTGCGGGGTTGGTGGTTAAGGGAGAATTATAATATTGTGAAAAATGCAGATCCTGCCCCCAGCCTGTGATGGAGAGTGCACTGAATGCAAGTTGTAAAATCAATATTTTCCCCGGTCTTTTCATTTTCTTATTACTGTTTCATTTTTCATTTCCTGGGCTTACCTATGTTGGTTTACAATTACCTCAGCAGGGTGATATCGCCTGTTTTCCTCAGCTTAACCCCATCTGAAAACTCTGCATCCAATGTATAAGTATATACATCCATTGGCTGAAGCTTTCCTTTATAAGTGCCATCCCAGCCCCGCTTACGGTCAGTAGAATGATAGATCATCTGGCCCCAGCGGTTATAAATTTTCCAATCCATTTTTACAATACCGAAGCCCCGCACATCAATGAACGCATTTACACCAAATTTTCCGGGTGTAAATGCATTTGGAACATCCAGCAGGGGTTCTATTAAAGCCTGTGGTCTTAGTGCAAAAGTGTCTGTACAGCCATCGGCGTTATAAGCGATCAGTTCTGCATCAAAGGTCTTTGTTTCATTATACTGGTGCGATGGATTTATTTGAGTGCTGCTTTCCCCGTCTCCAAAATTCCACAAATACCGAATGGCCCCGGTGGATTGATTTGTAAAATTTGTGGGTGTGTTTACCTGCGGCGGATTGGGTGCCCATGTTGCCAATGCCCTGGGTTTGGGCGAAACCCTTATACTGAACCAGTCTGAGGTATCTATCTTGTTGCAGGTGCTCAGATCGGTGGCTATGAGCCTAACATTGTAAGTGCCGGGTTGGGTGTACAGGTGCGTGTGAACAGCGCTGGCATTAGTAGAAAACTGGCCATCACCATATTCCCACTTAAAATCTGTTCCTGCAAGCGAATTATTTGTAAAACTTGCTGTATAAGGTGCGCAGCCAACCGCTGCTGTACTGAATGCCGCCTGTACCCGGGAGTTCAGCCTCACCAGTTGGGTGTCAGACACCGGGCTATTGCAGAAATAGCTGTCGTTAATGGTAAGGATCACTGTATAATTTCCGGGTGCCTGGTAAATATGAACAGGGTTTCCAGGAAAATCGGTAACCAGCGGTGCGGAGCCATCTCCAAAATCCCAGGTAAATGTTTGCGGGTTAAAATTATTACTTAAAGAAGTGGAGGTATTGGTAAACTGAACCGTGAGCGATTCGCAGGGATCCAGTTTTCTCCATTGAAACCCAGCCGTGGCCCTGATGGTGCCGACTCTTATTGTTATATAAGACGTGTCCCTGATATTACAAGTGGTACTGTCTTCACTTATAAGCATGACCCTGAAATTTCCGGCAGTATTAAACACATGGAAGCTGGATGGCACCGTAGTAGTGTCGTAACGGTTTGGATTATCAGCAAAATCCCAATAATATTTTTTCCCCTTCATAAGCGAATCGGTAAAGTCTACCCTGCCGCCCACACAAATAGTGGTATCGTTTTTTATGCCGCCCACAGAGGATTGAACATTTGATCCAACGCCTGCAAAATTCATTTCAATTTTTATTACTGCAAGATTATACCCGCCGGTATTAGCGCAGGAATAAGCTCCTGCAGTTACAGGAAAGGCGCCGCTGCCCTGGCATTCGGCACAAATGGCCTGGTAAATAACGCCATTTTCATCGAAGCGGCTGGTACCTCCGTCCACATGTTCTCCCACACTTTCAGATCCGCCCGATTTTCCGAAATGAGATCCAAAAAGCTGGCTGCCGGCATTTTTTTCAAGTACAAAAAAATAAAAATCTTTGCCATCAGGAGCAGGAACGCCTCTTAATGGGTCTTTTATAGGAAGGTTAGCGGTGGTTCCATTTGAATAATCCTGAAAAACATTGATGCCACCACCCCAGCCGGATACATATACATTTTCGCAGCGGTCTACTAAAAAAGCAATGGGAGAAATATTCGGCTGTGCAGCGGCTGTTCCAAAAACGGTTGAATAAATAAACCCGGTAAGATCCGGTCTCAGTTTTGAAATAAACTGTTTGGCACCCGGGTTCGAATAAGCAGCATTAAGCACCGTCCATGAGCCGGTTGAAGTACCCATGATATAAGGAAAGCCTTTACGGTCGAATTTTAACCCATAAACAAGGTCAATTCCACCGGTTCCAAAGTAAGATGTTTTAATAACAGCAGACCCGTCATTTCTCAAAATTGTAACAAACCCATCGGCAATGCCTCCCTGGTAAGTGGGGTTAACCACGCCTGTTTTATCGCCCGGCAACCCAGTGCTGCTGGCAGTGGCCCCGCCAATATAAAGGTTCCCGTCTGAAGGGTTTACACCAGCCACAAAGCAGGCATCATTGTCGTTACCGCCAAAATAAGTTGAAAAAAGAACGGACGTAAGTGCCGCGTTGAATTTTAAGATCACGCCATCCTGCAAGCCTCCGCCAAACCTTGTTTGAATAGAAGAACCAACCACAGGGAAATTGGATGACTGTGTACAGGATGCCACAAAAACATTGCCGGCCGGATCGAGAATAATTTCACTGCGGGCATCATCTCCATAATTTCTGCGCAGGCTTTCGGCACCTCTTGTTCCCACATACTTTGCCCTGATATTGATACCGTCGTTTTCGCTGCCTCCAATAACCATCGAACCAAGCAAAACAGAACCGGTGGTATTCAATTTTACTGCAAAAATATCGCTGCCGCCCCTGCTGCCGGTTATATCGGCCTGGCCTCTTTTTAAAGGAAAGTTTACAGAACTGGTGCGGCCGGCAATATACAAGTTGCCCTGGGCATCGCATACAAGGCTATGCGGTTGCTCATTCCCGCTTCCCCCTATATAAGTGGAAAAAACCCTGGAACCGCTTCCGGCAGAAAATTTTGTTATGCCAATATCATATCCATTATAAGCACCTTCGGGTTCGCCATTATTATAGGTTTGGTCAAAAGCGCCTGATGTAACCGGGTAACCACCCCCAAATACAATACCGCCGCCGTATAAACTGCCATCGGGCCCCGGGGTGGCAGTATAGCCCCAGTTTTGGGCAGAACTGCCCGAAAAAGTGGAAAAGATCACAGAAGGATCGATCACCAATGTTTCTTTAAAATTGTAGTTCTTCACTTGGAAGGTTACCACATTATCTTTAAGAATATATTTACAGCTTATTTCCGCCGTTCTTCCACCGGCAGATTGGTAAGTATATGGATAGAGTTCCCGTACCGTACCAACAGGTGTTTTTATCTGCAGTTCCCTGTCCTTAATGCTGAGTTCGGGGCCATCATACCGGAGTGCAATGGCATTGGGGTTTCCGCCGGGCCTTACTATAAAATCGTATTTAAGATGCCCGCTGCTGCTGTAGTAACGCAAATCAATATTCGGATAAATATTTTCGTAAGTAACCGCCTGGAAAATTTTGCAGTCGCTGGCCCAATTAGCCTGATCGCCTCCAATAAAATAATTGTTGGAAGCAGCAAGCTGTTTACCGGCTATTTGTTTTGAGTTGGCAGTAGCACCAAGCAATTTTACTTTGTAGGCAAAGGAATGAAAGACGAATTTTTCGGGAAGGGGCTGCCTGTTAATTGTTTCTTCTTTTCCATGAAGTATCGCGGAGAGGGCCTGTACATCCTGCTCGTTATGGAGCATTACCGTAAACCCCTCATCTTCCAAAAAAACAGCGCCTGTTGCAAAATCGGCTCTGAATTTTGCATTTGTATGCCATTGGCCTTTGTTTTCTACAAATTCCATTTGTGCATATATACCCTGCAGTCCCGCAAAAAAGATCAGCGTTATTAAAAGGCCAGCTATTTTATAGAAAAGGGTCAAAGGTTTTTCTTTAAAAGTACATCTTATATACGTAAAATCATAGCAAAACCGATGCCTTAAAAGCAGTTTTAAAAAGGTTTTAACGAATTTTGTAACAGACTAACCCACCTTGCTCCAGCGGGTTTTTAATTTTTGCTGCTGAAGAAAGTTCTTTACCGGCACATTTTCTTCTTTTCCTAAATCGGGGTCATCTTCCAGCAGCGCTTCTACAACAGTTCTGGCGGCTTCCAGCATGGGTTTATCGTTTACAATACTGGCAAGCCTGAAATTGAGGGCACCGCTCTGCCTGGTTCCTTCTATTTCTCCGGGGCCCCGCAGTTCCAGGTCTTTTTCAGCTATCAGGAAACCATCATTGGTGGCTTCCATGATCTTCATACGTTCGCGGGCCTCATTGCCCAGTTTTTTGCCGGTGAGCAATATGCAATAGCTTTTTTGGGCGCCACGGCCAACCCTGCCCCTCAACTGGTGCAATTGTGAGAGTCCGAACCTTTCTGCGCTTTCAATGAGCATAACGGTGGCATTGGGCACGTTTACACCCACTTCAATTACAGTGGTGCCAACCATGATCTGCGTATCGGCATTTACAAAACGCTTCATATTTGTTTCCTTTTGTTCGGCCGGCTGTTTGCCATGCACCATACTGATCCAGTATTTGGGTTCCGGGAAAAAGGATTTTACTTCTTCGTAGCCCTTCATCAGGTTTTCATAATCGAGTTTACTGCTCTCTTCAATTAAAGGATAGATGATGTAAGCCTGCCTGCCTTTGGCAATTTCCTCTTTAATGAAATCCATCACCTGTGGGCGGGATGTTTCATGGCGGTGGAAAGTGGTGATGGGTTTGCGGCCCGGAGGCAATTCGTCCATAATGCTGTAATCAAGATCGCCGTATGCGGTAAGTGCCAGTGTTCGGGGAATAGGTGTGGCCGTCATAACCAATACATGGGGAGGGATCTCATTTTTCTCCCGGAGCTGTGCCCGTTGTGCCACGCCAAATTTATGCTGTTCATCCACCACGGCAAAGCCAAGGCTTTTGAATTGTACTTTATTTTCTATTACGGCATGTGTGCCAATGAGGATATGTATTTCGCCATTAGCACAGGCCTCTAATATTTTCTTTCTTTCTTTTGCCGCAGTAGAACCGGTAAGTAACTGCACCTGTACCGGCATATTTTGCAATGCCATGCGTATGCTTTCGAAATGTTGTTTTGCCAATATTTCGGTAGGCGCCATCAGTACACTTTGGTAACCATTATCGGCTGCTATGAGCATACTAAGTAACGCCACCATGGTTTTACCGCTGCCCACATCGCCCTGCAGCAACCTGTTCATTTGCCTGCCCGTACCGGTATCTTTACGAATCTCTTTGAGCACTCTTTTTTGTGCATTGGTAAGTTCAAAAGGGAGGTAGTGCTTATAAAATTCATTAAAAAGGTTCCCCACTTTATCAAAAAGCAAACCCCGGCTGAAGCGATGCCGCTGAATGCGGATGAGATTCATGCGCAACTGCGCAAAAAAAAGCTCTTCAAACTTCAGTCGCCGCAATGCATGCCCGTAATGCTTTTCTGAAGCGGGAAAATGAATTTGCCTGTAAGCCTGGAAGCGTGATATGAGTTTGAATTTTTCTATGATGGATACAGGAAGATTTTCGGGGAGGTCTTTTTCCGAAATTTTTGTAAACAATTCTTTGGTAAACTTAGCTATGGCCGCACCGTTAATATATTTTGCTTTTAATTTTTCTGTGGCCGGATAAATGGGATCCAGCGATTCTTTACCAGATGCATGCTGAGGCACAAAATTCTCCATATCGGGATGGGCCATCTGCGGCTTATTCATAAAAAAACCGGGTTTACCAAATGCCAGGTATTTATGTCCTTCGTGTAAAGTTTTTTGCACCCAGGCAATTCCCTGGAACCATACGAGTTCCAGTACCCCGGTATCGTCTTTGAGCATGCCCACAAGCCGGCGGGCCTTGCCACTGGCAACCAGTTCGAGCGAAACCAAGGTGCCGGAAACATAAGCATATTCCATAGAGCTGTTCAACCCGGCAATCTTATCGAGTTTGGTACGGTTGATATGCCGGTAAGGAAAATGGTTGAGCAGATCATTGAAACTGCCAATACTGAGTTCTTTGCGCAATAGTTCACCCCGCTGGGTGGAAATACCCGTGAGGTACTCGATGGGAGAATTTAATATATCGGGCGCAGTGCTGATCGCTTAGATTTTGCAGTAAAATTATTGATTATTGATGACTGACAACGGGGGTTTTTACGGGATAACTGTGTTTGTTTCCGGCCAGCATTTTTACAACCTTACAGAAGTGTACAACCAAGAAGCAAGAAAACAGGAACCTGTACGATGAGCAACCGATTTAGCACGCATAGAGACAGAGAACGCAGGTTTATTTATTGATTTGCAAATCCGTTTAATCTGCGTAATCTGTAATCCATTATTCAAGATCATCTCATCTTTTAAAAAATCTTTTCTTCCCCGGCCTTCTGTCTGCTCCGGCACCCCGGTTTGCAGGGAAGGGATTATAGGCTGGTTGTTCTCCCAGTTCGGCAGGCACGGTCATTTTTTCCACTGTTTTACCAACCAGTTTTTCAATGGCTGCAAACTTTCTTTGCTCCCTTGGACTGATGAATGTAATGGCTGTTCCTTCAGCTTCGGCTCGGGCTGTTCTTCCAATGCGGTGCACATAATCTTCTCCATCGTGCGGCACATCAAAATTGATGACCAGCTCAATACAATCTATATCAATGCCGCGGCTTAAAATATCGGTGGCCACCAATACCGGTAACCTTCCGCTGCGGAACTGGCTCAGCACCTCTTCTCTCTGTTCCTGTTCAAGGTCGCTGTGTATTTCGCCGGCCTGTACACGCTGCCGTTTAAGGTCTTTTGTTAATTGTTTTACACTTTGCTTACTGCTGCAAAAAACCAATACATACTTGTGTTGTTTCTCCTTCAGCAGGTGAACCACCAGCGGTATCTTTTGTGTTTCGTACACTACATAAGCCTGCTGTACAATTTTTTCGGGTGGTTTGCTGATAGAGATATTCACTTCTGCCGGGTCATGCAGTATCTTTTTGGCCAACTCCCTTATTTTAGGTGGCATGGTAGCGCTGAACAAGAGGTTTTGCCTTTTGGGAGGCAGATGTTTTATAATGAACATGATGTCATCAAAAAAACCCATATCCAGCATACGGTCGGCTTCATCGAGCACGAGGTAACGCAGGTTTTTTAATTTCACATAACCCATGTTGATATGTGCCATCATTTTTCCCGGTGTGCACACTACAATATCGGCACCGCCGCTTAATGCCTTTTTTTCCTGCACAAATGCATTACCATCGCCACCCCCGTAAACGGCTATTGAACTTACCGAAGTAAAGTAGCTCAACCCTTCGAGGTGCTGGGCAATTTGTATGGCCAGTTCCCGGGTAGGCACTATCACCAGGGATACAATATCGTCGGCCGGATGTGCTTCGCTGGTGATCTTATGTATGAGGGGCAGTAAAAATGCAGCTGTTTTGCCGGTGCCGGTTTGGGCAGAAGCAATGATATCTTTACCCTGCATGATAAGCGGAATGACCTGTTCCTGTACGGGTGTTGCAGTTTCATAGTTGGAAGCCTCTATACCTTCCATGAGCTTTTCGCTGAACCCAAATTCTGTAAACTTCAAAATATTTTTTTGGGGATAAAGATAATCATTTTTTCTCCCCACCCTGAAGAGCGGGGCAATTAATGCAAGGGCGGGGCAATTCATGCATGTTTCAGGCAATTGAGAACAGAAAAGCCATTTAAAATCACTCTCATAAAAATCCACTATTTTTAAGCCATGATTACAGCCGGCCAGTACCACAACCTGAAAGTGATGCGTTTAGTGGAGTTTGGTGCCTATCTTGACGATGGCGACCAGGGCATTTTATTGCCAAAACGCTTTATGCCTGCTGAACTGAAAGAGGGAGATGAACTGAACGTTTTTGTTTACCACGACAGTGAGGACAGGCTAATTGCCACTACTCAAAAACCCTATGGCATTACAGGCGATATTGTAAAATTGAAAGCCGTGAGTTGCACCCCGCAGGGTGCTTTTTTGGATTGGGGGCTTATGAAAGACCTTTTTGTACCCAAAAGCCAACAACTGACCAGTATGCGCCCGCAGGGAGAATACCTGGTAAAAATTTACCTTGATGAACAAACAGGCCGGGTGGCTGCTACAGAAAAATTTGAACATTTGCTGAGCAATGAAGAACTCAGCGTTAAAGAAAAAGACCTGGTTGACCTTACCGTTTTCAGGCGCACCGATATAGGCTATCTTATGATCATCAACAACCGCCATACCGGCGTACTGCATTTTAATGAAATTTACCGGAACATCACAGCTGGCGACCGCTTTAAAGGCTTTATCAAAAGGATATACGAAAACAACAACATAGATGTGGCCGCCGGTAAACCCGGTTACCAGCGGGTGGAAGATGAGGCGGGAAAGATCATGAGATTACTCGAAGAAAACAACGGCTACCTTCCATATTACGATAAGAGCGAACCCGAAGCCATTTATGATTTTTTTGGCATGAGCAAGAAGACTTTTAAGATGACGATCGGCAACCTCTATAAACAGAAAAAAATAACGCTCGAAAAAACAGGGATCCGCCTCCTGAATAATTAAAACCGCACGCAATTGAAACAACTCCCGGTTTTGATATGGAGAACAGCGAAAAAACTTTTTGCAAACTTTGGCGTACTGCTGCTGGTATTTATTGCATGCCTCTGGATATTACTGGCACTGGCCGATATGATCTTTGAGGACAACAACACCCGTTTTGATGAAACAGTTTTTGCATCCATAGCGCCGTACTATAACAGCAAGCTCAGCAACTTTTTTGAGTTCATTACTTTTTTTGGCTCTCATTATTTTTTACTGCCTGCAAACCTGCTGCTGGTCATCATTTTTATTTCTGAAAAAAAAATACGCTTTTATGGATGGAAGATCGCCGTCATTTCCAGCACAGGTATTGCGGTTATGTTTTGGCTCAAAGAGATGCTGGAAAGGCAGCGGCCGATCGTTCCGCTCATCAGCCAGGCACATGGCTACAGTTTCCCCAGCGGGCATTCGTTCAGCAGTTTTTTATTTTTTGGGATGACCGGGTATATCGTTTATAAAAAAGTGCAGCACAAGGCACTCAAATGGTTGCTGATAATATTCCTTGCTTTTTTTACGCTGTTGATAGGCTTTAGCAGGATCTATTTAAAAGTGCATTTTGCCACCGATGTACTGGCCGGCTTTTTGCTGGCTGCTATCTGGCTCACCCTTGCCAAATGGCTCCTCATCGACAGGAGAAAAAAATTGCCACCCGGCAATGAAACATTAATTGGCTGAGCATTCAAAAAAGTTTTAACTCCCTTATTACACAGGTGTAAAAGAATAGAGCAGGCTTGTGAACCGAAACCCTTCTGCCTATTAAGTTTTCATGAACCAGGCAGCCTACCAGAATTTTGCATACAGTGCAATCACCACCATCAGTATCATAGCAATCAGTGCCGTGGTGGATGGTTTTAGTTTAAACATGCTGCCGTCTATATCAAACGCCTTAGGGTTTATTTTTGGCCCGGCCAGGCTTATAACGATCATCAGCAGAACTGTAAAGAAAAACGACCAACCCATGTTTATAAGAAAAGGTATTTCATATTTTCCGCCGCCAACCGGATAAGCTGTGTACAGGAATGTTTCGTTGCCCAGCAAGGCAGGCGCATAATTATTAAAGAAGATCACGATCACCAGTCCGGATATAAGGCCGGCTACTGCAGCGGCACCCGTGGTACGTTTCCAGAACATGCCAAGCAAAAACATGGCAAAAACACCCGGGCTTACAAAGCCGGTATACTTCTGAATAAAAGTGAATCCACCTTCCTTGCCAATTCCCAGCAGGTCTTCCCAGCAACAGGCAATAGCGATCAGCATCGATACCAAAATAGCGATCCTGCCGATCCATACCTGCTTTTTTTCATCGGCATCTTTGTTGAAATATTTTTTATAAATATCGAGTGTGAAAATGGTGGAAATACTGTTTGCCTTGCCGGCCAGCGAAGCCACAATGGCCGCAGTTAAGGCCGCCACAGAAAGCCCTTTCATACCAACCGGCAACAAACCAAGTATCGCAGCATAGGCCCCGTCTTTTTTTCCATCAAAAGCCGCTGCGTCAAAATAACCATTTTTATGCAATACAAAAGCGGCAATGCCCGGAAGCATTACGATCACCGGCATAAAAAGCTTAAGAAAGCCAGCGAACAAAATTCCTTTCCGTGCTGTTTCGAGGTTGGCCCCCAACGCCCGCTGGGTAATATACTGGTTGCAGCCCCAGTAATTTAAATTGGCTATCCATTGCCCGGCAAAATACATGGTAATACCCGGCAACGCCACATACTTGCTGATATAATCTGCACTGCTGGCTGCATTAGGCTTATCAAACATCATATGAAAATGATCAGGCGCCTCAGTTAGCAGGGCTTTAAAACCACCAACAACACTACTGCCGTTGTTCACTACTTCGTCTACTTTTATTAATGCGATCCAGATCGCTGCCACACCCCCAATTATTAACACCGCCACCTGTATCACATCTGTATACCCGATCACCTTCATACCTCCCAGCGTAATAAGAAGGGCAAATAATGCAAGCGCCAATAAAATATAATGAAAATATTGTGTGCCAGCCAAACCACTGATGGCTTTTGAACCGAGGTAGAGAATAGAAGTGAGGTTTACAAAAATGTACAGGAACAACCAGAACACCGCCATGATGACGGCCACCGTTTCGTTATACCGCTCTTTTAAAAACTGCGGCATGGTAAATATCTTATTCTTCAGGTATACGGGCATGAACCAAACAGCCACAATGATCAGCGCAATGGCAGCCACCCATTCGTAGGCGGCAATGGCCACCCCCGAAAAGAAACCTTCGCCGCTCATGCCAATAAACTGTTCGGCCGAAATATTGGAAGCTATCAATGAGGCGCCAATGGCCCACCAGGTTAAAGAACCTTCGGCAAGAAAATAATCCTTGGTACTGGTATTTGCCGATCTCTTCCTTTTATACACCCACCAGCCATAAGCACCCACTACGAGCAGGTAAATAAAGAATACAATATAATCGCTGGTTTTAAGCAGGTTGTTCATAAATGCTGGTTTCTTTTATAAAATATTTTACTGCGTATTAGCACAAAACAATTCTTTAATCTTTACCTGACTTTGCGCTATTCTCTCCAATTAAAAACACATCGCAAAGAACTCAATCCCGGCAGCTCACCGGAACATAAAGTTTCACAAAGAGGATGGAAAAATAATTACAATTATAACAGGTTAAACCTACGGATATTTTTATATATGCCGGCAAAAATTTACAGCTGTAAAAAAATTAAACTACCGAAGTGCCATCGCTGATATTGGCTTCATACACGCTAAGTTCTTTTTGCATATCCCGTTTGTAGGCAGCAGTAAGTTTTAACGTAAGTGCTGCAGCACCATCCCTGCGTACAATATTAATGGTACAACCGCCAAAACCTCCACCCATCATACGGGCGCCAAGCACGGCATTGTCATTGCGCACCGCTTGCACCAGGTAGTCGAGTTCGGCGCAGCTTACTTCATAATCCTTGCTCAGCCCATCATGTGTGGCAAACATTCGTTTTCCCAGCGAGTCTATATCGCCTTTCTGCAGATCGGCACAGGCATCCTGCAGGCGCTGGATCTCTTGCACTATAAAACGGCAGCGGCGGTAGATCATGGGTTCAAAGGGCAGCACATGTTCATCCAGCATCTGCAGGCTGGCATCACGCAGCGAATGCACCTGCGGATAATATTGCTGCAGCATTTTTACACCCGCTGCACATTCCTCTCTTCTTTTGTTATAGGCTGATGAGGCCAGTGAATGCTTTACATTGGTATTGAAAAGTAAGATCACATGATCTTTCAGTACCAAAGGTTCATATTCGTACTCCAGGCTGCGGCAATCCAGTTTGATGCAATGATCTCTTTTCCCCATCATGCTCGCAAACATGTCCATAATGCCGCACATCACACCTGCAAAACGGTGCTCGGCCTTTTGCGCCAGCTTAACCATTTCCATCTTTTCGAGCTTCAGTGTAAACAATCCATTCAATGCCATGGCCGTGGCACATTCTAATGCAGCCGAAGAAGAAATGCCGGCACCAATGGGTAAATCGGCGGCTATTACTGCATTAAAGCCGCTGATATTATGACCAAGTTGCTGTACCTGGTCAATAACGCCCAGTATATAATTTGCCCAATGATGTTCCAATGGTTTTACCTCATCGAGCCTGCAGGAATAAGCTTCTTTAAAATCGGCTGCATACAAATGAACTTCGTTATCACTCCTGGTGAAAATGGCCATATAAACAGCTTTGTCGATAGCGGCTGGCATTACAAAGCCATCATTATAATCGGTATGCTCACCAATAATATTGATACGGCCCGGGCTCCGGATGATAATTGGTTCGCCCTGGAAGCGTTCCTTAAAAATCTGCAAAACAGTTTCGTGTATCATTTGTATTTAGCTGGTTTTAATATTTTGTATGTTGAAGATTGAAACATATAGTACAATAGTAAATAGTATTGCCCCGAAAAGTCATCGAAACCTTTGCTTTGTCTAAATTACCTCACCCCAACCCTCTCAAGTGAAGAGGGGCTAAGAATCTTTGTGGCAAAAAAGGTTTTAAGAGTTTTTTAAAATTTTACCCCGAGAATAGTGAATAGCAAACATAGATTTCACCAGTTCAATCCAGTTCATAAACCATAAGAACTCTGTTTCAATACATAAATCTTTTACTCAATTCATCGTATACAAGTATACGCTCATTTGAATTTCCCTTATCATCAAATATTTTTTCCCAGGTATTGAGCGGCTCCCAAATACAGGTTCCCTTGCCTTTTGCGCCCGCAATTTCAAATGCGATCTTGTTCACTTCTTCTTTCAGCGCCGAATATTCCACTACGATCACATCCTTACCATACCTGCGCACCAGGTCTTCTAAATTATTTTGCAGGTCGGCCAGCGTTCCGTGCCATTTGGGATAATAAGATTCGCCGATCACATCAAAATGAACGCCCCGTGCAATCATATTATCAATAAAAAAAACAGACTCGTGGTTTTGTCCGCCCAGTGCTACATGCAGCATCATCTGTACATTTTGCTCCACGTCTTTTACGGCAGCCGTTCCCGCGGTTATCAATTGTGCTGTTTGATCAATATTGCTTACACTTCCTTCTTCCCATACAATGCCGTGATTGATCTCGTTGCCCACCTGCACCATATCGGGTGTGGTACCCTGCGCTTTCAGTTCGGTCATCACCATTTTTGTATAATCGTAGAGCGCTTTCTTCAAATCGTTAAATGATAAATTTCTCCATGCGGCAGGTTTGTATTGTTTACCAGGATCGGCCCAGTAATCGCTGTAATGAAAATCGAGCAGGAGTTTCATGCCGGCCGCCTTCACCCGTTTTGCCATTTTTTTTGTGTACTCCAGGTTGCAGTAACCCTTGCCCGGCGCATAACCACTGTCTCTTGCCGGATCGTTAAAAATACGCAGCCGCACATAATTGAATCCATGGTCCTTTAAAATTTGAATGGCATCTTTTGTTTCACCTTTATCAGAAAATTTCATCCCGCTTTCTTCCAGCTGCGGAAGAAAAGAAATATCGGCACCCATCATTTTATCGACCGGCCTCGGTTTGGCAGCCTCCCCTTTCAGTTTATACTTTTCATCAATTGTGATGCGGGCAATATTTTTTGGCGCCACAGTAATGATATCGGTAGAACCACTGTACAAACCGGGCGATGAGGCTTCAAATTTTATGAGGCCTGCTTCGCCCGTGCTTTGAACCAATACCTGGCATTTTCCGTTGAATGCACTGCGCTGCCAGGCAGCATCTGTACATTTATCGGGTTCGTGACTGCTTGGATCGCCATTGCCCACGCCAATGATCCTTCCCGGCCCGCTGATGCTGAAGCGCACCAAATTAAGTGCATCGGGCACTTCTCTGCCTTCCCGATCTATGATGCTAAGGTTCATCACCGTTACATCTTTGCCATCGGCCAGCATGGTGGTTTTATAAGGCGTAAGCTGTACTTCGGCAGGAGTACCTGTAGTTTCAATTTTGGAAGTAAGTCTTTTGCCATTTTTAAATGCAACAGCTTCCAGTTTACCAGGCTCAAATTTTACTTTCCATTGCAGGTGGCCATTCCGCGGCATATCTTTTTTGCCCAGGCTTTTTCCGTTTAAAAAAAGCTCTACGTTATCGGCATTGCTGTTAACCCATACATCAATTTCTTTGGCGGGCTGCCCCCATTCGTTGCGGTGATTCCAGTGAGGCGAAATATGCAGCACATCCTTATCCGTCCACCAGCTTTGATAGTAGTAATAAATATTTTTTGGAAAACCACACATGTCCATAATGCCAAAATGCGAATTAATATTAGGCCAGGTAAACGGCGTAGGCTCTCCCCGGTAATCGAAACCCGTCCAAACAAAACCGCCCAGCCAATAATCATTGGGCGCCGCCAGTTTCCACCATGTTTCTGCGGTACTGGCCCACCAGGGCGCCGTAATATCCTGGTCGGGCAAATAACCACGTACCGAATCTTTTTGCAATACCCCACGGGTGGTAACCGTGCTGCCCATTTCGGTGCCAATAATGGGTTGTGCTGGATGATCTTTGTGATAATCTTCCACCGCATACTGGCGGTAATTAAAACTGCGCACCGGTATCACTTCGTTTACACCATTAAACACATTGGCCACGTCGGCCGCATAGGTACAGGTACGAGAAGGATCGAGTTGCTTTTGTTTTGCAATAAATGTTTGGGCTATGCGCTTGCCATGACTGGTGGTATGTATCCATCCTTCTTCGTTGCCAATGCTCCAGATAAAAATACTGGGATGATTACGGTCGCGCCTGATGAGCCTTTCAAACTGGTTCATGTATTCTGCGCTGCTGTTGAGCAGGCGTTGCTCATCCATTACGAGCATACCCAGGCTGTCGCAGGCATCGAGCAGTTCGGGCGTAGGTGCATTATGACTGGTGCGGTATGCATTGCTGCCCATATTTTTCAGTAAACTGATGCGGTAGTACTGCATATAATCGGGCAGGGCGCTGCCAAGGCCTGCATGATCCTGGTGGTTATTGGTGCCCAGAATTTTTACGTGCCTGCCATTGAGGAAAACGCCATTGGGTTTTATATCCACCGTACGAAACCCGAAACGTATTTTTTTATTGTGAATGACCCTGCCATTTTGTTTGAGCTCCACTACAACCCTGTGGAGATAGGGATCATCTAAGGACCATAGATGAGGACCACTCACATTAATACTTTGCTTAACTGCTTTTTCTTCATTTGCCAGCAGTAAAATATTTTGTTCCCGGGCTTTACTGATTGTATTACCGGCACGGTCGGTAAGATAACTGTTGACCGTATAGTTTCCGGCAATATTGTTTTCGTTGGCAATCATTGTTTCCACTTTCAGCGAAGCATTTTTTCCGCTCATACTGGCATAGGCAAAAATTCCATCGTTTGCAATATGTGCATTGGAATATTTATTGAGCCATACATGCCGGTAAATGCCTGCACCCTCGTAAAACCATCCTTCGTACTGCGTGGCGTCTACCCTTACCACCAGCACATTTTCTTTGTGATAATTGATAAAATCGGTCACATCATAACTTACACCCACATAACCGCTTTTATTGTTGCCCAGGTAAAAACCGTTGAGCCAGAAATTGGCATCCCTGTAAACTCCATCGAACTGCAATTGAAAACGAAGCCCCGAATCGGCCCGTGCAACATTAAAATGTTTACGGTACCAGCCTATACTGGTTGCGGGGAACAAGCCACCCACGGGTTTATAGCCATGACTTTCCACATCTGAATTATCAACATAAGCAAAGGGAAGTTCCACCGCCCAATCGTGCGGCAGGTTGAGGCTGCGCCAGCTGCTGTCGTTAAATCGTGGGTCTATTGCTGTACCTGCCGCTCCCCCCGATTTTGAAAAAATAGTTTTGATGCCATAATTGAAATCCTTTTCTGGGTTGGCAGCATGACCAAGGGAAAATTTCCAGTTGTCGTCAAAACTGATCCTGTTATCATCTTGAGCTAGCAAAAAAAGCGGGCACAAAAAACTAATGGCTAACAGGAATAAAAACCGGGAAAATGGCATGAGCATGGTTTTTGAATTTGGGGTATAAAGTTAGCGGAAAAGGGGTGGATTGCTATTGCGAAAATTCAGCATTCACATTGTTTATGAGAACATTCTTTCCTAACACTTAAACCCCGAAACATCGGGGTCATCATATAAGCGATCAGCAGGGTAAGCAGGGCGAGGACGAGCAGGATGGCCAGTAATTTTAAAATTAACGGGAGTTTTTCCATAATTACTTTCCGATACAAATTCCAGCCTGCAAAGCTAAAACCTTGTTAATAAAGGATTTCAAATGATTGGAATTATTAATGGCAACAATAGGGCAACAAAACATATAATATCAAAGGAAAGTGTAGTGCAAATAAGTGAAAAATAAACAAAGATTTTATTTATCTCAACTGCGTTGCAACTGTCTATAATTCTAAGCATATATTTTATACTAAAAAAATGGCAACAAAAAACACCAACCGCTCTTTAAGCAGGTTGGTGTTGTTAATTTAGGAAAAGATGAAATGATTATTTCTTTACCTTCTTCTTACGAGGCCCAAACTCATACCTTACTTGTAACGCTGCACTAAATGGTACTACTTTTTTTGTATTTGTTAGTTACCTGCTGCGTTTATAATCTCTATACTAACTCTCCTGTTAATACAACGGTTGGCTTCTGATGTATTGGGCACCGCCGGAATACTTTTCCTTCAGATACTGTGGTTATCCTTGCAGAGGCAATTCCTTTACTTTGCAGATACAAACTTACCGCTTCAGCCCGCTGTAAACCCTTTAAATGATTTCTTTCATCTGTTCCAATATCACAAGTGTGCCCGGTAACTTTAATACTTACGTCCGGATGTTTATTCAATAGTATAGCTACTTCATCTAAATGCAATTTCGTTGGTTTTGAAATATCTGTTTTGGCAAATTCAACAAAAGGGATTGGCTCTTGAATCTTATTTATTTCATCACTGCTGATAGCAGGTTTATTCTGCATTAGCTTTTGAGGTTCCTCTTTCTTTTCTTCATTTACTTTAAGAGTTTGTTCAGACGGAATATTTACAGAAACTGCCGCCTGCTGTTTTTTTTTTTATTGCCCAATTGCAATCTTACCTGCACACCAGCGGCAAGTAAATTGATTGGCCTGGTATTGTTTGTTTGCAATACACTGTTAGCAACGGTACCATTAATATTTGTTGGGTTATAGCTTACTACCGGGCTGCCAGTATTTTTTTTCATATCATTGATACCCTTATCTACAAATATACCTGCATAAAGCCTTTTGCCACCTGAAAGACGAAAATTTATACCGGTGGCAGCACTCAATACAATGGCTGGCTTTAATTTGTAGTTTGCAGTACCCTGCCAATTATTTACCGTACCAAAACCATGCTGCGGAAGATTGGCCACTTCTAAATTTACATCAGGATAATAACCGGTAAGGGTAAGCTGTTGAGCTGACGCAGCAGCTTTGCTACTTAAAGGCATAATCAGTTTTGCCCCTGCACTAACTTGCCATTGGCTGTGTTCCTTACTCCCTGTATTTAACTGCAGCATCACTGGTATATTGACAGCTATAAAGCGTTGGCTTTCGTTGTAACTGGTGCTTTTTACCCGATATTCAAAAGCCCCTCCCATATCATCTACCTGGTTGGCTAAAACAGTAGCACCGCTGTTTAAAGAAGCAGAAGTACTATAGTAGTTGGCCCCCACTCCCGTAAAGATGGCCCAATGCTTATTTTTAAAAGGTTTGGTAAATCCAACGTCAATACCCATGCCTGGTTTAATAGCATTTTTTCCGTCAGTTAAAGAGTATTTCAGACCCTGGAAACCTCCATTTATACCTATGCTAAACTGTGCCTTAGCCGCATAATTAAGCAGGACTACTAACGTACCAATCAGAGCGATTTGCTTTTTCATAATTATTGAATTTATCCGGCAAGTACCCATCTCACTATTTGATGGGTACTTACCGGTATTGTTTATATGAGATTATTTAGTTGTAAGAACTCAGGTTTTTAATTTACCAATAGCGTAGTGCTGTAACGTTGTCCATTACGTAATACTAATGTTACAATGTACATACCACTTGTTGCAGGTGCCTGCATTGCAGTAACAGTTGATGTTGGTGCCGATTGAGACATCACTGTACCAAGTACATTGCTAATAGTAATCGTTGCACCCTGCAATTCTAATGCCGTTAAATTGCTTTGCACTTTAAATTGCTGACCCTTTGTAACCGGGTTTGGTATGGCAGCTAATTCTATTCCACGGAAGCCGTTAGTTGTACAACTAATTGGGCATGTAATCAACTGATTGCCGTTTTTGTCAGTAGCTACACAATAATATTGACCGTTTAATGCTACTCCATTTTCCGAATAATGTTGCAGTGTTGCACCCGGTACTATTACACCATTTTTATACCATTGCCAGCTTACAAAATTCTTGCTTGAATTATCAAAGAATAACACATCCTTCCAATGCTGACGTATATGTGTAACCAGCTTACCTACTTGTACGGTTACAGATGCACAGGCAGTTGTGTTACATGTTCCTTCTGCTCTTACATAAAATGTAGTTGTTTGTGTTACATCAATATTGCTAAGAGTAGCACCGGTTCCAACAGATGTACCGCCACAAGCATCTTTATACCATTTCCACACCGCACCGGTTCCTAAGCCACCGCCAACTACACTCAGTGTTACTGTTCTGTTGGTATCACATACCAATAAAGCAGGCCCGGTAATTGAAGTAGAAATTCCCGTTGGCGCTGCAGATAATGCCTGCACCAGATAATCAAACGACTTTGGTGTACCCACACAACCTGCTGCGGTGTTCGGTGTAATGGTAATTGTGCCGCTTATGGTGTTTAAAGTATTGTTTTGTGCAATAAATGATGGAATATTTCCACTACCGCTTGCTGCCAATCCTATTGAAGTATTGGTATTTACCCAGCTATACGTAGTACCTGCCACAGGGCCGGTAAAGTTTACCGCCGCAGTTGACTGGCCAACACATAATGTTTGACTGGTAATTGCATTCACCACTGCAGTTGGGTTCACCGTTATACTAAATGTTACCGGCGTGCCTGTACATGTTACACCTGCATTAGTATAAGAAGGCGTTACTGTTATTGTTGCTGTTACGGGTACAGTTCCGGTATTTACCGCATTGAAAGATGCAATATTTCCGGTACCACTGGCAGCAAGACCGATAGATGATGTATTGTTTGTCCAGTTGTACACTATTGTTCCACCTGTTGTCGGGCTACTAAATGCTACTGCTGTTGTTGGTGAACCATTACATACTACTTGGTTAGTTACTGCATTTACTATAGCTGTAGGGTTTACTGTGTAAGTAAATGTTTTTGATAAACTTACACAACTTAATCCTCCATTGGTATAGGTCATTACCACACTTATGGTAGCGCTAATTGGTGCGGTTGTATTGTTGGTTGCAGTAAAGCTTGGCAAACTACCGCTGCCACTTGCTGCTACGCCTATTGCTGTATTGTTATTTGTCCAGGCAAATGCTGCAGTACCGCCTGTTAATGAAGTACTAAATGCTACAACCGATGTTGATGCACCATTACAAGCAGCTTGGTTAGCTATTGTATTAAATACTGGAGGAGGATTAATTGTAATGGTGTAACTAGAGTCTGTACCCGTACAACTTACTCCACCATTGGTAAATGTTGGTGTAATGGTTATTGTTGCTGTAATTGGCGATGTACCTGTATTGGTTGCCGTAAAGCTTGGTATAGTGCCAGTGCCGCTTGCAGCCAAACCAATGGCTGTATTATTATTTACCCAAGCATAAGTTACTGTACCACCTGTATTTGGCGATGATGGAGTAACTGCCGCAACTGTAGAACCATTACATTCTACTTTATTGCTTATGGTAGTAACTGTTGCTGTAGGATTTACAGTTATTGTAAATGTTCTCGATGTTCCTACACAACTTGTGCCACCGTTGGTAAATGTTGGTGTTACGGTTATGGTTGCTGTTGTTGCGGACGTGGTAGAAGTGTTGGTAGCCACAAAGCTGGCAATATTTCCACTACCACTTGCTGCTAAGCCAATAAAAGTATTACTGTTTGTCCAATTGTATGTTACAGTACCACCTACAGTAGTTGTTGCAAAATTAATGGCAGGTATGGTTGAACCATTACATACCGTTGTATCTGCAGTAGGTGTAACGTTGGGTTCTGGGTTTACAATTACCGTTACTGGTACACGGTTGGAATTTATCAGGGCTTCTCTCACAATTTTTGTATGGGTGTTGTAAGTAAGCAAATTGCTATTGTTGTAAAATGGATTATTAGAGCCATACAAACCGCTATATAAAGTAGTACGCCCTGTTCCATCTGTATTAAGTGTATAAATACGATCACCACCAGCAAGTAATAATTTTCCATTAGGCAAAAGCGATATGGAAGACACTGATGATACGGTTGCTATTTCAACTTTTGGATTGGTTAAAGAACTAAGGTCTTTTGAATATATTTTTCCTTGGTCTAAATTGCTGAAAAATAATTTGTTTAAACCAGTATGATAATACAAAGCAAATGGCCTCATTATGCTTGTTGGAAATACGCCAGGAAAACTATCAATTGCAGTAATTACATTAGTTACTGTATTCAACATTTTAATTTTATAGTTTTCAGCATCTGCAATAAATATTCTGTTACTAGCATCGTCAAAACAAATTTGACGCACACCAAAAAAGCCTGAGCCCAACGTGGTTACAGCGCCAGTGGCAAGATTATATTTTTTAATATCATTACCGGCATACAGCGTATAATATAAGAATCTTCCTGTGCCTTCATTTCTATATTCTAACCAATTAATTTGTTGTGTACCAGGTCTAATTTTTACTGTATCTGAACCATCAGGATTTGCTCTATAAATATCGCCTTTATAAGTACCAAAATATATTGTATCGTTTTCGCCTCGGGCTAAAACAGTGATGGTATTGAAGTCAACTCCAAACAAGGTACCAGCTATTCTTGCTATTGTATCTGTTCCGCTTCTTCCCTCTTCCACGTACAAAGTGTTGGTACCAGCAGGTATACTTGTAGTGTTAGCTAATGCAGTGCCGCCAGTAGCCGAAGTAAACCAACTTGCAGTATTGCCAGTCTGTGGTGTTGCTGTTAAACCAGCTGCTGTAGCCGGGTTGCACAATACAATACTATCGTTAGCGATGCGGTTTACTTTTATTTTCTTACGTGGGCTACTTTCGCAGCCGCTTATCGTTTGTGTTATATAGTAAGTAGAGTCATCTTGCACTAAAGTAGTTCCAGTTAGAGCCGAACCACCTGTAGCTACATTGTAAAACTGCACATTGGTACCTGGAATATCTAATTGATTTAATGCTTTGCTACCAGTATAAACAACTAAAGACGGAGTAGCAGGCTGAGGTGTGGTGCATTGTGCATTTAATTTTGCATAGCAAAAAAATAGTGCAATTGCGATTGCGTAGATTTTATTTTTCACTTTTATTGGATTTATTCTGCAAAAGAACTGATTTCTTAAGATTAGTATTGCTGCAGAAAGGTGTTTTGAGGTTGAACTACCCTTTTTTTGAGGTTGAAACTTATTTTCACGGTGTTGGTATTGCCTGAGATAAATGGCCATGTGATTTTTAAATACAGGTTATTTAGTAAAACTGACGCACCAATTAAAAGTGCAGATACAAAAAGCCACCCTGCATAATGCGGAATGGCCAGATGAAGAAGAAAAAACATTCCCTTTTAGCGGTTCTGTTCCTTAATTATTTTTTGAGTTATGCCACCTTCAACCTTTAATATATAAATACCGCTGCTGTAATTATACATGTTTATTGTAAATGCTGATTGTGCAATAGTAAACCGCTGCAGCACCTTACCCGTTAAATCAGTCAGCATTGCTTTGCTGCCAACAGGAGCTCCGCTTATAGCTACCATATCTTTTACAGGATTAGGATAAACAGACAATACATGCATTTGCTGACTTGATAACTTAATAATAGTGGAATAACTATAACTGCCATCGTTATCAATTTGTTTAATGCGGTAATATTTAGTTCCATCTAAACTTATAAGCTCTGTAAACTGGTAAGTATTTTCGCCATTGCCTTTGCTGGCAATAGTGGCTATTCTTACAAAACTACCTCCATCATTGCTTTTTTCTATTTGGTAATTACTAACATTGTTTTCATTTACTTTAAAGTTTATTACCGCTTGCTTTTGTGTATTAACATTGCCGCTTACATTTAACCAATGTAGCGGTAATATTGATGCATTAATTTCATCTGCACCTATACTTGGTGCACTTGCATGACGGAGATCGCCATCAAAATCATCCGTTATTCCTGCAATGGGAGCTGCACCGCTTTTTACCTGTGTGGGAGCAGACGGATTAATTTTTAGGAAGTTGGGATTGTTGTATGCAGTACTCAAAAAAGGAGGGTTTTCAGTAACAGAAACCGCATCTCTGGTAGCTACCCTTGTTTTATAAGCGGCCAAAGTTTGATCGTTATTGGTACCATCGTAAAAAATAACATTGGCAGCACCAGGTGTACCGGCATAAAATAAGTTATTATTGGATGTAGTACCGTAAGTAGTTAATGCAGTGGAACTTCTTCTGTATGCAGCAGTAAATGCAGCGCCATTTGCAGTAGAATTATTTACGAAAATATTATTACGCAGCGTTACAGTTGGGGTTGTGTTTACAGATATTGCACTGGAACCAAACAATGCACCAGTACTTGCTCCATTTAAGTACACGGTATTATAATAAGCATTTACTGTAGTTCCCCCTGTTATATTAATACCATTTAATGGATTGGCAGCATTGGCAGCAGGTGTACGCAAATCGCCAATACGGTTATTGGAAAGCGTAACTGTAGTGCCTTCAGAAACTAAAATTCCATTTACAGTGGAACCAGCATTACTACCAGACAAATCAACAATTTTATTTTTAAATACGTTTATTACTGGTCCTCCACCACCACTAGCTATAAAAATACCATTTACTGCTGCTGCCGTTGTACTAGATAACGTACTTATAGCATTATTATTTATATTTACTACTAATGCAGCAGAACCGACGTAAATACCATATATCAATCCTGGTCCACTTGATGTTAGGTTATTAATAGTATTATTTGCAATTGTTAATGGATTACCACCATTAAAGCCAGGTAAAGTCAATATTCCATAAATGTTACTTTGTCCGGTAATATTGGAAAATGTATTATTTGATATTGTTGATGTGGCACCAATATACCAATACCTCATTCCACTTATTGAAGCTGTACTAGATGTCCAATTACTGAATGTATTTCCAGTTACCGTTCTATTCGGGCTTCCCGGATTGCCGTCAGTATTAAATACGCCATGTAGTACTGCCGCACCAGTAACTGTAATATTAGAAAAATTATTGTTAGTAAACACATGAGAAGACCCATTGGGCGAATTTGCGCTAGAAACTACTAACATTACATTTCCTCCTGCACCTGTTTTGTTAAAAGCGGTAACTATTGAGTTGTTTGAAATGGTTTGTACTCCAGATGCAGGCATAGTGTAACTGTGATTAATGAGTGTAACATTACCAGTTGTATTTACATTTAAATTGGTAAACTTGTTACCTGTAATATTTACATTTAAATAATTGGTACTATTCAGTAAAATAAAAAAAATTGAACCAGATGTAGCAACCGTATGACCCCAATCTAAAAAATTATTATTGTTAATATTCATGGTGGATGTAGCAGTTCCTCCAAATCCAACTATAGAAATACCATTCAAATTTCCACTTGACGCTGCCGTAGCACTTTTTAGAGAAATAGTGTTATTATTTATATTATTTGTAAAAGTTCCGGTTGCTGTAACAGTAGCTTCTGGCGCCTGAATACCATACAATGCCCCAGAAGCTAAACCACCAACAGAGCTTGTAATGGTATTATAAGAAACATTATATCCAATAGAATTTTTAACATAAATACCACTTACCGAACCGGATAAATTAGCGTATGTAGAAAATATAATCGTGGTACCAAAGTTTGTAATAGTATTTGCTTGAGTACTACTTGTACCTCCTATATCAATACCAGTATTATAATCTGCTGCTGCGGTTGGCCCTAATATTAGTATCCCATAGTTAACATTGCTTATAGTATTTCCATAAATCTTTAAGCCACTGTTTGCCCCGGCTGTAGTTGTTGCACTTGCATTCGTACTTGGTGTAGCTGCACTATGCGTAGAGTTGCTGTATATACCAAAAGTATTTTGATAAGTTCTGTTTAAAGTAATATTATTATTTAGTATGGTACAGTTTTGTGCACCGTTAGTAGTAGAGGCATATAATAATGCCACTCCCCACTCCACCATATTGTTAGTAGCAGCTGTTGTTATAGTATTGGCCGCATTTTCATTCATTGTAAAACCTTCTAATGTTACAAAGTCGCTGCCAATAATTTTAAATATAGCATCATTTAAGTTACCAGCAGTACCTGCCGGGCTTGGTGCATTAATGGTTACTCCAGTACCTACAATAGTAACTTTATTAGTTGCCGTTGTAACTGCTGTAAAGTTGATAACATAGCCACCAGAGGGGTTTGTCTCGGTACCTGCAGTGCAGGTTAAAGTAACCGGGCCAGATATGGCAGTGATACCATCTAATGCAGCAATTGCAGTTGCCAGCGAAGGATAACTAGCTGCTAGGTTTGGCGTTGTGTTGGTTGGGTTAGTGACATTTACAGTAACCTGGGCTTTTATTAGGTTAGTTTGAATAAGGAGAAATGCCAAAAGCAGAAACGTAATTTTGTTTTTCATTTTAATTGGAATTATGCTGTAAAAAAACTGATTTTATAAGATTAGTATTGTGGCAGAAAGGGGCTTTGAGGCTGAACTACCCTTTTTTTGAGGTTGAAACCATTATGAACCTTGCTATTTGGGGTTTATCTTTGCTAAAAATTGATTTGCAACAACGAATTCTCTTATCCGTTTATATAGTTATTCTATTATATGCTTGCCGACCCGCAAACCATAAGGCAAGTTTGGGTCAATTTAAGCAGGACTCTGCCCTGGTTTCAGCCTATATTCATAAAGGCGATAGTATCTATGCTCAAAAAAATAGTTTCAGCTCATTTTCTAAAAGTTTGGAATTATATGACAGTGCCTGGCGAGTAGCCGCCAAAGCTAACGATACAAGTTTACTGGCACAAGCCATTTTTGCCAAAGGCAGGGCTTATGATGCTATTAATAACAATCCGCAAAAAACAATTAATTATTATACCGAAGCGGCAAAACTGTATACCACTTTGCCTGGCAATGAATCAAAAGCATTATACATAAAACATTTGGTGGCACACAGCTACGATAAGGTGCAAGACAGTGCCAATTGCATAAAAACACTAAAGGAACTTTATAGTGAAATAATCAGTAAGCCAGATAGTGTAAAAAAACAATTACACTTTATACCCGAAATGGCTTTAATCAGTACAGTGGTAAAAAATTATGTATTAGCTGACAGTATTTTAAAACATCTTACCAAAAGAGAATGGATAAAAAACGATAGTACAGAATATGATTATTTAAACCACTACTATCTTACCAAAGCAAAAATTAATGTCCTGCAATACCGAAACTATAACAGTCCGTTTATGGATAGTATAGAAAATGTATTTGCACATAGCCGCAATCTTAATGATAGTACCTATTACAGTAACGAATTATGGGAGTTGTACAAGGCAATGGGCAACAAGGCCAAAGAAGGTTATTATCTGCAATTAAACAATACGGTATTTAACAAGTTTAACAGCCCCGAAAGTGTAAGGGAAACAAAAGAAAAATTAGCAAAAATGGAAGTAGCGGCCGCGGAGGAAAAGGAAAAAGCGGCAACTGAAAAAGCCCGCAGCCGTACATTACTCAGTTATTTGTTAGCCATATTTTTAGCTGCCATTGGAGTGTTTTCATTTTTTTTAAACAGAAAAAACAAACAGGCAAAAATTGCTAATCAATTGCTGCAACAAAAAAACCAGCAAAACGAATTGCTCAATAAAGAAATACACCATAGGGTAAAAAATAATTTAGAAATGATTGCCAGCCTGGTGTATATGCAGGAACGAAACACCAAAACCGAGGAGGTAAAAGAAAACATGCAAAATATAAGTTTGCGTATAGAAAGCATTGCCAACCTGCACCACCAATTGATGGAACAATCAGATGCGGTTGACTTAAAGATATATATACAGCAACTAGTGGGCAATATAACTCACTTACTAGGTGATAATAAAAATGTATTGACTTATTTAGAAATTGAGCCGCTGGTAATACCACAAAAAATAAGTTTTCCGTTAGGGTTAATTATTAATGAATGGATAACCAACTCAATAAAATATGCTGTGCCGGCAACTGCCCCGCTGGCCATTTTTATAGAAATACATAATGGCGACACCGAAATAAAAGTTAATTACCGGGATAATGGAAAACCACTGACAGTAAAACCTGATAAAAAATCGCTGGGGCTCGATATTGTAACCCTGCTTACCGCACAATTAAAAGCCACCGTAAAAACAGATGCCAAAAATATTTTCGCTTACCATTTAACAATACCTGTTGATAATGGAAAATAAAATTGATATATTGATTGTAGAAGACGAAGCCCTGATTGCACAAAAACTAAAAATGCAACTGGAAGATTTTGGCTACAACATAGCAGCGGTTTGTTACGATTATATAAGTGCTGAAAAAGCCGTTAACGAAACCTCGTTTGATGTATTAATAACTGACATTAATTTAGGAGATGGTATAGAAATAAATAGCGGCATACAAATAGTTCAACGGCTAAAGAAAATCAAAGATTGCCCAGTTATTTTTCTTACGGCATTTAGCGATAAGGACACTATTAAAAAAGCTGCCGTCCTGTCGCCATCAGCCTATTTAGTAAAACCTGTAAATGCAGCCAGCCTTTATGCAGCCGTACAACTGGCAGTTGAAAATTTCAGTAACCATAAGTCCGCTGGTATAGAAGAAAAAGTTGATGCGCCGGATTATTTTTTTATTAAACAGGGAAATAAAATGATAAAACTATCCTGGAAAGATATTTATCATATGGAAGCATTGAAAAATTATGTAAAAATAAAAACGCCGGAATACAGCAGCGGTTTAATGTTGCGGGGCTCGCTGCAGGAAGTACTGCAAAACAGGATGCCGGCAGTATTTAAACCGTTCTTCATTAAAATAAACCGTGCCGAAGCCATTCCAAAAAAAATAATTCAAAAAGTGGGTGACGGTTTCGTGGAAACTAACTATGGAACTTTTGCTACCACTAAAGATTTTAAAAAAGAGGATTTGCAGGAATGATAAGCTTATTTGCCGATACAAAACTTACTGAAAATAAAATCCAGTTTATCTTCATTGGTTATTTCGCCGGTTATTTCGCCCAGGTGATAAAGGCAGGAGCGTATTTCGAGGGCCAGCAGGTCGCCCGAAAGTTTGTTGTTGAGCCCTTCTTCAATTTTTAATAAGCCTTCCTGCACTTTTTGCAATGCTTCGTAATGCCGGGTATTGGTTATGATATTGTTTTCGGCGGCAGCATCGTGGCTTACAAAAGAATGATACAGGGCCTCTTCGAGTTGGGGGATGCCCGTTTTATTTTTGGCCGACAAAAGATATACCTTTTTTGAAAGCCCGGTATATTTTTCTGCGGTATCAATTTTATCGGCCTTATTACCCACCAGCAGGTAACGAATAGCTGATGATTCAAAGATGGCCTGCTGATTTTCCACGGCAGTGGCGGATTCGGTTTCCACATCAAAAATATAAAGTACAATATCGGCCGACTTCATTTTCTCCAGGCTTTTTTCTATGCCGATATTTTCAATGATATCGGCACTGTGCGTGCGGATACCTGCCGTATCTATAAGCCTGAACAGGATGCCTTTTATATTGAGTGTTTCTTCAATGGTATCCCTTGTAGTGCCGGCTATATCGCTTACAATGGCCCGCTGTTCGTTGAGCAGGGTATTAAGCAGGGTTGATTTTCCTGCATTGGGTTTGCCAATAATGGCCACACTTACCCCGTTTTTAATTACATTACCGAGTTGAAAAGAATGGAGCAGGTTTGCGGTAGAATTTTTAAGCTGTACTATTAATTGACGAAACTGAGTACGGTCGGCAAACTCAACATCTTCTGTGGCAAAATCGAGTTCGAGTTCAATGAGTGCTGAAAATTTTATGAGCTGCTCCCGCATTTCAGAAAGCTGTTTTGAAAACCCGCCCCGCACATTGTGCAGCGCCGTTTTTTGCGAAGCCCTTGTATTGGATGCAATCAGGTCGGCCACTGCTTCTGCCTGTGCCAGGTCGAGCTTTCCCTTTAAAAAAGCACGCTGTGTAAATTCTCCTGCCCTTGCCAGCCTTGCCCCTTTTTGTATGCAGGCTTCCAATACCTGTTGCTGTATAAATGTGCTGCCATGGCAGCTGATCTCCACCACATCTTCGCCGGTATAACTTTTGGGTCCTTTAAAAAGAGAAACCAATACTTCATCAATAGCTACAGCTCCATTGCTGAGCAGGCCCATATGCAGGGTATGTGAATCCTGCTTCATTAGGTCTTTGGAAGGAAAAAGCTCATTGGCAATACCGATGGCCTGCGGCCCGCTGAGGCGTATTACGGCTATAGCCCCCGGCCCGGCAGCAGTGGCAATGGCCGCTATGGTATCGTCCCAACCGGAAAGCTTATTGATCATAGCTGCAAAGATACGCCGGTGCCGTTAACAATATCTTTTAAAAAGGCATCTCAAAACTAATTGGATGAAGCATTTCACGCAGAGGAGCTAAGAATTTAACACGCAAAGAAGCGCTTTTCTTCTTCGCCCCTTTGTGCCTCTGCGTGAAAACTGCAGCTTTGAGATATGCTTTAGAAAAATGAAGGGTTAGTTTTAGTGAACAGTACTCAGAAATGCTTCATCTGCTTCCGTTGTTTCATCAATAAAATATCTTTTAACGGCGTTGATATTTACTTCGTCAATAACATCCACCAGGTTCTTTAAGGAAGATCCTTTGCCTGGTTTAATGATAACTGAGAGCTGGTCGCTTTTTCGTTTTTGAATGGCATTGCGTTTGGCATCGAGCATGAGTTGCCTCAGTGACTGATAATTTGTGGTCTTTTTTTTAGCCTCATCCGATCCCTTAAAATAATAAAGTTTGTTTTGAGCACCCAGCAATACGGTAAAAGCACAGCTTTCGCAAACAGGGCTTGGATCATCACTATTGGCCGGTTGCAGCAAATTCATAGCCTTTGGTTCGGCCAGGTTTGTTGTAAAAACAAAAAAGGTAATCAGTAAAAAGCCAAGATCAACCATGGGCGTAAGGTCGACCCTGGTGGATAATTTTTTTGATTTTTTTACGCCGGGATTTTTCTCCTGGGCGCTGGTATTTATTTCTGCCATAAACATTGTTTTAAATAAGACGTTACCGGCAGTTTATTCCATAAAAAAACCTCCGGGTAAGAACCGGAGGTTTAATAATTTTAGCTTTTAAAGTGTACTACCCGCCATCCGTTACCACAAAGGTAATTGGCTGACGACGGTAAGCGTTTACGTTTCTTCCGTTCTGCAAAGCGGGTATCCATTTCGGTCCTTTTTTGATTGCCCTGACGGCTTCAGCTTCCATTCCGTAACCATGTTTGGTTTCGGCCTGCACATCGCTGATGCTTCCGTCTTTACTTACGATAAAACGTACAATTACCTGGTAGGTACCGGGAGGTGCACCTTCGTCAACGGGTGCGCTTGCATTCAGGTTGCGTTCGAGGTACCTTGTCCATGCACCTTTTCCGCCCGGGAAATCGGCTTCCACCTCTACTTTATTAAACACTTTATTTTCATCTTCATCCACTTTGGGAACTTCCACTACCTGTGTACCCTTGTCTTCTACGGGCGCCTGTACTATCTGTGTTTTGTTGTCGCTTTCCACCGTTTTAGTACTGATGACCTGGTCGTCCTTGATCTCCTCAATTTTTTCGTCAGGTTTAACCTCTTCATCCTTCACTACTTTTGGCGGTGTAAATTTCACCTGGTTGATCTCGGGTGGTGGTGGCGGAGTGGGCGGTGGCGGTGGCGGTGGTGGTGGTGGTGGTGGTGGCTCGTCTTTTTTCAACTCAGCCATCTGGGTATCCAGCACATCAATTGTTTCAGCTGACTTTTTTCCAACCGCTTTTGCAAGCAGGGATGCTAAAACGATCAATAGGAGCAGGGCACCTGTTATTAGCAGGGCTTTCCACAATGTTTTTGCATAGTTTCTGCGCAACTGGTAAGCCCCGTAAGCCTTATTCTTGCCCTCAAAAAGGATGTCAAGAAAATCGGCATTTAAGATCTTGTTTGCTTCCATTTTAATTTCTTTTGTTACTTAGATTCAAAATAGCCCCCGATTGCATAAATTATTTTATGCCGTTTGCTTCTTCTGTGAGCCTGATCAATTCCAGTTCTGCAGGCGTAATATCCACTTCGGCATAGTGGCCTGCTTTAACGGCCGATATGCTCATTTCATCGAGTATATCTATGGCGTTTTTAAAAGTGGAATTGGGCGCCGACTTAATAATGTACATCAGGTCGTCTTCGGGTGTATTTTTCTTTTTGTTTACAATAACATCCCTTATGTCTTTAAAAGAGGATGACTTAAACTGTTCGTTAATGGTGGCCGGGTCAAGCTGCCCAAAATAATAATATACCTGGTCTTTTTTTCCAAGTAATAATGTCATGGCACCTGAGTTCTTCACCTTCATCTGTTGCGTGGTATCATCGTCCTTTGGTTCATTCATATTCATGGCCGTACTCTGGCTCATGGTGGTGGTAAACACAAAGAAAGTGATGAGCAGGAATCCAAGGTCCACCATGGGTGTAAGATCCACCCTTGTAGAAAGTTTTTTCGATTTTTTGACGCCGGGGCCTTTCTTATGACCGCCACCCGACGAGGTATCCATTTCTGCCATCGAAAATATTTTTTGTTGTTAACTATAATTATTTTTTCTGCGACTCATTATACAGTTCTGAGCCGATGGGAACTGCTTCACCACTGGTAACGATCCTGAACTTGTATATCTTATTATCCTTGAATGATTTTTTTACGGCCTTAAAAATCGGGTATAAAACTTCGAGGTCACCTTTTACCAGCAGCATTTCCTCCAGTTTACGCTGGTCTTCCCCGGCATACACGTTGGTAACGCTTCTTACCCAGTCGGAAAGTTCATTGTTGGTGCTGTCGATGGGAATACCCGGCATTTTGCTGGCAGGAATTTCCTGGTTAAGGGCGAGGGCACTTTTTACCTGGTTAAACGGCATTCCGTAAAATTCCGTTTTCTTCCACTTGGTTAATTCTGCCGGAGAAAGGTTAAGACCTTTGGTAAGATTGACGTTCTCCAGTATGGCGCCTTTTTTAGTGTCGTCGCCCAGCATTAAGAAAGTTTTGCCGTCTTTAGAAAGTGTAACCATGATCGACTTATCGGGCACCGCCTTCGCAGAAATTGAATTGGGCGGTGTTACTGAAAGTGCCTCTGGTGGCTTTTGCTTGGTTGCCAATATAAAGAATGACAACAGCAAGAATGCCACGTCGCACATCGCCGTCATATCAATTGCAGTACTCTTGCGTGGTATTTTAACTTTTGGCATGATTAATTAGTATTTAAATGTTTCAACTTTTAGATGCAAAATCCGGTTGCTTCCACAAATATTATTTATAGAGAGAAGCAAAAGATTGTGTTAAAGTGAAACCAGACTCATCAATACCATAAGTGATGCCATCGATCTTGGTAGTGAATATATTATAGAATACAATAGCAAAAGCTGATGTACCGATACCTAATGCCGTATTATACAGGGCCTCGGAGATACCAACAGAAAGCTTGCTTGCTGCTGCTCCGCCACCCGCATCTTCGCCAAGTGCAGAAAAGGAACGGATCATACCCAATACCGTACCGAGCAGACCCAGCAGGGTTGCAATAGAGGCAATGGTGGAAAGGAATACAAGGTTCTTTTCGAGCATGGGCAATTCAAGGGAAGTGGCTTCTTCCACCTCTTTCTGTATAGCCAGTACTTTTTGCTCTGTATTAAGCTCGGTATTGCTGATCATATCTTTGTAACGGTGCAGGCCCGCTTTCATTACATTGCCTACAGAACCTTTTTGCTTATCGCATTCGGCCAGTGCGGCATCTACATTTTTATTGGCCAGGTGGTATTGAACCTTACGTACAAAATCGGCCACATTTCCGGAACCTGTTGCTTTTGAAATGGTAATAAACCTTTCAATAACAAATGTAAGCATGGTAAGAAAAGAACCAATAAGGATCGGTACAATGATACCACCCAGGTACATTTTACTCAATGCTGTTTTCGGTCCATCCCTGTGTGGCCAGAAACCACCACCGGTACCTTCTGTGAAATTGTTTGCATTTCCTAATCCGAATCTCCAGATTAAATAACCTGCCAGCAGGCAAATTACAGGGGCCAGTAAGGAAATGATGTTGCTTGATTTCTTTGCCTGAACGTTGGTTACCGGCTTTACTGCTGCAGTTGGTTTGATTTCTGCCATAAAATTCAAATTTTAAAAAGTGAAAAGGTTAATTCTTTTTTTGTGTTTTAAATTTTTGATCGCACAATGCTACTAAAAAATAAATTAAAATGAAAGTTTTTTAAGGGGCCCGGATAAGGCCAACAAGGTAATAAAATATTCCAAAGATTAAACAGCCGTCCTGAAAAAATATTTTTTTTCAAAAAAAGCTTGATTTATAATGTGGAAAACACAGGCCCCTGCATCTGCAAACGTGTGCGCTCACTCGTACCTGAGGGCAACAATGGGGTCGAGCTTTGAAGCTTTATAAGCAGGATATAAACCTGCAACAAGGCCGGTAAGGCTGCAAACGATAACGGCAATGACCACCCATCCCCAGGGTACAACAAATGCCGATTTGAACAGGATGGCCACGATGTTTCCAACCAGTATGCCCGATACAATGCCAAGCAATGCACCCATCAGGCTGATCAGGATGGATTCAAACAGGAACTGGTTGCGGATATCTTTTTTTGTGCCGCCAAGTGCTTTGGAAAGGCCAATTTCCTTAGTGCGTTCGTTCACTGCCACCAGCATAATATTCATCAGGCCAATGGCCGCCCCGATCAACGTAATAAAACCAATTCCAACGGTTCCCTTTTCGAGCCAGCCCATGTTCTTAAAAAACGCCTCTGCCACACTATCGCTGCGGTCAATATAAAAATTTTCATCATCTGTTACCGCCAGTTTCCTGATAGGCCGGAACGTGGCTTTGGCCTCGCCGATGGCCACATCCATGAGGCGCATATCTTTTACCATTACCGCTACGGTATACGATGTATTTTGTGTGGCATAAAAGCGGCGTACATTATTATAAGGAATGATCACCACCCTGCTCGTGTTAAAAAAGGCGCTTGAACCCTTGTCTTCCAGTACAGCGATCACCCGGTAAGGCCGGTGGTCTACATTCACAACTGCTTCCAGCGCTTTTGCCGGGTTATCGGGAAAAAGCTTTTCTGCCACCCCGCTTCCCAAAATACATACGCTGGCGCCCGATGTTATTTCTGCAGGGGTAAAATTTCTGCCGTTCTTCACCAGGTACCCGTTCATTTCCAGGTAATTTTCATCGCTGCCAAATACATTGACATCCGGGTTTGTTTTTTTGCTGCCTGTGTTCACCACAATTCCACCCGCCCCACGTAAAGCCAGGCTTACAATGGCGCCCGGAAAAGCATAACGCTCTTTGAACTGGCCCGCTTCAGCAAAGCTGATGGGAATGCCTGAATTGGATTTCCGCTGCCGCAAAGAAGATTTTTTTTCAAGGCTGCTGTTATCGCCGCCGCCATGACCAAAGCGGATTGTACGCTCCCTGAAACGGATACTGAAGGAGTTGGCTCCCATGGTGGAAAAGCTGCTCGACAGGCTGTTACTGGCCACTTTAATGGCAGTTGTGATCATGATAAGGGCAAGTATCCCCAATGCCATAATAATGATGGTGATCACTGTACGGAGTTTATTGCCACGCACATTTTTCCAACTTAAAGAAAGGGAGTCTTTAAAAGTCATGGTATAAAGTTAGGGCCTAATTACGGATAATAAAATAAGGATTATTTGAATGGCAATGATCAAACACCGAAGTGCTTAAAAATACAACCAACCCAGCAATGCTTCGGGATAAATACCCAGTATAATGATAAGCGCCGCAGTAATAACCAGTAATGCTTTAAAGGCAGGGCTTACCTCCTCATCAGTAAGGATCGCTCCGCCTGAAGGCTCTTTAAAGTAAATGGCCTGTATCACCCGGAAATAATAATAAGCACTCACCGCAGCCAAAAGCACGGCTGCAATTACCAGCCAGGTATGATGCCCGTTTTGAACGGCCGCCATGAGCATATAAAATTTTGCGGTAAACCCGGCAGTTAAAGGAATACCGGTAAGCGATAACAGGAAAACAGTAGCTGTAAAACCCAGCACAGGATGTGTTTTGGCCAGCCCGTTAAAACCATCGATCGTATAATCCTTCATTCGCATCAATATGGCAAATAAACCTACAGTGGCCAGGCTGTAGGCTGCGCTGTAAAGAATAAGTCCTTCTTTGGCCATTTGGTTCAGGGCAAATACGGCAAACATCATAAAACCTGCCTGGGCAATACTGGAATAGGCCATCATTCGCTTTACACTTTGCTGAAAAACTGCAGTGATATTTCCAATCAGCAGCGTGGCAATTGTGATCACAACGATCAGTTTCTGCCATTGCGGCTGCACGGTACCGAATGCATTTTCAAAAAGGCGCAGGAAGGCCATAAAGCCGGCCACTTTTACAATGCTGGCCATAAAGGAAGTGAATACAGTAGGCGCTCCATCGTACACATCGGGTGTCCAGAAATGAAATGGCGCAGCCGACACCTTAAAGGAAAGTGCAATTACAAGGAATACCACGCCAACGGCAAGCATGGGCGACAAAGAATCCACTTTACCATTGCCCAGCTGGATGCTGTCTATAAAAAAAGAACCGTTTACATTTCCACCATAAATGAAGGCAATGCCCAGCAGCAAAATGCCGGTGGAAAACGAACCCATCAAAAAATATTTAAGCGCAGCCTCATTGCTTTTGAGATTGCGTTTATCGCTGCCGGTAAGAATGTACAAAGGAATAGACATGATCTCTATTCCAAGAAAAAGTATCAGCAGCGTATTATAAGTAACCGAAAGACCCACACCGCACATTACAAAAAATATCAGCGCAAAATATTCAGATACATGTTCTCCCGCTTTTTCAACGTCTCTTCCGCTGAGCAAAAAGAACAAGAGCAATATGGCATATACAACGATCAGGAAAGTAAGATTAAAATTGCTGGTTTTAAGCATAGAAACGCTGTCGTAATTGAACAGGGGCCGGCCGGCATAAAGCTCCAGTACTGCCAGCACCAAGCCTATGGCGGCACCCGCTATAGCAATATATTTTGCCATGCCGCGGTTCTTTACAAACACGGCGGCAAACATCATAAGCACACCCCAAAAAGCAGAAAATATAATCGCATTCATAATCTAAATATCTCTATAGTTTTAACCCACCCTCAGTAAAAGCCAGTTTGCCGCATCCTTTGTCAGCTCTACCAGGGGTTGTGGAAAAACCCCGGTCATAAAAATGGCCACCACCACAATGGAAAGGGCAAGTTTTTCATTTAATGAAATATCCTTTACCGCCGCTGTAGCAGTATTGGTATTTCCGTAAAATATTTTTTGCAGCATGTTAAGGGTGTACACTGCAGCAAGTATCACACTAATGCCCGCAATGCCCGCATACCATTTGTTATACTGAAAAAGCCCGTTGAACATCATAAACTCACCGGCAAAAGCATTGGTAAGCGGCAGGGCAATATTAGCGAGTGAAATAATGACCATAAAAATGGTGAGTGCCGGCGCTTTTTGTGCCACGCCACCCAACTGGCTCATGCTGCGTACATTCATCTGCCTTTCCAGCAGCTCCGCCAGCATCCACATACCAATGATATTGATGCCATGCGAAAACAATTGCAGCATGGCACCCTTCATGCCGGCATCCTTAAATGCAAAAATGGCGGCACACATAAGGCCGATATGCGCAATGGAAGAATAAGCCAGCATTTTTTTAAGATTATCCTGGACCATGGCCACAATACTGGCATACAGGATGCCCGCAATGCACAGGATCATTACAATATTTGCATACTTTTCTGATGCGGCGGGAAATAAAGGGAGCAACCAGCGCAGCACCCCAAAAAGCCCCATCTTAACCATGATGCCGCTTAATACCATGGTAACCGGTGTGGGCGACTGGTCGTAGGCATCTGGCTGCCAGGTATGAAATGGAAATATGGGCATCTTAATGGCAAATGCCACAAAGAACAACCAGAACAACCAATTTTGTGCGCTGCCTGTGAGGCTCGCATTGTAAAAAGAGGTGATCACAAAAGAGTGAGCAGAATAAGTGCCGTCTTCAAATGTACGGGAAGGCGTATGCAGGTAAATATAAATGATGCCGATGAGCATCAGCAACGATCCGGCAAATGTGTACACAAAGAATTTAAAAGTTGCCTGGATACGCCGTTCATCGCCCCATTTGCTTGCCAGGAAATAAACCGGTATAAGGGCGAGTTCCCAGAAAAAATAAAATAACAGGGCATCCATGGCAGTAAATACGCCCATGAGCCCGCACTGCGTAAGCATCAGTAAACCAAAAAATGAAGATGCATTTTTAACAGGCCTGTTCCAGGTACTTGCTATGATCAGCGGGTAAGTAAACGCCGTAAGCAGGGTAAGCAGGCGGCCGGTACCATCGAGCCCGAAATACAAACTGCTGCCAAGGTATTTGAGCCAGTAATACACCACATTGTTATAGGAATTGTATTTAGGATCAATGTACAGCAGGCTGGCCAATGACGCAAGCAGCGTAAAAACAGATGCAAGGAACGCAATGGTCTTTGCCGTTTTTTCGTTGCCGGTAAAAAAACAAAGTATCCCCGCTAAAAACGGGAGCCATACCAGCAATTCAGGAAATGTAATATATGTACCCAACATTAAATTTTATTAAAGAACAATTGAATTACGAATAATAAGATCATGCCCAGCACCATCAGCAGAACATAAGCGCCCACCTGCCCGCTTTGTATCCAGCGTGCCTGGCGGCTTCCATAGTTCACCGCTTTGCCAACACCGTTTACCAACCCGTCGATCCCTTTTCTTTCAATGATATTGCTGAAAAAAGCCGACAACCCTTTTAATGGTTTTACAACAATGCTGTTATACAATTCATCAACATACCATTTATTTTCCAGCAGTTTGGCAAAGCCTGTATTTTCTGTACCTGGTTTTTCATACTTACTGAATTTATTCCAGGCAAAAGCAATTGCCAGCAATGCAGCGGCAACAGAGATAGCCATAAGCATGTATTCGGTGCGATGGCTTATTTCATGTGCATGCTGCAACTTGGCGCTATCAGCAAATACCGGCGCTAAAAAAGCCTGCAGCTTATGACCGCCCTGTAACATAAATTCCGGTATACCCACCAGGCCACCCAGCACCGCAAGTATTGCAAGCACTACCAGGGGAATGGTAATGGCAGCAGGACTCTCGTGCAGGTGATGCTCCTGCTCATGTGTGCCGCGGAATTTTCCAAGAAAAGTCATGGCATACAAACGGAACATATAAAAAGCCGTCATCATGGCGCCTATTACACCCAGGATCCAGAAAGCAGGATGCTTTGCAAATGCACCGGCTAAAATTTCATCTTTACTGAAGAAACCAGAAAATGGTGGTATCCCGGCTATAGCGATACAGCCAAGCAGGAAGGTGAACCTGGTGGTCTTCATGTACTTGTTAAGCCCACCCATATTGCGCATGTCCTGTTCGCCGCCCATGGCATGTATTACACTGCCTGCGCCCAGGAACAGCAATGCTTTAAAGAAAGCATGCGTCATTACATGAAACACGGCGCCTGTGTAAGCACCAACTCCCAGGCCTAAAAACATATATCCCAACTGGCTTACCGTAGAATAAGCCAGCACTTTTTTAATATCATTTTGCTTCAGTGCGATGGTTGCCGCCAATATAGCGGTGGCCAAACCAGTGATGGCAACCACCCACATTGTGAAAGGTGCCATGGTATATAAAATATTACTGCGGGCAATCATGTAAATACCTGCAGTAACCATGGTGGCAGCATGTATCAGCGCACTTACAGGCGTAGGGCCGGCCATGGCATCGGGCAGCCAGGTGTATAAAGGGATCTGAGCACTTTTACCGGTAGCACCAATAAATAACAAAAGCGTGATGCCGATGAGATCGGTTGTGGTGAGTTTTCCCGGTACCTGGGCCAATGAAAAAACCTCATCATAATTGGCGGTGCCCAGTTTTGCAATGATCCAGAAAACGGCCAGTAAAAATCCAAGATCGCCGATGCGGTTCATGATGAATGCCTTTTTGGCTGCGTTTGTGTAATCATTATTCTTAAACCAGTACCCAATGAGCAGGTAAGAGCAGAGCCCCACGCCTTCCCAGCCAATGAACATGATCACATAATTGCCGCCCATTACCAGCAGCAGCATGCTGAATACAAAAAGATTGAGGAATGAAAAATACTTTGCAAAATCCTTTGCCTCTTCTTCCTGCATATAAGAAGTGGAATATACATGGATCAGGAAGCCCACCCCGGTGATGATTAGCAGGAAAACTGAAGAAAGCTGGTCGATCTTAAAACTGAATGCAACCTTTAGCTCGTCGATATTAATAAAATCAAAATAATGGGCGGTATGGGTATTACCACCCTTTACCAGTAAAAAAACATATACGCTCAGGCAAAAAGACAGAAAGATCACTGCACTGCCAATAAAACCGGCAGCGGTTTTCGAAAGCATATTTCTGCCCCCGCCATTTACGGCAAAGCCAATCAGCGGCAGCAGCGGAATAAGCCATACAATATCTAAAACATTATTCATAAGCCATCATTAGTTACCGACGAAGGACCCACTACAACGCAATGTCGTGGTCTGTCATCTATGGTCAGTTGTCAGTTTTTCAGCCTGTTCAAAAAATTTACATCTATCGAATGTGTATTCCGGTAAAGCATTACAATAATGGCCAGCCCCACGCTTACTTCTGCCGCTGCCACTATCATAATAAAAAAAACAAATATCTGCGCATCACTTGCAAATGTGGGCGAAGCCTTGGCCACTGCACTGGCAGCATGCATCTTACTGAAAGCCACCAATAAAAGATTTACTGCGTTCAGCATCAGTTCCACACACATAAAGATCATGATGGCATTGCGCCGGGTGAGTACACCCACAATTCCGATGGTAAACAATGCCAGTGATAATACTATATAATATTTAATATCCATAATTACAGTTGTACATAAAGGCCCACGCCTAATGTTTGAGAGGCAGGTTTTACAGAGAGGATGTCTTTTAGTTTCCTGTTTACCACCCCATTAAAAATATCCACTGCCTTATAAGAAGCGCCCTTGGTAAGCAATTTAACCAACACCCCCGAAGCCAGTCCGCCCAAACCACTGGCCAGGGCTGCCTGGTAATCCTTTTTTACTGCAGCTTTATCAAACGATTTAAAAGCGCCATAAGCCGAAACAGCCAGCCCGGCATATGAGGCCACTTTATAAATGGTCCTCCCGGTACGGAAGGTCTTAAACAGTTTATTGGCCTGGTCGTTTTTCTTGAGCCCGATCAGCTCGCCCACTTTGAATATTTTATCAATATTCTTTTTGCCCAGGGAAAATTTTGGTGCCCAGCCTTTTTCTACATTCAGCGGCAAACGCAGGAGCTTATCAATGTTGATGCCGTTTAAATCAATTTTTCCGAGCTCTATTTTTTTCAGGTCGATCTTGTTGAGATCGATATTTTCCAGGTCGATCTGTGCCGACGCTTTGCCCAAAGCAAACATGGCAACAAATAAAATGATAATGGTCTTTTTCATGGTTACTTTATTTTTATTGTTAAGATTCTTTTTTACCAATGATAACAGCGCCTATCATTGCACTTAAAAAAAGCACACTGCTGATCTCAAAAGGCAGTACATAATTGGTAAATAAGGTTTTTCCCAGTTTGCTGATAAGCCCGGCCTCCCCTGTTTTCATTAACACGGGATTTGTGTTCTGCATGGTCATAAATGCAGATAACAATACCAGGAACAGGCATCCGCCGGATATGAGCCCGATCAGGCGCAGCCGGTAGTTCTTTACAGGTTCTGTTTCTGCATTCAGGTTCATGAGCATCACCACAAATAAAAACAACACCATGATGGCCCCTGCATACACTATCATATTGACTATGGCAAGGAACTGTGCGTTTAACAGGATATAATGCCCGCTGATGGCAAAAAACACCACAATAAGCCAGAGTATACTCTTAACCGGGTTTTTCGTCAAAAGCATCATCAGTGCTGCTCCCACAGCCATTGCCGATAAAAAATAAAATAAAATATTAGCCATATTCAACTGTTTCCCGCAGGAAATTTAACTTTCTTTTTTAGCCCTGTTGCCCAATGCTTTTTTATAAGCCTCAGGGTTTTCTTTAGGATGAGGAATGAGCAGATCCTCTTTTTTATAAACAAACTGCTTGCGCTGGTAATCAGCCGGCACAAAGGTTTCGCTTAAGTAGATCGCATCTTTGGGGCAGGCCTCTTCGCAATAACCACAAAAGATACAGCGCAGCATGTTGATCTCATATTTAGCTGCATATTTTTCTTCCCGGTAAAGATGTTCCTCCCCTGCTTGTCTTTCTGCCGCTTCCATGGTAATGGCTTCTGCCGGGCAGGCCACGGCGCATAATCCGCAGGCTGTACAATTTTCCCGCCCTTCTTCATCCCTGTTCAATATCTGTAATCCCCTGAACACCGGGCTGAACGGCCGCTGCTTTTCGGGATACTGAATGGTGGGATTTTTTTTGAAGATATGCCCAAATGTAATGGACATCCCTTTCACAATGGCGGGCACATACATTCTTTCCCAGAGGTTCATTTCCCTCCTGTCTACCGCCTTCGACCTGTTTGTTAATGCCTGCATATTTTAAGATAAGGTTTGCAAATATATTTGTTTCAGAGGTTCCAGTTGTTTCAAAGGTTTCGGATGTTTCATTTTGTCTTTCTGTTACTGTTTGTTATTTACCAAAATACAGGATGATTGCACCCGTAAGCAGCATATTCAGCAATGCCAGGGGTATCATTGTTTTCCAGCCAAGGTTCATCAGCTGGTCGTACCGGAACCTCGGGATCGTCCACCGTACCCACATGAACAGGAATATAAATATTAAAATTTTAAAGAACAAAGCAGCAATGCCAACAATAGCTGCAATATTAGGTGTAAGCGTGCTTTCATCGAGGAAAGGAATATCATATCCGCCAAAAAACAAGGTGGCCATCACGGCACTGCTGATAAACATGTTGATGTATTCCGAAAACAAATAAAAACCCAGTTTCATAGAAGAATATTCTGTATGGTAGCCGCCTATGAGTTCATTTTCTGCTTCGGGCAGGTCAAATGGCGTACGGTTACATTCGGCAAAAGCACAAACCAAAAAGATAAAAAAGCCAAGTGGTTGTTTAATTACATTCCACATGCCGGCTTGTTGCTGCTCTACCATTTCTTTTAAATTCAATGTGCCGGTAACCATGAGCAGGGCAATTAAGGAAATACCCATGGGCAGTTCGTAACTGATGATCTGCGAAGCCGCCCGCAGGCCACCCATCAATGAATATTTATTATTACTGGCCCAGCTTCCGATCATGATGCCGTAAACACCCATGCTCACCACGCCAAAAATGTACAGGATGCCAATGTTTACGTCTGCAATTTGCAGGCTTACTTCTCTGCCTCCGGGTAATACAATTTTATCGCCCCAGGGAATTACAGCACTCGTCATGGTAGCTGTAAGCATGGCCAGTGCCGGGCCCAAAATGAACAATGAGTGAGAAGAAAAATTAGGAATGATCTCTTCCTTAAAAAACAATTTCAAACCATCGGCAAGCGGTTGTAAAATACCGAAAGGACCTGCACGGTTGGGGCCGGGCCTGTCCTGCAGCAGGGCCGCAATTTTTCTTTCGCCATAAGTAGTGTACATGGCCACTACGAGCGAAATCATTACCACCGATACGATCAATACCAGTTTTTCAAAAAACATTGGCCAGTCAATTAATAAAAGCGTTGTCATTAGTCTTTTTTGTAACAAATATTTGTTATCTCTTCAGCATCGTTGTACCGATAGTTACCGGGACTCACTTGTGCAGCAATACTTCATGCATCTTGTTTAAAATCCTTTGAAGTAGCCGGTCTTTCCAGCTTACTCAAATCCCTGCCCGGTTCATTTACCCCGCTTACACTGTGTATGTCCATCAGCAATTTCGGTTTCCTGCCATCGAGCACTTTTGTAATGGTTTCCTGCGGCATTTCCAGTGTTTTGTATTTGTTGGCACCAATTACAGAATGGCGGCTGATGCTGCTGACCCCTTCAATGGTCCAGTCTGCCGTATGCTTTTTATCAAAGCGGCAGGTATTGCATATCCATCCAGGCTTTCCATCGAAACTCTGCACTTCGCCCCATTGGTCTTTGCGGGCTGTTACCCGAAACACTTCATCGCCACGAAGCCACAATGTTGCTTTACCGCAGCATTTCGGGTTTTCGCAGTTGCGGTGTGCATCCACCGGTTTGGTAAACCAAACCCTGTTTTTAAAACGGAAGGTCTTATCTGTTAATGCGCCAACGGGACAAACATCGATCATGTTTCCGCTGAAATCGTTATCAATAGCTTTTGAAATATAAGTAGAAATAGCTGCATGATCGCCGCGATCAACGATACCATGTACACGTTTATCGGTGATCTGGTCGGCCACATAGGTACACCTGTAGCAAAGTATGCAGCGTGTCATGTGCAGCTGAATATATGGGCCAATATCTTCCCGTTTAAAAGTACGTCGTGCAAACTGGTAACGGGTTCCCTGCTTGCCATGATCGTAGCCAAGATCCTGCAGGTGGCATTCTCCTGCCTGGTCGCATATAGGGCAATCGAGCGGGTGATTAAGTAATAAAAATTCAACCACCCCTGCTCTTGCTTCGGGTACTTTTTCGCTGGTAATGTTTTTAACGATCATACCGTCCATAACGGTGGTGCGACAACTTGCCACCAGTTTTGGCATGGGGCGTGGATCGGCGGTAGAGCCGGCGGCCACTTCTACCAGACAGGTGCGGCACTTACCACCGCTGCCCTCGAGTTTGCTGTAATAGCACATGGCAGGCGGCGTTACGTCGCCTCCTATCTGCCTTGCAGCATTAAGGATAGTGGTGCCCGGGGGCACTTCGATCGTAATGTTATCGATCGTTACTTTAAAATTTGCCGGCGGCGCCGGTTTTTGTTCTTCTGCCATTATAGCAAATCTACGTTTGAATTTTCCTTATTTAATTTTAAATACTCAACCCATTTTTTGAGCGTCGTTGCCGGCTCACAACCCATTCTGAAAATTTCTTTAAACAAGCCAACAAATTTCACATCCTTTCTTGAACTAACCGATTTAGTTATTTTACAAAATTCTCTCAGTTCATCAGGAAGCCGGTAATCTGCGAGCCTTATATTATGACTTCCACATATTTTTAAAATCCATTTTTCAACTGCGGGTCTGATCTGGATAATATAATGATGCTTCTCCTGGTGCTTCCAGAGTTTAAGTTCGGGGGTCACCTTCTTTTCTTCAAACTCCTTTAAGTAATCAAGGGCTTCTTTATCTTCATCAATAATCCCCACACAAAAAGTATTGCCAAAAGTATTTTTCATCTCATGTGCCACTTTACCATTTCCCTTATGGTGGTTTACAAAATCCTTATCAGCCTTTAAAAGAACTTCAATCAAACAGGAATCAATGTAACATTCTGGAATAATACATTTATTGCTGTTGCGCATTTGGCAAATAGTTTTCTAGGTTCAGGAACAAATCAACACCATACTGGTAAATATCATGCAACTCTTCGTCTGATAGTCTTTTAATTAAAGTTTCACCGTTTAGTTTTTCATAACCGACCGTATAAATAGACAATTCTTCTTTTTTGAGATTTTCCATAAAATCGTTTACCACATAAGGACTGTGCGTTGTCAGAAAATACTGATTTTCATTTTTATCAAAAATTATATCAGATGTAAATTTTGATATGTAGGGAGGGAACATATGAGCTTCAGGCTCTTCAAAAAGTAGAACCGTTTTTTCATTAGAGGCAATTGCGGCTTTATTGAAAATCAATCTTTGCAAGGTTTCCGCCACTTGTGAAAATGAAAATTGAAATGCTGTAAATTCATCGAGTTGCTTTTGCACTACCAATTTATCATCTTTGTCAAAAATCAATTTTAAATCATATTCAGAAAATAATTCCCCGCAATCTTGTCTTAAGCTCTTATTATGCCTCAAAACTAATGGCAAATTTTGGCCAAATGGCACTTCTAAATTTTTCGCATTATTTTTACTTATAGTTGTGTTACTGCGAAATTCATACTTTTTAATGTCAGAAACTTCAGGTTCATTTATTCCGCCAGATTCAAATCTAACTTCACCGACAGAATTTACACTCAGTTGCCTTTTAACTTGAGGATCATGGAATAAAAGTCCACCTTGCCTACTTATTTTCTCCAAGATAATTTGCCCATGTTGCTCGCTATGGTAGACAAGAGACAATTTTAAGTCTCCAATCCAAACTTCGGCATCTTTCGAATTATCGCCATCATTATATACATTTATCAACGATTCATATCTACATAACTCTTTTAGATTAATAAAACTATTTTTTGCGTAAACCATTAAACTTATAGCCTCCAATATATTACTCTTCCCAACATTCGGATACCCCAAAAAAACATTAATCCTCTTACAGCCTTCAATTTTCTGATGCCGTATAGACTTAAAGTTTTTAATTTCTATGTTATCTATAAAATTCATTCTTATTTAAACTGTAACAGGTTCGGAGAGAGGCAATGCATCTGCATATTTCGCCAGTCCATAATTCTGCTTCAAACACAGTTCCGGATTTTTTACATGCCATTCAAACTCATCTCTAAAATGCCTGATGGCTGCTGCCACGGGCCAGGCCGCCGCATCGCCCAGCGGGCAAATGGTATTTCCTTCTATCTTTCTTTGTATATCCCAAAGCAGGTCTATATCGCTTATCTCCCCTTTTCCGTCTTCGATTTTTTTCAATATTTTTTCCATCCAGCCGGTTCCTTCCCTGCAGGGGCTGCACTGGCCACAGCTTTCGTGGCGGTAAAAACGTGCAAGCGTATACGTATGTTTTACCACGCACTGGTCTTCGTCCAGTACAATAAAACCGCCGGAGCCCATCATGGTGCCGGTTGCGAACCCGCCATCGGCAAGGCTTTCGTAGTTCATTAAACGTTTTTCTCCTTTGGCTGTGGTCAATAATAAATTGGCCGGTAAAATTGGCACCGATGAACCACCGGGTATGCAGGCCTTTAATCTTTTTCCACCAGGAATGCCACCGCAGTATTCATCGCTGTAAATAAATTCTTCCACGCTGATGGTCATATCAATTTCGTACACGCCGGGTTTATTGATATTACCACAGGCTGAAATAAGTTTTGTTCCCGTACTTTTTCCCACACCTATTTTAGCATAAGCTTCTCCACCCATATTGATGATGGGTGCAACTGCTGCAAGTGTTTCTACATTATTTACCACGGTTGGTCTTCCCCAAACACCTTTTACGGCAGGAAAAGGCGGTTTGATACGTGGGTTACCACGCTTTCCTTCGAGCGATTCGAGCAGGGCTGTTTCTTCTCCGCAGATATAAGCACCTGCACCACGCTGCACATACATTTCGCAATCGAAACCGCTGCCCAAAATATTTTCCCCGAGCCAACCATTTTGTTTGGCTTCTGCAATGGCTTCTTCCAGTATTTCGGCCACCCAGGCATATTCGCCGCGGATGTAGATATAACTCACATTACTACCCAACGCAAAAGAAGATACGATCATTCCTTCAATCAAAATATGCGGAATGAATTCCATCAGGTACCTGTCTTTAAAAGTACCGGGTTCACTTTCATCGGCATTGCATACCAGGTGGCGGGGAACGCCTTCGGGCTTTGCGATAAAACTCCACTTCATCCCTGTAGGAAAACCTGCACCGCCGCGGCCACGAAGCCCGCTCTTTTTCACTTCTTCCACAATTTCCTCAGGCTTCATCTTCAGCGCTTTTTCCACGCTGCGGTAACCACCCTCACGGCGGTACACATCATAGTGCCTGATGTTTTGAATATGCGCTTTGTCTATCAATAATTTTATGCTCATATATCTCTAACCTAAAAAACAGGTTATACATTTTATTTTTCTTCTTTCGGATAATCATAATTAAACATCCAGTGCACCCCAAACCTATCTTTTGTCATGGCAAACCTTGCACCCCAAAACGTATCCTGTATGGGCATGGTAATATTTCCGCCATCGGCCATGGCTGCAAATGTTTTTTCAATGGCATCCAGGCTGGTAAAGTTCAATGAAAGACTTACCTGGTCGCCACTATTTACACTTACACCGGGCGGGCAATCGCTCACCATGAATTTTAAATTCCCTGCTTCAAACACAGCATGCATGATCTTGTCTTTCATACTTTCATCCTGCGCCATATTGGCTTCGGCAAAGGTAGAAGATTGAACAACTTTTCCACCCAATGCATTGGCATAAAAAGCAAGGGCCTCTGCCGCATTGCCGTTAAAGTTGAAATATGGTATGACTTGCTCCACTGTTAAATTGTTACTGTGTTAAATGGTTAAATGGCTTATTTACTAAAAGTTTGTCACGCTCAATTCTCCATTTTTAATTCTCAATTATTCTTCCTGCATTCTTCAATGATCGCATCCACTTTTTCTTTTGTTAAATGCTCCCTGTAATGTTTCCCAAGCTGCATCATGGGTGCATAACCGCAGGCGCCCAGGCATTCGGCAGGCTTTAAAGTAAACATGCCGTCTGCCGTGGTTTCTCCGGGGCCAATGCCCAGTTTTTCTTTGATGTAAGCAATGATATGATCGCTTCCATTGAGCATACAGGGCCCTGTTTGGCAAACTTCAAACACATATTTACCCACCGGTTTCAGGTTGTACATGGTATAAAAACTGGCCACTTCATATACTTCTATTGGTTCCAGTTTCAGCAACGATGCCACATAATCCATTACCGGTACATCGAGCCAGCCGCCAAATTCTTCCTGCGCAATATGCAGAACGGGCAGCAACGCACTCTTTTGCTTGCCTTCGGGGTAGTGGCCAATAATTTCGTTGACCTTATTTAGTTTTTGTTCTGAAAAACTTATCATAACAATTTATCAATGCAACCATTCAGCATTCAATTGTTAAATGGTTTAATAGTTTAATGGTTAAGCGTCCAACTCCCCTGCTATCAAATTCAAACTGCTCATGGTAATAATGGCATCGCTCAGCAAACCACCTTGTACCAATTCAGGAAAAGCCTGGTAGTAAATAAAGCAGGGCCTGCGGAAATGCAGCCTGTACGGCGTACGCCCGCCATCGCTTACCAGGTAATAACCCAGTTCGCCATTTGCCGCTTCAATACTGTTATACACTTCGCCCTTGGGCATTTCTGTTTCGCCCATGATGATCTTGAAATGATAAATGAGCGCCTCCATTTTTGTGTACACGTCTTTTTTCTCCGGCAGATAATAGGCCGGTACATCGGCATGATACACTTCTGCATCAGCTCCTTTGAATTCCTGGATTTTTTGGTAAGCCTGTTTAATGAGACTGAGACTTTGCCACATTTCTTCGTTGCGCACCAGGAAGCGGTCGTAACAATCGCCGGTGCTGCCAACCGGTATAGTAAAATCAAATTCTTCGTAACTGCTGTAAGGCGTGTGCACCCGCACATCGTAGTCCACGCCGGCGGCACGCAGGTTGGGGCCGGTAAAACCATAGTTCAGCGCACGTTCCGCACTGATGGCCCCGCAGCCAATGGTGCGGTCCATAAAAATACGGTTGCGTGTAAACAGATTTTCAAATTCTTTCAATTGTGCAGGGTAGCCTTTTTTCTCATCCAGGAATTTCTCCAGTTTTTCCCAGGCCACAGCAGTAAAATTTCTTTCAAAACCGCCGATGCGGCCGATATTGGTGGTTAAGCGGCTGCCGCAGATCTCTTCGTAAATTTCATAGATCAATTCCCTGAACTGCATTACATAAAGAAAACCGGTATAAGCACCACTGTCAACACCTACAATGGAATTACAGATGAGATGATCGCTGATGCGGGCAAGCTCCATGATAATGATGCGGAGATAATCCACCCTTTTGGGTGTTTTAACGCCAAGCAGTTTTTCGCAGGTAAGCTGCCAGCCGATATTATTAAGCGGTGAGGAACAATAATTAAGCCTGTCGGTAAGGGGTTGAATTTGATACAGTGGCCTGCGTTCTGCTATTTTTTCAAAAGCCCGGTGAATATATCCAACCGTAGAAGTGGCCTTGATTATCCGTTCGCCATCAAGCTCCAGGATATTTTGAAACACGCCATGCGTGGCCGGGTGGGTGGGGCCAAGGTTTAAGGTATTGGTCTGTTTCTCCAGACTACCCTCAGGTAAAACTATATGTTCTGAATTATTTTCTATCATTTAGCAGTAAAAACTGTTTTCTATTAATAATGAACGCTGATTATCATGATACTTATGACTATCATGATTTATCTTAATAATCATACCTATCTGCGTTTCCACTATCCCCTTCCAAACATCTCATCATCCTTATCTATCCTTGTCTGGTCTTCCAAAGGAAATTCTTTTCTCAATGGAAAATAATCCATCTCATCCACATTGAGTACCCTTATGAGGTTTGGATGCCCCACGAAGTTCACCCCAAAAAAATCGTAGGTTTCCCTTTCCATAAAATTAGCGCTGCTGTACAATGCTGTGGCACTGTACACATCGGGCTTTTCAATACCGGTAAAAACCTTAAACCTGATCCTCACATTATCCACCAGGTTATGCAGGTGGTAAACCACGGCCAGTTCGGCCCCTTTATTGTCGGGGAAATGAATCGCCTGCAAATCGGTCAAAAACCTGAACTTTAATTCCTCCTCATCGTATAAGTACTGCAGCAGCTTTAAAGTCAGTTCCTTTGGCGCCACAAAGCTGAGCATGCCATAAGGCTGCTCCCAGCCCGTAAGCTGTTCGCCAAATTTTTCGGTGAGTTTTAGCTGTATAAATTCGTTGGTCATTATTAATTAGTTAAACGTTAATTGTTAATCGTTTCCATTTCACGCATGTTAAGCCGATTAACTGTTAACTATTCACTTGTCCCATTTATTCAATTCCATAGCCTGCCAGCAATTGCTTGTAGTGATCGCTGGTCCTTCTCCTCAACGTTTCGTTGTGCACCAAGCCCTGTATTTTGATAAGCCCGTCTAAAATAGCTTCCGGTCTTGGCGGGCAACCCGGCACATACACATCTACCGGTATCACCTGGTCAATTCCCTGCAAAACAGAGTAAGTATCAAATATTCCGCCGCTGCTGGCACAGGCGCCTACAGCCATTACCCAGCGGGGCTCGGCCATCTGCAGGTAAACCTGCCTTATAACAGGCCCCATTTTTTTAGCAATGGTTCCCATCACCATGATAAGGTCGCACTGGCGTGGCGAAAAGCTTACCCTTTCTGAACCAAAGCGGGCCAGGTCGTAATGACTGCCCATGGTGGCCATAAACTCTATACCGCAGCAACTGGTGGCAAAAGGCAGGGGCCAGATGGAATTTTTACGGGCAAGGCCCACCACTTTTTCGAGGCTGGTGGCCATAAATCCCTCTCCCATATAGCCTTCGGGAATACCCTCAAACTTTATTGTATTGTTATATTGTACCGGACGAGACATAAATTTTCAATTTGATGATTTGATAATTTGATAATGCGATAATTTCCTCAGTCATTTCCTTTTAAACTTACCGAATTGCGAATGAAAATAACCTAATTGGCAAATTATCAAATTACCTAATTATCAAATTAGTTTTAATCCTCCCACTTTAACGCACCTTTCTTATATATATAAATAAACCCCGACAGGAAAAGACCTACAAACAAAACCACCGCCAAAAATCCTTCCCAGCCAAGTTCCCTGAAATTTACTGCATAAGGATAAAAGAAGATCACTTCAACATCAAACAGCACAAACAGGATGGCAGTAAGAAAATACTTAATGGCCATGGGCCTGCGGGCATTTCCCTTGATCTCAATGCCACTTTCAAAATTCTGGAGCTTATCGGAAGTTTTTCTTTTTGGCCCAAGAAGACTGGAGCCAAGTATCATTACAGTAACCAATCCCGCAGCAAATAATAACTGCAATGCAATAGGAAAATAGTTGTATGCACTGTTTACTTCATTTGCCTGTAATAAGAAAAATTCCATATACGAAAGAATGCTTAACGGCAAAAATAAGACAGCCGTACCAATATACAATAGCCTGTTTTAAAATAAAATAGCCTGTCAGCAACTGACAGGCTATTAATTTATAAAGCTTAATTTTTAGACTTTACTTTTTTTTTGGAGGCGCGGGCTTTTTAGCCGGTGGTTTTTGCCCCGCAGGCTTGGGGGCTGGTTTCTTTACAGCCTTAGGATCATTCTTGCTGATAAACTCTTTGTTTGCCAATAACTGGGCATCGCCAGGCTCCAGCAAAAGTGCCTTGTCGAGATATGAAAGGGCCGTAGCCTGGTCTTTCTTTACATTATAATAGTATTCAACAAAATACTTATATGCACCGGAAAGTTGGTTGAGCACTTTAGCCTTATCAGGAGCAGCTTCACCAATTGCGATTGCTTTTTCATAAGCAGGCACAGCAAGACCAAGCGCACCCGAACTATCTTTGCCGGCCAGGGCTTTTGCCTCCATATAATATCCGAATATATCGTTCGGGTATTTGGTTTCATAGAACCTGAACACATTGGCAGAAGAATCAAATTCACCTGCACGGAAAAATGCATAACCGGCATTATAAATATCTACATTGCTCGGATTTTTCTTTACAGCAAGTATTTTATTATACCAAATGGCAGCATCTTTTGTACGTTTTTGGTTATCGAAGGCCTGGGCCAGTGTTTTGAGGTAAGAAGCCTTGTTTGACTCGATACTGTCTAATTCTACCGCCTTTGTTACCAGGCCAGCAACCTTATCTTCGTTGCCCGGAAATTTGAGTAAAACCATTGAATAAGCTGCATAATCGCCGCCGCCGATTTTTTCGGGTAACTGGCGTTTAAAATATTCTTCGTAGCTGTTTTTTGCATTTACAGAATCATTCAGCCTGTTGTAAGCAAGGGCCTTTAACCCAAAAATATTGGGATATGGATTGGGCTGTTCGGCCGCAATACATTCATCTGATTTTGCAATTGCATCGGCAAACAAACCCTGTGCATATTTCATAGATGCCCTGTAAAAACAGGCTTTGGGATCATCATCAGAATTTGCCAGCCACTTATCGAGATACATGGCAGACTTAGTAACATCTGTATTATAGTAATAGTTGAACAAAGTGGAATATACCGGCGCATAAGCCGGGTCTTTGGCAATGGCATTGTTATAATAATTCAGGTATAAGGGTTCCTGGGCCTTTCCCTGTGTTTGGTAAACACGGCCCGAGCGGTAAATAGCCCTTGCATAATTGGGGTTCAGCGCCAATGCACTGTTATAGGATGTAATGGCATTACCCCCATCAGCAAATTTACGGTAGGCATCACCCAGGTTTGTCCACACTTCGGGGTCTTTAAACCCTTTGATGCCGGTTGCCTGCTTCAATTTTTCAATTGCGTAAGCTGCATCTCCATTGTTTGCATCGGGATCAGAGTTGGCAACACCTACGGCGTTAAGCACGTCAATTCTTTTTCCCTGGCTGAGCGAGATGGCAGTTTCGAAGTGATTGCGGGCATCGGCCTTTTTGCCTTCATGTAATTCCAGGTGGCCGATACCTGCCAAAACAAGCGGGCTGTTGGGGTTTGCAGCCAGTTTATCGAGATATAATTTTTTGGCAGCAGCAAGGTTCTCTAAACCCATATATGCCTGGCCCAGGTAGTAAACCGCCTCTTCATTGGCCGGCTCTTTTTCCAGTATCTTTTGAAATACATCCCTGGCACTTTTAAATCTTTCATAGTACATAAACTTCTTACCCTGGTCCATGCTTTGGGCAAAAACCGTGTTGGCAAAAAGCATTAAAGCAAAAGAAACCATGGTTGTTTTAAGCTTGTTCATCGTTGTGCGTATTTTTAGTTGTAGGTTTGACTGCTGCAATGTCTTAAAAAATTATAAAAAACCGTTAAAGGGAGCTGTTAATTTTCAGGAATTTTCTCGTTGATCTTAATATTCCGCACACCAAACTGCATCACAGGCACCAAATAAGCCCTTCTAAAGATCAGTTGCCCTCTCTCATACTTTAAAAAACTCATAAACCCTGTTCCAAGCCCTAATGTATAATTTTCTTTTACAATATAAAACAAACCACGTACCAACGGGTACCTTTTTGTTTCGATGCTCTGCTGCATGGGTTTTACATAAGGTGTGTCGGGGCAGATCGTGCATTGCACATACGCCATTTTAACCCGTTGGAGATTACGCAGCTGTGCACTGTCTTCGGGATTTCCGATCCAGTTGATTCCCACAAGACCAATTGCATTGGGATGTGTGGCTACATAATCGATCACTCCTTCACTGTTTGGGGCCGCCCTTACCACAGTTGTGTCAAATTTTGCACCCTTGAGGAGCGAATCCATCACAAATCTTACGGTACTGGTAGCATTCAGGCCATCGAAAACAATTTCCTGCTGCCGGTTGATCTTTCCCTGGAGTTGATCCTGCAGGCGCTTAAGTGTAAAAAGCGTGTCATTACTTTTTGCATTTACCAGCAGTACCACGGCATCCAGCGCCATTACATTCCAGGCCGGCACATATTGAAGAGAATCCCTGAAGAAGTTTTGTTCTTTTTCAGTAAGGCCCCTGGTCACGATCACCATCCTGTTGGCCGAGTCGCGGAAAAGATCTTTCAGGCAATCGGCTTCGGGCTTATAGTGTGCAATGATCTTTGCCTCTGGATAAGATGCTTCATACATCTTGATCTGCTCATCAATTACGGGCCTGAAACTTTCATCCACGCTGATATGAATGGTTCCCTGTTTGGGAGAGTCCAGGTATTCGGGCCGCTTGTTTGGATTTTCGCAGGAAGCCAGCAAAAAAACAGCCCCAATAAAAACGATGTTGATATTCATTGAAGCCATTATCTGTCCCTGTAATAATTTTGTTTATATCCCCTGTAAATACGGAACAATCCATACAGGAGGCACAATCCACCAAAGATCTTTGCCGTAGTTTCATCAAGATTTACCTGCAGGCTTGTTTTAAAATACTCTTTAAACAAAAGAAAAACGCCCATGGATGTCCACAAAAGCCCCATACCATAATCCATCATGCTGCGCATGCGCAGGTAACCTTTCTCCCGCTTGCTGGTTTCTTCTTTTTCAAATTCTTCCAATGCCATATTAGCTGTTTTTGGGACGGGCAATTTACGATAAAAAAAACAGGTTGCCAATCTTTACATTCATTCCTTTAAAACAGGTTGAAAATGGTTGGCAACCTTCAGTTAAAATTCCGGGGTAAACTTCACCGGTACGGTATAATAAACGGACACATTTTCTCCTTTTGATTTTCCGGGTATCCAGTCGGGCATCTTTTTAAGCACCCTTATCACTTCCCGGTTAAAAGCCGTTCCCCCGTCTTCCACAATTTCAAAACCTTTCAGTTTTCCATCGTAGCCTACTACAAACCGTATTTTTACAGAAACGGTCTGACCCTCGTCGAGCGATTCGGGCGAATGAAGGTTTCTTGCCAAAAAATCACGGAGCTTTTCCATACCGCCCGGGTAAGCAGGCATGATCTCAGCTGTTGCCATGGGGGTTTCTTTATCAACCGTTGGTTTTGCAGCGGCAGGCGTTGTTATGACAGGGTTGGTTGGACCGGGATCGCCTATGACAGGACCGCTGCCGGTAATAGTCGGAGGAGTGGTTACACTGCCGATAGCCACATGATCTTTCAAATCTTTAATGGGGGGCACAAACGTATTGTCTTTTACTATCTCAATAAAAGGCACATGCTGCTGCGTTTCAACCGGCTTATGAGGAACTGCAGGCACAGGCATTTTTATTTTTGGCGGTTCCGGTGGTTTTGGAGGATCGGGTCTAACGCTGCCGATATCAGTATCAGGAATTTTGTATTCAAAACTATTTTCTTCTGCCCTGTCTTTCTTAATGAAACTCAGTAACAGCAATGCAGATGCTAACACAAATGTGATGAGCAACGCTTTTTGTACCGTAACATCATAGGACTTACGGAGTGCATAAGCACCATAACTCTTATTCCGGTTTTCAAAGATGAGATCGAGTACATCGGCCTGTAAAATTTTATTGGCTTGCATGGTTTTGTTTTTGAATGATGATAAAATTTGTTTCAAAAACGGGCGCCTGTTTTGTATGAGATGCAGGGCGATGGAATATCCATAAATTAAAATTTATGGTTGCCTGCTTCTCCTCCAATACAGGTGTCACCTTTCTAGAAAGGTGACACCTGTATTGGAGCCATTTTTTTAAGCCAATTCCTCCCAGAGCGCCGCAATTACTATCTTTGCGCCATGAAAATCTTGATGGTATGCCTTGGCAATATCTGCCGCAGCCCGCTGGCAGAAGGCATTTTACAAAAAAAAGCAGCCGATGCCGGGTTGAACTGGCTGGTAGAAAGTGCAGGCACCAACCGTTGCCACACCGGAGAGCCGCCGCATCACCTGAGCCAGAAAGTGGCAAAAAAGCACGGGGTAGACATCAGCGCACAGCTGGCGAGGGATTTTATACCACATGATTTTGAACGCTACGATAAAATTTATGTAATGGCAGCCGATGTGCTGCGTGATGTAAAACGTATCAGCGGACCATCTTTTAACGAAAAGAAACTCGATTTTTTTTTAAATGAAATACAACCCGGTCAAAACCTCAACGTGCCCGATCCCTGGTATGGAGAAGAAGACGGTTACGATGAAGTGTACCAGCTGATCGACCGGACCTGTACAAAGATCATCGAAAATTATTTCAGCAAAACCAACCAAACCGAAACCATACATGGCTAAGCCATCATTACCACAGGGCATGAGAGATTTTTCTGCAGAAACCGTGCAGAAACGCAATTATATTCTCAACATCATCAAAAATGTTTTTGAGCTTTATGGTTTTCAGCCGCTGGAAACCCCTGCCATGGAAAACCTGGAAACCCTCATGGGCAAATACGGAGAGGAAGGAGACAAACTTATTTTTAAAGTTTTAAACAACGGGTTAAACGAGCCGAAAAATATTGACAAATCGAAAGCCGGTTTTGAAAAGCTGATGCAGGGCAAAAGCAGCAGCGATCTTACAGAACGGGCATTAAAATACGACCTCACCATTCCCTTTGCCCGTTATGTGGCCATGAACCATGGCCAGCTTACGCTCCCATTTAAACGTTACCAGGTACAGCCGGTTTGGCGGGCCGACAGGCCGCAAAGAGGGCGCTACCGGGAGTTTACCCAATGCGATGCCGATGTGGTGGGCAGTACCGCACTCATCAACGAAGTGGAACTGGCCCTTATTTACCATCATGTTTTTACCAGGCTTGGTTTAAAAAACTATTCTCTCAAAATAAACAGCCGTAAAATTTTAACCGCACTTGCCGAACAATGCGGCGGTGCCGAAAAAATGACAGGCATCAGCATTGCTATCGACAAGCTGGATAAGATAGGATCAGAAAAAGTAAAAGAAGAATTGCTGCAGCGTGGATTAAACCCGGCGCAGGTTTCTATTATTGAAAATTACCTGAACATCGGCGGAAGCAATGAAGAAAAACTGGAAGCAATCAAATCATTGTTCCCCCAAAACGCAAATGCCATTTCAGGCGCAGCCGATCTTGCATTTATTCTGGGCAAAGTAAAAGAAGCAAATATCAATATTGATCTTACACTGGCACGCGGACTTAATTATTATACCGGCGCTATTTTTGAGGCCAAGGCGCCTGCTGAAGTTAATATGGGCAGCATTGGCGGCGGCGGCAGGTACGATGATCTTACCGGCTTATTTGGCGTACCCAATATTCCGGGCGTGGGCATCAGTTTTGGGGTAGACCGTATTTATGATGTGCTGGAATAAATGAACCTTTTTCCCCAAAATGTGTACCAGCCCGTTAAAGCCCTCTTCTTCAATCTTGGCGAAAAAGAAGCAACTGCAGCTTTTGACCAGGCCGGGCAACTGCGGGCAAACGGTATTGCCTGCGAGCTTTACCACGAAACTGCCAAAATGGACAAACAGTTCAAGTATGCCGAAAAGAAAAAAATACCGTTCATCATCATTATTGGCAGCCGCGAACTGGAAGCCGGCGAAGCAGTTATCAAAAACCTGCAAAAAGGCGAACAACAAAGTTTACCTTTGCCCCAATTAAAAGATTTTTTCGGCAAACTGCCTTAAGCAGGTTACCAATAAGATTTACCAGTATTAATATTCAAATTAAATTTATGCAAACCCGTATTGGATCATTTTTTTTGCTGGCCTTTTTTTCGCTGGCAATTTTTTCCTGTAAAAAAACAAATAAACTCGGCCTGCAGGTCCCCAAAGATGCAGCCATGGTGTTTCATGTAAATGGCAAAGCCATCAACTCAAAGATCAGCTGGGATGAAATGAAGCAGAATACGCTCTTCCAGGAAGCCCTTAGCGACAGCAGCATATCCGCTGTTTCAAAAGCTGCCATGGAAAATCCCGAAAATACCGGGGTTGACATACAGAGCGATATGATTTGCTACCTGAAAAATGATGCCGATGGAGGATACTTTGTTTTTGAAGGCGCATTAAAAGATGCGGAAAAATTCAAAAAATTCACGGTGGAAGCAGCCAAAGGCGCCAGTGTTACTGAAAAAAATGGCATGAGCATGTTAAAGAACGACCGTGTGCTTACTACCTGGAAAAAAGACCGTTTTTTGGTAATAGCCGATATACCTGAAATGAAAATAGCCACACCGGCTTTCAACCGCAATGATTCAGGCAGCACCGTAACTACAGCGGCAAGCATCCGCAACCTCGAAGCCCTTGCGCCGGGCCTGTATGAAGTGAAAGAGGCAGAAAGCATGGGAAAAGACAGCCGTTTTGGACAGGTAATGGAACTGGAAGGCGATATGCATTTTTGGATAAACTCAGAAATATTGATGAAAAATACGCCTGCCATGGGTGCCATGAGCATGCTCAATATCAGCAAGCTTTACAATGGCAACGCCACAGGTGGTGCAGTTAATTTTGAAAACGGCAAGATCGTGGCAAACACCCTCTCTTTTGCCGGAAAAGAAATGCTGGATATCTGGAAAAAATATTCTGGCAGCAAGATCAATGCAGATATGGTAAAACGGCTTCCCGGCAATGATGTGGTGGGAATGGTAGCACTCAATTTTAAACCCCAGGGATTGCTTGAAATTGTTAAGCTTACCGGTATGGACGGACTTATCAATATGGGTACCGCCCAAATGGGCTTTAACCTCGATGATTTTGTAAAGGCAAACGGGGGCGACCTGTTTTTTGCCGCAACCGACCTTAAAGCCGACAGCACCGGTAAGGCGCCCGATGTAAATATGCTGTTCTCTGTTTCAATTGGCGATAAAGCAGCTTTTGAAAAATTGCTTGCCGCCGGAAAAAAGATGGGTGCCAATGAAGCATCCGCTTTCGGAAAAAAGATGGCTTACAATGCAAACGATAAATTTTTTGCCATTGGCAACAACAAAGAAAATATTGATAAGTTCATTGCCGGCGGCACAAATGCAAATATTGCCATGCTCGATAAAATATCTGGCAGCCCCATGGGTGGTTTCATTGATTTTCAGAAAATATTTCCGGTGGCCAGGCCCGAGGCTATGAGAGACAGCCTCGAATTTGAAACATTTAAGGCAATGGAAAAAGTTTGGGAAAACATGCTGTTCACCGGTGGCCAAATGAAGGGCGATGCCATGAGCGGGCATTTTGAAGTGAACCTGAAAGACAAAAATGTTAATAGCCTTAAACAACTCAACGGTTTTATGGCCGATATGGCTAAGATAGAAAAAGCGAAGAAAGCAAGGAGGCTGAGTGTGTCTTATGATGATGTTGACTATAGCGATCTGAAAGTCGAAGATGTCCCTGTTATAATGGCCCCTGTTGAAGAAAAAGCGGTAAAGACCCCATAAAATATTCATTCTTTTTTTAAAAGCCGTCAATTCCTTGGCGGCTTTTCATTTATTTTCGCCTTATGCAGATTGTACTGGAACATATTTATCCATCTTTTCTCGACAAATGGCTTGTAGAGCATTCGGAAATATGGACAAAAAAAATTGTGATCGAAAAAGGCGAACGGGTACAAATTGTGGCGCCGAGCGGCAGCGGAAAAACATCGCTCATCAATTTTATTTACGGCCTGCGCAAAGATTATGAAGGAAATATTTTCTTCGATGGAAAAAACATCCGGCAATTTACGCCCGAAGACTGGGCCCGGTTCCGGTCCACGCATGTAAGCATTATGTTCCAGGACCTGCGGCTTTTTCCCACGCAAACGGCTGCAGAAAATATTGAAATCAAAAGAGCGCTGAACCCCTATCACAATGCAGCAGAAGCAGGCCAGATGAGCGAAATGCTCGGTATTGTACCCAAGCTGAACCAGCTTGCCGAAACCTGCAGTTATGGCGAAAAGCAGCGCATTGCAACCATCAGGGCCATGCAGCAGCCCTTCGATTTTTTATTGCTGGATGAGCCCTTCAGTCACCTCGATGAAGCCAACCGTTCAAAATCGGTTGAACTGATGGAAAGAGAAGCAACCGCACGTGGAGCCGCCATCATCCTGGCCGACCTGAAGCCGATAGAATATTTCAGGGCCGATAGAATACTGCATTTATAAACAGAACTGCGTTTTTTGCAGTCAAATCAAACCGCAGAATTCGCAGAGTTTTCGCAAAGCAAACGCAAAGAATAAACAGAAAATATTTTGTCAAAAGAAGCCATTTCATACAAAACGATCGCAGGCCTTCTGAGTACGGGAGAAAACAGGTCGTCGAAAATTTTCAGTTATGCAGGCCTGGGGCTGGGCGTACTCCTGTTGCTCTGCTGTGTTCAGATGTTCATCAATATCAACCAGCTCATCAGGGAAAAAAATCCCCGCAAGAACGGGTTCGATTTTGTTTCTATTACAAAGAACATTACCAATCAAAACATGGGCAAAGACAACCGTTTTTCGCCCGCCGATGTGGAAGAAATAAAAAAACAGCCATTCATATCCGATGCGGCACCGCTCATTAGCAACCAGTTCCGGGCTAAGGCAAGCGCCGGCAATATCATTCCCTTCAGCACCGACCTTTTTTTAGAAGCCATCAAAAACGATTTTATCGATACCCTTCCGCCCGATTTCAAATGGGAACAGGGCCAGGTGGATGTACCCATTATTTTTTCTGCCGATTATTTAGAAATGTACAACGTGTTTGCCCCGGCCCAGGACCTGCCGCAACTGAGCGCCCAAACTGCCGGGGCGGTAAATATTATGCTCGAATGTTATTCGCCCTGGGGTGTGCAAACTTTTCGGGGCCATATTGTAGCCGTAAGCGACCGCATTAATTCGGTTCTCGTTCCGGAAAGTTTTTTAAACTGGGCCAACAAAAATTATGGCAATGCGGTAAATATTCCTGCTTCCCGTGTATACCTTAAAACGGTGGATGCCAACAATGCCGACCTGCTCAATTACCTGCAGCTGAAAGATTACCGGGTAAATAAAGACAAAACAAAATTCGGGCGGGTAAAACAGGTGTTGCAGGCCGTGGTGAGCGGGCTGGGTGTTTTTGCCGTGCTGGTCATTTTACTGGCCATGCTGCTGTTTTCTTTTTACCTGCAGCTGATGATCGCCCGCAGCAGGGACAATTTACAACTGCTGCTCACGCTTGGCTATTCACCAGCCTGGTTAAGTAAAACGGTTTCAAAAAAATGGATACCGGTGTATGCCATCATTATTATCATTGCGCTCGTACTCATGCAATTGTTCCAGTTTATTTTTCAACGATCGTTCATCAGCGGGCAGGAGTTGTTATCGCCCTTTGTGCATTGGTGGGTGCTGTCATTATCAGTTTTACTTTTTGCACTTTGTGTGCTGATCAATTTCAGGCTGGTAAAGGGGCTGCTGTATAAGTTATAAGTAAAAAGCAATTTGCGGGAATAATGGCGTAGACGAAAAGTAATTGAAAGACTACCTGCTGATTTGTTTACAAAAAAATAAACCTTAACAATCAAAAAGAATTGCAACCCCAATATTTTTTACTTCTCGTTTTATATTCCCTCATAAACCACCGCACTTCCCTGCCCCACGCCCACGCACATCGTGGCCAGTCCATATTTGCTTTTACGCCTTTTCATTTCGTGCAGCAAAGTGGTGCTGATGCGTACGCCGCTGCAGCCCAGCGGGTGCCCCAGTGCAATGGCGCCACCGTTTACATTCACTTTTTGAAGGTCGAGTCCCAGGTCGTGTATACATGCAATGCTTTGCGACGCAAAAGCCTCATTGAGTTCAATCAGGTCAAGATCATCCACCACAATACCAGCACGTTTCAATGCTTTTTGTGTGGCCGGCACCGGGCCAATGCCCATTACGGCAGGTTCTACCCCCGCCACGGCCATGCTTTTTATTTTTGCCAGGGGCGATAAGCCATATTTTTCAACTGCAGCTGCACTTGCCAGGAGCATGGCCGCTGCCCCATCGTTGATGCCGCTGCTGTTGCCTGCTGTAACAGTTCCGTCTTTTATGAAGGCCGGTTTTAGCAAACCAAGTTTTTCAAGTGAACTGCCCCGCGGATGTTCATCATTCTCAAAATCGAAACTTTCTTTTCCCACCTGCACCTGTACCGGAACGATCTCCTCTTTCCATTTTCCGCTGGCCAGTGCTTCAGAATATTTCTTCTGGCTTTCCAGGGCAAATTCATCCTGTGCATGCCGGCTGATATTCCATTGCTTTGCCACATTTTCGGCTGTTTCACCCATGCTGTACGGAAAATATAACTCCGCCAGTTTTTTATTGATAAAGCGCCAGCCCATGGTGGTATCAAAAACCTGTGCATTGCGGTCAAATGCACTGCTTGCCTTGGGCATAACAAAAGGAGCCCGGCTCATGCTTTCCACGCCGCAGGCGATCATCAGTTCGGCATCGCCGCAGGCAATGGTGCGGGCGCTGTCCATTATTGCCTGCAGCCCACTGGCACACAAGCGGTTTACGGTGTTTCCCGCTACCGATGTTGGCAGGCCGGCCAGTAAAGCCGCCATACGTGCCACATTACGGTTATCTTCGCCGCTTTGGTTGGCAGCGCCAGCGATCACATCCTCTATGGCCCTGATATCAATGCTGTTATTGCGCAGCAACAATGCTTTTATCACATGCGCCAGCAGGTCATCGGGCCTTGTATTGGCCAACGTACCAGCATATTTTCCAATGGGCGTGCGTACCGCATCAATTACAAATACTTCATTCATAAAATTATCTTCGTTCATTAATCTTTAGCTGAAAATAAGGCAAATACTCAATTTTATAGTATCAATGCCCATCCTGTATCCTGCATCCCGTATCCTGTATCCTGCATCCTGTACCCCCTATCAGCGGCCTTTCCTAAGCAAAGAAAACCAAAATTCCCCAATATCAGGCTATCCGTATCTTTGCGTTCATGGCTGCACAAAAAAACATAAGGGAACTCAGTTTAGACGAACTGAAAGAATATTTTCTCAGTATCGGCGATAAAAAATTCCGGGCCATACAAACCTACGAATGGCTCTGGAAAAAGAATGCCCGCAGTTTTGATGAGATGACCAACCTGAGCCTGGCCCTGCGGCAGCAACTGGCAAAGGATTTTTCCCTGCCCTCTATCAAAACCGATCTTATTCAGAACAGTGCCGACGGAACGGTAAAAATGCGTTTCCGCACCCATGATGGTCACCTGGTTGAAGGGGTGATCATACCCACCGAAAAAAGGAATACCGCCTGTGTTTCATCGCAGATAGGCTGCAGTTTGAGCTGCAGTTTTTGTGCTACCGGCCGTATGGAACGCAAGCGCAACCTGGCTTTTGATGAAATTTACGACCAGGTGGCCATTTTAAATGAACAAAGTGAGCAAAGCTTTGGGAGCGGCCTTACCAATATTGTTTTCATGGGTATGGGCGAACCCTTACTTAATTATAAAGATGTACTCAAAGCGATTGAAAGGATCACTTCCACCGAAAGTTTTGGTATGAGTCCCCGGCGTATTACCGTTTCTACCGCCGGTGTGGCCAAAATGATCAGAAAACTGGGCGATGATGATGTACGGTTCAACCTGGCACTTTCTTTACATGCTGCCAATGATATAAAGCGGAACGAGATCATGGACATCAACGAAACCAACAATATTAAATCGCTGGTAGAAGCACTCAATTATTTTCATGGCCAAACAAAGGGCGATATTACCCTTGAATATGTTTTACTAAAAGGCACCAACGACAGCCTGCAGGATGCCAAAGAACTGGTGGAAATCTATAAACGCATCCCCACCCATACGATCAACATTATTGAATACAATGCGGTAGAAGGCATTGATTTCACCCGCTCCGATGAAGATAGTACGGAAGCTTTTGTAAAATACCTCTCCGACCGTAAAGTAAACGTACATGTAAGACGCAGCCGCGGAAAAGATATTGACGCAGCCTGCGGGCAATTGGCAAATAAATAATTCCCGATACCGGGGATGATGCCCCGCAACTTCGCCTGCAATAACCTGGCTTACAGGAAAAAGCATAATTAATGCCTTTCTCCCCCTCCTTTAACATTTTTTTTACCAGGAAGTTTAAACATTTACGTCAAACAGCTGTCTATACTTAACAAAAAAGTAAAAAAGAATAAAAATGAAAAGAATAATCGCCCTTAGCATCGTATTTGCAGCGATCAGTTTTTCTGCAACCGCACAGCAACAAAGAGATTCTCAAGCTAAAGAAGGCCTTGAACAAGGCATGCAGCATAAAAAACATGGCAAGCATGGTAAGGCAAAAATAATGAAGGACCTGAACCTTACGGATGCCCAAAAAACCGAGATGAAAAAAATGCGGGAAGAAAACAAGGCTAAGATGGAGGCCCTTAAAGCTCAAAACCTTTCCACCGAAGAAATGCAAAAACAAAAAGCGGCCCTTAAAGATGCCAACAGGACTAAAATGCAAAACATCCTTACCGATGAGCAAAAAGCCAAAATGGAACAAAAACGTGTCCAGATGAAAGATGAAAAGATGAAGGGTGGAAAAATGAAAGGCGACAGAAAAGCCCATTTTGAAAAAATGAAACAAGACCTGAACCTTAGCACAGAGCAGGCCGAAAAACTTAAAACACTTAACCAGGCGGTACACGGTAAAATACAAGCCGTGCGCAGCAATACTTCCCTCACAGAAGAGCAAAAAAAGACCGAAATAAAAGCGATCAAGGAGGCTTCAAAAGCAGAGCGTAAAAATATACTCACCGATGAGCAGATGAAAAAAATGGAGCAAATGAAAAAGGAAGGTAAGCCGCACAAAATGAAAAAAGAAGGCCGCAAACAAACAGCATCTTAATAAAAATACCCAATAGCAAGGCCGCCCCAAAAGGGCGGTTTTTTATTTGGGTAATTTGATACAGAAAAAAATTATTGATTACATTGCCCGGTAAATATGATCAAAAATCTTTCTGCCATATTGCCACACAGAAACAACGCTTTAGAAAAACTGGCTGCAGAAAACAACACATGGGATATTGTTGTAATTGGCGGCGGTGCCAGTGGCCTGGGAACTGCGCTGGATGCTGCCTGCCGGGGATATAAAGTGCTGCTGCTGGAACAGCACGATTTTGCAAAAGGCACATCCAGCCGCAGCACCAAACTGGTGCACGGAGGTGTGCGTTACCTGGCACAGGGCAATATAAAGCTCGTACGGGAAGCCAGTGTGGAGCGGGGACTGCTTTATAAAAACGCCGCCCATCTTGTAAAAAATCAGAGCTTCCTGGTACCTGTTTATAATTATTTTGATGCACTGCAATATACTGTTGGGCTTAAACTGTACGACTGGATAGCCGGTACACTCAGCATGGGAGCTTCCAGATTTGTTAGTGCAAAAAAAGCAAAAGAAAAACTTCCCGGTATTTATCACAAAAACCTCAAAGGTGCCATTGAATACCACGATGGCCAGTTTGATGATGCCAGGCTTGCCATCAATCTTGTACAAAGTATTTGGGAAAATGCCGGCTATGCTTTCAATTATATAAAAGTTACGGGACTGCAAAAAAATGAACAGGGAAAAATAGCCGCTGTTTCGGCCTTTGATACAGAAACAGGCCGTTGTTTTTCTTTTAAAACAAAAAGCGTTGTAAATGCCACGGGCGTATTTGCTGATGAAATATTACAAATGGATCAACCCGGCAGCAGCAAAACCGTTTGTGTAAGCCAGGGTATACATTTGGTGGTTGATAAAAAATTCCACCCCTCTGCGGAAGCCCTCATGATCCCCAAAACAAGTGATGGGCGTGTACTGTTTGCCGTTCCCTGGCACGGCAAAGTGGTGATTGGAACCACAGATACAGCTGTTGAAACAGCCAGTCTTGAACCGGTGGCACTCAAAAAAGAAATTGATTTTATTTTAGAAACAACCGGGGAGTATCTTGTTCATAAACCTGCGGCAGCAGATATACTGAGTGTATTTGCCGGGCAGCGGCCACTGGCTGCTCCCAAAGAAGGCTCGCAAAAAACAAAAGAAATTTCCCGCAGTCATAAAATTGTTGTGTCTGCATCCAATCTTTTTACCATGCTCGGTGGTAAATGGACCACCTACAGGAAGATGGCCGAAGATATGCTGGATAAGATAGAAGAAAACATGCAATGGCCCAGGATAAAATCGGCCACAAAAAACCTGTCCATCCATGGCAATATGCAGCCAAAAGATAATGATGCATTTTATTTTTATGGCACCGATGCAGCTTTTTTGCAAATGGATGAACAAGGCTGGATAAGCAAAAAACTACACATCCACCGCTACCAAATTGAATGGGCCGTAAAAAATGAAATGTGCCGTACAGTGGAAGATTTTTTAGCACGCAGAACAAGGGCATTGATACTGGATGCTAAAGAAAGTATGCGAATAGCACCGGAGGTAGCAACCATCATGAGTGGTTTGTTAAACGAGGATGCCAATTGGATAAAGAAGCAGGTTGACAGTTATAACGAAGTAGCGGGAAAATATATTTTCCGTTCGTAGAGGTGACAGCTTTGTAAAAGCTGTCACCTCTACGAACGGGACAATTCCAAAAAAATCTTTTACATTTAACGCATAAACTTTTGCCATGCCAGATTATATCCTTGCACTCGACCAGGGCACTACCAGCTCCAGGGCCATTGTATTTGACCGGAAAGGAAATATCGTTTCCACTGCACAAAAAGAGTTTACCCAAATTTTTCCGCAACCGGGCTGGGTAGAGCACGAGGCCAATGAAATATGGAGTACGCAATTGGGCGTTGCAGCCGAAGCCGTGGTAAAAGCCGGGCTTGCCATCAATGATATTGCCGCCATTGGCATTACCAACCAGCGTGAAACAACGGTGGTATGGGACCGCAATACACATCAGCCCGTTTACAATGCCATCGTTTGGCAAGACAGGCGTACGGCTGCCTATTGCGATGAACTGAAAGCAACCGGCAGTGCTAAAATGATCCAGCAAAAAACAGGATTGGTTACCGATGCTTATTTTTCGGGCACAAAACTTAAATGGATACTCGATAATGTGGATGGCGCCCGTGCCAGGGCTGAAAAAGGAGAACTCTGCTTTGGTACGGTAGACAGCTGGTTGCTGTGGAAACTTACCAATGGAAAAGTGCATGCCACCGATGTATCAAACGCCAGCCGCACGCTTATGTACAATATCCATGAACTGAAATGGGATGAAGAACTGCTGGCATTGCTCAATATTCCCCCATCTGTTTTGCCCGAAGTGCGCAGCAGCAGCGAGGTGTACGGCTACACGGAAAATATTTTAACCGCCACTCCGGTTCCGGTAAGCGGCATTGCAGGCGATCAGCAATCGGCCCTGTTTGGACAAATGTGTACACAACCCGGCATGGTAAAAAACACCTATGGCACCGGTTGCTTCATGCTCATGAATACCGGCACAAAACCTGTGGCATCTAAAAACAATTTACTTACCACCATTGCCTGGAAGGTAAATGGAGAAGTGCAGTATGCCCTTGAAGGAAGTGTGTTCATTGGTGGTGCGGTAGTGCAGTGGCTGCGTGACGGCTTAAAGATCATCCAAAACTCATCTGATGTAGAAGAACTGGCAGCCAAAGTGGAAGATAATGGCGGCGTATATGTAGTACCGGCCTTTACCGGCCTTGGTGCCCCTTACTGGAACCAGCATGCACGTGGTACCATTACCGGCATTACCCGTGGCAGCAGCAGCGCACATATAGCCCGTGCTGCATTGGAAAGTATTGCGTTTCAAAGTATGGACCTGTTAAAAGCCATGGAGGCAGATGCGGGTTTACCCATAAAAGAATTAAGAGTAGATGGCGGCGCAACCGTAAACAATACCCTAATGCAGTTTCAAAGCGATATTTTAAATACCAGGGTGGTAAGGCCGCAGGTAACCGAAACCACCGCATTGGGCGCTGCTTATCTGGCCGGCTTGGCCGTGGGTTTTTGGAAAGACATTAATGAACTGCAAAACCATTGGCAAAAAGACAGGGAATTTTCTCCTTCCATGGAAAATGAAAAAAGAAATGAACTGCAGCTTGGCTGGCAAAAAGCAGTGAGGGCAGCGCTGGTGGAGTAAACAGCTACGGCTTTTCTATCATGCCCGCGCCAAAATAATGATGCAGCACTTTGGGCAAATGAATAACATCCCCATCCTGGTTATTTTCAATCAATGCCGCCATAATGCGGGGTAATGCCAGCGATGATCCGTTGAGAGAATGCAACAACTCGGTTTTACCGTCTTCATTTTTATAGCGGATCTTCATCCGGTTTGTCTGAAAGGTTTCAAAATTACTTACAGAACTCACTTCGAGCCATTTTTGCTGGGCAGCACTGTACACTTCAAAATCGTAGGTAAGCGAAGAGGCAAAACTCATATCGCCGCCGCAGAGGCGCAGGATGCGGTAAGGCAGTTCCAGGAACTGGAGCAGCCTTTCTACATGGTTCACCATTTCTTCGTGTACATCATAACTGCGGTTGGGTTTTACCAGTTGCACTATTTCCACCTTATCGAATTGATGCAGGCGGTTGAGTCCACGCACATCGCTTCCAAAGCTGCCCGCTTCCCTTCGGAAACAGGGCGTATAAGCCGTCATTTTAATTGGCAGATCAGATTCCTTCACTATTTCATTGGCGTAAATATTCGTTACAGGAACTTCTGCTGTGGGGATCAAATAAAATCCATCGGCGGCAATATGATACATCTGCCCTTCTTTATCGGGCAGTTGGCCGGTGCCGTATGCAGTGGCTTCATTTACCATCAGCGGCGGCGTGTACTCTGTATAACCTGCTTCTGTATTATGATCTAAGAAATATTGTATAAGCGAACGCTGCAGTTTGGCACCTTTTCCTTTATAAACCGGAAAGCCACTGCCGGTAAGCCTCGCACCTGTTTCAAAATCTATCAGGTCGAAATCCTTAATGAGTTCCCAATGCGGTTTTGCATTGGCCGGCAGACCAGGTTTGGTACCGCCTTCGAGCAGCACATCATTATCTGCAGCTGATGTTCCTTTGGGCACAGTTGTATGCGGCAGGTTAGGCAGCAGCAGGATCATGTTCTTAAAATCTTCTTCAAGCTGCGCCAGTTTATTGCGGTTATTATTGGCATCTTCTTTTAAAGCGGCCACTTCGGCTTTCTTTGACTCCGCATTTGCCTTATCACCTTTTCCCATGAGCGCCCCAATTTCTTTGGAAGCAGCATTCATAGATGCCTGTATGGTCTCCGAAACATTTTTTTGTTTGCGGAGTTCTTCATCGAGCTGTATGAGCTCATCTACCAGCCCCGGATTTGAAAAATTCTTAACTGCGAGTTTTTGCTTTACAAGTTCAGCATTTTGCCGGATATAATTTATCTGTAACATGCTGTAAAGATAGTTCAAGATGTTCAAGCTTCAAAAGTTGAAGGTTTGGAATTGCTAGTATCTTTAAAATTTAAAATAATTGTGAACCATTGAACCATTGAACCATTGAACCATTGAACCATTGAAACTTCTATCTTTGCCCCATGCAACATTTGGAGGAAGATCTACAGGTGCGCTGGCTTAAATTGCGGATCAGGCTGAAAGAACAATTCGGCATCAAGCCCGATATGAACGGCGTATTGCTCCTCATAGGCGTGCAGGAACTGGGAAAAGGAGCAAGAGAATTTACCAAAGAAGAAAAACAAGACCTCATGCATGTGGCCGTTTGTACCATTCTTGCTCCAAGCGGCTATTACCTGCTCGAAGGCCACGATGAAGAAGGATGGCCTCATTTTAAACAACTGAAACCGTTGCCCGAACTGGAATCATTTGAGCAGGAAAATTTTCTGAAAGACCATGTTTTAATGTATTTTCAATCCCAAAATTTTATTTAAGCAAATGAAGAAATTATTTTTTGGACTAATGGCCGTAATGGCATTGTTTACTATGGATGCAGGCGCCCAGGTGAAAAAGCCCCTGGCAAAGAAAAAAACAACCGTTAGCAGTAAAACTAAACCAGTGGCCAAAAAGCCCATAAAAAAACTGGCAGTACCCAGCTTATCGGTTGCAAATGCCACCCGCATAAAGATCTGGACCGATTCGGGCACCATCATCGTAAAACTATACGACAGCACGCCGCTGCATAAAGAAAATTTTATGAAACTGGTTAAAATGGGTTTTTACGACAGCCTGCTCTTTCACCGGGTGATACCGGGCTTTATGATACAGGGTGGCGATCCGCTCAGTAAGGATGCATCACCCGGCGTTATGCTGGGCGGCGGTGGCGGCGATATGGAACGCATACCCGCAGAAATCAGGAGGGAATTCATTCATAAAAAAGGGGCATTGGCCGCAGCAAGAGACGGCAACCCTGCAAAGGCCAGCAGTGCCTGCCAGTTTTACCTGGTAGAAGGAAAAATATTGAGCGATGGAGAACTGGATATGATGGAACAAAGGCTCGGTTTTAAGTACAGTGCCGAACAGCGCAAAATATACAAAACCATTGGCGGCACACCGTTTCTCGACCAGAACTATACCGTTTTTGGTGAAGTGGAACAGGGCCTCGAAGTGATCTCGAAAATTGTGAATGTTTCCCGCGATGCCCGCGACAGGCCAATCGGCGATGTAAGAATGAAAATGGAACTGATGGTTGCAGAAAAATAATTACCAGCTGCCCGAAACGCCGCCGTAAAGCTTATTCATAATCTTTTTTACAATGCCCGGGCCTTCGTAAATAAAGCCGGTATATACCTGCAGCAACGAAGCGCCTGCATTTAATTTTTCTTTTGCATCGGCGGCGGTAAAAATGCCGCCGCTTGCTATTAGTGGAATTTTGCCGCCGGTTTTATCATGCACATATTGCAGAATTTCTGTACTGCGCTTTTTTACAGGCATGCCGCTGAGCCCGCCTGCCCCTGCTGCATCGGCTGCCCTGGTTGATGCAGCGCTTAAATTACTCCTGTTGAGCGTGGTATTGCTGATGACCAGCCCGTCTAATTTTATTTCGAGCGCCAGTTCAATTACATCATCTATTTGTTCGGTGCTGAGATCGGGTGCAATTTTTAAAAAGATCGGTTTAGGAATATCAAATTTTTTATTTTGCTCCTGCAGGTTGGTAAGAATTTTATGCAGCGCATCTTTTTCCTGCAATTCTCTTAAACCGGGCGTGTTTGGGCTGCTCACATTTACCACAAAATAATCCACATAAGGATGCAGGCTGTTGAAACAAATCTCGTAATCCTTCCAGGCATTTTCATTAGGGGTGGTTTTGTTTTTGCCGATATTGCCGCCGATGATAAGTTTTGAATGCTGAATGTTGAATGTTGAATGTTGAATTTCTCTCCATTTTTTAAGCCTGGATGCAACTATCTCCACCCCATCGTTGTTAAAACCCATGCGGTTAATAAGGGCTTTATCGGCCGGCAGGCGAAATAAGCGGGGCTTTTCATTTCCGTCCTGGGGTTTGGGTGTTACGGTTCCTATTTCTACATGGCTAAAACCAAGTGCTTCCAGTTCCCTTAAATATTTTGCATTTTTATCGAAACCGGCAGCCAGTCCAACGGGATTTTTAAACCGAAGTCCTGGAATTTCTGCTGGAATATTTTTTGAAGCAAAACTGCAGCCGATCATTCTGCGGATAAATCCTATGCTGCAGGCTATTTTAAGGGCATTCATGGAAAGATGATGCGCTTTTTCTGCATCAATATTAAAAAGCAGGGAGCGTAATAATTTGTACATGCGGGGCAAAATTAGTTTTAGATTTTATTATTCTAAAATCTTCTTATTAGCTATTTTTGAAGACTGAAACAACGCCAGGACTGTGGCCATCATGAGATTGCTGTCGTAACAAGCCCATTTTTGAAGGCTAAAAACAACAAAACAATTGGGTGGTCCTAATGAAAAAATGTTGTAACTAGCCTATTTTTGAAGGCCAAAAACAACAGACATTGAGCTTTTGATATCGTTATCAGTGTTGTAACAAGCCTATTTTTGAAGGCTAAAAACAACATTTTCAATTATTTAGGTTGGTGTTGCGTAGTTGTAACAAGCTTATTTTTGAAGGCTAAAAACAACTTCACCATTAGGTAATACTACTGTACGAGTGTTGTAACAAGCCTATTTTTGAAGGCTAAAAACAACCCATAAAGTTTAAATCATAATGCCCCTTTCGTTGTAACAAGCCTATTTTTGAAGGCTAAAAACAACCTTTTACTTTCTCTGCGCTTCTTTCGTCTTGTTGTAACAAGCCTATTTTTGAAGGCTAAAAACAACTTAATGTTCGATGAGTATTTTTGTAAAAAAGTTGTAACAAGCCTATTTTTGAAGGCTAAAAACAACCTGCTTGCTGATGCTGCTAAGCGCTAATTGGTTGTAACAAGCCTATTTTTGAAGGCTAAAAACAACCTGTTTTTTGTTTTAAAAAATTCCCACTCCGTTGTAACAAGCCTATTTTTGAAGGCTAAAAACAACTAAAATTGTTGTTTACTTAAAAATTTATGTGTTGTAACAAGCCTATTTTTGAAGGCTAAAAACAACTTTGTGTGTACCATTTCATTTGGCTTTTGGGTTGTAACAAGCCTATTTTTGAAGGCTAAAAACAACAATAAGCGATTTCTGGCATTGCCAAAAGCTGTTGTAACAAGCCTATTTTTGAAGGCTAAAAACAACCAGAAACTTCATTTGGAACACGAAAAGAAAGTTGTAACAAGCCTATTTTTGAAGGCTAAAAACAACTGATTTTCCTGAAACGTACAATTGGTATGTGTTTCAGGATTTTTTATTTATTTTTTTTTGAAGGATTGTTGCCGTATTTTGGTTAGCGAAATATTCCGGCCATGGATAAATTGAATATAAAAGAGCTGCTCGCCCTTGCTATTACTGGTGCATCTGCAATTTTTTGCTACATTTTCATTCTAAGCAACGGCAATAACACGGCACTACCCTCCTTTATTAGCAGCATTTTTCAAAAAGAAAAATTTGCTACCGGCAATGCTGCACTTGATGCACTGGTGGCCCTGCTGGTATTACTTGTTATAGGTGCATTTACCGATTACCTTACCCGCCGCATCATTAAAAACAGGAATACATTTTTGTATAAATGCTATGCTTTTTTTTCCTGCGATATATACCCGGCATCAAGGCAGGTTATTAATGAATTATGGCCGGCAGGCAATAAGTTGAGGTCTAAAATAGATGGTTATGCTGCTGAGGATTTTGGCGAAACTTTTTTAGAAAACCCATCAGAACGTGCAGACAAAATCAGCAGCGACATTTTCGATAAGGCCTTTTACAGTATCTCAAAAAAGGAAGACCATGGCAGGGATACAGTACTTTTCAGGCAGGGGTTTTACATGATGCTGAGGAATATTTTCCTGGTACTGCTGTTAGCTGTTTTTTTCTCTCTTACACTTATACCCATTGGGTTGCTGCCATTCAAAAAAGCAGGCATAATTGTTCTCTTCTTTTTACTTATCAATTACGTGATTATTATTCCATTAGCCAAATGGTACCGCCGCATGCTGGTAGAGGCCCTGTTTAACCACTACATTCAATACCGTGAGCAGATTAATAAACCCTAAAATATACAAACATGTCTGTACAAAAAAACCTGGAGCAGCTTACTGCAAGCTCCCGCCACGCCATTGACAATTATAAGCGCTTTACCTACAGCCTCAATTCAAAAGTGCCAGAAAAAGCGGCTAAAAACTATCTTGAAAATTATGTAAACATCAGCGTAAAGCACTATCCCCATAAACTTGATCCGAAGGATTATAAAGCCGCTCCCACATATTCTAACAATGTTTTACTATCCATGGCTTTTACAAAAGCAGAAAAGCTCTACAGCGAACTGAGAAAAGAAGTAAAAGAAAAGAATGCAGAAAATACCATTGCCCAAAACCTTGATAGCACTGAAGCTGCTGGTGAAGCAACCGGGGACTCCCTTTCTGTAATTGAATTGCTTGTACTTAGCCATACGCTTTACACTAAAAAAAATAAGTCATTAAAAAAAACAATTTCAAAAAATGACATTAAGCTGTTAAAAGAGTTCCAGGAAACGGAAGAAGCTATTTATAAATCGCTGAAGGAACTGCGCAATTTTCACGCACACATTATACATCAACCCGGGCCAGTTTCTTTTACCGATGCTTATATTGATGAAACCCGTACTGGTAACAAACCCTCACAGGCAGAATGGGAACTGGTGAAAAAATGGCTGGAAGAACGGTTTAATTATGCTCTGGAAGTATGCAGGGAAAGGCTGAAAAGGGAGCGGGATGAAAACGAGCTGTCTGAAGAGGAAGCTGATCAGATAGAGAAAGTAGAATCCAGGTTAAAGAAATTGCTTTTTACAAAACACACTGGTGAGTTAAGCGATGATGCCCGGCTTTTTCTTGCCTGCATGTTTTTAAGAAAAAGTGACGCCCATTTTTTTATTAAGAAATGGACAGGGGCTAAAAAAAGCGATGGTTATTTTAAGGAGCTGCATGGTTTTTATAGCTTTTATTCGGTAAGGGACAAAAAGTCGTTGAAGATTTACGACCAAAATTTACTGCAATACAGGAAAATACTCGGCCTCCTGAGCTCAGTGGCAGTAACAGATAGTGAGGCCATGATGCCTGTTTACAGGGTTATTAATGAAAATAATGATGTGCTGCGCAAGGAGATATACTCCTTCAGGAGAAATGAAGCCAAAGCGCTATCCGGGTTAGAAAACACGAGGTTATCCTACAAAGAAAAAAAAGAAAGGAGAGAAACGATTACCGCAGAGTGTAAAGCCAAAATATCTCACTTGCAACAAAAAATTGTGCCTTTGCGCAAAGATGCATGCCATACCAGGATATACCTGCAATATTTATGGGATATGGGGTTATTGGAAGGTTTTTCGGTGGCCCTGCAAAAACCAAATGAAGAAAGAAGAAGACAATTGGAGCAATTTGGATACGAGGATGTTCCCCTTGAACAATTTAAGATAAAGATGAAGACCTGTAGCGAACCGCAACAAAAGACATCCATGCGTGCGGCATATAAAACCCTCAAAAAGAATTTTTATTTCTATACTGTTCCGGCAAAACCCGGCATTACTGAACCTTATTTTTGCATTAAAAAGAGAAATGCATTTTTTAATATAGAAGCAGAAATAGAAGGTAAAAAAGAAATGGTTACCTTATCTGTTTCGCCCGACTTCCTGCTTAAATGGGTTTTTCTATCTGTGCATATTGCTTTAAAAGCACCCCTGGTAAAGGAACTTTTACAGGAGTATGTACAAAACTACCTCTGCCAAATGGCTGCAGGCAATTTTGATAATATGCCGCATATTCAAAAAAATAAGCAGTTTCCTTTTTCTTTAAGAGTAAACCCAGCAGACCTAACAAAAAAAATAAAGGAAATATCATCTGCCGCTTATATTCAGCAGCATATTGCCCAAAAGATAAAAGACCTGGAACATTTTAAAAATGTAAACGACCTTAAACCCGCCCCTTGGAAATTTGCTTCAAAGCGTAAAATTGATACCGTTTTAGAGTACAACCACATTAAATTCCTTTTTTTAAAATACAGTGAGTCGCCCGATGCTTGTGCTAAGGAGCTTATTGACGAAATAAGGCACCAGGGCCTTAATGAAATGGAATACATGGATGTGTATGACATGTTACGTGCCTTTCGTACAGAAAAGCCAAACCTGCTCCAGTATATTAAAACTAACAAACTGGACTATTTCACTGCCTTATGGACAGTGCTGGAAAGCAGCCGCCGCATAGAAGATATTTTTACAGAAACTGTTCAACGCTTTTTAGGTTTTCTAAAATCAATAAAAGTAAACGAGGCAAACAAAAAGCTGTACAGCAGACTTTTTAAAATACATATACCCCCTGAAACAAACGAAGAAGCAAGGAAGGTTTTCAGAAGAAGCATTGGCATACCTGCAGAGCTTTTAAACATAACCACATATTTAAACGAAAATGAGAGAAATATTTTGAGGGCTAAACACGCCGGGAAAAAATGGGTGTGCAGGAGCGATTTTCAGTATATACGCAGCTTACTCATGCGCTTAAACCCATACACAAACAGCGATTTTATCTTTAAACAGGTTTTACCACATGTGCTAAAACAAAAAATAACAAAAAAGCTTGAAGGCCCTGCTATTAAAACAACCCTCATAAACCAGCTTAATAAAATAAAGACCGAAGAGCTTATACTATGGGAGATAGCCAAATGGTACCGCAATGCAGCCATTAACACGGGAGAGTTTACTGACATCAGTGCCCCTTTGCGCTCCACTCTTTCAAAGGCAGAACTTAACCATATAAACAGCCCGGTTTTTGACCAGGCATATACCCTACAAAACCCTTTTTACACTTTGAACAACGCAAACATTGAAAAGGCTGTAAATGTAACAGACAGCACAGGAAAAAACAGGCGCTATATGATAGAGATAAAGGCCCATAAATTTGACGACGAATATCTTTACTACGAAAACGCATATCAGAAAGATTACCTGCTACAGGTTAACTGGCCTCTGGGTAAAAGGATTAATTACGAGGATATAAACAAAGAAATAAAAAATGAAATAGCTAATTCTCTCACCGATGTGTATTTGCTGCTCTGCGCCGAAAGCCATTTGGCAAAAACAGGATACGATAGTCAATGGGCACCCTACCTGAAAGAAAAATTTGATACAAAAAAATGGGATGGCTGCTATGTAAAGTTTGGGTTTGAAAACGGTAACGACAGCGGCAGTGTGAACAATAATGAAATTGGGAAAAAGTTATACGACCAGCTTTTAACCGGCTACCCGGCATTAATGAGGGAAATAACATGGCCAGATTTTTTAAAATACCGAAACCGTGCGCTGCACCACAACTATATAGCACCCAAATTAAAAAACGCCCTGCGGCATGCTTTACTGCAATTTGGCATAGATAATAAATTTTTTGAAAAGGATGAGAGGAAGAAAAACTAGCGGAACTTGGGAACAAAAAACGAATCAAGCTGTGAACAAAGCTGTGAATCGTTGTAACAAGCCTATTTTTGTCAGCTAAAAACAACTCTCCTTGTTTGAGTAATGAAATCTTTGTGTTGTAACAAGCCTATTTTTGTGAGCTAAAAACAACCATTACGTCTGTAGGCATGGTAAAAAGTTTGTTGTAACAAGCCTATTTTTGTGAGCTAAAAACAACACATGAAATTAAAGATGCTGAAAATAAAAGTTGTAACAAGCCTATTTTTGTGAGCTAAAAACAACACGCTCTAATAAAGAGCAATGGGAGTCAGGTTGTAACAAGCCTATTTTTGTGAGCTAAAAACAACCTAAATGTCATTGCAGCAACTATTTCATGAGTTGTAACAAGCCTATTTTTGTGAGCTAAAAACAACCCGTTACACCTTTTCCTTCCAGCTCTTCCAGTTGTAACAAGCCTATTTTTGTGAGCTAAAAACAACATACAAAGGACAAAGAAAGTTAATGAAGTCGTTGTAACAAGCCTATTTTTGTGAGCTAAAAACAACACTTGTAGTACTTAAAACGTCCACCGTGTGTTGTAACAAGCCTATTTTTGTGAGCTAAAAACAACCTATAGAGCCTTTATCAGTCTGCTCAAACCTGTTGTAACAAGCCTATTTTTGTGAGCTAAAAACAACACAAAAGCCTGAAGCTATTAGCCAGTAATAGTTTCAGGCTTTTTTAGTATTAATAAAATCCCTTAAACAGTTGTTTTGAAAATAATCAATAAGATTTTCTTATTTTTGACTAACAAAGTTGCATAAACAACTAATTTAGTGGATATATTGTTGAATGGTCAAATTGTTAGTGAAGTTTACGATCGCAACAACCATCTACAATGCAGCCATTTTACAATTAAACAATTTACTCATGCAGGAAGCATATATCGTAGGCGGCTTTAGAACCGCCGTGGCAAAAAGTAAAAAAGGCGGCTTTCGTTTTACCCGGCCCGATAATTTGGCCGTAGAAGTGATCAAAGGCCTGCTGGCAACCATGCCGCAGCTTGATCCCAAACGTATTGATGATGTAATTGTGGGCAATGCTGTTCCCGAAGCAGAACAGGGCCTGCAGTTTGGCCGCATCATTGCAGCAAAAGCAGCGGGCATAGATGTGCCTGGCATTACCATTAACCGTTATTGCGCCAGTGGTTTGGAAGCCATTGCCACCGCTACGGCCAAGATACGCACCGGCATGGCCGAATGCATTATTGCAGGCGGTACCGAAAGCATGAGCTTGGTACCTACAGCCGGATGGAAAACAGTGCCTTCTTACGAAATTGCCAAAGATGAACCCGATTATTATCTCAGCATGGGCCTTACTGCCGAAGCGGTGGCAAAAGAATACAAGGTGAGCCGTGAAGACCAGGATGCATTCAGTTATAACAGCCATGTAAAAGCAGCAAAAGCTATTGACGAAGGTTATTTTAAAGCAGGCATTTTACCCATCACAGTGGAAGAAGTTTATATTGATGAAAAAAATAAACGTAAAACACGTTCGTATGTAGTGGATACCGATGAAGGGGTGCGCCGCGATACCACAGTAGAAGGCCTGGCCAAACTAAAACCGGCATTTGCTGCCGATGGCGTGGTTACGGCAGGCAACTCTTCTCAAACCAGCGATGGATCTGCCTTTGTAATGGTAATGAGCGAACGCATGGTAAATGAACTCGGTTTAAAACCCATTGCCCGTTTGGTAAACTGTGCCAGCGCCGGCGTTCATCCCCGCATCATGGGCATTGGGCCTGTGGCCGCCATACCAAAAGTGCTGAAGCAGGCAAACATGAATATTGCCGATATTGACCTCATCGAACTCAACGAAGCATTTGCCTCGCAATCGCTGGCCGTAATACGTGAGTTGAATTTAAACCCCGATATTGTAAATATCAACGGCGGCGCCATTGCCCTGGGCCATCCACTGGGCTGCACCGGCGCTAAACTCACTATACAGGTGGTAAATGACATGAAGCGCCTGAATAAAAAATACGGTATGGTAACCGCCTGTGTTGGCGGCGGACAGGGAATTGCAGGCGTGATTGAGAATATTTAAGCATTTCTACAAATACTCTTAAATGGCAGCCCTGCAGGCTGTCATTTTTTTTACCGCTTATAAATTAATTTTTGCAATAATGTTGCAAATATTATATTTGCAACATTATTGCAAATTTTTAGTATGAATAAGCTTTTTCTTTTTATTGTTTTGCTGATCTCGATGCAACTGAATGCAGCAGAACCTGCCGGAGTAAAAGGCAGTTTAAGCGGCAGGATCACTGATGGCCAAACAGGTAAGCCTGTAGCAGGTGTATCGGTATATTTTGCTGATGCAAAAGCCGGAACAACCAGTAACGAAGCCGGCGAATACTTTATAGGCAACCTCAGCGATGGTTATCACCTGGTGGAAGTATCGCATGTGGGCTTTAATACCATTGCAGAAAATATTTTGATCAATGGCGATACAAAAAAAGATTTCAGTCTTACAGAGGCCATCGTGGAAAACAATGCTGTTATCATCACCGGCGTAAGCAAGGCCACACAACTGAAAAAAATGCCATTCCAGGTTTCGGTAATTAAACAGGAGGAGCTGCAAAGAAGCAGTGCAACAAATATCATAGAAGCCGTTACCAAAAAAGCGGGCGTGGCCAGCCTTAGCAGCGGCCCGGCTATCAGCAAACCCGTGATACGCGGCCTTGGCTATAACCGGGTACTCACCATTAACGACGGCGTACGCCAGGAAGGTCAGCAATGGGGCGATGAACACGGCATCGAAATTGACGAAAGCAGCGTGAACAAAGTGGAGATACTAAAAGGCCCCGCTTCGCTCATGTATGGAAGCGATGCCATGGCGGGGGTGCTCAATATTATCAGCAATGTGCCCGTACAAACCGGAACCAGCAAACTCAACCTGGGCTCCAACTTTCAAACAAATAATAAACTCAGGGAAGCGCATATCAACTGGGCCGGTAACCTCAACGGTTTTAACTGGAATGTATATACTTCGCAAAAAGCAGCTGCAGATTATAAAAATAAATTTGATGGCCCGGTATTCAATTCAAAATTCAAGGAAGAAAATGCAGGCGGGTATATTGGATACAACGGCGCATGGGGTTACAGTCATTTACTCATCAGCAATTTTGATCTTACAGCAGGATTGATAGAAGGCGAAAGGGATGATGAGGGTTTTTTTATAAAACCACTTCCAGGCGGCGGCGAAACAAGGGTAACCAGGGCCGATTTCAACAGCATACAACCTGCGGTCCCTTACCAGCATATCCGTCATTTTAAATTGGCTGCCGATAATAATTTTAAAATAGGCAAAAACCGTTTGGCCCTCAATATCGGCTGGCAAAGAAACCGGCGGGAAGAATTTGGGAACCCGGATGACCTCAGCGAGCGTGAACTCTTTTTCGATCTCAAAACGGTCACTTACACTTCCAGGTTTCATTTTGAAGGGATCAAAGGCTGGAAACCTTCTATCGGCATTAATGGAATGCAGCAAACCAATACCAACCGTGGCGCAGAACAGCTCATCCCCGATTACCAAATGAACGATGCAGGGCTTTATGTTTTTTTACAAAAAGAATGGAAGAAAGCTACGATCAGCGGCGGCATCCGGTACGACCTGCGGAAGATGGATGTAAAAAACCTGCTCGATGGCACCGATATTAAAGGAACGGCTTTCAAAAGAAATTTTGAGAATTCTTCGGCCAGCATTGGCTCCACCATTGAAGCCGGAAAAAACATTAATATTAAATTAAACCTTGCCCGTGCATACCGGGCGCCCTCTATTCCCGAACTGGCAAGTAATGGCTCACATGAAGGCACAAACCGCTATGAATACGGCGACAGGAATTTAAAAAGCGAAACCAGTTTTCAAACAGATGCAGGCATTGAAATGAGCAATGAACATTTTTCACTGAACCTGGCAGCGTATTACAATCATTTCAACAATTTTATTTTTTACCGCAAACTGCAGGGGGGCAACGGCAGCGACTCGCTCGTAAACGTGGATGGTAATATGCTTACAGCCTTCACTTTCAGCCAGCGCAAGGCCAATATCAGCGGGCTGGAGATCAGTTTTGACCTGCACCCCCACCCTTTTCACTGGCTTCACCTCGAAAATACTTTTTCGCTTGTGAACGGAAGCTTTGCTGACGCAATTGAGGGCTCAAAAAACATCCCGTTTATGCCGGCGCCAAAACTGCTTACAGAGCTGAGAGCAGATGTTAAAAAACTAAACAGATTTTTTCAAAATTTCTATGCCCGGCTGGAAATGGAAAATATGTTCACCCAAAAAAATATTTTTACAGCCTTTAACACCGAAACAAAAACTCCTGGCTACACTCTGTTGCATGCCGGTATTGGTACCGATTGTACAAACAAAAAAGGACACACGCTGTTTTCCATCAATATTGCTGCAAATAATATTAGCAATGTGGCCTATCAAAACCATTTAAGCAGGTTAAAATATGCAGGCGTAAATTTGGCCAGTGGCCGAACCGGCGTGTACAATATGGGAGCCAACTTCAGTTTTAAACTGATGGTTCCGCTTGAGTTCAGGTTCAGGAAAGAAGAATGATTATAAAGTATCAGCTAAATTCGGTAGGTTTTGTTTGCTTATAATCGGGGTCATACTTTACAAAAAAACGCATGTACAGGCTGCGGCTGAAACGCATCAGCCAGGGCTGAAACACGATCAGTAAAACGGCGTTTAACCCAAGCCAGTAAAATATCCGGTTGTCACTCACAGAAATACCAATAAGCACCCACCATGCCACAAAGGTAGTTACCGAAAATGCCACGGTAAGCGCATAACTCACATAACCTGTTCCATACCAAAAACCGGGTTCCAGGTCGAAGCGCTGCCCGCATTCAGGGCAATTTTCGTGCATGTTAAAAATATTTGACAGCCCGAATTTTGCATAAGCACTTTTTGTTTTGAACATGGGGCCACGCCTGCAGCGGGGGCAACGGTTGGTAAACATGCTCCAGTAATTATTTGGTGTTGGTTTTTTTTCTGTATTCATCCGCTATTTAAACTTGAGTTTGAAGTAAACCATAATAAATGCCATGGCAAGCACCATGCTGTTTGTATAAATAATGGCCACATCTTTTTGAAGGATCCCATAAGTGAGCCACATGCTTACACCCAGTATAAGGAGAAGAAGCATATTAAAAGAAAGGTCTTTGGCCGATTTTGTTTTCCATACCCTTATCACCTGGGGTAAAAAGGTGATGGAAGAAATGGTGCCGGCTGCGAGGCCAAGTATTTCAATTGCTGTCATGCAGTTTTATTTTGGATGCAAAGGTATAAAAAGAAAAATTGGGCTGATGTGATAAGCATCACCCAACTAGTATATCAGTTTGAAATTATTGAACCACATAGCAACATAGACTCATAGATTTCATATAGAAATCCCTATGTGGTTCCTTCTTTGTGCCTATGAGACTATGTGGTTCAAATAGCAATTATAATGGACATTTCAAACTGATACACTATGGTCACCAATATTGGCCACTTAGTGATAGGTCAATTTACTTTACCGCAAAGAAAGGAAGAAAGGAGGATGTGCAGAGGAAATAGCTATCTAAATTAAATCTCTGCAACTCCTTTCTCTGCCGCATTAAAGAATTAAACCAATTGCCTTTTTCTTTCACCGATCTGCTGGCGCCACATGGCAAAGTAAAGCCCTTTTTGTGCAAGCAGTTCCTCGTGTGTGCCGGTTTCTTCCACTTCTCCTTTTTCGAGTACATAAATACGGTCGGCATGCATGATGGTGCTCAGCCTGTGCGCAATAAGGATGGTAACCTGGCTCTTCAATTCGGAAATGCTTCGAATGGTGTTGCTGATCTCTTCTTCTGTAATGGAATCGAGCGCCGAGGTGGCTTCATCGAACAGCAAAACCCTTGGTTGACGCAGCAGTGCACGGGCGATGGAGAGCCGTTGTTTTTCGCCGCCGCTTAGCTTTAGGCCTCCCTCACCGATCATGGTATCGAGGCCTTTTTCTGCACGCGATAATAAATTGCCGCAGGCCGCCTGCTGCAAAGCCTTGTTCAATTCAGCTTCGGTGACAGCAGGATTAACGAATACCAGGTTTTCCCTGATTGTGCCGCTGAACAGGTTGGTGTCCTGTGTTACAAAACCGATCTGGTTGCGCAGGTCGTCGAAGCGTATTTCTGTTTCATCGAGCCCATTGTATAATATTTTTCCATGCTGCGGGCGGTAAAGTCCCACCAGCAATTTCATAAGCGTTGATTTTCCGCTGCCACTGGGCCCAACAAAGGCTATGGTTTCGCCAAGCTTTACAGAGAAACTGATTTGATCGATCGCTTTTTGCGAAGCAGATTTATGCTGGAAACTTACCTGCTGAAATTCCAGTTTTTCAATATCGCCCAGGTGCTTCGGCTGCAGCGGTTCCAGCTCGGGTTCTTTCTTCATAAGGTTATCAAAATTCTGCAGCGAGGCTTCTGCTTCGCGGTAAGAAAGAATGATATTGCCGATTTCCTGCAGCGGGCCAAAAACAAAGAAAGAAAATATCTGCATGGTAACCAGTTGGCCGGCATCCATTTCGCCCCGAAAGATGAGCCACATCAAAATGAACAATATCACCTGCCGCAATGTGTTAACCAATGTGCCCTGCGCAAAACTGATGCTGCGGATCCGTTTAACCTTGGTCAGTTCGAGCCCAAGAATTTTATACGTATTCTTGTTAAGCCTTTCCACTTCCTGGGTTGTTAGGCCGAGGCTTTTTACCAATTCTATATTGCGGAGCGATTCGGTGGTGGAACCTGCAAGTGCAGTTGTTTGTCCTACAATATTTTTCTGAATGGTCTTGATTTTTTTACTGAGTTTGCTGGTGATCCACGATAAAAATACAATGCCCACGAGATATGCCACCGGTATACGCCAGTTGATGAACAATGCCGCATATACAAATACAAACACGATTCCTATAATAACACCAAAGAGCACATTGATAAAACTGTAAATGAATTTTTCTGTATCGGCCCTCACCTTGGTAAGTATTGATAAGGTTTCGCCACTGCGCTGGTCTTCAAAATCCTGGTAAGGAAGTTTCATGGCTTTCTTAAGCCCGTCGGTAAAAACGCTGGCGCCAAATTTTTGTATCACCACATTCATAAAATAATCCTGGAAGGCTTTTGCTATGCGACTTACCATTGCCACTGAAATGGACAGGATCACGATCCAAAAAACGCCCAGTTCCAGGTAAGATTTTTTATTCCTGGTGATCTCCTGGTAACTCCAGTAGAACCTGTTTTCGCCAAAGCTGGTTTTATTAGAAAAATAATCAGCAGCCAGGTTCACCAGTTTACCAAAAAGGATGGGGTCAAAAAGGGAGAAACCAATATTTACAGCCGCCATCAGCAGCGTAAGGATCACCAACCACTTATGCGGTTTTAAGTAATGAAGCAGAATTTTCATTTTACAAAAATAACGGGTAGAAACTGATTGGGTTGTTGAAATTGGGAAAGATGGGTAAAAGGCCGCAGATACGCAGATTTATTTCGGATTCATACCTGCTTTACGTTAAACCCGCCAAAATTGAAATATGAATAGCTGCTATTCTGCAGATTTACCAAAAATCCCCTTCCACCATTCTTTACTGCTGTTCCTTAAACGAAGCATGTGCTGTGAAGAAAGGTAGTGAATAAGCTTGTGTTCTGCCCAATGATGAAGCGGCACCAGTATTGCAGCGATCAATATCATCATGGCCAAATCTTTCCATGGTTCACCATGGGTAATACCGTAAATGGTTTTTTTAAATACCAGGAAAATGAATTCAAAAAACATAAGAAATGCAAAAAAACCAATGATCCGGATACTGGTAACTGATACCCGCAAAAAACCCAACAACACCAATATCATAAAAACAGTTGCAATGGCAATGATGATGGCCATATACTGTATCCTGTTCCTTTTTTCAATCTTCTCTTTATCTTCTTTCAAAAGGCGTTCCTTCCTGTTTTCTTCATCGGTTATTTGCAATTGCAGAAGCTCGTCTTCCTTTCCCAGCTTATCCAAACTGTCTTGATAATTACGTGCAAGGCCGCTGTAGTGCAACGCTTGCTTGTAATCGCCCAGCTGTCGATAGCTGCTATCCAGGTTTTTTGCGAGCTCTGACATTGCTTCCAGGTTTTTATTCTCCTTTGCCACGGCATTAGCTGCAAGCAGCATTTCAATACCATTTTGCAAACGCCCGCTTTTAACCAGATGCATTCCGTACTGGTTATAGAAACTCATCTTGGAGTTACTGTTAACCTGTGATTCGAAAAAAGGCAATGCCTTTTTGAAATGATAATCTGCCGAATCGTTTTTCCCCATTTTCCCAAAAATATAGCCATATGCCTGGTTTACTACGATCTCCATTCCATAAAGCCTTAAATAGCTTTTAAGTTCGCTACTGCTGTCGAAAAAGGTTTTGGCCTTTTTGGGCTCGTCAGACTCAAGGTATAAATTGATCAATCCCAGGTAACCCTGGAACTTTAACTGGTTAAATTTTATTGAATCCGCAGTATGTATAGAGCGTTCATAAAATACAGCCGCCAGGTCGTAATTCTTCTTTTGCAGGTAAATATCGCCCACCAGTTTCAGATCATTTACCCGGGCATACTTCATATCAGGTACTTTGTCCTGCTGAGAAATATCCATCATCTTAAATGCATAGTCGAGAGACTTATCGTAATTTTCCACCATTTGGTAAAACCCTGATAAGCGACTATAACAGCTTCTGAGCAAAATGCTGTTTTTAGTTTTTTCGGCAAGCACTGTTGCATCAAAATAGTTTTTCAATCCCATCAGTTTATCGTCCTTGCTCACGTATGCAGCACCTACCGCAAGCAGGGCAAGGCATTGCAGGCTGTCGTTACCTGTGGCTGAAAGAACAGAAACAGCCTGGCTAGCCTGGTTTAAAGCCTTGTCAGCATCTGGAACCTGCCTGTTCATCCCTGAAAGAAAAATCAGGCTTCGGCCCATTTCCTCCTGGAGGTTATTTTTACGGGCAATTTTGTAGCTTTCTTCAAAGAAACCAATGGCTGAAGTAATATTTTCCTTTTTCCCGGTAACCATGCCTAACCTTACTCCATTGTCAATATTTGCCTTTGCCATTGCTTTGCGGTTACGGGAAAGTTCAGCGTCTTCCAACGCTTTTTTGCCCCAGGTTTCTGCTTTCTGGGGATCTACAGCCATGTAATAATGGCTGAGCACGCCGGCTTTTTCGGCTTTGATTTCCAGTGAGGCCGGGCTTGCATAAACTTTAAGCAGGCTGTCTATCAGGCGGGTCATTTCTTGTGCACACAAATACAATGGGCTTACTGCCAATAAAACAAAAAACAAAATGCGGATAATTACTGGTCTCATGCCCAAAAGTAAAGAGTTATATCCTGACAAGCAAAAATGCAAGTGGTTACCTATTATCATAGTTTCTCAAAAGAGACGCGCTAATGTAGTTTCAATGCTATTTGTTCCTATAGTTTCACTTTGAACTACAACTTATTCTTCAACCGACCCAATCCAGGTTGACACAACATCAAAGCGCTCTAATAGTTAAGGAAGAAGAAACTCGGATTTGCAGATCAAATTTATAGAATTTGAATATGCCATAAATTTACGAATTATATTAATTTTTTGATAAAAATTAAAGCCGCAGATACGCACCTTACTCATCACAAACTCCAAAGTTGAGCTACAACCTGTAACCAAACAAACTTCCCAAATCTTAAATCTTACATCAAAAATATTAGATCCCCTATCCTCCCCAGCCTTCCCTGTCTAAGCTCCGGTACTGGATGGCTTCGGCCAGGTGTTCGGGCAAAATATCGGGTTTGCCTGCCAGGTCGGCAATGGTGCGGCTAACTTTTAAAATACGGTCATAAGCCCGTGCGCTGAGGTTGAGACGCTGCATAGCTGTTTTAAGCAGGTTTTGACCGGCGGTACTTATAACACAAATTTCTTTGAGCATTTTGCTGCTCATTTGTGCATTGGCATAAACGCCTTCGTTGTTTTTATACCGTTCGCTTTGAATTTCTCTTGCAGTTATCACACGATGGCGTATGGCTTCACTTTTTTCGTAGGCCTGAGCACTTGAAAGTTCACTGAAAGCCACCGGCGTTACTTCTACGTGCAGGTCTATCCGGTCGAGCAAAGGTCCGCTGATGCGGCTCAAATATTTTTGCACCACACCAGGCCCGCAGTTACAGTCCCTTTCCGGATGATTGAAAAATCCGCAGGGGCATGGGTTCATACTGGCGATCAGCATAAAGCTTGCCGGAAAATCAAGCGCTACTTTTGCCCGGCTGATGGTAACTTTTCTTTCTTCCATCGGCTGGCGCATTACCTCTAAAACGGTGCGCTTAAATTCGGGCAGTTCATCTAAAAACAACACGCCATTGTGTGCCAAAGAAATTTCGCCGGGCTGGGGATTTCCACCTCCGCCCACCAGGGCCACATCGCTGATGGTATGATGCGGGCTGCGAAAGGGACGTTTATTCACCAGCGTGGCATTTTCGGGCAGTTTGCCTGCCACGCTGTGAATCTTGGTTGTTTCCAGTGCCTCATGTAAACTTAATGGCGGTAAAATGGTGGGCAATCTTTTTGCCAGCATGGTTTTGCCTGCCCCGGGTGGACCAATCAATATGGCATTATGGCCCCCTGCAGCGGCTATCTCCAGCGCACGTTTTATATTTTCCTGGCCCTTTACATCGGCAAAATCAATATCGAAATTGCTTTGTGCGTATGCAAATTCTTCTCTTGTGTTTACCACAACAGGGGTTAAAGATTTTTCATCTTTAAAAAAGTTCACCACCTCATTGATATGTTCCACGGCATACACATAGATATTATTTACCATAGCGGCCTCCCTTGCATTTTGTTTGGGCACTATCAGGCCTTCAAAACCTTCTTTACGTGCCTGAATAGCAATGGGCAAGGCGCCTTTAATTGGCCGTACAGTACCATCGAGGCTGAGTTCGCCCATAATCACAAAACGTTCGAGCCTTTCGGGATTTTCAATTTGCTCGGTAGCTGCCAGTGTACCAATGGCAATGGGAAGATCAAAAGCAGTTCCAGATTTTTTGATGTCGGCCGGAGCCAGGTTTACCACCAGCTTGGTGCGGGGCATGTAGTAGTTATTGCTTTTAACGGCACTTTCCACACGTTGCAGGCTTTCCTTTACCGCGTTATCGGGCAGGCCCACAATGTAATAGTGCTGACCTTTTTCATCTACATTTACTTCCACGGTTATGGAAATGGCTTCTACTCCATAAACAGCGCTGCCAAATGTTTTTACAAGCATGGGTACTGTTGAGATTTTTGCTAATGTAAGTAAAAAAATTAATTTGAAGCTTGGGCGGTTTATTTCTTCCAAAACAATGTGGTTTCTTCCAAAACAATGTGGTAAAAATTTCAATAACTTCAGTAACTATTTATACTAAGAAATGATAAAGCTAAATACGAAAAAAATAGTTTTTAAAGTTTCGGCTGTTCTTTTTTTTATAGCTGCAGTATATCATGGTGCAGGCATATTTTTTCCTGTAAATGAATCCCCTGCATGGCGTCACCTGTTATTTGTATTTATTTGCCTTTTTGGCGTAGTTGGATGTATAAAAAGACCACCGGTTTTTCTTTATTTTATTGGCCTGCTCAGCTTGCAGCAATATTACAGCCATGGGTCATACCTTATTAAAATATGGAAAGAAACGCACCATATTCATTTTATCAGCGTGGCCGTACTCATTTTTTTAACGGTACTGTTTTTTATCCTGCTTAATGAGAAAAAAAGGGTCAATTCTCCTTCTGCATAATTTTCTGTGCCAACTGCGGGCATTTTCTTAGCTTCGTTCTTGAACCCGTTGTAATGAAGCAATTTATAATAAATACGCTCCTGCTTTTTATTTCCCCTGCTTTTTTAACCGCTCCTTTATTTGCACAAAAAAAGAAGCAGGTGATAAAAAAGACAAATGCAGGCCCATCATTAAAATATCTGGATCTTTTTGTAATTCCCAACTCAACAAAATTTCAAAACACTACTGTTGGCGGTCTTTCCGGCATCGATTATGATTCTGTTCATAACCAGTATTATTTCATTTCTGATGATCGTGGCGGTCATAATCCTTCAAGGTTTTACACAGCGGCATTCAATATAAAGAACAGGAAAATAGAAAATTTTCAAATAACCGGTGTCGACACTTTCCGTTATACCGATGGCCGGATCTATCCTTCTTCAAAAGCAGATCCCGACAGTGCGCTCGACCCGGAAGAGCTCCGCTACAATCCGCTGCAAAATCATATTGCCTGGAGCAGTGAAGGCGAAAGAGATATCGGCGACAAAAGGAATTACCTGCACAACCCCTCTGTTAACATCAGCGATACGAACGGCTATTTACAATATCAATTGCCCATACCCCCGCAGTTCATGATATCGGCATCTGAAACCGGGCCAAGAAGAAACGGTGTGTTTGAAGGCCTTTGTTTTGCTAATAATTATAAAACACTTTTTGTAAGTACCGAAGAACCTTTATACCAGGACGGGGAAAAAGCCGGGCTCGAAAAAAAACCTTAC
>JBATOU010000102.1:0-109602 GCA_049291115.1 Ferruginibacter sp.
GTCCTTTTGCCATGACCATTAAACAGCAACTTTCATGCACACATCTTCTAAAATAAACTTTACTTATCTACAAATGTGAATTACCTAAATAAAAAGAGGCTGCCCTTTTGAGACAGCCTCTTTTTTATACTTTAAAAAGTTTTACCAATCGCCGCTGGCGCCGCCTCCACCAAAACTGCCGCCGCCAAAACCGCCGAAACCACCACCACTGCTGCCGCCCCCGCCCCAGTCGCCGCTGCCTGTCCATCCTCCACCTCCGCTGCTTGGCCAAATAAATGGCCCGCTGAAACCACGATGGCCTCTCCTGCTCATAAACGATCCTCCACGGCCACCGCCGCTGTTTTTTGAAATAATGACTATGATAATAAAAATAAAAATACCGATCAGCAGTAATGTGCCAAACGAAATGCTTCCCCCGCCATATTCCCTGGGCGTATTGTATTTTCCCTGTGCGGCTGCCATAAGCGCATCCACGCCCTGGTTGATGCCTGCATTATAATCCCCGTTCCTGAAATTTGGTTTTATAGTTTCCTGTATGATCTGGCTGGCGGTTACATCGGGTATGGTTCCTTCCAAACCATAGCCAGTGGCAATATGGAGTTTACGGTCATTTTTTGCAATGAGCAAAATAATGCCGTTGTTAAACTGCTTTCCACCAACGCCCCATGCACGGCCAAGCTCCACGGCATAATCGGCAATATCGTTCCCCTGCATGGATAATACCGTTATTACCACGATCTGGTTAGAAGTACTGTTATCGAAATTTACAAGTTTGGTTTCAAGCGCCTGCTTCTGCTCTTGCGAAAGTACGCCAGCATAATCATGTACCAAACCTGTGCCCGGGCCACCTTTAACGAGGAGTTGTTTAATATCAAAATCCTGCTGGGCAAAACCCGGCAAAACCGTTAAGAGGAAAAAATATAGTAAGAAGATCTTCTTCATTGAAACAAATATACTTTTCAAAGGGAGCTGCTAATGTCCAAAAATTATTTCATCGGGCAGTTCGTTTTTATCTGTACTGGACTCGTAAGGAAATTTTTCCTTCAATGCCTGGCCAATATGGCCCACGCAGTCTACAATTCCGTCCACCACATGTTCGCCCCTGAAATCGGTGATCATATGCCGCACTTCATTTTCCCAAAATGCCTTACCCAGGGCCTTGTAAATTCCTTCATCGCCAAAAAGGGCCAGTTCGTGATGTGCCATGGCTATGTAGAGCAAAACGGCATTGCGGTTTTCGGTATGTTCCATTTTAAGCTTAAAGAAAACTTCGGCAGCCCTTTCGAGCGGCTCCACATAAGGGTTCTTGCTTTCTACAAATACCCGTATTTCCCCGCTGGTGGCCCTTTCGGCCAGGCGGATAGCTTCCACGATCCGCTGCTTTTCTTCGGCCGAGAAAAATTCTTTTTTATTGCTAAATATGGATAATATGCCCACCTGTTAAAATTTTATCTCTACTGCTTTTTCTGCTCCTGCATCTGACTGAAAGCCTTCTTTTGGTAAGAAGGAAAAAATACCTGCCACTAATTTTGTTGGAAAAGTTTTTACTGCATTGTTATACCCCCGTATAGATTCATTGAAGTCTTTCCGGGCCACTTTTATACGGCGCTCTGTTCCTTCCAATTGCACCTGCAGGTCGTTGAATGCTTTGGTTCCTTTTATATCCGGGTAACTTTCCACTTTTATGAGGAGCTGGTTAGTTGCATTGGCCAGGTTGTCCTGCGCCTGTAACTGGTTATTATATGCACCTGCATCCAGGTCATTTACCGTAACTGATCCTGCTTTGGCCCGGGCCTCCACCACTTTTTGTAAGGTGGTTTGTTCAAAATCGGCGCCGCCTTTTACAGTATTCACCAAATTGGGAATCAGGTCGAGCCTGCGCTGGTAAGCATTCTGCACTTCGCTCCATTTGTTCTTTACATCTTCATCTTTCTTTACCAGTTCGTTGTAAGTAAATACAACATAGAGGCCTGCCAGTAAAAGCAGTACCCCTATGATATAAATTGAAGAACGTTTATTTTGCATTTGCAGGAGCCGGTGTATTTTCAAAATTTACTACTGGCGCTTTTTCTGCACCCGCATCAGCTTTAAATCCTTCTTTTGCATGGAAACCAAACATGCCACCCAATATGTTCATAGGAAATGAACGCACTTTTGTGTTATAGAGGTTCACCTCATCATTGAACACTTTGCGGGAATTTTTGATATTGTTTTCGATTCCTTCCAGCTGGCTTTGCAACCTGGTAAAGTTTTCGGTTGCTTTTAACTGTGGATAGGCTTCCACGGAAACAAGCAAACGGCTGAGCGCAGATGAAACCCCTTGTTGCGCCTGCTGGAATTCGGCTAATTTTTCGGGAGTAAGGTTATCCGCATTTACCTGTACGCTGGTGGCTTTGGCCCTGGCTTCAATTACATCGGTAAGTGTTTTTTGCTCAAAATTGGCCGCACCTTTTACTGTATTAACAAGGTTGCCCACCAGGTCGTTCCGGTTTTGATATTCGGTTTGAACATTGTTCCAGGCTTTTTTTACAGACTCATCCTGTTTAACAAGTCCGTTATACCCATTGCAACCAATAAAGCCTACAATGAGAAGAACAGCCAATAAAATAATTAATCCGCCTTTCATGTTGTTGTGTTTTAATGTTTAGATGATAAAAGTAATATAGTTTTTGAATTCAGAAATAATATTCCGGTAAAAGTAAAAGGTAACCTTCTAAAACTGTTAAGCTTTTACGGCTGCAATACCGGGCAGTTCCTTCCCTTCAAAATACTCCAGCATGGCGCCGCCGCCTGTGCTTACATAACTCACTTTGGCTGCCAGGTTAAATTTGTTTACGGCAGCCACACTATCGCCGCCGCCCACCAGGCTGAAAGCCCCCTTGCCGGTGCTTTCGGCCACCACTTCGGCTATGGCTTTTGTACCGGCCTGGAATTTTTCCATTTCAAAAACCCCCATGGGGCCGTTCCACAAGATCGTTTTTGATTTATTGATGATCTCGCTGAAAATACCAACGGCTTTTGGTCCAATATCGAGTCCCATCCAGCCATCAGGTATTTGATCGCTTGGACAAATTTTTGTATTGGCTGCTGCATCAAACTTATCGGCGATCACGCTGTCTTCGGGCAGGTGGATAGAGACATTCTTTTGCTTTGCTTTTTCCAGCACATCGAGCGCTGTTTGCAGGCGGTCTTCTTCGCAAAGCGAGGAGCCGGTTTTACCGCCCCTTGCTTTGAGGAATGTATAGGCCATACCGCCGCCAATGATGATGTCGGTGGCACGCTCAAGCAGGTTTTCGATGATCAGTATTTTATCAGAAACTTTTGCGCCGCCAATGATGGCACAAAAGGGCTTTTCTGCCTGGTGTAATACTTTTTCGGCACTTTTCACTTCGCCTTCCATTACGGTTCCAAAAAGTTTGTTTTCGGCAGAAAAGAATTTTGCAATAATAGCCGTGGAAGCATGCGCCCGGTGAGCAGTTCCAAATGCATCATTCACATATACATCGCCCAGTTTGCTGAGTTTTTCGGCAAATGCTTCATCGCCTTTTTCTTCTTCCTTGTAAAAACGAAGGTTTTCGAGCAGCAGCACTTCACCGGGGCGCAGCATGCTGCCTGTCATTGCGGCTTTGGGGCCAATGCAATCATCGGCAAAAAAAACATTGGTTTCGCCACCCAGTAACCCGTGCAGGTGCGGCACCAGGTGCTTTAATGAATATTTGTCGGCAGGCCCATCTTTGGGGCGGCCTAAATGACTCATTAAAATAACGCTTCCACCATCGTTGAGTATTTTTTTTATGGTGGGGATGGTGGCACGCATACGGGTATCGTCGGTTATCTTAAAATTTTCATCAAGCGGCACATTAAAGTCTACACGAATGAGCGCCTTCTTTCCTTTAAAATTGTAGTCAGAAAAATTGGTCATATTGAAAGATATTTTTGTTGAAACCGGGAGTTCAAAGGTAACACAAAACCAAATGGAACCGGGTTGTTTTTTGAAATGAAAAAAACCGCAGCCTTTAACTGCGGTTCACTGTTGAATATTGTTTTGATGTACAAGTGTGCGACGCCAACACTGCCGGGCCATGCAGCACTGCTTGTTACATAAAATTATTTGCTTATCAAGCCGGCAAAATGCTTAACGGTGCGAACAAGCTGGCTTACATAGCTCATTTCGTTATCGTACCAGCTCACGGTTTTCACCATTTGCTTATCGCCAACGTTTATAACCTTGGTTTGTGTAGCATCGAATAAAGAGCCAAAATGTGTACCAATAATATCGGTGCTCACAATTTCATCTTCGGTATAACCAAAACTTTCGTTGGATGCCGCTTTCATGGTAGCGTTTACTTCTTCTACCGTTACTTTTTTACCCAACACAGAAACCAATTCCGTTAACGAACCGGTAATGGTTGGCACACGCTGCGCACTACCGTCTAACCTGCCTTTTAACTCTGGCAATACCAGGCCAATAGCCTTTGCTGCCCCTGTACTGTTTGGAACAATATTGGCGGCGGCGGCACGGGCACGGCGAAGGTCGCCTTTTGGATGAGGTGCATCCAGTGTATTTTGATCATTGGTATAAGCATGTATGGTGGTCATAATGCCCAATTCAATACCGTAAGTATCGTTCAAAGCCTTGGCCATTGGCGCCAGGCAGTTGGTGGTGCAGCTGGCGCAGCTGATCACGGTTTCTGTTCCATCAAGTATCTGGTGGTTCACATTAAAAACCACTGTTTTTAAATCGCCGGTGGCGGGTGCAGAGATCACTACCCGCTTTGCCCCTGCTTTTATATGTGCTTCTGCTTTCTCTCTGTCGGTAAAGAACCCTGTACATTCCAGTACTACATCCACATCATGACTTGCCCAGGGAATTTGTGCCGGGTCTTTTTGTGCGTATATTTTAATGCTGTCTCCGTTAACTGTAATATTGTCTTCGCCAGCTTTTACGTCTTCATTAAAGCGGCCCTGGGCACTGTCGTATTTAAGCAGGTGTGCCAGTACTTTAGGACTGGTAAGGTCGTTGATGGCTACTACATCGATACCCTGCATGTTATAGATTTGACGGTAAACTAAACGTCCGATACGTCCGAAACCATTAATGGCTACTTTAATTGTACTCATAACTGTTGTTTTTTAAATTGAAATTTGCGGGGCAAAGTTAGCAAGTTTGAGGTTTAAATCCTCCGTATTTTTTTGCAAGAAAGCGCTGTGGGTATGTTCCGGGAAGTTCGCAGCGGTTTGCCAATGCCGTTTTGGGCAATTTGGGTCTTTTTTCCCAAAAAATTTGGTAGCAAAATGCCTTAACCTTATCTTTGCCGTCCTTTAAAAAGACGCCGCGTTGGTCAAGGGGTTAAGACGCCTCCCTTTCACGGAGGAATCACGGGTTCGAATCCCGTACGTGGTACAAAAAGCCTTTCGGTATGAAAGGCTTTTTTCATGATGGTTACCGTTTACGTAATAGAAAGTCTAACAGATAAAACCTGGTACACGGGCATGGCTTTGAATGCACAAAACAGGCTCAAAGAACACAATGCCGGAAAAAACAGGTTTACAAAAGGGCACAGGCCATGGAAAACTATTTTTACAGAAGATTTTAACGAGTGGGAGCAAGCCCGCAAAAAGGAAAAATACCTCAAATCTGCTGCGGGAAAAACATGGCTCAAAAAATACTTGTGGCAAAACGGAGGAATCACGGGTTCCCTGCCTGCGTGACGCAGTCGGGCAGGGAATCCCGTACGTGGTACAAAAAAGAAGCCCCGCATCGCGGGGTTTTTTTATTACGGAACACTGATGATTATGATCGTTAAGATTAGTTAAGAACTAGCTGCGCAAATCATAAAAATCTTAAAAATCTGCGTTCCTGCCCATTGTGACCTAAGTCCTCTTTCCTTCAAAATACGTAGGTATATTTGCAAAACAAACAATATTCAGCCAAAATCGGGGTTAAACATATGATGAAGTATACCTGGAACCATTTTTCAATCTTTATTGTCCTTCTTTTTTGCAGCCTGGTTTCATTTGCCAATGATTCTACCGGTGTGAGTTTAAAATACGAAACCAAAAGGCTGAACCAAAAAGAAGCCGTTTTAAAAATAAAGGCCCGTATTGAAAAGGGGGTAAAGCTTTTCAGCATTACCAGGACCGCCGGAGATGCCCCCGCATCAACTATTCAGTTCGACAGCAGTATGCAAAAATACCTGGCCGGGCCGGTGGCCGAAATTGGCAACATAATTTCAGAAAAAGATACCGTGCTTGGCCTGAACGTAAGTTATTACCTGGATTCTGTTTACTGGGAACAAAAATTAGATCTTACCGGCCTCGACAGCGTTTTACTGAAAGCAACCATTGCAGTTTTTGTAAAAAAGGGAGAAGAATACCTGCCGGGTGAAGAAACCATGCGGCAATGGGTGCCGGTTGCGTCAACCATTCAGCCATATTCTCCAGGCAATGTTACCGGTGGTACCACAGAAAATAAATCGCTCTGGTGGATCTTTGCCACGGCATTTGCAGGAGGCTTACTGGCCTTGCTCACTCCCTGCGTTTATTCAATGATACCGGTTACGGTAAGTTTTTTTACCAAACGCAGTAAAACTGCAGCGCAGGGGAAAAAGAATGCAATCTGGTATGCCGCCTCCATTATCATCATATTTACATTGCTTGGTTTTTTAGTAACACTGCTGTTTGGCCCAGCAGCATTAAATAACCTTGCCACCAACTGGATTGCCAACCTGGTCTTCTTTTTAGTGTTTCTTATTTTCGGGATTTCCTTCCTGGGTGCTTTTGAAATAAACCTTCCTTCGAGCTGGACAAACAAAACAGACAGCAAGGCCGGAATGGGAAGTTTTACCGGAATATTTTTTATGGCGCTAACGCTTGCGCTTGTCTCCTTTTCCTGCACCGGGCCGATCATTGGGAACCTGCTCGTGCTTGCAGCCAAAGGCAATTTTTATGGTCCTCTCATTGGTATGTTCGGGTTTTCACTGGCTCTGGCATTGCCATTCGCACTCTTTGCATTTTTTCCATCAAAATTAAGTGTACTGAGTAAGGCCGGAGGCTGGTTAAATGCGATCAAAGTGACCCTGGGCTTCCTTGAACTTGCCCTTGCGTTAAAATTTTTATCCAATGCAGATCTTGCCAAAGGCTGGCGCCTGCTCGACCGGGAAGTATATCTTTCGTTATGGATCGTAATTTTTATTTTGCTTGGCATTTACCTGCTGGGTAAACTAAAATTTTATCATGATGACGACCTGCCAAAAAATGATTTTGACCTTCCGTACCTCGGCGTAACAAGGTTATTTTTTGCCATCTCATCTTTAAGTTTTGCTGTATATATGATACCTGGCTTGTGGGGTGCCCCGCTCAACGGCATCTCTGCATTTTTACCCCCCATGGGTACACAGGAATTTATTTTAGGGGGCAACAATAATGCAAGTCATACAAGCAACGATACAACTGCATCTTATCTGCCCCGTCCAAAAAAATACTACGACCGCATGCATATTTTTGAGCCAGAAGTGGTAAAAAAATACGGCATCATCACTTATTTCGATTTTAAAGAAGCACAGGATATTGCCCTGCAGCAAAACAAACCCCTCATGCTCGACTTTACAGGGATCAATTGTGTTAACTGCCGTAAAATGGAGGCAGAAGTTTGGAGTAATGCTGAAGTGATGAAAAGATTAAAAGCTGATTTTGTGATAGCTTCACTGTATGTAGACGTTCACAACATTAATATACCCGATAATCAACAGTATATATCTTCTTCCCTGAACAAACAGATAGAAACGATTGGTGATCTTAACACCGACATCCAGGTCACAAAATTTGGCGCCAACTCCCAGCCTTATTATTTCTTCCTCGACAATAAAGGAGAAAAATTGCGGCAGGAAGGTTATGGCTACGACCCCTCTGTTGAAAAATTCATAGCCCTGCTAGAAGAAGTAAAGGCCGAATATAAAGAGCGCAACCCCTGATCTTATACACTAAACGCAGTGGCAATGATCTCTTCCTGCTCCTTTGCATGTATTTTACCGTAACCGGTGGCGGTGGCGGCACCAGGCTGGCGGGCCACAATATGGAAATTGATAGTTTGCAAATTCATACGCAGGAAAGATGCTGCACCCATGTTCAGCGGTTCTTCCTGCACCCAGTACCAGATTGCTTTGCTGTATTTAAGGTAAAGCGCATCCAGTTGTTTTTGGGGTAATGGATACAACTGCTCAAGGCGCACAATGGCCACATCTGTTCTGTTCTCTTTTTGCCTGCGGTCTTCCAGTTCAAAATAAATTTTTCCGGTACACATTAAAACTTTTGTAACAGCACCGGCATCTTTTACAAAAGCATCATCAAATACTTCTTTAAAGCTGCCATTTGTAAATTCATGCTGCAGGCTGTAACTGCCGGGATGGCGCAGGTTGGCTTTTGGCGAAAAATTAATGAGCGGTTTGCGGAACGGCCATGCCAGCTGCCTGCGCAATGCGTGAAAGAAGTTGGCCGCGGTTGTAATATTGGTTACCACCACATTCAACTCAGCACATTGCTGTAAAAATCGTTCCATACGTGCACTGCTGTGCTCGGGCCCCTGGCCTTCGTAGCCGTGTGGCAGCAATAATACCACGCCGTTCATACGCTGCCATTTGGTTTCGGCAGCGGTTATAAACTGGTCGATCATGGTTTGGGCACCGTTTACAAAATCGCCAAACTGTGCCTCCCATAAAACCAGTGCATGCGGGTTGGCCATACTGTAGCCATATTCAAAACCAAGTACAGCATATTCGCTGAGCAGTGAATTATAGATGCGGAAAGGCGCCTGTGTTTGGGTAAAATGATCGAGGCGGTTGTATAATTCATTTGTTTCTTCGTCACGCAAACAGGCATGGCGGTGACTGAAGGTACCCCGCCGCACATCCTGCCCGCTCATACGAACATCGTTTCCTTCTGTGAGTATGCTTGCGTAAGCCAGCAATTCGCCCGTGGCCCAGTCGAGCTTCTGTTCATCAGAAAAAAGCTTCACCTTATCCTGCAATAGCTTTTCCACTTTGCGCAGGGGTTTATAACCCTGTGGCCATTTCATAAGACCTTCGAATAATTTTTTAAGTTCCTCTTCTTTAATGGCCGTAATGGGCGACTGGTCGAAATCTGCGGCTGTGGCTTTACGCAATTCTTTCCACCACAGTTCCGGCTTCTGGTAATTATAAGGCAGGGGCTTTTGTTTTACCTCATCAAGCCTTTCCTGCAGTTCGGCCAAAAACTTTTTCTCCATTTCCCTGGCCAGCTCTTTGGCATCGGGTTCCCCGTTTTCAATTAAAAACTGGGTGTACACTTCACGCGGGTTAAGGTGTTTTTCAATGATGGCATACAACTGTGGCTGTGTAAACTTGGGTTCATCGCCCTCGTTATGCCCGTGCCGGCGGTAGCAAAGCATGTCAATAAAAATATCGCTGTTGAACTCCTGCCGGTAAAGCGTGGCAATTTCCGATGCTTTTACCACGGCCTCTGCATCATCTCCGTTTACATGCAGCACCGGCGCCTGTATGGCCGATGCCAGGGAAGTACAGTAATCGCTGCTGCGTGCATCGTTAAAATCGGTGGTAAAGCCAATCTGGTTGTTGATCACAAAATGTATGGTACCACCAGTATAATAACCGTCGAGGTTGCTCATTTGGGCTATTTCATACACAATGCCCTGGCCGGCCACAGAAGCATCCCCATGAATGATGATGGGAAGTATCTTATCAAAATCACTATTATACATTACATCGGCCTTGCTGCGGGCAAAGCCGAGCACAACCGGGTCTACCGCCTCTAAATGAGAAGGGTTGGGAGAAAGTTTCAGGTGAATTTTTTTTCCGGAAACTGTTTCCAGTTCGGAGCTGTAACCCAGGTGATATTTTACATCGCCGCTGCCCATGGTGGTATCGGCGGGTACGGTTCCCTCAAACTCGTTGAAAATATTTTCATAGGTTTTGCCCATGATATTTGCCAGTACATTCAGCCTGCCACGGTGTGCCATGCCGAGCACCACTTCTTCTACGTTGTTTGCTGCGGCTGCATTCAGTATAGCATCCAGTGCAGGTATGGTTGTTTCTCCACCCTCAAGACTGAAACGCTTTTGGCCGATATATTTGGTATGCAAAAACTTTTCGAACATAACCGCTTCATTCAGTTTTTGCAGGATCCTTTTTTTCTGTTCCAATGGGGGCGATTGCTGAAAACGGCCTTCCATGGCCGCTGTAAGCCAGGTTATTTTACGTTCATCGTTGAGCGCCGAAATTTCGATGCCCACATGCGATGCATAAACATTTGTAAGCTTTTCCAGTATACTCTTAAGCGATGTTCGCCCCAGCCCTAAAAATTTTCCTGCTTCAAATTCAACATTCATATCTGCATCTGAAAGTCCGAAAAATTCCAACCCCAGGTTGGCGTGCCGGTCTTTACGTTCCCTGATAGGATTGGTTTTGGCAACCAGGTGTGCTTTTTTCCTATACGCTTCTATAAGCCTGTAAACAGAAAATTCCTTATCCAGGATAAGGCCCGAAACAGGGGCAACCGAAGCAGCACCGTTTTTAAAAGGAGCAGTTGATGCACCTGAGACCGCAAAATCAAACCCTTCAAAAAACTTGCGCATTTCGGGATCGATACTTGAAGGGTCTTTTAAAAAATCACTATATAAATTTTCAATATATGATGGATGTGAATTGGTTATGTACTGAAAATCCTTCATAAAGAATGGTCCTTTTGGCTAAAATAATAGAATTGGATGGCAAATATCGGCTTTTGAAGCCAGTAAATAAGCGGAAAAACCGACAAAACAGGCAGATAAGATCAAAAAAACTTTAAATTTGTGGCTTAAATTAAGCAGAAGATTCTTATCTTTGCAGCCCAAAAAAAGAATATAGATGGCAAATCACGCAGCAACCAAGAAAGATGTTCGCCAGAGCACAAAAAGAAACGAACGCAACCGTTATTACGGAAAAACAACCCGTAATGCGATCCGCGACATCAGGGCAGTAACAGATGCCAAAGCAGCCGGCGAAAAATTACCCGAAGTAGCTTCAATGATCGACAAGCTGGCAAAGCGTGGCACCATTCATAAGAATAAAGCTGCCAACCTTAAACGCAAACTCGCTAAAAAGGTGAACGCTCTTGCCAAATAAGCTGGAAGTTCCTTCATAATATTCAAAAGCCCGTCAATATGAAGATTTGATGGGCTTTGTTGTTGATAAATATTTTGTTTGAAAGCATCTAAATAACGAAAAACACCGTCTTTGACTTATGAAGAAATTTTTACTCTTTACGTTTGCCCTTCTCAGCATTTTTATCAGCCAGGCCCAAATACCTGCAGGCTATTACAACACAGCTACCGGGCTCACCTGCCAGCCATTAAAAACGGCATTGAAAACCATTACCAATAACGGCGCTGTATCTTTAAGTTATACGCCGGGGGTCTGGAATGCCTATCAATATACCGATATAAAGCCCGGTACAGGTAATGTAATATGGGATATTTATACCGACGACAATAATACATCTACACCCGAAACCTATACGTTCATTTATGGCCCGGTAAGCGGTGGTGGCAATCAATGCGGAAATTATTCGGGCGAAGGCGATTGTTATAACAGGGAACATACCACCCCTCAATCCTGGTTCAACAGTTTAGCGCCTATGAATACAGATGTTCATATGCTTTTACCCACCGATGGTTACATAAACGGAAGGCATGCCAATTTTCCCTATGGAAATGTTACAAACGCCACTTACACATCCATCGACAATCAAACTAAACTGGGCACTGGGTCTGCTTTAAATTATGCGTATAACGGAACGGTATTTATGCCGTTTGCGGCATTCAGGGGAGACATTGCCCGAATTGCACTTTATATGGCAACCCGCTACGAAGACCAGATGATCTCCCAGGACTGGGCAGGAAATTCTGCAGAAGCAAACGCTGCTATGCTTTCAACTACCGATGAATCTAATGCCGCAATGCGCCGGCTGCAGATATACGATGATTGGCAGATAAGGGTGTTTTTCGACTGGATGCTTGCCGACCCCGTGAGCCAGAAAGAAATAGACCGCAATAATGGTATTTATTATCAAAGCGGTCAGGCCAACCGCAACCCCTTTGTAGACCACCCGGAGTATGCTGCACAAATATGGCAATGTACCGGCCTGGTACCTGTAACTATCATCAGTTTTAATGCCAGCAAAAGCAATGGCAATGTTTTACTCCAGTGGGAAGCAACACAAGAAACGGGTTTCAAACTTTACGAAGTGGAAAGAAGCACAGACGGTATCAATTATATGAAGATCGGTGAAGTAACCGGCGCTAACCTTGCCCGTTATAATTTTACCGACAGCAGGCTGCCCGCTGCTTCCGTGGTTTATTACCGCCTGAAGATGATCGATATTGACGGAAAATTCCACCACAGCACAGTTGCCATTGCCCGCATCAATAATAATATCAGCAATGTAGTGGTTTATCCAAACCCTGCGTCTGAAGCATTAAGAATAAAACTTACAGAAAGGCTTATTGAAAACAGCAAAATGATCATTACAGATGCTGCAGGCAGAACAGTAAAAGCCGAAACTATAAATGTAAATGAGGTAAATGTATTTGCAGATGTAAAAGCGCTTGCCGCGGGAAAATACTTCATCCGCATCAGTAACAGCAACCAGGTGATCAATGGTTCTTTTACAGTAGTTAGATAAACGGTACAAACTTATTTAAAAAGTCCCCATACATTTGGGGACTTTTTATTTTATGCACAAAACAACGATACTTTTATTGGTTATTTTTCTTTGCGTGCACATTGCCGATGCGCAGCAAACGCCATTCGAAAAATCGAATGGTAAAGAAACTGCCACCTATTTTGAAGCGGTACAATGGTATAAGGATCTTGATAAAAAATACCCTGAATTGATCGTAAAAGAAATGGGATCAACCGATGCAGGTTACCCGCTCGATCTTGTTCTTATAAGCAGGAATAAAATATTTGACCCCGTAAAATGGAAGCAACAGAACAAAGCGGTAATTTTTATTTTAAACGGCATCCATCCCGGTGAGCCCGACGGCATTGATGCCTGTATGATGCTTGCAAGGGATTTGCTGCAGGGGAAAATTCCATTGCCGGAAAATACCGTAATTGCACTGGTTCCTGTATACAATATTGGTGGTGCTTTAAACCGCAACAGCACCACAAGGGTAAGCCAGGATGGGCCGGCGGCATTTGGCTTCAGGGGCAATGCGCAAAACCTGGACCTCAACAGGGATTTTACCAAATGCGACAGCCGCAATGCCCAAAGTTTTACCCGTATCTTCCACTGGCTGAAACCTGATGTTTTTTTAGATACACATGTTAGTGATGGCGCCGATTACCAGCATACCATGACGCTCATCACCACGCAGTACGATAAACTGGGCGGCGAACTGGGCCGTTGGCTTAAAAACGATTTTGAGCCATTGATCTATACAGGTATGAAGAACAAAAACTGGGACCTGATCCCTTATGTTGATTTCAGCAGCACTGATTTTAGCAAGGGAATGCGTATGTTTTATGAAACACCCCGCTATTCTTCAGGTTATGCAGCCTTATTCAACTGCCTCTCTTTTATTTCGGAAACCCATATGCTCAAGCCTTTTAAACAAAGAGTACAGTCAACCTACGATCTGGTACAGGTATTTATAGAAAAAACCTCGGCCAATGCTGCCCATATTATTCAAAAAAGAAAAGAAGCAAATGAAGCCGTAATAAACAAAACTGCTTTTCCCTTAAAGTGGGCAAACGACAGCACCATTTTTACACAAGTAGTATTTAAAGGTTATGAAGCAGACACAGCCATTAGTGAAGCCACCGGGCTTACCAAAATGTTTTATAACCATGCCAAACCATTTGTAAAGGATATAAAGTTCTTTAACAGCTATAAACCAACGGATATTGTTCAAAAACCTGTTGCCTATATAATTCCCCGGGGCTGGCATGAAGTAATTGACCTGATGAAACTCAATGGCGTTGCAATGCAGCAATTGAAAAAAGACAGTAGCATCAGCGTTACCGTTACTAAAATTGAAAGTTATAAATCTTACCCCAACCCCTATGAAAAACATCATAAGAATTACAATGTCCGCACATCTGTCAGCAGGGAAAATATTTCGTTTTTAAAAGGCGATTTTATCATACACCTTAACCAGGCAACCAACCGGTATATCATAGAAATGCTGGAACCCGCCGGTGATGACAGCTTTTTTTCCTGGAATTTTTTTGATGCCGTTCTGCAGCAAAAAGAGGGCTATACAAAACACCGTTGGGAAGCCCTCGCAGCAGAAGTACTCAAAAAAAACCCGGCACTTAAAAGCCAATTGGAAGAAAAAAAAGCTGCCGATCCAAAATTTGCCGCAGATGCAGATGCCATACTCGGTTTCATATACAGGCATTCTGTTTACTATGAGAAGGAGCATATGCGTTACCCGGTGTTCAAAATACAAGATTAATAGGCTGGATATCAACACATTAATAATCATAAAAATTTGAGAAATTATTCATTCTCAATTCTCTGTTTGTCCACTATTTACCCTACCTTTGCAGCCCGTTAAAAAATAACGGAATTAATAACATTTTTAAACAAAAAAACAGGGAAAATGAGTAACTACGAATTGATGGTGATTTTTACCCCTGTGCTTTCTGAGGACGATTTTAAAAGCGCCCAAAAGAAATATGAGCAGCTTGTTAAAGACAATGGCGGCTCCATAACGCACAGCAACCCCTGGGGACTAAAATCACTGGCGTATCCCGTTGCCAAAAAGACCACCGGTATTTATTGGGTAATGGAATACAGTGCGCCAACCAGCTTCAATGAAAAGTTGAAAATTCAACTTCTGCGTGACGAATCAGTAATGCGTCACATGTTCACTGTGCTCGACAAATACGCCGTTGAGTACAATGCCAAAAAGAAAAGTGGCGTAAGATCTTCTTCACCAGAAAAAGCGGAGGTATAATCATGGCAAAAGCAAACGAAATAAAATACCTTACCGCCATTAAGGCCGACAACCGTCCGAAGAAATACTGCCGTTTCAAGAAAATGGGAATCCGCTATGTGGATTATAAGGACGCAGAATTTTTGAAGAAGTTTTTGAACGAACAGGGTAAAATGCTACCCCGCCGCATTACCGGAAACTCTCTTAAGTTTCAGCGTAAAGTAAGCGAGGCAGTTAAAAAAGCCCGTCAAATGGCAATTCTGCCTTATGTAACGGATCTTTTAAAATAATTTTTCACCACCCTAATCTGTAATAATTAATAATTATTAATTAATAATTATTGCAATTACATTGAAAGTTCTTGTAAACAGAATTGGGTAAAAATGCTAAAAACATGCAGGTAATATTAATTCAGGATGTAAATAACCTTGGCGGTGCCAATGAACTGGTAACTGTTAAAAATGGTTATGGCAGAAACTTTCTTATTCCAAAGAAATTTGCCGTGGAAGCGAGCCCTTCTAACCTGAAACAACTGGAAGAAAGAATGAAGCAGCAGGCTAAAAAAGAAGCCAAACTGCTGGCCGAAGTTAACAGCGTAATAAAAGTACTGCAGGATGGCCCATTGAAAATTGGCGCCAAAACCGGTACCAGCGGAAAGATCTTTGGTAGCGTTACCTCTGTTCAGATAGCCAGGGCTATCCGTGAACAAAAAGGCTACGAAATTGACCGCCGCCGCATCCATATCATTGATGAGGTGAAAGAATTGGGCACTTACAAGGCAAAAGTCGATTTTGGTAACGGAAACGAGGCCGAAGTTGAATTTGAAGTAGGAGCCGAGTAAGCAATTATGAATGAACACTTTAGGCCGGTTTTAGTAAAAACCGGCCTTTTTATTTATTACCTGCCGGCCCAGTATTGCTTCAGGCTCTCACAAAAACCGCCTATTTACCATTGATTATTCAAATAAAAGATTACATTTGTATTGCTTTAATGGTTTTGGTTTTACCACTGTTATCTGATATCGCTTTGTTTTAAGTCCTTCAGTTCATTGTAAAGCGCTAAGTCATTATTGTTTTATCATTATTTTTTTAAACAAAAGTTTTTACAATGAACATTTATGTAGGAAATCTCAGTTGGTCAATGACTGACGATGATTTAAGCAATCTCTTTACCCAGTACGGAAGCGTTACAAGCGCAAAAATTCTTAAAGACAAAATGAGTGGCCGCAGTAAAGGTTTCGGTTTCGTTGAAATGGAAAGCGAAGAAGAAGCTAAAGCAGCTATTGCCAACCTGAACGAAACAGAAGTACAGGGCCGCAAACTTATCGTTAACGAAAGTCAACCACGCCCTGAGGGTGAAGGTGGTTTCAAAAAACGCAGCGGTGGTTTTGGTGGTGGTAACCGTGGCGGCGGCGGTGGTCGTGGCGGATATGGTGGTGGCGGCGGAAGCCGTGGTGGTTACGGCGGCGGCGGCGGTAACCGTGGTGGTTACGGCGGCGGCGGAAGAGAGTCAAGGGATTATTAATCTTAAGCTTATATTCTCAAGCATACAAAAGCCTTTCGTTAACGAAAGGCTTTTGTCATTGTGGGTTTCAGAGGTACCAAATAAACAAAACATGAACTTTCCCGGGCAAAATTTATTTTACCCTGATTTTATTTTGCTACCAGCAGTTTTACTGTGAGCAGTTTTTCATTTACATGAATACGGCAGAAATAAACACCTGAAGAAATATTGGCTGGTAATGCCAGTGGCAGATCATGACTACCGGTACCTATAAATCTTTTAGAAAGTATTGTTCCTGCAAATTTTCCGCCGGCATCATACAGTTCAACAAATACTTCTGAGTACTTTTTAACAGAAAGGTTGAGGTTGAGTTTTTCCCTGGCCGGATTAGGATAGAAGCTGTACTTAAAAACATTTTCTCCCAAAGGTCCGGTTGAATCATTTGGCATTGCAAGGATGGAATAATTATTTTTTAAAAATAGCGGCGAGCCGGTTAAAGCAATATTGCTTTTTGAAATATTGGCAGACAGGCCTGTTACAGATGCATTCCATTCGTATTTGTACAACTGGTCGGTAGGGTTTGCAGCTACGGGAATGCTGAAGATTGCAGAGGCCGTTTCTGAATTATCGGTACTGGTTTTAGCCCATAAAACATAAAAGATATCGCTGGCACTATTTGTAAAGGCTGCGCCGTCAATGTTTGCAGGCAGGTTCAGTGCTGCCGTAAGTGCAGAACTGTACCGGTAGCCGGTAAGTTTTTGAGAAGTGGTTTTAAATGCAATACCCCCATCTGTCATTTGCTGCAGGTATTGGCCGCTGTTCCATAAAGGCCCTATATTATGCAGGTTGGCATAAAGCCCCATCACATTAAACGGATCGGTGGCTGTGTTATAAGGTTGCATATCTCCCAGGCTGTAAAGCTGTGTTTGCAGCAATCCCTTTTTTTGGCTTGCCACAAATGATTTGATAATGTAATTCCGCTGCGCTTCTATACCACCAAAATTTCCCCCAATGATTTTGCGGGGCGCATTATTTTCTGTACATATCAGGTGTTTTTTGGGGTAGGTGCTGCCGTTATACCCCCTGTTATTGAGTACGGATTCAAATGAGGCAATGCTGTTTGTGTACACTTCGTTGGCACGGTCGGAATGCCTGTTGCTGCTGCCCATATTCAGGTGAGGGTAAGCATGAAAACTTACCACGTCAAAATAAGCACCGCCGGTTACCGGGTATTGCGCATTTACAGAACCGTCGGTTGGATTGTCGGTATATCTTAACAAACAATCTAAAAAACTGGCATAACCTATTCCCCCGGGTGTTATATAAGCGGTTTCATCAACAAATTTAATCACCTCATAACTGATACGGAGCAAACGGATGTAACGGTAAATGGGTACATATATATTTTTCAACTGGCAGGCTGTGGGTGCATTGTGCCACCAACTGTCGGTAAACCCTGCATCTTTCCATCCCACCATGCCCCAATCCTGGTCGGGTTCATTAATAATTTCCCAGAAACGAACGTGATTTTTATAGGTTTGGGCCAGCTGGTAAATATAAAGTGCATAGTGATTGTTTTCATTTACGGGAGTGCCGTTTGCGCCACCATCCCAAATGGGCTCATACATATTTGCATAAAGTTTTGAAGGGCTTTCTGTACAACCCTGGTAAAAACTGTTATCTGCATGCGCTGCTGCTACCGGCAGATCTACAAATAAAGTGTGCTCTCCAAGGCCCAGCCCGCTGTAATGCTGAAAGCGCTGCGTTAAAATATTAAGTCCCCACTGCGTGGTAAACTGTTCAAAAACCATTGGCCGGAGCGTGGTGGCCGAAATGCCGGGTATATTAAGTGCCGGATTGCCAGCTGCAATATTAGAAGTGGAAAAATCATCCCAGGAAGCATCATACCAGCCCTGGTTTACACCATAGCGGAAATTGCCATTGTAGGCATCAACCCTGGTTTGGGCGGTAAAGCTGATCTGGGCGGTGGCGGCAAAACACACTAATAACGTTAATGCCAGGAAAGCAAGTGGTAATTTCATAAGTTCTTTGATATTGGCTCTTAAATAGAACGCAAAATTAAGGCCGATTGTACTGGACGTTCAACGGGATTTGTGTAGTAGAAACAAGTACAAAAATGCGAAGCTGATCTTCAGTTGATTATGGCAGAAAAGGCGGCACCTTTTTCAATGGATGAAATTCTTTTTCATTTTTCTGAAAACCAAAGCATTCAACTCCGTTTGTTATGAGGAGGCAGGGCGCCTCAAGGGAAGTATTATAACATAGTACCTGCTCCAGCACCAATGCATTGAGTGGTTGGTTCATTTCTTTACATTCCACTACAATAACCGGCTGGCCCTGGCGGTTGTGTACAACAATATCGTAACGCTTAAGCCGCTCTCCTACCTGTAGCTTTTTTTCAACGGTAACAAGTGCCAGCGGGTATGCAAGCGACTCTGTTAGATATAGTAAAAAATTTTGACGCACCCATTCTTCTGGTGTAAGTACCACCCATTTTTTACGGCAGATGCAGAAGATGCTTTCCTTTCCGTTCTCGGCCCTGGTGGAAGGTTTTTTTTGTGGGTATTCGATCTTGATCATCGGGAGCAAATATCTGATAATGTTCTGAGAAGGATATAAAGAGACTTACAAAACATTTTATAGTAAGCAAAAAGCATTGGGTCAACAAAATTTGCCCTGGGATAAATAAAAAACTCCGCAGCCTTTTTAAAACTGCGGAGCTTCTGGAAATATTTCAATTGTTTAATTTGTAGCAGTATTCACATTTACATTGCCCCATCCCAGGCTTCCGTTCCTGGTGGGATAATTGGAACTGCTTACCACGAGTTTACTTAAAACCTGGTCGCGGGTATAGGCCGGGAACCTGCTCCATACCAATGCCGCCATACCACTCATGCTGGCCGTAGCCACAGAAGAACCACCCACTGTGCTGGGTACATCGCCGCTCATGGCCAGGCTTAATGCATGACGGCCGTTACTTGCTTTTTCCATCACTACGGTAAAATCCGTTTCGGCACCATCATGGCAGGCATCGCAGTTATCATTGAAATTTCCCTCTTTTACACCGGTAACCGCATTTACATTACTTAACCAGGCGGGAAAGATAACGCCATACCAACCTGCCGTCCAGCTAAAAGAAGTGCCTGCTGCACAGAACATCAATTTTCCTTTCCCGTAAGCATAGTTGATCGCATCTGTTATTTGAGAACTGCTTGTAATGGTACCCATACTCATACTGATAATCTTTACATCGGCCCGGTTAGCAGCATTGGTATAGGCTGTGGCAACACCTTTTACTTCACGGCTGGCATCCAGCAGTACATCCTCTGCGGCCCTGCAGGTTACGAGGTTGCAGTTATAGGCAATACCGCAGGCAGCTCCGTCGGTACCCCTTGGTGCGGCACAGGCTCCTGCCATAGAAGTACCATGTCCGCAACCATCATCAGGTGTTTCGGCAGAACCATAGGGGATACCAAAAATAGTTGGGCGTGGAAGTGTAACCGTTTTTTCGATGGTTCTCCCACTGCTGCTTCCCTGGTTAAATGCAGTACCAAGGTTTTCCTGGTCGTATTCGCAACCGGTATCAATGATAAAAACTTTAACACCCGCGCCGGTACTCTTTGCCCATGCACCGGGTATGCCATGGTAAGTATAATTCCAGGATTGCTTTGTATTAGGTGCAATTGTTGAATAATCGGATCCAGCAACAAGGCCAGTTTGCCCTGTATTGCTTCCGCAACCACTGCTGCTGAGCACAGCGCTGTTACCGGCATTTTCCTGCTGGGCGGCTCTTACAACATCCTGTGGCTGGTAACCCATGGGCTCTGCATAACGCACCAGGTTATTGGCACGCAGCATTTTTACTGTTTCGAGACTGCGCACATTTACATTAATTACGGGCAAAACATCTTCTTCCCACTGAATAAGCTGTTGCAGGGTTATGGTCTTATCCAATTTTTGTTCGGAAGCCAATATTTTATTCAGGAGGGTTTCTTTCACTGATTTCCACGCGGCGTCATTGATATTCACCTGGTGTATGCGGGTATCAATATTTCCCTCTGATGCGGGCTTGTATCCAATGGCCATTACTTTATCGCTTTGCTGTACGGCACTCCAGATCATTACATCAGAAGCAGTTTTCCATTCGAACCTTTTATTGAGTTCAAATTGCTGCTTTATAAAGGCATCGATCTGTTCTGTGCTCATGAGTTCCTCCTGGGGGGAGGTTTCTTTAAATGCTGCTTTTTTACAGGAGGAAACGGCAATCGCTGCTGCCAGGACAAATGCAGTTAATTTTTTCATGTTGGCAATTTTGTTGTTTTAAATAACACAACCTTTCAGCAGGCTGTGCGCAATCGGTTAATGATGGTTGAATGTAGAATTTTTTTTGAATGGTTTCAAAATATTTTTGTCACAATACGGCATAAAGGGTATATGAATCAGCCCCAGCCGGGCGTCAGGGGCGATTCATCCCGGTTTTTTTTGTACTTTTACCCGAATAAGCATTTTGGTATGAAGACAAAAGAAGATATCGTAAACAACTGGTTGCCCCGTTATACCGGCAACAAAATTTCAGATTTCGGGGAGTATATCCTACTCACGAATTTTTCCAATTATGTTAAAATGTTTGCCGACTGGAATGGCGTGGAGGTTGTTGGTGCCGACCGGCCGATGCAATGCGCAACCGCCAACAATATCAGCATCATTAATTTTGGGATGGGGAGCCCGGGGGCTGCCACTGTAATGGATCTTTTAAGTGCCATCAATCCCAAAGCTGTTTTATTCCTGGGAAAATGCGGTGGCTTAAAAAAGCGCAATAAGATCGGCGACCTGATACTTCCCATTGCTGCTATACGAGGCGAAGGTACCAGTAATGATTATTTTCCGCCCGAAGTGCCGGCACTGCCGGCTTTTGCACTGCAGAAAGCCATTAGTACCACTATCAGGGACCACGAATGTGATTACTGGACAGGCGTTTGTTATACCACCAACCGCCGTGTATGGGAACATGATGAAACATTTAAGGAATACCTGCAAAAAGTACGGGCTTATGCTATAGATATGGAAACTGCCACTATATTCACCGTAGGTTTTTACAATAAAATTCCAACAGGTGCGCTGTTGCTGGTGAGTGACAGCCCCATGGTTCCGGAGGGTGTAAAAACAGAAGAAAGCGACAAAACGGTGACCAGCAATTTTGTGGAGCGGCATTTAAAAATTGGCATTGATTCACTTAAGCAATTACTAAATGACGGGCTTACCGTGAGGCACCTGAAGTTTTAACTGTTCGGGCCTGGTCGATAAGGAATGAATTACAAAGCTTGGTAATTAAGTATTTTAATCAGAAATATTCTTGCCGGAAATCTTATCCATAAAAAATCTTTCCATCTCTTTTGATCATGATGGTAAAAACAGCCCGGCCGTTTCCGGCATAGACTTTAAAGTGGAAAAAGGTAAGTTAACGGCGGTTGTGGGTGAAAGCGGCTCAGGAAAATCTGTAACAGCCCTCTCCCTGCTTCAGCTGCTCCCCGATAGTGCACAAATCACCGGGGAAATTTTATTCGACCCCGGAGAAAAAAAACTTGACCTGCTGCGGCTTAATAAAAAACAAATCAATACAATAAGGGGAAATAAAATTTCCATGATCTTCCAGGAGCCGATGACTTCGCTCAATCCTGTACTTACATGCGGTGAGCAGGTGATGGAAGTATTGATCAGGCATAAGGGATGCAGCAAAAAAGAAGCCAGGCAAAAGACAATAGCATTATTCAGGCAAACAGGCCTTCCAAAACCTGAAATATTAATAAACCGCTATCCGCACCAGGTCAGCGGCGGCCAAAAACAGCGGGTGATGATCGCCATGGCCATGAGTTGCGAACCCAGCCTGCTGATAGCCGATGAACCCACCACAGCCCTGGATGTTACCGTTCAAAAAAACATATTAGGTCTTATTAAAAATCTGCAGCAGCAGAATAATATGGCTGTACTGCTCATCACGCACGATCTGGGCCTGGTGGCCGATGTGGCCGATGAAATACTGGTGATGTACAAAGGGCAAATTGCAGAACAGGGCAGTGCAAGATCTGTTTTAGAAAACCCGCAGCATCCTTATACCCGGGCTTTACTTGCCTGCAGACCAGCCAGCAACAGCAGGGAGATGAAATTGCCCGTAATAGGAAATTTTATGGGTGAAAATATTACAACGCCGGAGAAACTGGCAAAACTCCCTGTACTGGATGAAACGGTATTGGCTGTACAGGATCTCCGGGTTTCTTTTCCTGAAAAGAAAAATATATTAGGCAGGCCGTTGTCATTTTATAAAGCGGTAGACGGGATCAGTTTTGAAGTAAAGAAAAATGAAACCATTGGCCTGGTGGGCGAAAGTGGTTGCGGAAAAACCACGCTGGGCAGGGCCATTTTACAATTGATACCTTCAAGTTCCGGCAAAATAATATTGAATGGAAAAGATCTTTCTCTCACAACCCCAGGAGAAAAAAGGATACTTAGAAGAGAATTGCAGGTTGTTTTCCAGGATCCGTATGGCTCGCTGAATCCGAGGATCAGTATTGGCGATGCCATAACCGAGCCAATGAATGTTCATGGCCTTTTTGAAACAAAAAAACAGCGAAAAGAAAAGGCAATTGAACTGCTGGAGAAAGTAAACCTGCAAGCCGGTCATTTTAACCGGTACCCGCACCAGTTCAGTGGTGGCCAGCGTCAGCGTATCTGTATAGCACGGGCGCTTGCACTGGAACCCTCTTTCATTATTTTTGACGAAAGTGTTTCTGCGCTGGATGTAAGTGTTCAGGCGCAGGTACTTAATCTTATCAGCGACCTAAAGGCATCGCAGCATTTTACATCCATCTTTATTTCACACGATCTGAGCGTGGTTCATTATATCAGCGACCGCATTATGGTAATGCAGCAGGGAAGAATTGTGGAAGAAGGTACCGCAGAAAATATATATCTTAATCCACAGCAGGAATATACCAGGCTATTAATTGAGGCCATCCCCGGAAGGAAAATATCTTAATCACCGTAGTCGGGATTGTACCTTCTTAAAATATTGTAATAATCATCTTTGTCAAAAAAACTGGAAGCGCTTTTTCTGAAACCAAACAGCAATTTTTTCAACTGGAGGTTCAGTTGTTCTTCCACAGGCTCATTGTCTTTCAGTTTTTTATCAGTCAGGTTGGTAAGCCGGTCGTCTGAATTAATTTTTTCCCCGTCGAGTGGTTGCAGGCCACTCAAACCAATTTTCCACTCATCGGTTTTTTTAAGTTTGTATTTATAAAAATATATAAGGCCGGTTTCATTTTTGAGGGTGGCCTGTTGCTTTGAAATAAACGCTATTGAGTCGGGCTTTTCAGTATTGCTAATGGCCACCAAAAAGCTGCGGCTGATCTTTTCCTGGGTTTTGAATGGAGCTGGGAACTTATCAAGCCGTCCTATTTTTTCGAGCCGGTAATACAGGCTGCCCCTGTATTTGTCTTTTGCAGCAAGGTTAGCAAAAACACTGTCGGGCACGGGTTTATTATTCCGCAGCATCAATAAAGCCGCATTCATACGCACATTGTCGTCGCGGCTCTGTATCAGTTTTTGGAAGAACTGCTGCACATGCTGGTTTTCGTCGTAAAAAGGCATCATTAAAACAGCGTAATCCTCTATACCAGAAAAGGCATTGCCATAACTGTAACTTGCTTCACTGTCTTCTTCCTCCTGCTCTTTTTTCTTTTCCTGCTGCATTTTCTTTTCATCTTTGTTCTGCTGTTTACGGAGGGCCACTTTAGCGTCGATATAAATGCCGGGGAAATAACGGGCATATTCTTTCTTCTTTATAAGGCCACTGTCTACCAGGTTCAGTAACAGGTTTGTAACCGGTTCCTTATAATCCTGTAATGTGGCCAATTGCAGAAAATCGGGGTAAAGCATCCTGCTTAACTCAAGGGTATCAGAAAGACTGTCGAAAAGTGTTGAATAATCATCTTCGTCATCAAATATGGGAGGATCCTGGAGCATGATCTCTTTTAAAATCCTGAAAGATGCGGAGGTCTTAAGCCTTGACAAGGCCAAAACTGCTTCATTTTGAAACAGGGATGTATCGGCGGTTTGGGCATATATTTTTTTAAGATAAAGGGGAATTTCATCGGTAACAGAATCTTCAATATACCCCAGTTCGGCGATCATTTTTGCCTTTGTATCAAAATAATCTTTGTCGTTAATATTGATGCGGTCGATGGCTTTCATCAGCAACGGGGCGCCCTGGGGGCCAAAGTTCACTGCGGTTAAGGACTGCTGTGCTTTCTTATGCAATGCACTGTCGGCGCTGAAAAGATCATCGAAAAATAATTTCAGCTTGCTGCTGTACACGTCAAATGTATCCCTGCTGCCGAGGGGGGTGAAGCTGCTGAAGATCATTTTCGCAAATCCATCAGTACGTGTAAGCGTATCGCTCATGGTTGCAAGCGTATACATATATTTGCCCTTGAGCAGTATCATCCGCTCAATGGTGCGGGCACTACCTGTATCGGTTATTGTAAACCGGTACCCTTTAATATTTCCGGGCAAACTGATGGCTGTTTTATTTTGCAGCAGCATATCTTCTTTTCCCACATATCCCTCAATCTCTTTTTCCCAGAATTTATCGGGATTTTTTATATAATAATATTTAGGATATTCCTGAACACTAATTGAAACCATCTCCCCTGTGCTGTCGTTCTTCAACAATGCATTTTTAGGGCGGGGCCAATAAGTAATATAGCCGGTGGAATTATTCCCTTCGGCAGATTCCCTGGCAGATTTTTCAATGATACTCCTGATACCCTCATCGAGGTCGGGTTGCACGGGTGTTTGCATTTTAATGTGCAAAAAAGTATCTGCAAATTGAGCAGGCTTATTATAAACATAAGGTTTCCAGCGAAAGGAATTTGCAAAAGCAAAAGAGCTGTCGGAGGCGTTTGCCGTACGACGGGCAAGCACATAGTATTGCGGCCCTTTTAACACGTACACTGCATTGATAACATCGCCATCCTTCAGTTTTTCTCTAACCTGGAGTGCCGGGGCCCCCTGCAGGGATGTATACCGGCGGCTGATCTGCTTGTCGAAAAAATCTGCACCCCGGAAAGATTCTTCCAACAGCTTAAGGTCAAAAGTATCTTCTTCAATAAAATCAAAATTGTAATTATCCTTTTTCATGAGCATAAAGGCATCGCCGGTAGATTTATCCCTGGCCTCGTACTCCCAGCGGTCCTGTTCCAGGTTATCAAAATACTGGTTAGGCTCATGCGGAAGTGCAATGGCAAAGCCACCCTGGGCAGGAGAAAATTCAAGGGGTGCGGAAGTGTTTTTTTTGAGTTGTATGGATGAAAAGAACCGGGCAGCCTCCTCGCCGTTCACATAATTGTTTTTACCGCTCATTTTAAAAATGAGCACTTCATAGGGGGTTACAAATACCTGGTAGCGCTGCAGGTCTCCGCGGCGGGTGCGGTTGCTGATATCGTACCCGGTATACCCGTTGTTTTCAATTAATTTTTTTGAAAGAATTTTACCGGGAATATTTTCATACAAAAAGCTGTCGATCTTTTTCATTACCTCATACTCTGATTTTTTTAGAAACGATGCATAGGTTTTTACCCTGGTAACCATATAATAAGAGCCATTGTTCATGTCGGCAAACTGCCAGCGGCTTAGGGGAGCATAAACAGTTTTCAAAAAATAAAGTGGACCCGGGGCATCTACCGCATACATACCATCGGGCGCATACTGCGTGGTAAAATTCACTTTTACTTTCATGTTCTCTATAACATCTTTTTGAAGCGCATCGCGGTTGGTCATTTTAACAGGGCGCAGCTTATAGCCCTTCTTTCGCAAGATCTCTATCACACCTCTTTCGCCCGGCAGATGGGCAGCCCCCACCCCTACAAAAAGTGAACGGCTTTTAATAATACTGTCGATACTCCTTGCCTGCACCTCATTGCGTTTGTACAAAAATTTCTCCCTGAAAGCCACCGACCTTTCCATTTTATTATCGAGCGAATCCATCAGGTCAAGGTCGCCACGCCGGTAAGCATCCTGCATTTTCTCAATAAGGTCACTCATGGTTTCGCCATCAAGGTCGATCTCCTTTTTCTTTTTTTCTTTTGCCATATCGGCATAAGCTTCCATCACTGTTTTTTCCGATTCATAAAAATCCTCCACTCCCGCAGGGCTTTTGCCCAGCTTACGGCCGGTTTGAAAAATATAAAGGTCTAAAAATGTATCTTCTTCAAAATCTTCTTTTTCACGGTAAGAACGGTAAAGAAGATTGTTTACCACGGGCGGTTCAGAATTGAGTGCAAGTTTAAGCTTATCATCAAATTTTTGTATACGGAAAGATTTTTCATTGAGATAGTCATTTCCGCCAGAGCGTATATAAGATGAATAATTCTGGTTCAGGTCATTGAGGCGCACCATTTGTGGCTGCCATATTTCCGGATTCAGTTCAAGCGCAACAGCGTCTACCCGCTTCATTGCATAATAAAAAGAATCACCCAGGTGAAAGGCAAGTTTACTGCTTACGTGCATGGTGCCAAAAAGATAGGATGGCTTTTTAAGCCCGTTGCCCGTAATTTCCCATAACAAGCTGTTATATACAGGCTTATTTTTAGTTTGCGCAGCTGCAGCAAACGAAAAAAACAGCAATAAGGGTAAAGCGGATCGGAGAAGCTGAAAAGGTTTCATTGTATGGAGATAACTGTTTTCTTTGATTAAGATGCCAATGGGAGCGATATTACCATGCATGAAAATAAATATTTTTGGCCGATTTACATAAAAACAACCTCTTATATAACAAAATCCTTACCTTTGCCCGCTTAAAATCATGCCGTAACATGATAAATGCCCCGAATTCAAGGGGATAAATATCCTGTAAATCTTTACAGCCCGGCATGTAATAAAAAAGAAAAAGTTTATTGCATGAAATTATCTCAGTTCAAATTTGACCTTCCGCTTAACCTTATTGCCCAGCATCCCACCAAAAAGAGAGAAGAAAGCCGGATGATGGTGGTTCACCGCCAAACCGGCGAAATTGAAAGTCGGCAGTTCCGTGACATTATGGAATATTTCGATGACAAGGATGTTTTTGTTGTTAATAACACCAAGGTTTTTCCGGCCCGTATGTATGGACGCAAGGAAAAGACAGGCGCAAAAATTGAAGTGTTTTTATTAAGGGAACTTAATAAACCCAATAAGCTCTGGGATGTGATTGTGGATCCTGCACGTAAAATACGTGTGGGCAACAAGCTTTACTTTGGCGAAAACGATGAACTGGTGGCCGAAGTGATAGACAACACCACCAGCCGCGGGCGTACTATCCGTTTTTTATGGGAAGGAACCGATGAAGAGTTTAAAAAGATGCTTGAATTCATGGGCGAAACCCCTTTACCAAAATACATTAAACGCAAGCCCGAAGAGGAAGATAAAGAACGTTACCAAACTGTTTATGCCAAGCATGAAGGTGCCGTGGCGGCTCCCACAGCCGGGCTTCATTTCAGCAAGGAACTCATTAAGCGCCTCGAAATCCAGGGCATTCGTTTTGCAGAAGTAACGCTGCATACCGGGCTTGGTACTTTCCGGCCTATAGAGGTGGAAGATCTGAGTAAACATAAAATGGATGCAGAATATTACAGAATTGAGGAAACGGCCTGCACTATTGTAAATAAGGCCAAGGAAGCCAGCCACCGCATCTGCTCTATAGGCACCACCACCATGCGTGCCATGGAAACCTCTTATACGGCGCAAAAGTTGCTGAAGCCATCTGAAGGCTGGACGAATCATTTCATTCACCCGCCTTATAATTTCAATATTGCCGATTCGCTGGTAACCAATTTTCATTTACCCAAAACCAGTTTGCTCATTATGGCCTGCGCATTTGCCGGGTACGAACTGATGATGGAAGCTTATAAGAAAGCGATCAAGGACAAATACAGGTTCTTCAGTTATGGCGACTCCATGCTGATCATCTGATAAATAAAAAAGACAAAAGAAAGGTCTCAAAAGCAATATGCATGCTTTGATATCCACTTCATATCTTACCGAATAAAAAGAGGCTGCCTCCAACGTTTGAGGCAGCCTCTTTCTTTTTATAGCTGAAACCGGTATATTCTGTTTGATGTGTTACACTGGTTCAAATATCATCAATACGCATTGGGGTCGCCCCTCATCACATTATAAACGGTCAGAAAAATGATGCGGATATCGAGCCAGAGGGTCCAGTTTTCGAGGTACCAGATATCTTTACTCACCCGCATCTGTATTTGTTCGGGGTTATGAATTTCTCCCCTGAAGCCGTTTATCTGGGCCCAGCCTGTGATACCGGGTTTTAAAAACTGGCGTACCATATAATCGTCTACTATTTTAGAATAATCATCGGTATGTTTTACCATATGCGGCCTCGGCCCCACCAGGCTCATTTCGCCAAGAAAAACATTTATAAACTGCGGAAATTCATCCAGGCTCGTGCGCCGCATAAATTTGCCAATACTGGTAATACGGGCATCATTTTTTGTAGCCTGCTTCTTATCTGCATCTTTGTTCACCCGCATACTTCTGAATTTAAGGCAGCGAAACTCCTTCCTGTTTTTACCGGTACGCAATTGAGGGAAAAATACCGGCCCCCTCGACTCAAGCTTGATCAGCAGCGCCATCAAAGGGATGAGCCAGGATAAAATAAATATGATCACCAATGTACTCACAAACAGATCGAGTGCCCGTTTTTTTACCTGGTTACCCACATCTTCCAGTGCATGGCTGCGGAGGGAAATGATAGGAAGATCATTAAAATAATCTACATGCACTGTGCGGTTAATAAAAACAGCCAGGTTGGGAACTATCTTAAAACGGATGGTTTCTTCCTCGGCATTTGCCATAATATCATATATGTACTTATTCTGCTCCGGGGTGATGGTACAGTAAATCTCGTTGGCATCCAGCTTCTTTGCATATTCAACTGTTTTATCAATACCGTGCATAACGGGATACGTGCTTAGCTGGAGTATGTGCTCATTATCATCTATAAAACCCAAAATCTCTGTTTTAAGGCCTTCTTCTTCAAAATACCGGGCAAGTTTTTTTGCCACATCATTATACCCGATAATAAGCACCCGGTTTAAAAACATATCGGTGCGTTTATGATAATTTTTTATACTCAGGTACAAAAATCGGTTGAACATAAGTCCTGTTCCAAAACCCAGCATAGCAATGATCAGGAACAGCCTTGATATTTCAATTTGCCTGAAAAAAAACAGGTATATAAACATAATCACGATCCAAAGCAGGTAAGCCTGTAATGTCCGTTTAGTAAATATGTCAAATACAAGTATGATCCTATCGGTATAAGTGCGCAGCGCAAATGAAAGAAAAAGCCAGAGGATATTGCTGATGGTGAAATAAATGGCATACGCACGAAAATGATCGTGCGGGATCCCTGTTCGAAGGAAAAAAATAGCAATAAAAAAAGAAAGGTTTAGTGCAAGCAGGTCTAAGGTAAACAAAGACATTTGCAGGTATCGTAAAAACTGCCGGTTCATATTATTCCCGCCTCCTGTTTAATTTTTAAAAAATTTAGTGCGCACAAATTCTTTCATGATCACCCAAATAAAATGACTGTTGGTTTGGGCATACCTTTTAAAAAGCCTGCGTGGTTCCTGCATCAGCCTGTAAAACCATTCAAGGCCAGCCTGCTGCATCCACAAAGGTGCTCTTTTCTGCATCCCGGTCATTACCGGAAGCGCTCCCCCCACACCAATAGTCACTGCATTTAAACGCCCTTTTACCGCTGCCATCCACTTTTCCTGCTTGGGGCAGCCCAAAATCACAAATACAACGTTTGGCCGGGCATTATTAATGTGTTCGATCACCTGATTATTTTCGGTTTCGGTAAGCGGCCTGAAGGGTGGGCTATACATACCGGCCAGTTTTACCAGCGGATATTTCTCTGCGAGATATGCCTTTGTTTTATCGAGCATCTGTGGTGACCCGCCGTAAAAATATACCGACATGGCATCATTTCCCATGCGTTCAAGCAGATCTGGTAAAAGATCCATCCCGGCAACCCTTTGCTGCCGGGTACCGTACAATAACTTTAAAGCCCAGCAGAGTGGTTTTCCATCGGGTGTTACCATATCTGCACCCTGCACCAGTTTTAAAAAGCCTGTGTCCCGCTGTGCTTCTATGAACATATGAACATTTGCCACACAAATCATTGACGGCTTTTTCTCTGATGCCCATTGCATTATTTGCTGCAGAAATTGGCTGTAAGTTCCGGTAGATAATGGAAAGTTTACCAGTTGCTGACTGCCCATTGTACTTCTGTTATGTAATATTATACTCATGTAAATACACTACCCGGCATTATTATGGATGTGTTGTAAAGGTTTTTCCTGCACCCGGTTGCATCATTGTCCAAATAAGCTGTATGAAGAACCGCACCGCAATGCTGCATTAACTGCAGCGGTACAATAATTTCAAAAAAATCACTTCTTTTGAAAAACATGCCTGACGCAACAAATATACATTATGCCTTTTATAATGGCAAAACCAGCTCAACAGGGCAATTAAACTGTAAAACCCATAGAACCAGGAATACCGCTTTTTAATTTTCAACAAAATAAAAAATAGATGTACGGTAATTTCTCCATTTTATTGTGCAACATGCACATCCTGTACTTTTCCGGCAAAACCCAAATGGTTGCCATACTAATCTGCCGCCAGATTCGTTAAAAAAACGGTTGAACCTGAACAACGGTATACACACACCGAAATAATGCACAAAATCCTGTAACTTTATTATTTTTCAATAAAAAATCAGTGTATTAATCTTGGAATGCCCTGACAACGAACCACTACTTTAAACATGCTAAAAGCCACCACTCTTGTACATAAAGGAGCTATGCAAATAGGGCTGCATGCTATAAGTTCGTTTGCCCGCCATTTTTCAAAAACGCACGAAATATCCATTCACACTGACCCATCTGTTGGTCAGGAAGACCAGCAATTGCTGCTGCAAGCAGCTGCTGGAATGAAGGTTAAAATAATATCCGCTTCCGAACGTGCTTTAAGAATAACACCCATACTATCGCAATACCCCAGGATAAGCGCTTTGCTGAGAAGCGGCTCTTTTTTTACAAAATTAGAGTTGCCAATGTATGAGGGAAGCGGTTTATTTTATTTTGATTCAGACATTATTTGGTTGCGCCATGCCGAAGATCTTCAACCAAAGCATGCGCCCAATGCTTTTTCAACAGAAACCTGGACCTGGTACCCGGGCATCAAAAATGAAGACCGGTGGATGGCCTCCGCTGTGCCCCGCAGGGTAAATTCCGGTTTCTATTACTTAAACGAACCTTTTCCCTACGAAAAACTGGAACTGCTGCTCAGCCACGACATGTTTGACAAAGAAGTGGAATATGCGGGAGACCAGGAACTTTTTGCTTTCCTGTACAATAACATGGAGTATTACCATCCCAAAGATCTTATGCGCAGCAGGATCGGCACAACATATAAGTTGAGAAATGAAAAATGTGCTGCAATTCATTTTCCGGGTAAAATGTGGATGAATCATTTAGATCAGATAGAACAATTGCATGGCCAGCCTGTAAAACCGGCCATAAAGATGCGCTACCGGCCTCCTGTACCCATTACTGCAGTGGAGTTATACAAAATGAGGATACTCATAAAAGCGGGCAAATCCACCACCCTTGCGGGCCCTTTAAACCTGCTGAGAAGCGTGCGCAGAATTTTTGGGTAACCGTCGCCGTTTAAAATTAGTTTACTGAAATAATTTTCCCAAATATTTTGATTTCACCCTTTGCAGGTGGAGCTGAAGATCTTCATCTCTCTCAAAGCGGTTAGCAACTTTTTTTGCGGGAACACCTGCATAAATACTGTAAGGATCCACATCTTTTGTAACCAGGGCGCCCGCAGCAATGATGCTTCCCTCCCCAATTGATACACCGCTCAAAATTGTGCTCCCGTATCCCACCCAAACATCATCTTCAATGATGGTAACAATACCAAGCCCCTTCCAGTTATATTCTTTATCCCTTATCTGCATAGCCAGCCTTGTAGGAATACCCGGTAATTGGTAGTGATGATCGTACCTCCCAACCAATGCAACCCTGTTGCCCCAGATAACATTGTTGCCAATAACCGCATTGCTTTCGATAAATGAATCGCGGCCTATATAAAAGTTCTCTCCTATTTCAATTTTCTCCTTTCCCCAAATACGCACTCTTGCACCTGCATAAAATCCCCTGCCAATTTTATAGCGGCGGTATTTTACCCTGCGCAAAAAAAAGTTGCGGAATGACTTTAATTGTTTTACTAATATCAAAGTGCCCTGTTTTTTATTGATTCAAATGTACTGTGCATAGCAGCGGCCACATTTGCAGCTGAAAATTTTTGTCCCAGCAATTTATTATTTTCACCTATAGACCGCCGCAGCTGTTCACTTCCCTGTATGCGGTTAATTGCATCTGCAATGGAAGCCGGATCTTTTTCGGGTACCCAAATTACATTTTCGGGTTCTTTCAAATGATCTTTGGCAGCCCTTATCCTTGTAGTGATAACCGGAAGCCCGACTGCAATGGATTTGAACAATGCCATTGCAAACCCTTCGGTATCGTAAGTGGGATATACGAGCAACTGACAATTAGCGTAAAAATGATCACACTCCGCATCTGGTATGAACCCCATAAACCTGGTATACTTTTCAAAACCCCGTGCTGCAGCCTCCGTTTTAAGTGCTTCCAGGTCATTTCCGTTTCCTACAAAGATAAATAAAACATCTTCCTTTTGTATTACTTCCGGCAGGGCATTAAGGATGTCGAAGATCCCTTTTTCCCTCACCATACGGCCTACAAATAATATTTTAAACTTAGTGGGCGGGAAGCCGTGATCAGCATCAAAGGAATTGCTGTACCGGCAACGGGATGGATCAATAATATTTGGCAACACATATATTTTTTCTGCAAGTACAGGATTATAACCCGACACAAGCATTTTCTCTTCTGCAGAAAGAAAAAACCATCCATTTACGGCCCGGGTAAGATAAGGTAATACCAGCTTCCTGATAAACCATGATTCTTTGTCCATTTTATGAGCCTCGGAGCCATGCGACTTAATAACAATACTAACCTTATTCCAATAGAACAACCGAACCAAAAGTACAGAAATAAAATCCCTTGTACTGCCTGCCTTTTCGAACCTGGAGTTAAGATAAAGGATGGCAGGCTTTACTGCATACAGTTTTGTGACCAGCACCCCTGCTTTTACAAAAGTGGAAAATAGTTTATTCAGTATCCCCACTGACTGGTTGTTTCTGCCGTAGGGCACAGCATAACACTGGTAACCCAATGCCTGCAGGGCCTTGAACTCGTCCATTGCCAGGCTCACATGAGCTTTTGGCGGTACGCCTATCAGGATTTTTTTACCGGTTATTTCCTTCATAAAATTTTTCTGTTACTTCTGTTATTCGTTTTGTCCAGGTGTTATTTTTAGAATGTATGTATGTATGCTCAGCACATTTTAAACGAAAGACAGGATCATCGTGCATTTTAACTATGGCAGCCGCGATATCCCTCACTGTTTGTTCTTTAGAAACAGGTGTTACCTTGATGCCGCAATCATCGGGCACGCCCAAAATAACACCGTTAATATTGAGTGCAATCACCGGCAACCCAAAAGCCATTGCTTCTGTAAGCTGTGCCCCATAAGAATCACGCAGCGAACAAAAAATAAAAACATCTGCTTTCTTATATTCATCCACCACCTCAAAAAAAGGTATCTGCCCCAGCACATTCAGCCTGTCCCGGTTTAAACCATATTCTTCAATCCACCCGTCTATCAGCGGAAAGCATTCGCCCCCGCCCACAATTGTGAGAGAATAATCAATATGAGCAGGTACATAAGAAAGCGCATGCAATACCAGGTTAAGCCCTTTACGGGGCAACATTCTTCCCACCCAAACCAATTTAAGTTTATTTTCCATGATCCTTTGTACCGGTTCAATATTCTCCATCACTTTGGGCACAGCCGTATCCATTACAAATAAAATCTTTTCCGGGTCGCTGCCTTTTACAGCCCTCGCCATATCAAGTGTATCACTGTTTGAAACAAGTACATAATCTGATTTCAAAATAGTGTTTCTGAAGTTCCGGCTGAATTTCGTACTAATTGAAGAGAAGAAATTTCTCAGCAGCTCGGTTTTCCACCATTTTCCAAAATATTCCTTCAGCATGGGGAGTGCTGCCTGGCCGCCACCAACAGGCCCGAAAATCTTCTTTGTACCGGCGATCTTCCAGATAAAAGAACCCTGCTGAAGACTGCCAAATGTTACATGATGAGCAATATCGAAATGAATTTCCTTATGCAGTTTAATGGCCACTTTTGCTGCTTTACGCTGCCAGGCCATATAATGGAAATATATTTTTTTTGAAGCAGTGTCCAGCAGTTTTTTATCCAAGCCGAAAGGAAGTTCAACAAAAACAAAATGCAGGTTGTTCAGCCCGAGCTTTTCCTTTGCCTCCAGTATCTCCTGCCTGTCTTCTGTATTGGTAAAACACCATACCTGGTAGCCCATCATTGCCAGGTTGCTGGCCCAGCTCCAGCCGTTACCGGGTTCAGAACCCCTGAAAGGAGAGCAGGCATAAGCGCTCAGCAAGACTTTTTTTCCTTTATTTAATCTTTGATCATTCATTGCCCGGTTTTAAAAAATATGGTTTTATACTTCGTAAGCCTTCAATAACAATTGTGCGTTTTTTTCCCAGCTGTTCGATAAATTTTGCTTTCTTACATTTTCTTCCCATTGCTTGTAATGATCGTTGCGGAGGCTTGCAATGATAGCCGCCGCAATGAGTTCAGGCGCTGGTTCCTTTACCAGCTTACCGTTGAATTCATCAAATATTTGCTCTCTAAACGCACCTACATCTGTAGCCAGCACGGGTTTGTTTAATGCAAAGGATGTTGACAATACGCCGCTCTGTGTGGCATCGGTGTACGGGCAAATTACATATTTTGCTTCTTTTATAATTTCCGGCAGCTCAGCGGTAGGTATGAACCTGTTTAAAAATAAAATCCGGCCGTCATTTCTTTTCAGTACAGGATGTTGCTGCAATGCTGCATCGGCTCCGCCGCCTGCAATAACAAGCTGCTCGCCGGGAAATTCCTTCCAAACAGTTTCCATGGCATCAAGCAGCAGGTTAAGCCCTTTATATTTTGAAATGCGCCCAAAAAACAACAGGTATTTGCTGCCTTCGGGTTTTGACAAAGAAATTTTTTTGTAAAAATAAAATGGTCCGAGGCCCAGCGTAAGATATGCAGCCTTACTATGTTTCACATTTTGCAAAAAATCCTGCCTGCAATAATCCGAATAAAAAACAAACTGTTTCTTTACCGGCCACCTGAACATGGCCATGCGGGGTAAACTCACTTTAAGGTGCTGCATGCCCGAATGCACCTGCGAATCGTGCACGGAGAAAACCAGCTTCTTCACCTTGCGGAGCATAGGCAGCAAGCCCATGGTTCGCATGGTAAACCCTTCAAAATGCAATACATCGGGCCTTATTTGCCTGATCATTTTCCTTAAAGGTGCAGCAGCCCGGTACATTTTTAAAATATTGCCGACCGGGTAATTGTGTACCACAAAATTAACGGCCCTGGTGCCGTCAAAATACGCTTTAAAATTTTCAAGATCTGCAGCAGCCATCATTTCTTCGGCAGGAACAACAGATCTGCCGGGCAGTAATTTTTCAATATTAAGTATGGTGGAGGTTTTAGAAGAATCTGTTATTTCTATGAACACATACAGATCCACATGCTTTTTCAGCACATTTATCAATTCTACCGACACATCCAGGAAATAGGCAGATGTATAATAAAAAACTTTCTTCTTCATAACAACTGACATATATTAACCCTGTGGGGGCCGAAGGTTTCCCCGGGGGTTTTTAATTAATTCTTTCAACCCGGTAAAACCCACCGTAAACCTGATCACCAACAGAAGTATGATACCCCAAAAAGCGATATACAGCCATACGGGGTGTACATATTCCGCAAAAAAAACATAGCCGCCTATAACAGTACCGGTAATAACGTAAAAACGCAATACTTTATTTAGCGAAGTTACCTTCATTTTTACCAGCAGGTAATCCTGGAGCATATGAAATACCAGGAAAGACACAAATATCGAGAGATTTACCCCTATTAGTGAATTAAAAAGGGCGATGCCGGCAAATGAAAATGCCACATTCAGTATAAGCGCCACAATATTCAGCCACATATCCGCCTTTTCTTTATGCAATGCCACGAGCAAATTTGCCTGGAGCAGGCTGGTTGGAAAAACAAGTACGGCCAGGAACATCTGGATAGTATAATTTACGTTATTATCGTACCCCTTGCCAAAAACGAGTGGAATGATGTATTGAGAAAAGGAAAAGAAAAAAGTGAAACAAAGCAAACTGTAAAGCAGGTAGACGGAAAAAATTTTATGAAAGTAGCTGCCCAGTTTTTGCCGGTCCCCTTCATTGTGCAGGGATACCAGCTGCGGAAAAACCGTGGTGGAAATAATCATCGGAAGAATGAGTGCAAGTGAAAACACCCGGTAGCTCACTTCGTAATTGGCTACATCTTCGGCTTCAAGCATTTTTGAAATTATGATATTTCCAATTCTCCAAAAAACCATTGATACGCTGCCAATGATAATAAAAGCCCAGTTGGGCCCAACTATGTTTTTAACTTCTGAAAATGAGATCTTATAGGAAAGGAGTTTTTTTACATTAATGGAATTCGATGAACCAAAAACCAGGAAAACATTGAGGGTAAGAAACCGCATCGCAATAAGCACTACAGATAACAGCACGGTATTGATCGGGTACACAAAAAGAATACAGGAGGCCAAAAATTTAAGTACAGAATCGACCAGGAGGATCACGAAGGTTTTTTCCTGCCTGAACTCAGCCACATTGAGTGACCGTATTGCATAAATAACATTGTCGAAAATGATATTGATACCAAGTACCAGTGAAATACGGATGATAACTTCATCATTGTAGAGCATCCATGCCAGCAAAATATTTACCAGGTAAAAGAGAAACCCCGAATACAGTTGCATCTTAAGGAATTTATTTACCAGTTGAGAACTGTCTTCTGTTTTCACGACTTCCCTGGTAAACCATTGGCCAAGGCCAAGAGTGGAAAAAGCAGCTAAAAGCTGGTAAATGGTATTGGCAATAAGAAAGTCGGCAAATTCTGGTTTGCTGTACTTACGTGCAAGTATCACAAAAAAAAGGCTTAACAGGATACTTTGCAGTCCATTGGCAGCTATGCCCCAAAAGCTGCTTTTTACCAGTTTTGAACCAGCCAGTGCCGCAAAAATATTTTTCCTGTCAGTCATGTTGATGTTGCATGGTGATATCAAACGGATATGTTGCCAAAATTACAAGGTAAGTAACCAGTAAAATCACGATCCTTTTGTCGTAAAGTGTGTATAAGGAGGTAAATGAAATAAACCAGGCTACTATTGGAGCGATGAAAAAAAACAGCAATACGATCTTATGTCCGTTTACAAAATTATATATCACTCTCAGCATGGGTGCCAGTATCATTATAAAAAGCAATGAAGTACCAAAAAGCCCAAATTCAACCAGCCATTTGAGGTAGCCGTTTTCGGGCTGCATGAGGTAGGCTATTTCATCGTTATCGAGCATCAGAAACTGGTCCTGCGAATGAAGGGTGATGTACTGCTGATAATTTTCAACACCAATTCCCAATACATACTCCTTATAATAAATACGCCAGGCATCGGCCCATAATGATGCACGAAAATCGAGTGAATCACTTACCTGCCCAAACCTTTTAAATACAATAATATTATCCGAAAACAGAAAGATCAGCATGGCTGCTATGATCGCAAAAACCAGGAAGGTGGGACGAAACCTGCCGCCAACAAACAGGATCAAAAAAACAATGCCTGCTGCAAAACCCATAAGTGGCGAACGCGATCCGGCCATAACAGCAGCCCCAACCAGCAGCCCGAACTGCCAGTAATTTTTAAAAACCGGTTTGGAAGGATCGCTGAAATTGATTAAAAATAAAAAACCGGTCATACTCATAAATACACCGTTTACCTGGGCGTCCATAAAAAAGCCGGGGTACCTGGTGCCGCTGCTATCGAGCACATTTGTATTAAGGGTATCGTAGTGTGTAAATCCAACGCCCACCAACATCTGCATCAGCACAAAGAATACGCCCACGAGGGCTGTTGTTTTTAACGCAGCAATGAGCCGGTGTAAAAAAAGGTCATTTTCACGCAGTTCCCGCATGAGAAGTGCAGCATAAATAAACGGTGTGAGTATGGGTGGAATATGTATGAGCGACCAGCTTACAAATTCTGAAGCTATGCTGCCAAAAAGCATTAGCAGGAAGAAAAGTACAAATACAAATACGTAAAACCTGTTTCCTCTTGTAACAGAGGATATGTCTTTAAAAAAAATTGCGGCACTTACAAATGTTATAAAGTCAAAAACAGAGAGGTTACCCAACGAAGAAGGTGTAACCCAAAGGTCTACAAAAGGAAGAAAATAAATTACAAAAAGCAGGTAGGTGCTGCGTTTGTTGCCATAATAGGCCAATGATGCAAAAAAAAGCAACACGCCCAGTCCCGCTAAGATGAATCCAAGTCTCATTTTGGTAAAGCGCCTTAAAACCTAAAAAGGGCATTATGTATTTTTACTTAAAAAATCGTTGTACGCTCTGGTAATTCCTTCTTTCAGCCCAATTGTATGTTTCCATCCCAAAGCATGTATCCTTGAAACATCTAATAATTTTCTTGGTGTGCCATCGGGCCTGCTGGTATCAAATACAAGGTTGCCCTGGTAACCGGTGACTTCCTTCACCAATTCAGCCAGCTCTTTAATACTTACATCATCGCCACAACCAACATTCAAAATTTCCCGCCCGTTGTATTCATTCATTATAAAAACGCAGGCTTCCCCCAGGTCATCGGCATATAAAAATTCCCTGCGTGGTGCCCCTGTTCCCCAAATCACCACATCAGGCTTATCCTCTTTTTTTGCCTCATGAAAGCGGCGTATAAGTGCAGGCAACACATGGCTGTGCTCAGGATGATAATTATCATTAAGGCCATACATGTTTGTAGGCATCAGGCTTATAAAATTTGCCCCATACTGGTCTTTATATGCCTGTGCAAGTTTTATCCCTGCAATTTTTGAAAGTGCATAAGGTTCGTTTGTTTGCTCAAGCTCGCCGGTAAGCAGGCATTCTTCCTTAATAGGCTGTGGCGCCATTTTTGGATAAATACAGGAACTGCCAAGGTACAGCAGCTTGGTAACCTTATTGGCAAACGCTGCATGCATAATGTTTGCCGCTATCATAAGGTTATCGTATAAAAAATCGGCCCTATAGGTATTGTTTGCAACGATCCCCCCAACTTTTCCTGCACTCAAAAAAACATAGTCTGGCTTTTCTGCTGCAAAAAAATCATTCACAGCAGCCTGGTTACGCAGATCAAGTTCTTTAGAAGGCAGGTAAACAAGGTTGGTATATCCTTTTTGTTCCAATGTTCTTATAATGGCCGAGCCAACCAGGCCGCGATGACCGGCTATGTATATTTTATCGCTGAGTTGCATACTTTTAAAATACTAAATTTTTACTTTTTCGAGATCTGCTGCCACCATTTCTTTTACCAGTGCAGCCAGGTCGTATTTTGGCTGCCAACCAAGTTTTTGTTTTGCTTTTGTTGGATCGCCAATAAGTAACTCAACCTCTGTAGGCCTGAAGTAAGCAGGATCTACCGCAACAACTTGCTTTCCTGCCTCTACCTGGTACTTTTCATTGGTGCTGGCTTTTACAAATCCTTTTTCCTCCACACCTTCTCCTTTAAACTCCAGTTCAACCCCCACTTCGGCAAAAGCCATCCTTATAAAATCACGCACAGTGGTGGTTACGCCTGTAGCAATAACAAAATCTTCGGCTACTTCCTGTTGTAAAATCCTCCACATGGCTTCTACGTAATCTTTTGCATGTCCCCAGTCACGCTTTGCATCAAGGTTACCAAGGTAGAGACAGTTTTGTTTTCCTTTTGCAATAGCTGCCACGGCTCGGGTAATCTTTCTTGTTACAAAAGTTTCTCCGCGGAGCGGACTTTCATGATTAAAAAGAATACCATTGCAGGCATACATATTATAAGCCTCCCTGTAGTTCACGGTAATCCAGTACCCGTATAATTTTGCCACCGCGTAGGGGCTGCGTGGATAAAAAGGAGTGGTTTCTTTTTGAGGAACTTCCTGCACCAACCCGTATAATTCTGATGTGGACGCCTGGTAAATCCTTGTCTTTTTTTCCAACCCAAGAATGCGTACCGCTTCTAATAAACGGAGTGTGCCAATTCCATCAGCATTTGCCGTGTATTCAGGTGTATCAAAGCTAACCTTTACATGGCTCATGGCAGCGAGGTTGTAAATTTCATCGGGCTGGGTTTCCTGCACAATACGTATGATATTTGTACTGTCGGTCATGTCTCCGTAATGCATACTAAACATCACATCCGTTTCGTGTGGGTCCTGGTAAAGATGATCCACCCTGTCTGTATTAATTAGCGATGAGCGGCGTTTTAATCCGTGTACCCTGTATCCTTTTGCCAGTAGTAGTTCTGCCAGGTATGCGCCATCCTGCCCGGTTATGCCGGTGATCAATGCTGTCTTCATTTTTTGCTGAATCTGTTTGTCTGTATTATCAAATGTTGGTTAATAAATCCTGTATTTGGGATTTTTTTGCAATATACGCTTATATTGGGAGAGAGGCGTTATGAAGCGTGTGCATGGGAAGCAGTTTTTATGGATATTTCTTCTGCATGTGTGTTAAATTCATCTGCACCCGGATTGGCCACAAGTGTAAATCCCATTGATGGGAGGTTGAGTCTTACTTCTTTGTAGCTTACAGAGTATATTTTACCGGTGATAGGCTCAAAGGCATTGCTCAATTTTTTAGCTGGTTCACCGGAATTAACCAATGAATTTTCGACCTTTATATTAGGATATACTTCAATAAAACCTTTGATAGCTTCAATTTCATCAGAATTGATTACGGCGGGTTTATCTTTCAGGTGCAGTATACTCAACACTCCATCGGCCTTTCTGATTTCGTTCAGTTCTTCTGCAGACGTATAAATAAAAACAAAACTCTGAAACAATGGCCGGCTTGTTTGCTTTCCTTTTTTAGAGCGCCCGGCGGCATAACTGTTGATGACTGGCAAGTAATACTCCAGTTTCTTTTTACTGCAAAAAGAAGCCACCCTTTTTTCAAACTGGGCTTTTGTGTAAATGATATACCAATTTTTCTTCATACAAATAATTTCCAAAGGTTAACATGCATTTGTAAAATCAAAATGGCTTAGCAAGGTTCAGTAATTAAACTGAATGGATGTAGCGGGAGGTTTAGCAGGAATTTTGGAAGGACAGGGCGGATAAATAACAGGTTATTTTCTTTTCTTTTTATCTTCTGCGTTATAGCCATAAACATAGCTGTAGCCATATCCGTGCCCATAACTGTTTTTAAAGAATCCACGGCCTTTTACACCGTTGAAAATAATACCTGTGTTATATAGCGGATTAATCACATTGTTTTCATCCATACGTTTTATTATCATTTTTGGCGTGTACTTATGTCTCACAACATACAAAGTGGCATCGCACATTCCAGAGATCATATACGCATCTGTAACGAGCACCACCGGGGAAATATCAATGATCACGCTGTCGAATGTTTCGTCGAGATAGCTGATCAGTTCCTTTATCCTGCCGTTTGCCAGCAGTTCCGAGGGGCCATCGATCATTGTACCTGCAGAAATATAATACAAATTCTCAAATTCCCCAATCTTCCCGATGATTTCTTTGGCGCTTTTTTTGCCCATCAGGTAGTCTGTCACACCCGTATCTTTTTTTACTGCAAGAATTTTGCCAATTGTTGGATTATTAAGGTCTAAATCAACTAAAACGGTTTTTTTTCCGGTGGATGCGATGCTGATGGCCAGGTTGGCTGCTATAAAGCTCTTTCCTTCGCCGGATATGCTTGAGGTTACCAGCAATTTTTTTCTTTCATCTTTTATTCCAAGATAAGAAAGGGAAGAGCGTATCTTCCTGAACTCCTCCGTTCCGTATGTTCGTTTGCCTGGTTCAACTATTATTTTTTTACCCGTATTGTCAAATGCCACTTCGGCAATTACCGGAACACTGGTAAAATCCTCCACTTCTTTCCTGTAAAGTATTTTGCCGGTAAAAAATTCACGTATGGCAATAAACAGCATTACAATACCCAGGAACAAAAGCATCAGCAGACCGTAAATAAGCTTTTTATTGGGGCTTACAGGGTTGCTTCCGGCCTGCGCTGTATCCACGATCCGGCTGTCTGAAATGTTGGAAGAAAAAGACAGGATACTCTCTTCTTTCTTTTGCAGCAAAAATTGGTAAATACCGTTCAGGGTCGATTCATCTCTTGTAAGTTCCAGCAACTGCTTCTCCTTTTGAGGCATAGAGCGGAGCATGGAATTATACCTGCCGTTGGTGGCGCTGATATTTGACCTTGTAGCCAATAAACCCTTCTTCTGGTTTTTTACGTTTGCCATAATATCGGGACGAAGTTTGGCGATCTGGTCCTTTATGGCAATCATCCTGGGACTTCCCTCCCCGGTTGTTTTCTTTAACTTTTCATACTCGAGCTCAGTTTGATAGAGCCTGTCGAGCATTTGAGATAACATAGGGTCATTTACACCTAATGTAGATGGAACTATTGCCCCGGTACTACCACTTGAGCTGATAGAATTTTCGACCTGCTCCAACACAGACAACTGTGTATTTACAGCGCTTAATTTTTGATCGTTATCACTTACATTCTGTAAGAACAACTGTCCCTGCGCCCCAATATCAACAGCACCTGAGCCCGTTTTATATCCCTGCACCCTTCTTTGTATAGAATCCATTTGCTTGCTTACATCACCCAGGCGGTTTTCTACAAATGCAAGGGTGTTTCTTGCCAGGTCGTTCTTTGCTTTTAATCCTGCCAGCTGGTATGCTTTCATTAAACCATTCAGCACATTTTCGGCTTTTTCAGGGATGGGGTCCCTGAACCTTAATTCTATAATAGTGGAAAGTTTTGTGGCTGCCGTTACTTCCAGCTTTGCCAATAGCAGTGAAGTGGTTTTTTTAGGGGCCAACAGGTTAAAATAAAACTCATCCCCTTCTTCCTCTTCATCTGCATTTACAGATGGTGCATAATTGGGGTTCGGCACAAATTTTAATGAGCCCCATTTTGTATTTACAAACTGGTTCAACCTGTAATTGTACTGTTTGTCAACCATAACAGCACCCCGGCTGCGGTCGTACGACAAACTTATTTTTTTTGCTTCGCGAAAGGAATCAGGGTTTTGCGCTTCTATCTGCACCGGTGAAGTAAGATAGGCAGAAGTATGATTGACCTTTCCCTTGCGCATGATCGTAGCATACAAATGCTGTTCAAGTACTACACTATCCATCAGTTTCCTTGACTTAAGCACTTCAATTTCATTTTCTAAAAGCTGCTTGGAATTGATGGTAACCAGGGATTCTGTGAGCTTAGACTCATCGGTACCCTTTTTTTCATCTTTCACAATAACAGAAGCTTTTGCTTCATAAAGCGGAACAGTATAGCGTAAATAAAAATAACCTGCAGACAAGGCTGCCAATGCCGCCAATACAAAAAGCGGCCAGTATGGCAGATACTTTGCAATCAGTTGCTTTATCAGGTTCTCGTCGTCGTGCGATGTTTTTTTAGGAATAGCCTTTAACATGTTTTCATTTATTTAAGTACACGGTCAAGCACTATGATGGCTGCAGAAAGACCCGCAATTACATAAGGCAGTACCTGCTGGGTACGGCTTGCAGAGGCAATTTTAGCCCCGTTGGGTTCTACATATATCACATCATTTGGTTTCAGGTAATAGTATGGAGAGCTGATAAATTTATCTGAATTAATATTGATATGTTTTGTGATCCGTTTGCCATCTTCTTCCCTTATCAGTAAAATATTGGTACGCTTGCCATAAATGGTAAGATCACCGGCCAAACCAAGTGCTTTCACCAGGGATATCCTCTCGCTTGGAACAGTTATTACAGTTGGCTTTTGTACCTCACCAAGCACCGTTACTTCAAAATTCATATGTCGTATTTCAACTACAGGATCTACCAGTAATTTTTTTGACAGGATGAAATTGATGATATTTTTTTTAAGTTCTGTTTTGGTAATCCCTGCCACCTTCATACTGCCCAGTATGGGCAATTGAATATTGCCTTCGGGGTTTACCAGGTAGCCCCCTGCTTCCGTTTGCGCACCGGTAGCAGTAGAACTTCTGCTGACGTTTATATTATTGCTGTTAAAAAGTGCGGTTCCCTCGGGGTCGGGACTGCTGATCCTTATACTTAATATATCACCAGGTTGGTAAGGTGCTTCCACCAACTCCTGGGCCGGGGCATAAGCCTTATCCGGAATATTTTTAAAATATGCCACTTCTTTTGTAGAAGTGCAGGAATGTAGTACCAGTGCAATTACCGGTATAAAAAGCATCAATTTTCTTGTAGCCATCGAAAAAATGGTTTTAGGTAAAATAGTAAATCAAGGACGGGAAAAGGTCTTTAAGAGGGATATCAGAAGGGAGAATTTTGAGACGCTTAAAAGAAAAAAAGGTTTCAGGGCGTAAAAATACTCAAAGTATTTATATATCAAAAGAAATGCCGGTTTTTTTATACGGGCATTAAAATAAAAGAGTTATGCGTAAAAATCATCATTTAAAGTAGGCAAACAGCTTCAAAAGGGCAAAAAAAAGGGCTATGATAGAAATCTTAGCCCGTTTTAAATCCAATATCCTATGAAAAACCGATATATAGACGATATTTTAGCTTAAAACGCTGCCTATGCCTGGTGGCTTTAATGTAAAAATTTCATAAAAAAGGGGGTTAAATACAGCCTGGTGGGTATAAATAAAAAAGGGGCCGTGATGGAAATCGCAGCCCGTTTTAATCCAATATCCTATGAAAAACCGTATTTAAGACGTAAAACGGGTATGCTTTATTGTGAGTGCCTTAAAAAAAAGTTTTCAATGTTTTTCCACAGCAATCTTACAGGCCAAAAAGGCCTTTATTTAATGCCTGCAATGTTTGTTCTTTATAAGCAGAAGGTATCAGCAAAGAAATATTGTGCTTGCTGCCGCCATAACTAACCATCCGCACCGGTATATCAGCAACAGAATCAAAAAGCTTCTTCATGATGGATTCGGTACTGCTGATCTCGTTGCCTACAATGGATACGATCGACTGTCCTTTGTCAACCTCAACCGAACCATAAGCCTCCAGTTCCTTTATAATATCATTGATATATATATCGCTGTCGATCGTAACCGAAACAGCTACTTCAGAGGTAGTGATCATATCTATAGATGTACGGTACTTTTCAAACACCTCGAACACTTTTCTTAAGAAACCATAAGCCAGTAACATACGGCTGCTTTTAATATTAATAGCTGTGATGTTATCTTTTGCTGCCACCGCTTTAACGCCGGTGCTGCCTGCAGTTTCTGTAATAAGTGTTCCTGCAGCAGAAGGGGCCATTGTATTAAGGAGTTTTACCGGCACGTTGTAAAATTGGGCAGGCCAGATGCTGGCGGGGTGAAGGATTTTTGCCCCAAAATAAGCGAGCTCTGCTGCTTCATCGAAGCTTAACTGGTCTACAGCCCTGGTTTTTTCCACTACTCGGGGGTCGTTATTGTGCATGCCGTCTATATCGGTCCATATTTCGCAAACTGATGCGCCAATGGCTGCAGCAATTAAGGAAGCTGAATAGTCGCTGCCGCCCCGTTTTAAATTATCCACTTCGCCTCTTGCATTTTTTGTAATATATCCCTGGGTAATAAAAATGCTGTTACCCGGATGTTCATTAAGCAACTGGGTAAGCTTTACCTTAATGGCGCCCACCTGCGGCTCATCCTGTTTATCGAGTGTCATAAATTCCAATGCCGGAACCAGTTGGTGTTGCACCCGCTGCTCCTGCAGGTATACCGAAAAGAGTTTAGTACTCAGCAACTCACCCTGGGCCAAAATATCTTTATTGAGCGCCTCACTGAAAGAAATTTTTAATATGATATTTAAAAATTCAAAATGTTCTGCAAGTATTGCGTTTGCTTTATCTTTTGCTGCCTGGTCGCTCAGGAGTTCCTCCACAAATTGTTTATAGTGATTTGAAAGCGCTGATATTTTTTCTTTTGCCCCTGCCCTGTTTCCGGCTCCCAGTAAATCACTTATTTCAACCAGTGCATTTGTGGTACCGCTTAAAGCCGACAAAACCACAATGACCGGTTCTGCCGATGCAGTTACTAAATTTGCCACCTCCCTCATACGTTGCGGCTTACCAACACTGGTGCCGCCAAATTTCATCACTTTCATTAAATGAGTATGTTTATTTTAAATAATGCGTTAACATGAGGGCATTTTTTCAGATGGAAGAAACCGGGGGATGAAAGCAGTAAACAAAAATAAAGACTAAAGCTCAACTACTCAAGCGCCACCGAAAACTTTTTTGACAGCAGCATGAGGTCTTCCACCACCGGTTGAAGCAGATCGATCCCTTTTTCCATCCGCTCCTTTTCTATTTTAATTTCGGGTTCGCCTGGTATGATGACCGGCTGGCCCGGATTTGCCGGAACCGAGGTTTTGAATTTTTGTATCCAGGTATCCATATCGTTTTTAAACGCTGCAGCAGTACGAAAAGCATCAATTCGCATGGCTCCAAAAAAGTGGCCGATCCCTTTTCCGGGCATATTGGCTGGCATGGGCAGGTAGGCAGGAAAAGGTGGTACCCAGGGGCCAAAGTTTGCCCCGCTCAGGATTGCCGAAAAAACATCCACGATGCTGCCCAGCATATACCCTTTATGACTTCCATGCTCACGGTCGCCTCCTAATGGCAACAATGCACCCCCTTCTTTCAATTCATGCGCATTGGTACTTGGCTTCCCGTCTTTTGTTTGCACCCAACCGGGCGGAAGTGATTTGTTTTTTCGCTGCAGTATTTCAAGCTTTCCGTTGGCGGCAGTAGTGGTGGCAAAATCGGCAACAAATGGTTGTTCTTTTCCTGCCGGAATTGCCACTGCAATAGGATTGGTTCCCAATAACCTTTCTTTACCAAATGTTGGCGAAACCAGGGGCGAGGCATTGGTCATAGCAATGCCGATCATATCATGCGGAAGGGCCATCATGGCATGGTAACCTGCAATGCCAAAGTGATTGCTGTTTTGTACGCTCACCCAGCCTGTACCTGCATTTTTAGCTTTGTTAATAGCAACATTCATGGCATATGGCGCCACTACCAGGCCCAGCCCGCTGTCGCCATCAACTACAGCCGTTGATGGTGATTCATGAATGATTTTAAGCATCGGCGCAGCCTTTACCCTGTTCACTTCCCATAAGCGTACATAGCCACTGAGCCTTGCCACGCCATGGCTGTCCACACCCCTCAGATCGGCACTCAGCAGTGCTTTGGCTGCCGTTTCGGCATCTGTGGCGGGACATCCGATTTTTAAAAAAATTTCCCGCGAAAATTCGTACAGTTGCCGGTAAGAGTAGTTTTGCATGGATGCAAAATTAACTGAAACAGTGTACCCATTCAAAACCCGGAGCTTTATTAATGGCACTTGGCGGCAAAATTTGATTTCTGTACTTTTGCCGCCCAAACGTTGAACTTTTGAACGTTAAATAATAAATTATGGGAAGGATATTTGAAGTACGTAAAAGCGCCATGTTTGCCCGCTGGGATAAAATGGCAAAAAATTTCACCCGCATTGGAAAAGAAATTGCCATTGCGGTAAAAGCTGCCGGTCCCGATCCCGACAATAATCCTGCACTAAGAAGATGCTACCTGAATGCCAAAGCCTGCAATATGCCCAAAGACAGGGTGGAAGCAGCCATTAAGCGTGCCATGGGCAAAGACACCAGTAATTACGAAGAGCTCACTTACGAAGGCTATGCCCCGCATGGCGTGGCTTTAATGGTGGAAACCGCCACCGACAACCCTACCCGTACCGTGGCCAATGTACGTATGCATTTTACCAAGGGCAACGGCGCTTTGGGCACCAGCGGAAGTGTGGCATTTACCTTTAACCGCATGGGTGAATTTAAAATTAAAAATACCGGTCAAAACCTGGAAGAACTTGAACTTGACCTGATCGATTACGGACTGGAAGAAATTGGTGAAGACAGCGAAAACAATATCATTATCCGCACTGCCTACAATGAATTTGGCAATATGGCCAGGGCCCTCGAAGAAAAAGGCATTGAAGTGGCAACGGCAGAACTAACCCGCATCCCGGTTAATACTGTTGAACTGGGTGAAGAAGAAGCCAACGAAGTACTAAAACTGGTTGACAGGCTGGAACAGGATGAAGATGTGCAGAAAGTTTATCACAACCTGAAATAATTAAAAGGCCCTGTGCACATTAAACCAGGAATAAAAAGCCCCAAAAATTAGCTGGCCTCCCAATGCGTTATGGTTTGTAGCCACCCGCAATCTTGTACCCGCAGTTAAGGTAACATTACAGGAAATACCCAGTTGCAGATCATGATTAATTGAAGCCCCCGGAGGTATGGTTTGCGTTGCAATTCTCAGGTCAGCAACCACCCCTCCTGCACTGACCTGTTGCAGATAAACAATATAATCTCCAGATGAACAGTTTTGATAACCCAGGTTTACATCCACATGATAAGTGCCGTTAGCAGGAGCTGTAAATATAGCTGTTGCCGGATTATATAAGTCATTCACATCATTTTGCTCATTGTTAAAAATAGTTACAACCGTAGGCGTGCCTCCTCCTGCACTAATGGATTGAAAATTTGAAATGGCCGGAAAGGAACCGATTGCCTCAAAGCCAACTGTTGCGGGCTGCCAGCTTCCAAAGCCATTGGCATCAGAAACCAGCACTTTTCCTGCAGCCTGGTTACCGTCTCTTATCCTTAGATTACCTACTAGGTCCAACTTTGCTGAGGGCGATCTTGTGCCTATGCCAATATAGCCTGTTCTAAGCATGGTAAAAAGACTGTCGTTTACTAGATTGGTCAAATCAGACCGGGTATTAAAATACAGGCCATCTTCTTTTATTGCAATGATGTTAAAATCCGATCCCTCATTTGATCCGTTACGATTGCTTAGTTGCAGCCATGATGTATCTGTATAATTTAAAGAACGGAGATTCAGTTTTGCATTCAGTGTTTTTCTCACTTCCAGCATGGCAGTTGGATCCTGCGCAGGTGCAGGTGAATTACTGATCACTACGGTTTGGCCGGATGCAGCCATTTCAATACCCAATGCAATTAAAAAAAATAAGACCAGCTGCTTCATATATTAAAATTTTACTGTTACAAAATAACATTGAAAATTCAATTGCCCGGAATGAGTTTTTTTAAACGCATTACGGGATTTAATTATCACAATTGTTCAGGCAAGCAGGGTATGCAAATCAAAGGGGTACTGTGTTTTACTCAACCCGTACAATTTTCTGCTGCAATGCTTTTGCCACGGCCTCTGTGCCACAGCTTACATGCAGTTTATGATAGGTATTCTGCAAGTGTTTCTTTACAGTGTCTACAGAAATATGCAGTTCATTGGCGATCATCTTATAGCTGTTTCCTTTTACCAGCAGTTGCAGAATTTCTTTTTCCCTTGCAGTGAGTTTATAATCGGGTTGCACCTCCTTATTTCTGAAATGCTGAAATACTTTTTGTGCAACAAAGGGGCTCATGGGCACACCGCCTTCCATTACTTCCCGGAGCGAACTCAGCAGCCTGGCAGGCGGCGTATTTTTCAGCAGGTAACCATCCGCCCCGGCGCAGATGCTCTCAAAAATACGGTTGTCGTCTTCAAAAACCGTATGCATCACAATTTTTATTTCGGGGTGGTTTTCTTTTATTTTTTTAACCCCTTCAATGCCATTCATACCGGGCATATCAATATCCATGATCACCAGCTGGGGTTCGGTGGCCAGCATATCTTTTTGCACTGTATTGCAGTTAGCGAAGGCACCTTTCAACCGGTACAGCTGGTCATTTGCCAGCAGCAGCTCAAGGCTTTCCCGCAGGCGTGTATTGTCTTCGTAAATAACCAGGTTGATGGGCATGCTGTAAAATTATGAGTTGCCATTAAATATAGCAATTCCCCTTTTGGGTAATACTAAAGCGGTTAAATGGGCATTTCCAGTATAAGCCGGGTGCCCTTGCCCGGGAACGAACTTAAATCTATTTTAGCATGCAGCAGGCCGGCCCGCTGCTTCATGTTATGCAGTCCATTTCCTTCTTTCTGCAGCGATGCATCAAAACCTTTTCCATCATCTTCTATCAGGAGCTTCAATTGCGAGCCCATAACAGCTATCCGCACAACAGCCTTTTTTGCCCCTGAGTGCTTTGCCAGGTTATTGATGGCTTCTTTAAATAAAAGGTAAAGATCCCTTCGTTTATCCATTGGAAGGTTAACATCCAGGTTCTCGGGGAAATCAAATTCACAATGAATATTTCTCCCATCTGTCATATCGGCTGCATAGCGTTTCATGCGTATGAGGAGGTTATTGATATTATCGAACATAGGATTGATATTCCACACAATATCTCCCAGGTTTTCGCTGATATGCTGAATATCTTCGGCTGCCCGGCCCAGGTATTCTTTTGCCCGGCCGCTGTCCTCATCAACATTGCGTTTGGCAAGCTCATTCAATATGCCGATATTACTCAGCGAAGCCCCAATATCATCGTGTAGGTTCCTGCTGATATTGTTACGCATACTGTCTAATTTTTTAACCTGTGCAATGCGGTATTTTACAAACCAGTAGATCATTCCCGATAAAGAAATTAATACAAGGCCAATGAACCAGGCCGTTTTCCAAAACGGGGGATGGATGGTAATGGGCAAAATAATTTCGTTCGACCAGTTTCCGCTGCTTCCTAATGCACGCAGGTGCAACACATATTCCCCGGGCTGAAGTGCAGTAAGGTTAAGATGGGCATCGTTATTGGGCATCCAGGTTTGCTGACCTTCGATTCCCTCTATGCGGTAACGGTAATTTGTTTTGCCGGGATAAACCCAATCCATTGCTGCGTATTCTATCTCAATATTATTTTTATTATATGCAAGGTCCAGTTTACTGATAAACTCGGGCAAAACAGAATCTGCATAGGGTTCATTGTTAATGGTTAGTGAGGTGATGCGCAGTTTAAGCTGGCCTGTAGACACCATAATATCTGAAGGTTCATACAATGAAAAGCCATTGGGTTGCGGTATGGCTATCATATTATTGGCCGTAACAAAAAGGCCCTGGTCGAGGTAATCAGATTCAAGCCCATCGAAACGATTATAGGTTTGCCATATTTTTTTGGTGGGGTCAAAATAACCCAGGCCCGATGCCCCGGCAACCCAAATACGCCCCGTTGAATCCACCACCGTTCCCCTGATGGCCATGGAAGGAAGCCCATCTGCCACCGTATGATTGGCGAGAATTTCGTAGTTATCATAGTTCATTACCTGCAAGCCGTCCCCGCCCGAAAACCAGATATTCCTGTACTTCCTGTTAAAACCGCCTACCAATGCAGTTTGGCTGGCCAGGTCATTCCTGGTATTACCCGTTTTGAAAATGTGTTTTACAAAGCCTGCCTGGTTATAGATGAAAATTCCCTGCTGGGAAAACATCCATGCCTCGCCCCGGGGGCTCACCAGCAGGTTGATGCCTTTTAGTAAGCGCTGTCCCCTGTACGCCGCATCCCATTGCAAGGGAAATGATTTACCCGTTCCCTTAAAAACATTGCAATACCAAAATTTTTCTTTTCCATACAACCAAAGGTTTCCGGCACTATCGGTGTTTATGGCCGAAACAGCTGTTAACAAAGAATCGGGCAATTGCAGCTGTGTTAATGGTTTTTCAAAACGTGCCGATGAACGGTTAAGTATCTTTAGCCCCTGTTTCGCTGTGGTTATCCAGATATCATTTTTTGCATCAATACAGATACCATAAATAAGGTTCTCTTCTCCATGCAATGAGGGCAGTTTAATTTTTTTTCGTATCACAAAATTTTCGTCCATATTATAAACCGACACATAGGTAGAAAACCAGTATTCGTTTTTTGACCGGTCCCATACAATGCCATTCAATTGATCGGCAGGATCATTCCCAAGCTCAATGTTCTTTGCCAGTCTTTTGTAAAACGGGTGCTGCTGAAACAAATAAAAATTACCCCCGGCAAAAATGCCTGCGTCGGGTGTAATGGATATTTTCTGTACAGCCTGTAATTTTTGTTTGCCGGGAGAAAGCTGGTTCATCAAAGGCGTAATATTATCGGCTGTATTTGACCGTATATGGTACCTGATCAAACCCTGGGAAAGACATGCAGTGTAAAGGGTGGAATCATTAATCGCCTTGATATCGTTCACCACATCTGCAAATAATGGGATTGGCCGGTTTGTATATTTTTTCTGCCGGGTATCAAAACATTTCATACCCTTACCCCAGGTACCCACCCACATCAACCCATTCTGCTGAAGTTCGATATCATTGATGAGAATATCTTCTACCGGGTTGGCCCCGGGATATGCATATTTTGTAAAACTTTTAGCGGTTTTATTAAAAAGGTAAAGTCCATGAAAACTGGCAAGCCACAAAAGGTTACTATTTTCAGGGTCCTGCAGGATATCAGAGATATGATTAAAGCCCCGCAATGTGCCGTCTTTCGGGTAACCCGGTTCCGGGTAAAAAAAATCGAATGTATCTTTTTTAAAATTATAACGGGCAAGGCCGCGGCCGGCTGTGCCAAACCACAACTGCTGTTCTGCATCATTTATAACCCGGTTAATACCGTAAATGGGATTATTATCATTGCTGAGTACAGGATATTTCTTAAATAAGCCGGTTCGCTGGTTGTACCGGGCCACCCCTTTGCTGTGACCGGCGATCCATAAATCGCCATTTTTATCTTCTGCAATATCAACCGCAACATTGTCTGTAGTGGAATTTGGATTTGAATAATCAGAAAAAAAATTCTTATACCGTTTGCCATCAAAACGCACCACGCTGTTCATGGTACAGATCCACAGGTACCCGGTTTTAGACTGGTAGACCCGGTAATTGAAGCCCGAGAGATATTTTGTTTCGGGGCCAACAACCATAAAATCTCCCATCTGCTGCTGTGCGGCAACAGTTAAGGGGAAGAAGATCAGTAAGAAGCTTTTAATATAGTGCATGAAGCGATCTGCTAATCATCCACACGGAAAGAAACCTTGCAAACAACACCATAAGATGTTATTTCCCCGTCTTTAACATGTGCTTTCATGTCTTTAACATAAACCGAATCGATATTCCGTACAGTTTTAGAAACCTCTTTTACACCCTGTTTAACCGCATCATCGAAACTAACAGCCGAAGTGGCAATTACTTCAATAACTTTTACAATAGCCATGTTATTATGTTTAATAATTATGAAATCCGGTTTACAAGAACCCAGCATTTACTCGGCCATCATTTCCTTTACAACCCTTACCATATCCTCTGCATTGGGTTTTCCAAAATAATCTCCATCGCTGCCATAACCAGGCCTGTGTGCTTTGGCAGTGATTGTTCGGGGCGCCACATCCAAAAATTTATACCCACCCTGTTCTTCCATCACTTTATTATACATATACGCTGCCGCTCCGCCCGGCACATCCTCATCTATGAAAGCGATGCGGTTTGTTTTTTTAAGCGATTGTGCAATGCGGTGATTGATATCGAAAGGCAATAAGGTTTGCACATCCACCACTTCGCAACTAATGCCTTGCTGCTGCAAAGTTTCTGCAGCCTCCAGTACAATGCGAAGGGTAGATCCATAACTTACCAGCGTAATATCTTCTCCTTCCCTTATTACTTCGGGAATACCTAACGGGATGCTGTACTCCAGTAAATTGGAAGGCAATTTTTCTTTGAGCCTGTAGCCATTGAGGCATTCCACTATCAGGCCGGGATCGTTGCCCTGCAATAATGTATTGTACATACCCACGGCCTGCACCATATTGCGGGGTACACAAACATATATCCCGCGCAAAGCATGTATGATCATTCCCATAGGACTTCCACTATGCCAGATACCTTCGAGCCTGTGTCCCCTTGTTCGTATGATCAGCGGAACGCTCTGCTGCCCTGCCGTACGAAAATGTGTGGTTGCCACATCATCGCTTAAAGGCTGCAGCCCGTACAATAAATAATCGAGATACTGAATTTCTGCAATAGGCCGCAGCCCGCGAAGTGCCAGGCCAATACCCTGCCCAATGATCGTAAGTTCGCGGATGCCGGTATCGAATATCCTAAGTTTGCCATGTTTTTCCTGCAGGCCGCTGAAACCCTGGTTTACATCGCCAATATGACCAAGGTCCTCTCCAAATGCAATGACTTTCTCATTTGCAGAAAAAAGTTCGTCAAAATACCTGTTAAGTATCTCGAAGCCGTTTACCAGAGGCGCATCGGGATCATATTCTGCAGCCGTTACGGCGGCATTGAGCGCCGACTTTGGGCCCTCGTTATACAGGTACGCATCATATGTTTTTGAGAGAGACTGGTACAGGTTATTGTAATACTTTTTTAAAGGGGTGCTGTGGCTTCCGTTGTTTTCGAGCAACTGAACAGCAGTGGCCAATGCCTTTAACACATCCCTGCGTAAGGGTTCCCTTAACAGGTTGAGCTCATTCACCAATTTTTGTATCTCTATATTTCCGCCCGCAGCCTGTTCTATTTGCCGTACAGCTTCCGATACAAGTTCTTTTACCGGGTTAATATATTTTTCCCATGCCTGCTGTTTACCCTCCCGCACAGATTCTTTTGCCTCCGTTTCTATGAGTTGCAGCTCTTCCTCTTCTGCAAGGGCATTGGCAAGCACCCATTGCCGCATCTGCCTGATGCAATCCCATTCTTTTTCCCAAAGCAAACGATCGGGTGTTTTGTAACGCTCATGGCTTCCCGAAGTGGAATGTCCCTGGGGTTGGGTAATTTCCTCTATGTGAAATAAAGCAGGTGTATGCTCATCCCTTATTTTTTGAATAGCAGGTTCCAGCACTTCGCACATGCCTGCATAATCCCATCCTTTCAGTTTATAAATATCGATACCGTTTGTTCCGTCTGTTTTTTTCATGCCCGCCAGGGCATCAGATACGGAAGCCTTGGTTGTTTGAAACTTTTTGGGAACAGATATTCCGTAACCATTGTCCCATACAAAAATGGCAAGCGGGACCTTTAACACACCGGCGGCATTGATGGTTTCCCAAAAATGCCCTTCACTGGTAGATGCATCGCCAATGGTGCAAAAGCATATTTCGTTTCCGTTATTGCTCAATTCTGTATACTTGCCCAGGGCAGGTACATTGCGGAATGTTTTGGAGGCAAATGCAAGCCCCAGCCCACGGGGCATCTGCCCTGCGGTGGGCGCAATATCGCTGGATACATTTTTAAAAGAAGCAAGTGGAAGCCAGTTACCCTCTTCATCCACCATTTTTGTGGCAAAATGGGCATTCATCTGCCGGCCGGCACTGAAAGGATCATGATTTACATCGGGATCGGCATATAATTGAGAAAAAAATTGTTCCACAGTGGCAAGGCCTGCAGCAAACATAAAGGTTTGGTCGCGGTAATAACCACTCCTGAAATCACCGGGCCTGAAGAACTTTGCCATGGCCACCTGTGCCAATTCTTTTCCATCGCCAAATATGCCAAATTTAGCCTTGCCTGTAAGCACTTCCCGACGACCCAACAGGCTGGTTTCGCGGCTGATACAAGCCAGTTTATAATCTTTTAACACCTCATCCCTGAACCTTTCAAAGCTAAGTTTTCGCTCCTGCAGGTTGTCGGTATTTTGAATGTGCTCCATATTTCTTAAAATTATTGCAAACTTACCCAAAAATGACCCTGTTTGTTAAAAATCGGTAAAGAAGGCTACAATTTACCAATAATATGCACGTTTTATTATCTTTGACTCCTATAAAATTAATACCAAGAATGAAAAAATTATTACTTGCAACCTTTTGTGGCCTGGGCAGTTTTATTTCTTTTGCACAGCACAATGAACACGATGGTCATAATCATACTGCCCCCGGGGCAAGCACCACCGTAGCTGCAGCACCACAACCCGATGGCATTTCAATGAAAGAAGCTGAATATGATTTTGGAAAGATCCCGCAGGGCAAACCGGTAACCCATATTTTCAGCGTTACCAATACCAGCAAAGCTGCTTTTAAACTAGACAATGTTCAGGCAAGCTGCGGATGCACTACACCGGTATGGGATAAGGAAAAAACTATTGCCCCGGGCGAGAGCACCCAAATAACCGTAGGATATAATGCTGCGGCAGAAGGCCCGTTCAACAAAACGATCACAATTATCTACAATGGCAGTCAAACCAAAGTAGTAAATATTAAAGGCGAGGTTTGGAAAACCCCCGCAGCCAGCGCCCCTGCCAACGAAAGCATGAACGATCTTAAAAATTAAACATTTAAAAAATTATACGAATGAAAAAATTATTCTTTTCTGCCATTGCCCTGTCTGCTTTCAGTTTTGGATTTGCGCAAAAAAAGGCCGACGAAGTGGCTAAGTTCAAAATGGAAACAATTGATATGGGCAAGCTGGAACAGAGCAACCCAACCACCGCAACTTTTGTTGTAACAAATATCGGTACAGAGCCATTGATCATTGAACAGGCAAACCCAACCTGCGGCTGTACCATCGGCGATTATACCAAATCTCCTATTGCCCCGGGCCAGAGTGGCGAAATAAAAGCCACTTATAATGCTGCCGGCGTAGGTAATTTTGAAAAGCACCTTACCGTAAAATTTGCCGGAGCAGAAGATATGAAGAGCATCACTATAAAAGGGGAAGTTTTAACTAAAGACGATTATGCTAAATACAAAAGCGGTGCCGGAGGCTCAAATACTGCCAATTCCTGGACGCCCGCAAAAGCTCCCGAGAAAGCAAAAGCTACTTTAGCAGCCACTCCCGCATCATCCAAAGCCAACGCCACTAAAGCAAAGGCAAAGCCTGCAAAGAAGATCAGCAGGGCAAAAGCAAGTACAGCCGTAGCTAAGCAGAAATAATTGATTTTTAAGAAAATAAGAAAGGCCCCTGGTAACGGGGGCTTTTTTATTTGTAAGAAAAATACTACAAAATACACAACAAATTATAAATATTTACGCTATAAAAGGCAGATTGGGTACCCTTGCGTTCGAAAACAAATGCTTCGGCCGCCAACCATATGATGCAATAACACTGTTACATTCAGGAAACCCAAACATTCTTAAATAATGAAAAAACTTATACTCCTGTTGTTTTTGGTATTGCTGATTCTTTTAGTTCAGCACAAAGCATTTGCACAAGGCTCCTGCCCTTCTGTACGCCGGGTTCGATAACGTTTACCAGCCTCTCCAATAACGGGGATGGAACCTGTAATTTCCGCCTGAGTTTCTGTTTTACAAATCCCACCAACGGCGCTAAAAGTATTTCGGCACGTATTTACTGCGGCACAAGTTGTGTAACCGCCCCAACCCCTAGTTTTAGCTTTTGCGCCGATGCATCAGGACAAGCTGGCGTGGAGCGTTGTGTTTCGTATGATTTCACCTGTTCCTGCACCGCAAGCATACAGGTAAACTTTGATTCAAAAACCGGGAGCAGTTCATGTGGTGGTACAGTTTGCAACAGTACCGGCTGTATAAGTTTTGGTGTGCTGTCGGTAAAACTCGATGATGCCGGTATTGAAATAAGAGATAACCAATCTTGTATCTCCTGGACAATTGGAGACCAGGCCGGAATTGAAAAATTTGAAATAGAAGGCAGCCATAACGGCACTTCATTTAAAAAGATTGGCGAAGAGGCCGTATCAAACAAAACAGGTGCCGCTTCATACCGCCATTGCCGGGCAAATAATTATGAATTTTACAGGGTAAAAGTGATAGAACAAAACGGCAGATCATTTTACAACAAAGTGTTGAGAGCGGGCGGGGTTCAAAAAAGCATCCGTCTTTATCCAAACCCTGCAACAGGTAAATATTTATAGAAAATTATGCACAGTTCCGGAATAATACCTACCAGGTTGCGTCCTGTGAGGGAAGGATACTGAAAGTGGGTACCATCTATTCCAATACAATTGATATTGCATTATTGCCAGCCGGAACCTACCTGCTTATCATTAAAGAACAGAACGGGCAAACCTTAAACCAATTATTTGTAAAAGGATAAATTTTTAACTGGCTATTTGATTTATTATTAAGGCATTACAAGGTAGCCCCTTGTGATGCCTTTTTCTATATAACTTGTTTATAAATCTGCTGCAGCTTTCTCGGAATTTTGGTTTATTTTGCCGCCACATCCAATGGTTATGGCAAAAAAATTACTCGCCTTGTTTTTATTGTTTTTTTCTATTGCTGCCCAGGGGCAGTTAACGAGGTATATTGTGCGCTTAAAGGACAAGGCATTCAATACATACAGCATTGCCAATCCATCTCAATTTTTAAGCCAGCGGGCCATTGACCGCAGAACACGTTATAATATTCCTGTTGACAGTACAGATCTGCCTGTAACCTCCCGTTACCTCGATAGTATCAGGCTTGCAGGTGCCGTAACGATCCTCAATACTTCTAAATGGCTTAACCAGGTTGCCATCAGAACAACCGACCCGGCCGCCATTGCCAAAATAAATGCCATGCCTTTTGTAATAAGTGCAGCGCCTGTGGCATCCTTAACAAGCGGACAAATACCGGTAAACAAAGAACTGGATGTGCCGCAGTTTGCCGAGGCCGGCAGCGGTGGCGGTTTTCCTGAATCACTTTATGATGTGTACAGTTACGGAAGAAGCAACGGCCAGGTGAAGATCCACAACGGGCATTTTTTGCATAACCTGGGCTTTCGTGGCCAGGGTATGCAACTGGCCATGATGGATGCGGGGTTTTTCCATTACCTGAGCCTCCCCAGTTTCGACAGTATCCGCAGCAACAATCAGATACTGGGCACCTGGGATTTTGTGGCCAATGAACCAAGTGTGGATGAAGACAATTCTCATGGTATGCAATGCCTGAGCACCATTGCTGCCAATATACCCGGAACATTTGTAGGCACCGCTCCCAAAACGGGTTTTTATTTATACCGAACAGAAGACGTGGCCAGCGAATACCCCATTGAGGAACAGAACTGGGCAGCTGCTGCAGAGCGTGCCGACAGCCTGGGCGTTGATATCACTTCTACTTCACTTGGTTATTACGATTTTGATGACGCATCGCTCAGTTATACTTATGCAGATATGAATGGCAATACCAGCATCAGTGCAAGGGCTGCCGACATGGCTGCCAAAAAAGGTATGCTCAATATTGTAGCTGCCGGAAACGAAGGTACCAGTGGCTGGCATTACCTTATTACACCGTCTGATGCCGACAGTGTACTGGCAGTTGGCGCTGTGGATACCCTGGGTAATGTAGCAAGTTTCAGCAGTTATGGACCCAGTTCCGACGGGCAGGTGAAACCCGGCGTGGCAGCCGTGGGTTGGCGTACAGCGGTATCAAGTACCTCAAATGGTTTACCAGTTTTTGGTAACGGCACTTCTTTTGCCTGTCCCAATATGGCAGGCATTGCCACCTGCTTATGGCAGGCTTTTCCCGAAGTAAATAATATGGCCATTATTGATGCACTCCAAAGATCGGCCAGCCGCTATAGCAATCCAAACGACCGGGTGGGCTATGGAATTCCGGATGTTAAAAAAGCCTTTGTTAACCTCACTAAAAGTTTATACACACAACAGATCAGCATAAATGATTGCGAAGCTGCCCTGCAAATAGCTGTAAAAGCCGGCAACCAGGAAAGTGTGGTGGTGGAAAGAAAACTTTCGGGTGAAACAAATTATACCGTTGTAGACAGCCTGGTACAAACAGGCGATTTTTCACTGCGCAATCTTAATATTACCGACGACCTGCAGGGCCAGCCCGAAGGAACAGCCTGGTACCGCATAAAAATGACAGTAGAAGCCGACACCAGTTTTTACCTCGATTCCATTTCTGTGGCCGTGCCCAACTGCCTCAACCTGGCACCCGGCATCAGCATTGGCCCCAACCCGGTTCAAACAGATCTTACCGTAAAAGTATTGCTCGAAAATGCTGCTGCAGTGCAGGTTTCCATTTACAGTTTTTCGGGCCAGCGGGTTTACAATAAAACCAACCGGCAGTCGGCCAATACACTCAATACCTATAAGATCCCATTTGCCAACTGGAGCGAAGGATTATACGTGGTGGCGGTGTATGCCGATGGCAAAAAAATCTTATCCCGGAAGATCACCCACAGGAATTAGCATTAACAAGATCAATTTATCCCTTACCTCTCCGAGCACGAAAATTTCCTGTCGATTATAATTGACAAGAAAAAGCATTAAAGACCTGCAAACTGCTAAATGGTTTGGTTCTATTTTTGATATATGGCCCACCGGGTCAAAAAAATATACCATATTGATATGAAAAATTTACGTTCGTTCTTAGTTTTAGTTTTATTCTCCCTGGCAACATTAACCGTACAGGCCACCGACTATTATTTTTCCACAACAGGAAACGACAATAATACAGGCATCAGCGAAAGCAGCCCTTTCCGTTCACTGGCAAAAGCAAGTACGCTCTTTTTATCTCCCGGCGACCGCTTACTATTTAAAAGAGGCGAAATTTTCCGGGGAGAACTGCTGATGTTTTCTTCGGGTACGGCCCTCAACCCGGTTAGCATTGCCAGTTATGGCCCGGGGGCAGATGCGGTGATCAGCGGAAGCGAGTATATCAATAATTGGGAAGCCGTGGGCAATGGTATTTACCGTGCAGCCTGCCCGGTTTATCCTCAACTCGTATTTTATAACGGGCAGGCCCAAAAACTTGCCCGCTACCCAAACAGCGGATTTTTATTTACAGACGGGGCCAATGCCAATAATGGTTTTTCAGATGCGGCTTTGCCCAATACCGGGAATTTTTATGAGGGCGCCGGCGTACATATACGCACCGCAAGGTACCTGTACGAAGAGCGTACCATTGCGGTACAGGTAAACAGTTACCTGGGATTTAATACTCCAACTGCAGCAAACATTGTTGCCGGCGCCGGTTACTATCTTTCGGGCAAGCTGTCATTTGTAGATACTGCCACTGAATATTTTTATGATGCACAAAGCCAGCTGCTTTACCTTAAAACCGCTGATGGACAGGCACCGCCCAACAATACTGTTGAAGCGGCCAGGTATGATAACGGTATTAAATTAGAAAGCAGTGCAAACGTTGCTATCAGCAATATTAAGATCAATCATCAGCAAAAAAACGGCATCTCCATTTATGGAGCGCCAACCAGCGGCTTAACCGTTGATAACTGCAGTTTTGAAAACATTTACCTCTATGCCATCACCGGCTCCAATAAAGCAAACGTAACCATCAGCAACAGCCGTTTTTACGATGTGCATTGCGAAGCATTGTACTTCGGCGGCTTTACAAATGTGTCGATCAATGATAATATTTTTAAACGCATTGGCATGCTTGCAGGCAGGGCCACCGACAATAAAATAGCCTATAAGTGTATTGACATGAACGGCAGCAGCGGTTCTATCCGCAATAATATACTCGACAGTATTGGATACAATGGTATACAGTATTATCAAAACACCCTGGTTGAAAAAAACAGGGTTCAGCGGTTTTGCATGACCACCGATGATGGAGCCGGCATTAATGCTTATGGTACTACCAATGGCATCCGAAACGGAACCGGCTGCACGGTTCGGTATAATATTGTAAGCGATGCCACGGGCAATGCAGAAAGTTATCCCTTCAGGCCCGATCCTTTTGTAAATGGAATTGGTATGGATGATAATTCGGGCAATACCACTATTGAATACAATACCATTTTTAATGTGGTCGGCAGGGGTATCAGTATTCATAACAGTATTGCCAACCAGGTGAGAAACAACACTGTTTTTAACTGCAACAATGGTTCGCTTGTTTATGAACACGATGAATTTGGAGGGATGTTAACCGGTAATGTTACATCGGGCAACATTCTATATAATATTCATGAAAACGAAACTGCCCTTAAAGTTCAAAATTGGCATTACTCCGAAACGGGTCTTAATTTCAGCAGTTTTTCAAACAACTATTATATCAATCCATATTATGAAATGCCCATTTATACCGCCGAATACGGCAATACGGCCGGCGGTTCCTACGGGTTAATACAAAACGAATATACCGTAAGAGGATGGCGCAGTTTAAAAGACGCAGGCGCAAAAGAAACGCCCGCTAAACTCCAGCAATATGCTGTTACTTCTTATTTAAGCAATAACCTGGTAACCAACGGAAGCTTTGATAACAATATTAGCGGGTGGGAATGTTGGGCAACCAATAACAGCTGCGCAACCAGTTGGGAAAGCTCCTCTTTGCTTGATGGCGGTTCTATAAAACTGAACAGCCCTTTTCAGTATTTTGGTTTTTTGGTGAATAACCAACCCTTTCCTTTGCAGCAGGGTAAAAACTACCTGCTCAGTTACAGCGTGGTGGGTGATGCCAACAGGATAAATGCGATTACCGTACACGACAGGATCAGCAATGCACAATTAACAACAAGGGCAAAAAAAGAAGTGGCCAGCACAAGGCTCGATCAAAAATTACTCTTTACGCCCAATGCCAGCAGTAGTGCGGGCATGCTCACTTTTTATTTAGGAGATGAGTTCATTCCCTCCTACTCGTTAGACAATATTAATGTGCAGGAAGTGGCAACGGTGGCGGTAGACCCGCTTACGCAAAATCTTTTTTATGTAAATACCAGCCATGCAGATCAAACGGTTTCTTTAGCGGGTAATTACATTGATGTAGACGGCAACCCGGTTTCGGGCAGCATCGTTCTGCAGCCTTTTACTTCTAAAGTTTTGATAGCTGTCAGCGGCTCCACGCTTCCATTAAATATTTTGGAAATTAACGCAAGGCCCGTTGATGACCGCAGCAGCCTGGTACAATGGAAACTTGCCGCTGCAAACCGGGGTTGTTCCATGGAATTGCAAAAAAGCACCGACGGGGTGAATTTTTACAACATCGCAACATTGGCCGTTGAGGACAATGTATTCAACTACCATTTTACCGATGAGCAGTTTACCCAAAGCAGCTATTACCGCCTTAAAACCTATTGTGCTGGTGAACAGCAGCGGTACAGCAAAATTGTGCTTGCCGCAAAAAATGAGGGCAGTGCCGGACTATCAATTTACCCCAACCCAATAACTGATAATAAACTGAACATTTTGAATAATGCCGGCTACACAAGCGCAACCCTGTTCAGCATTGATGGAAGAAAACTTGCACAGGCCGTTTTAAAGAATGGGAACAATGTTATTACACTGCCTGCAACGGTTACAAAAGGAGTTTACGTGGTTGAATGCTGGGGCCAGGGTTTAAGTAAAACTTTTAGGGTAGTAAAAAAATAATTCTTTTTTACATTCTTTTATAGCAATGTAGAACGAAGCGGGTGTTGCGCACTTTAACCAGGAACTAAATTTGTTATTTGGCGCAATGTTCCTTTCAGGAAATATTGATCGGAAGTAGGGCAATTTTTTTTGCAAGCTCGTTAATGGCCTCTGCTGCCGCAGGGCGCAGGCCACACGGCGGGCAATGCACCCGCGGCTTCAGTCGAGTAAGCAAGGGCATTTCAGCCCAAGCTTCTCACAGAACCGTGCTTGCACCTCTCAATGCACACGGCTCTTCTTGTTTTAAAAACAATAAAGATTATTCTTTAATCTTACTGAACTCGATCCTCTTCTGCCATTGGCAAAATTGTCTTTGTCAGCAGTAACAAACAAGCTAAATCCTTCGCTCTTTTCTGCTTTCACAGAATGTCTTCACTACTACGATTTAGTCCGCAACTCTTTACGCTTCGGCTCTCTGAGAGATACCTTGAATCCCAACTGTGTCAGGAGGCACTAACGGCACATCGTAAAGCAGTAGTCCCAAGTTCCATACAAAAGCCTGTGTAAAAGTCTTGCTATCTTTATGCCGGTTGTTCTATAGCCAATAAACAGATAACCGCTACAGTAGTCGTATCGGTCGTAGGAAACCTATACTTTAAACAACAAGGAGCCGTTTCGACACTTCTTCAATAGTTTACTTACGTTCAACTCTTTTACACTCACCTGAACTCTTTATAAGCCCGTTTAACTTATTGCTCACTACCTTGCTTTTTGAACAAAGCAGCATAAGCCGGTTTGCAAACCCTGTCTGTACAGCGTATGCGGTAGGCCTACTACCATCTTTTGTATAGCACTGAATTTCGTTTAAACGATATTCATTCATGGCGCACCCTACGGCGGCGAAAAAGTTATCCATAACTTCTCATTCTTGACACACCCAACAGCGGCGGGATAAAAAAGCGTATGCTTCGTAAAACAATAAAGCCGCAGTACTGCGGCTTTATTGTTTATTTACAAATTTCCTCTCTTTGAAAATTATTTGGCGTTGCTAAGACTATATCTCTAAATTTACCTTCAGCAAGCTTACATGTAAAATCTATCTCTAACTTTTTCTTCGTAGTCTTTATTTTCCACTTAACTGTTTGTAGTAATTGTTTAAGTTGCTCTACTATGTTTAGGATAGCTTTAATATTACCCCCTGGCTTGATTGATAAAATTTTTCCGCACTTGTTGAATTGAATTTCAAAAGTAATATAATAAAATTTAGCTCGCCCTTCATCAATAAAACTGATAGTTTCAGGAATATTAATTGCATGTAATTTTTCGCAAAAATTGGGACTAATAATCTGAGGCATCTTAATTTTCAAAGGCTCTTTAACTATCTTAACATGTTCTGAGTCATACGTAACTTGTGCATTGGTTGTTGTGCCAAAACAAAAAATACAACTCAAAGTAATTATTATCAAACGCATGTTTATCACTTTTACTTATTTAGCCATACCTCCAGCTTGAGACGCCTTCGCCTGGTCTCCCGACCAGCGAAGCCCCATGCATAAACTTACGATTTTTTTGTGCTATTCGCCGTAGGTTGGAGACCTGGCGTGACGTGCACACTGGCAGTTTTACCTACAGCAGCGGGAGAAATGAAAATATTCTCATTGTCCCTCTCCCCCAAACACCGCCACAAACATCGTATCGGCGCCTCTTCCGTAGCCGGCAATATATTTTTGCTGCAGCAGGGGCAACTTATGTTGCAAAGAGATCCATGCAGCCATTTCTTCATTTTCTTTTTTAAATACAGAACAGGTAATATAAAAGAACAGGCCGTTCTCTTGTAAAAAAGGGAGTGTATTGGTAACGATCTTTTGCTGGCGTTCTGTAAAAGAACCGATACTTTTTTGATTAAAGAAAAAAAGTTGTTCGGGTGTACGGGCCCATGTACCGCTGCCGCTGCAGGGCGCATCGCAGAGGATGATATCAAATTTTTCGTCGCCTGGTTCGGTGGTGGGTTTTGTAAGGTCGGCCGTAAATTTCCGGTAAATATTTACCCCGGCCTCTTTAAGCCTTTCGGAAAGGTTCTGCAGCATGGATGGACGTATATCCGACACGCTGATCTTTACATTTCCTTTCAGCAGGTCGAACAGCAAAATGGATTTTCCCCCGCTTGCTGCACAGGCATCCCAGGCCGATATCTTTTCATTTGCCTTATAGGTTTTTAAATAATTAAGCACCTGCTGCGAACTGTGGTCCTGCACCACGGCTTCTTTATTCAACTGAAGAACAGCATCGAGTTTGCTGGCATTTTTTAATACAAAACTATCATCATCCAGCTTCCTGAAATCTATATCGTGCTGCTGCAGTTTTTGAACAACAAGCTCCTGCCTGCCGGGGCGGCTGCGCAAAAAAAGATGGGGCTGTTGCAGGAAAGAAGTATAAAATGCATCGGCATCAACCTGTTCACCCAGCAGTTGTTTAAAAGGAAAAATATCATAAATGGAAATGCCGCATCGTTCCATTTTTTTTGCCAGGGGCTTTTCCACCGCTTCGTTGAGTTCGGGCGCCAGTTCTTCCAGTGCCGCATTTTTATATTTTTCGGTGATAAAGAATGCCTGTATTATTTTTTGCTGCAGGTCCCCGGCTTTTAATGCCAGCGCTGCACGGTAATAGGCATAACAAAGGGCACTGATCTGCCTGCGGTCTTTGGAGCCATGTTTTTTATTGGCCGCAAAATATTTTTTGAGCACATGCAGCAATGGCTGCTTTCCATCATTTTGAGTGATGATCTTTTCTGCGGAAATAAGATGATTATAATAACGGCCCATGAAGAAAGGAGGTTTCACACAAAGAAACAAAGAAGACAAAGATAACCACGGATGCTTCAGCTATTTTATTTATGCTTTGCGCCTCTTGGATGCATTGCATACTTTGCGTGAAACAAAAAATTATTTAATATAGATTCCGCATTATTACAATTCCAGCAGTGCATCCACCGGGTCTTTTCCAAATAACAGCAGTGCGGGGTTTTCGAGCAACTGTTTAACCATCACCAAAAAACCCACCGATTCACGGCCATCAATGATACGGTGATCGTAACTCAGCGCCAGGTACATCATGGGCTTAATAACCACCTGCCCGTTTACCGCCATGGGCCGTTCCACAATATTATGCATACCCAGTATGGCGCTTTGCGGTATATTAATAATTGGTGTACTCATCATGCTCCCAAAAATACCACCGTTGGTGATGGTAAAGGTGCCACCGGTCATTTCTTCGATAGTGAGCTTGTTATTTTTTGCCTTGGTGGCCAAATCAACCACGGCCGCTTCAATCTGTGCCATGCTTAAGCTTTCGGCATTGCGGATAACAGGCACCACCAAACCTTTGGGAGCGCTTACGGCAATGGATACATCGCAGTAATCGTGGTAAATAATATTTTCTCCATCAATATACGCATTCACCGATGGATATTGCTGCAAGGCATAACAGCAGGCCTTGGTAAAAAAACTCATAAAGCCCAGGTTTACCCCATGTATCTCTTTAAACTTATCCTTGTACTTTTTCCGGATCTCCATCACCGGCCCCATATCCACCTCGTTAAAGGTGGTGAGCATGGCCGTGGTATTTTTTGCTTCCACCAGGCGGCGGCTAACGGTTTTGCGCAGGTTGCTCATTTTTTCGGGCCGGTCGCTGCGGCTGAACAGGGCTGCGCCGGGTTTGCGGCCCGGGTTGCTGAGCATTTCCAATACATCCTGTTTCAATATTTTTCCATTGCTGCCCGATGGGGTGATGGATTTGGCATCTACTTTTTTATCGGCAATAATAGCGGCAGCTACAGGTGTGGCCTTAGCATCTGCAGTTTCTTTAACAAGTTCAACCGCCGGTACTGCAGTTTTTTCTTCTTTTGGGGCAGTGGTTTTTTCTGTCGCTGGCTTTTCTGTTGCAGCAGGGGCCTGGGCACTTGTATCAATACTGCAAACCACATCGCCAATAGCCAGCGTATCGCCTTCTTTGGCAATATGCTTTACAGTGCCCGCCTGCTCGGCATTGATCTCAAAAGTGGCTTTTTCACTTTCCAGTTCGGCTATCACCTCATCGCGGTTGGCCCATTCGCCATCCTGCTTCAACCATTTAACCAGGCTAACCTCGCTGATACTTTCACCTACTGTAGGCACTTTTATCTCTATTGGCATTAATTGTATTGATTTTAAAGAGCAAATTTCGGGTAAAAAAAGGATTTGGCTCACATATTATCCACAAAACGAATATTTAGGGGCAAATAAATAACCCTTTTAGGGTATAGGATATTAAACCTAAAAATGCTAATTTTATCTTCAAAATCAGGGTACTTGACCGAATACTAAGTGAAAACTACTGTTTACTAAATACAGTAAATAGCAATAAAGGGATTAATATAGCTTTACTTTAAGTTAAAAAACAGGATAATATGCCATTTAAAAAACTACAGCTACTAACTGCCGCATGCAGTTTTTTTGCCATGGAGGGCTTTGCACAATTGTATAACAATGGTGCCACTATCAAGATACAGCCCGGGGCCCTGGTTTTTGTACAGGGAGATGTACAAAACAATGCCGGGAGTACCCTGACAAATGATGGCAAACTGGAAGTGCAGGGTAATTTTACCAATGCTGCCACTTATAATACCACTACAGCCGACGATTCGCTCACTTTATCGGGCGGAAACAACGTAACGCTTAACGGTGGCGCTGCCAGTATCAGCTATCTTACGATCAATAAAACGGCCAATACAAATAACGTTACCCTGGCCGGTAATACTACCGTAGGCGTAAAACTTGATTATTTATCGGGCAACCTTACCACCGATCCAATTAATACCAGCTTTGTACTTTCTTCGCCTGTGACAGCAGTTTATAATTTTACTGCCGGAAGAGAAATTACCGGGAGGGTGCAAAGAACCGGCTGGACAAATGGCGTGGCCCGGGTGTTTAACCAGCCCAATATGCAGGTTACCACAAATGGAGGTACAAACCCCACAGATTTTACAGTTAATATGATACCGCAGGCCGGCGGCGGCGACCCTACCCTGGCTGAAAGAGAAGTAAAACGTAAATTCGTATTTACCCAAACCGGAGGTACAGGCTTTACAACCGATATGCGTTTTGCCTACCAGGATGGAGAACTCAATACCAATACCGAACCCGGCCTTGTGCCCTGGTTTTTGAATGCCGGCACAGAGTGGAATGGCAAATTAACCCCCATAACAAGAGACGGCGTTAATAACTATGTTTCTTATACAGGCATTACAACTACAGAACTGGCAAATGAGTGGAAGCTGGCAGATGCGAAGTATACTATGAATGCGACTTTAGCATTAAGGGGACCATGGAATGGAACTGCGATGAATACAAGTCTTAATTCAGGTGGCATCATTCAATTGACCCAACCATACAACACTACCCCGTTTAATTATACAGGAACCGAATCAGTGGGAGCCATTCCTAATGCCAATGTTGTTGATTGGGTTTTGGTTGAATTACGCAAACCTTCTACAGGATTACCCCAGGACGCAGCTTCTGCAACTATCGTAGGCCGCAAAGCTGGCTTTTTATTAAATAATGGAACAGTTGTAGATTTAGACGGCGTTACACCAATTGCTTTTGATATTACAAAACAAGGGTCTGCATTCATGGTAGTTCGTCACAGAAATCACTTGGGAGTTATGAGTAATTCATTACCATCAAACGCATCTGGTACATTTACTAATGATTATACTGTACTAGCAAATAGCTATAAACCAGCAGGAGCACCTTCAGATCCCGTGATATTACTCGCAGGGGCGTCTGGCAAATATGGAATGTGGGGTGGCGATGCAAACAAAAATGGAGCTGTAAATATTACAGATGTTAATGCAGTGAAATTTGCAATAAGTAACTCATTGTCTGGATATCAATTAACTGATACGAATATGAACACAGGCATTAATGCATCTGATTATAACTTGTCTAAAGCTACCATTTCATTAAGTGGTACAACTGGGGCACCTGGTAGGACACCATTGGTTACAACAAATATCCCAGATCCCATAATTGATTAATTAAATAATAAATAATTTGCAGATGAACATTTCTATAAACTCGAAAAACATTTTCACAGGTATTCTTTCAATATTTTTTTCTGCATTCGCAAGTGCGCAGGACTTTGAATGGAGATTAACTTCCCCTACTTATAGTGCTGTGGACCCGGATGGCGCGGGCCCTGCCTTAGGCTCTACAACTTTTTTACTACAAATAAGAGCTACGGCAGGGAGTGTTCCCAATATTACAGGATTTTCGACAGGATGGAGTTATCAAAGCAGCAGAGCAATGGTACCCACAGGTGCCCCTTGTGGTACTACCTCAGTTGGTCAGCCAGCTAATATAACAATGTCTACCACAATGGCAGGATTAGGCTTCACATATAACAATGTTAATGAGTGTAGTGGAAGTGTAAGTTTTACTGCAGGTGGGCAAAATTTTGATAGAAGGGCTGCCGGTTCAATTGACGGAGGTTCAATTACAATTAGCACTGCATGGACTGATATTTTTACCGTTACGTTATGGACTTTGGGTTCAACATTACCAGAAGGCGGATATGTAGTTATCAATTCCGGACTTGGCGCAACTAATGTTCCTCCTGGTATCGTTTTTCCTTCTTACGGAGTATCTGATATCGCAGCAACTGACTTTCCAGTAAATTCTTTAACATACACTTCCCCCTTACCCTTAGGTGGCACAGTTCCCGTCAGCTTCACCAAATCTTCCGTTTCCTGCTCACCAAGTGGTGCATCCATTTTATGGGGTACTGCCAGCGAGAGCAATACCAATTATTTTGAAGTGCTGAAGAGTGTAGATGGCGGTAATAACTGGGTGGCTATCGACAGGAAGGCTGCTGCCGGCAATTCGGCCAGCGACCGCAATTATCAATCGCTCGACCTGGAAGCAGGCGCTGCATTGTATAAGATCCGCCAGGTAGACAGGGATGGCCGCAGTACAGAAACTGCCGTTATGCGCTCTGCCTGCGAAGCTAAAAACCTGATCACTTCAGTGCTTTACCCGGTTCCGGCCAAAAACAATATGACACTGGCTGTTACTGCAAATAAAATGATAAAGACCACCCTGCAGATCGTAGATGCCAAGGGCAGGCTGATGCAAAGCATGGAAGTAACTGTTACTAAAGGCAACAACAACATACCGTTCAACGTAAGCAGGCTGGCTGCAGGAGAATATCTGCTCATCAGCAGCAATCCCGAACTTACGCTTAATAAAAAGTTCGTGGTGGCAAGATAAAACGGATCAATCTTTCTTCTTCATACACAATAAGGCTTCACTCTTTTTTGAGTGGGGCTTTTTTGCTTATGGCCATCAACGGTCAACCATCACACACTAAAAACATTATAAGGAGCAATAGCCGCATTTAAACCGCCCCATACTCTTTCTTCAATTTAGCTTCCAGCACAAAAGTGCCAAAGGGCAGCAGCGAAGCAGCCAGTGCCCCAAATACCCGGCCGGCACCCCAGCGATGCTTTTCCCAAACCTTTATAAGGCTTATGATAAAAATTACAAACAATACGCCATGCAACCAGCCGGTATATTTAACTGCATGTGGCCAATTTGCCAAATATTTTAATGGCATGGCTATGAAAAGTAGTACCAGGAAAGAAACACCTTCGGCAAAAGCGATCTTTCTGAAATTTGACAGTACCGGGCTGTTTTGTGTAGTCATTTGATTTGAATAAAACTTTTATGAAAAATTTTTCTTGCATTGCTGTCCGTAACCCCGATCACTTCCTGCACATGGGTACCTTTTATTTCTGCTATCTTTTCTGCCACCAGGCCCAGGTAACTGCTTTCGTTGCGCTTTCCCCTGTAAGGAACGGGGCTTAAATATGGCGCATCTGTTTCCAGTACAATATGCTGCAGGTCCACTTCCTTTAAAACCTGGTGGAGCCCCGATTTTTTATAGGTAACCACTCCTCCTATTCCCAGCAGAAAACCCGCTTCTGTAATTTGCCCGGCTTCGGCTGCTGTTCCGCCAAAACAATGAAAAATACCTTTAAGGCCCGAACCGCGGTATTGCCGGATAAAATCGATGGTCTCCTGCATGGCATTACGGGTATGGAGCACCAGGGGCAGATCATAGCGGATGGCCAGTGTTGTTTGTGCTTCAAGCGCCGCATATTGTTCCTTTACATAGCTTTTATCCCAGTAAAAATCAAGCCCGGTTTCACCAATGGCGGCAAAATTTCTTTTTTGCAGCCAATCTTCCAGCAGCCCCAGTTCATCCAGGTAATTTTCCTTTACAGAACAGGGGTGCAGGCCCATCATGGAAAAACATTTTCCGGGATACTGGTCTTCAAGCGCCAGCATGGCCGTATGCGTACTGCTGTCGATGGCGGGCATAAAAAAAGAGTTTATACCCGCATCCAGCGCCCTGTTGATCATGGCATTGGTATCGGTACCAAATTCGCCGCTGTACAAATGGCAATGTGTGTCTGTCATATTTTTTTAAACCATCAAATGCAGTATGGTACTGCATTTCAGCCTATGTGTAAATTTTACATGAAAAAAAACTAAAAAAATCAAAAAAAAATTTTGTTGTTATGAAACTCCACCGTAACTTGGCATCAGTTTTCATAGGGTACGGATTAAAAACGGGCCAGGGTGTCTACCCAGGCCCATTTTATTTTCAGGCACTTATCACTATCTTTTCAAAGCTGAACCCCTTCGCTGCAAAATATTCCAAAGCCTTTGGTAATGCGTATTCCAGCCGATCCCGGGCCTTCTCACTGTCGTGAAAAACGACAACAGAACCTTCCCTGCTGTTTCTTAAAACATTGTTTAAACAGCGTTCGGGGCTGATACCGGCATCAAAATCGCCGCTTACCACGCTCCACATGATCGTGTGCAGCCCGAAACGGGGTGCCGCCAGTTGCCGGCGCTGAAATCCGGTTATTTTCCCATAAGGGGGGCGAAAAAGGTTGGAATCAATAAAAAGCTGGGCCCTGGCCACATTTTCGAGGTAAACGGCATCATCGGTCTTCCACCCGTTCAAATGGTTATAGGTATGATTTCCAACACTATGCCCCTCGTCAATAATCTGCCGGTAAATACCCGGATACTGCTCCACATTTTGGCCAATACAAAAGAAGGTAGCCTTTGCATTAAACTTCTTTAACTCATTGAGAACAAAGGGCGTAATTTGGGGATGCGGCCCGTCATCAAAGCTCAGGTACAGCTTTTTACCTGCCGGATCAGCATCCCAAACCAGTTTATTGTATATCTTTTTCAGCCACCAGGGCGTTTTTACCAAATAATACATGGATAATAATATTTTTTAAAACCCGTTAAACCTGTTGATTAACCGGCAGTCTTACATTAACAAAAATATATGTTATGAAATCATTAAAAACATTAGCCTCCTTTTTCTTTTTTTCTGCGGTTGTTTTAACATCCTGCAAAAAAGACGACAGTTCAACAACAAACAACGAAGTAGAAACCACTTTTGAACTCAGCGGCAAGCAGGCCATATCCGACAACCTGGTTGAAGACGACAATGTTGTACTCATGGAAGTAACTTCTGAGCAAAACCTCGCAGGCGGCCGGCCGGGCGATACCGGAACCCCAAGTTCATTTTTTGGCTGTGCCACGGTAACAGTAACCCCGGCATCGGGCTTCCCCAAAACGATCACTATTGATTTTGGAACAGGTTGTACCAATAATGGTGTTTTCAGGAGTGGAAAAATGATCGTAGTACTCAGCGACTCGCTCAGGCGCCCGGGTGCAACAGCCACTACCACTTTCGACAATTATTATGTAAATGCATTCAAACGTGAAGGAACCATTGTTTGGACCAATACCAGCACCAATGTAACACGGAGCTGGAGCCGCCAGGTAACAAACGGTAAGGTAACTTCTCCCAGCGGAGAATGGTGGTTACATAACGGACTTAAAAACGTAATACAGGTGGAAGGTACTGGTACCATGATCCCGTTTGATGATATTTTTCAGATAACCGGCAGTGGCAGCACTACCAATTCTGCAGGCAGAACAAGAAATCATACCATATTGGATGCACTTGTAAAAAGGAATAATTGCGAAAACATCGTAAGAGGAAGGTTAAGGGTTGACGGAGCAAACCATTTTGCCATCCTTAATTATGGCGATGGTACCTGCGATAACCTGGCAACCATTTCTATAGACGGCAATCCTCCACGCACTATTCAACTACGCTAAAATATTTTTTAACCGTACAATATATTGGCCGCTGCACAAATTGCAGCGGCTTTTTTATTAGCTTATCTTTGCTGGCGGAAAAAAAATTATGGAAGCTAAAAAAGTAAGGGTGCGCTTTGCGCCAAGCCCCACGGGCGGACTGCATTTAGGCGGCGTAAGAACCGTATTATACAATTACCTGTTTGCCAAAAAGCACGGGGGCGATTTTATTGTACGGATAGAAGATACAGACCAAAGCAGGTTTGTAGCTGGAGCCGAGGAATATATATTCAACTGCCTGCAATGGTGTGGCCTGCAACCCAACGAAAGTCCCCTGCATGGCGGCCCCCATGGCCCTTACCGGCAGAGCGAAAGAAAAGAACTGTATAAAAAATATGCAGAGCAATTGATCGCACAGGGAAACGCCTATTATGCCTTTGATACGCCGGAAGAATTGGAGAAAATGCGGAGTGATCATAAAACTGCCGAAAATCCCTCACCGCAGTATGATGGGATCATCCGCACAAAAATGAAAAATTCGCTGAGCCTTAACCCTGCAGAAACCAAAAGGCTTTTAGATGCCGGCACGCCCCACGTGGTAAGAATAAAAATGCCTGCCAACGAAACCATTTCCTTTACAGACATGATCCATGATGAGGTAAGCTTCGATTCAAACCTGGTGGATGATAAAGTGTTGCTGAAAGCCGATGGTATGCCCACCTATCATCTTGCCGTGGTGGTAGACGATCACCTGATGAAGATCAGCCATGCTTTCAGGGGAGAAGAATGGCTGAGCAGTGCACCGGTGCATATTCTTTTGTGGAAATACCTTTTCGGGCTCGGAAATATGCCGCAATGGGCACACCTGCCGCTCATACTTGGCCCCAGCGGTAAACTGAGTAAACGTGATGGCGCCAAATATGGCTTCCCGGTATTTGCCATGAACTGGACCGATCCAAAAACAAATGAACTTACAGAAGGATTTAAGGAAAAAGGATTTTTACCGGAGGCTTTCATAAATATGCTGGCTGTACTTGGCTGGAATGACGGCACCGAACAGGAAATTTTTGGGATAGAGGAACTTATCGAAAAATTTTCGATGGAGCGGGTACAAAAAGGCGGTGCCAAATTCGATTTTGAAAAAGCAAAATGGTTCAATCATGAATGGATAAAACAATTGAAAGCTGAAAATTATCAATTGAAAATAAAAGAGATCCTGGAAGCGAAGGGCATTACCATCAGTAGGGATGATTATTTTACCAAAGTGATCGACCTGGTAAAAGACCGCTGTACGCTTTTGACAGATTTTTATGACCAGGCCGGCTTCTTCTTTAAAGCCCCCGAAACCATTCACATTGATGCAGTGAAGCCGAAATGGACTGATGAAAAAAATAATTTCTTCAGGGAGTACCTGGGCATATTAGATGACCTTGCTATTTGGGATGCCGCTTCCATTGAAGCCGGTTTTAAAGCATTGGCCACGCAAAAAAACATAAAGCCCGGCGAATTGCAGCTGCCCATGCGCATCATGCTGGTGGGAGGCAAATTTGGCCCGGCAGTTTTTACCATTGCCGAAATGATCGGAAAAGAGGAAACAAAAAACAGGATTGAAAAATCTTTAACTTTATTGTCATGAGTACAAAACGCCCCATCAGGGTACTGGTAGCCAAAGTGGGCCTCGATGGCCACGACCGCGGCGCAAAAGTGATAGCCACCGCCCTGCGTGATGCAGGCATGGAAGTGATTTATACCGGCCTGCGCCAAACCCCCGAAATGGTGGTAAATGCCGCCCTGCAGGAAGATGTGGATGCCATTGGCGTAAGCATCCTCAGCGGTGCCCACATGACGGTTTTTCCAAAGCTTATAACACTCATGAAACAAAAGGAAATGAATGATGTACTGCTGACCGGTGGCGGCATCATACCCGATGATGATGCACAACAACTGAATGAGATGGGCTGCGGAAAATTATTTGCACCAGGCGCAAACACACATGAAATAGCAGATTACATTAAGGAAGAAGTGGTGAAAAAACGTGATTTCTAGATCTCGGGCAGCATCAGCCTTTTTCTTTTGGAATAAATACGCAGCGCCACCACCACCAGCACACAAAGAACCAGGTTCAGGTTATGGTAGAGGCCTGCATTTTTGAGTAAAACATATACGGTACCACCTATGGCACAGGCAGTGGCATACAATTCGCCTCTTTTAAAAAGCGTGGGTACTTCATTGCAAAAAATATCTGCGATCAGCCCCCCGAAACTGGCCGTGGTTACGCCCATTACCACGGCATAAACATCATTTACCCCGTGCAGTAATGCCACTTCTATACCAGCAGCCGTAAATAATCCTATTCCAATAGCATCCGTAAAAAAAATGGTTCTCCTGAATTTATTAGACTGATCTTTTATTAAAAAAGTAATGGCGGTTCCTGCAAACACCAGCAGGAGTGCTACATGATCGTTGATCCAATTAACCGGCCTGATCCCAATGAGCAGGTCCCTTAAAGTACCGCCACCATAAGCCGTTACAAATGCCAGCACCAGCCCGCCAAAAATATCCATGCGGAAAGCCCGGGCTTTTAAGGCACCCGTAAGGGCAAAAATAAAAATACCAACATAACTGATAAACCCGAGAAGTGTCATAAGCAACAGTTATAATTCAATGATACCAAATGTACGAATTACGAACAGCATTCTTTAAAGACCAGTTTTAACATGAGTACAATATGTTTCATACTATCACTTAATTCGTATTTTTGAAAAAAAGATATGCAATTCAACAATTTAATTTTTTCTGTAGAGAATAATATTGCCATCATCACAATTAACCGGCCCGACAAACTGAATGCACTCAACAAAGAGGTATTCAATGACCTGGAGAAAGCAATTGATGAGCTGCAAAAAAATCCCGGGATCAAATCAGCTATTCTTACAGGCTCGGGCCCAAAAGCTTTTGTGGCCGGCGCAGATATTTCTGAATTTGGTTCGCTCAATATTGACCAGGCAATGGAATTATCCAGGCGTGGACAGCAGGTATTCTTTAAGATCGAGAACAGCGCCAAGCCAATAGTTGCTGCAGTAAACGGTTTTGCGCTGGGTGGTGGCTGCGAACTGGCGATGGCCTGTCATTTCAGGCTTTGCAGCGAAAATGCAAAATTTGGGCAGCCCGAAGTGAACCTGGGCCTTATACCGGGTTACGGCGGCACCCAGCGGCTTACACAATTAGTAGGTAAGGGTAAAAGTATGGAACTGCAAATGACCGCACATATGGTGGATGCTGCCGAAGCGCTGCAGATAGGGCTGGTAAACCATGTAACAACAGCAGATTCGTTATTACAGCGCACAAAGGATATCCTTGCTGTTATTAACAGCAAAGCGCCGGTGGCCATTGCTAAAATAATAGAATGTGTAAACACAGCCGTTGTAAGCGACAGTGCGTACACAAACGGAAAGAGCGGTTACGAAAAAGAGGTGGAAGCTTTTGGCCATTGTTTTGGCACAGAAGATATGAAAGAAGGCACCACGGCATTTCTAGAAAAAAGAAAAGCCAATTTCAAAGGAAAATAAAATTAATATCAAAAACGTATTGTGATATTCTGACTGAAGCTATTTTAAAGGCACAGCACCTTAGCAAGTAAAAAAGTACGGAAAACAAATCAGCTAAAACTGCATCTGCCATCCGTACTTCAAAAATTTATCGTTACTAATACGCCCTTGCAAACAAAACCCGTTGGGTGCTTGGTTTTCCGCTGAATATGCATTTACCTGCTTCCTGCTTTGCATCTAAAGGTATGCAGCGGATGGTGGCCTTGGTTTTTTCCTTGATGGTTTCTTCTGTTTCATCGGTACCATCCCAATGGGCACTGATAAAGCCAGGTTGTTCATCGAGCAACCTTACAAATTCTTCCCAGCTGTTTGCTTCACGGGTATTTTCATTTCGGAAGGCCAATGCACGGTTATAAATGTTTTGCTGGATCTCTTCCAGCAGGCCGCCGATATAGTTTTCAATACCATCGAGACTTACAGAATTTTTTTCTTTTGTATCCCTTCTTGCCAGTTCCACCACATTGTTTTCCATATCACGAAGTCCCATGGCAAGACGCACCGGTACCCCTTTGAGTTCGTGTTCTGCAAATTTCCAGCCTGGCCTGGCCGTGTCGCTGTTATCGTATTTTACCCGGATACCTTTGGCCTTTAGTGCATCTATAATTGCATGCACTTTTGCATCAATTACGGGCTTGCTCTCTTCTCCTTTGTAGATGGGAACGATCACCACCTGTACAGGGGCAATTTTTGGAGGCAGGATCAGGCCCTGGTCGTCGCTGTGCGCCATAATAAGGGCACCAATCAGCCTGGTGCTTACGCCCCAGCTGGTGGCCCACACGTATTCCTTTTTGTTTTCCTTATTTAAAAACTGAACCTCAAAAGCCTTTGCAAAATTTTGTCCCAGGAAATGTGAGGTACCTGCCTGCAGGGCCTTCCCATCCTGCATCAGCGCTTCTATACAATAAGTATCTTCGGCACCGGCAAAACGTTCGCTCGAAGTTTTTACACCTTTAATAACCGGCAATGCCATGTATTCTTCCACAAAATCAGCGTATACATTAAGCATCTTTATGGTTTCTTCCACCGCTTCCTCTTTAGTGGCATGTGCGGTATGGCCTTCCTGCCACAGAAATTCTGCTGTACGCAAAAAAAGGCGGGTACGCATTTCCCAGCGCACCACGTTGGCCCATTGGTTAATAAGAAGCGGAAGATCCCTGTATGATTGTATCCAGTCTTTGTAGGTATTCCAAATGATGGCTTCGCTGGTAGGGCGAACCACCAGTTCCTCTTCCAGTTTTGCTTCGGGGTCCACCATCAGTTTACCGGGTTTAGAAGGATCATTTTTCAAACGGTAATGGGTAACCACGGCACATTCCTTGGCAAAGCCCTCTGCATTTTTTTCTTCTGCCTCAAAAAGACTTTTAGGCACAAATAAGGGGAAATAAGCATTCACATGCCCGGTTTCTTTAAACATACGGTCGAGCTGATCACGCATGTTTTCCCATAATGCATAACCGTATGGCTTAATAACCATACATCCCCGAACAGCGCTGTAATCGGCGAGGCTGCCCTTTATCACCAGGTCGTTGTACCATTGCGAATAATCATCTGCCCTTTTTGTAAGTTCTTTGCTCATGTAATTTTTTCTTTAGGAACCGGCAGTTCCCTGTTTCAGGTTCAATTGTTACCGGGATAGTGTATACTGCCCTATTCTTCCTTTTAAATTTGCGGCAAAATTAAGCAGTTATTGGCCAAGGGCAAAGCCAAGTTTTATTCTCCGCAGGGTTTACAAAGTTTATTAAGTAACCATAAAGCACTTTTATTAACCTATGTAGAATTAATGCGACAACATTTTAGAACAAGACGCGGGCAGCGCTCCAAATGAATATAGTTTACTGATTTTCAATTTAATAAATAGTAGATGGCTCGTTGAAAAAAAGCAAATTCTTTTACCAAGTACCGTTTTAAAAAAAATATTTCAATAATATTCAGCGCATGGTCTAATTTTAGCTGGTACAAGAAATAAATCCAGTTGAGGACATAATAATAGTACTCATCACAAAACCACTCTTCTTATGGGAAATAAAACTTTATCGAGGCGTAAATTCTTACGTGCCTTTTCAAAAACAGCTGTTGAAGCAGGCAATCCAAACGATCCCATTTTTGACAAATATGTACGCAAATCAGGCGGCCGCCGGCTGAATGGTACAGGCATGCATAATTTCAGCACCGGGCCGGCACCTGCAAACGAGGCTGAGCTCCGGGTAAACCCCATTACCAGTACATTGGCCCCCTATAACGGTAACTGGACAATAAGTGAAGTGCTTCACCTGCTACGCCGGACGGGCTATGGTTATAAAAAATCAGATGCAGATAATTTGCTGGCCATGGGCATGAACAGTGCAGTGAATGCCATTCTGAATGTGAACACCGCAGCTGCACCTCCCATCAATTGGTACCAGAATATTCAGCCGGATGAAAACAATATTCCTTATGGGGCCGACTGGACCAACAATGCCTTTTCAAACTGGGATCCGGGGCAGCAGACAAACACTTACCGAAATGACGCACTGCGTTACTGGCTCATGGGGCTTTCCCTTAACCAGGATATTACCATCCGTGAAAAAATGACCTGGTTTTGGTATCATCTTATGCCGGTTGATTTTGAATTTATTTTTCAGTCGAACAACGACTATGTAAATACAAATTCGGCCAGGATACTTTATCAATACATGAAGATGTTCAGGGACAACTGCCTGGGCAATTATAAAAACCTGGTAAAACTAATGGCCATGCAGCCTGCCATGATGTTTTATCTCAACAACCAGGCCAACAGTGCTGCTGCACCAGACGAGAATTTTGCCAGGGAGCTGATGGAGCTTTTTACACTCGGTAAAGACCCGCTCAGCCAGTACACACAAGCCGATGTGGTGGCTGCAGCAAAAGTACTCACGGGCTGGAGGGTTCGTAATCTGAATACGCTCAATACTGTAACAGAATTTGACAGCACCAAGCATGATACCAGTACAAAGCAGTTCTCCTCTTTCTTTAATAATACTGCCATCCCTAACCGGGGCGCAGCAGAATTTGATGCGCTTATAGATATGATCTTTGCCAAGCAACAGGTGGTGTCTGAGTATATCTGCAGGAGATTGTACCGGTATTTTGTTTATTATGATATAGACCAGTATATAGAAACAAATATCATTACCCCGCTGGCGCAAACTTTCGTGGCAAATAACTGGAACATTTTACCAGTGCTCCAGCAATTATTCAAAAGCGAACATTTCTACGATATGGCAAACCGGGGTGTTATCATAAAATCGCCTTTTGATGTGGTGGTTGGTACCATGCGGATTTTCAATATTGACAGCAATGTAACCGATCAAACAAATTACCAGGCGCAATATCAACTATGGGGATACTTAAATAATACCAGGTCCAAGCAAATGGAACAGGAAATGGGCAGCATTCCCAATGTCTCGGGCTGGAGTGCTTATTACCAGGAGCCTGCTTTTCATGAGTACTGGATCAATTCATATACGGTTCAAAGAAGGTTTGCGTATATGCAGGCACTCATTAACGGTATTACACTTACAGAGAATGGCCTCACGAGCGTTTTAAAAATAAACCTTATTACGTATGTACAGCAGTTTGGAAACAGCATCTGCCAAAATCCCAATCTGCTTACTGCAGAAGTGATCAAATGGTTATTACCCATTGATCTCAGCCAGGGTCAAAAGGATTCTATTAAAGGCCAAACGCTTTTGTACCAGCAAACAACCGACAGTTACTGGACCAGCGCATGGAATAACTATTTGGCCGATCCTTTGAATGCCACATTTACAAGCATTGTTACAGATCGTTTACGCAGCCTTGTATATACGGTTATACAATTGGCCGAATTTCAACTGATGTAAAAACAACCAATATTCTAACATTAAGAAACAAATCAAATGAAACGCAGGTCATTTATAAAAACAGGCTCCTTACTTACTGCCCCGCTGTTGTTAAAGGGTATACCCGTTACTGCAGCACCATCTACAGGTAACAGCCTGCTCGACAAGCTTGCAGAAGCAGCTGCCGGATGCGGAAAAGTGCTGGTGATCGTACAATTGAATGGGGGAAACGATGCATTGAACACTTATTTTCCGCTCGACAAATGGTCGCACCTGAGCAACGCCCGTTCAAATATCCTCATGAACCAGGGATCTGTACTAACGCTTAACAATAACAGTACTACCGGGCTCCACCCAGCCATGGGAGAGTTGAGAAATTTATATAATGATGGTAAATTGATGCTGGTGCAGGGTGTTTCTTACCCCAATCCAAATTTCAGTCACTTTAGGGCCACGGATATCTGGTTTTCGGCATCGGGAAGTGATGTAACCCTCGACAGCGGCTGGCTTGGCCGGGCACTCGACAAACAGTACCCGGGATTTCCAACAGGTTACCCAAATACAGGAATGACCGATCCCCTGGCCATACAAATTGGTTCCACCTTACCCTTCTCCCTGCAGGGCCCAACGATCAATATGGGTTATAATGTAAACAATCCCGCTAACCTGCTGAATGTGATCAACGGCATTACAGACCCCACTCCCAATAACGATTATGGAAGAGAACTGGCATTCCTCCGACTTATGAAAGACCAGAGCAATGCATACCGCAGCGTAATTCAGAATGCATATAATGTTGTACCGCCCATTACGGCCACCTACCCGGCCAATAATACGCTTGCAAACCAACTGCGTATTGTTGCCCGGCTTATTAACGGCGGACTTACAACACCCATTTATATAGTAAACCATAACAACAGTTTTGACCTGCACGAAAACCAGGTAGATGTTACGGATCATACATTGGGTACACATGCAAATATCCTCAGCATTCTTTCGCAGGCCATTGGTGCTTTTCAACAGGATCTTACTTTTATGAATAAAGCACAGATCGTAACAGGTATGACGCATAGCGAATTTGGCAGGAGGATAAAAAGCAATGCAAGTATGGGTACCGATCATGGATCTGCTGCACCCGTGATGTTTTTTGGCGCCGCTTTAAATACCAACCCGGCAAATGTTGCAGGCACACCTTACCCTGTGCCGGGTATGATCGGCACATCGCCCAACCTGCCATTGAATGCCACTGTAAACGACCAGGTGCCCATGCAGTTCGATTACAGGCAATTGTACTCCAGCATCATGAAAGACTGGTTCTGTATGAATGAAACGGATGTAAACGCTGTACTGGGAAGCGCATTTACCCGCCTGCCCATATTTCAGCCCTACAGCACAGTACCACTTGATGGTGTTGAACTGATGGGCCAGTATTTTGGCGGCCAGGCAAAACTCAATTACCGGGTAGAGAATAATACAAGATATGCGTCCTTTGCAGTAGAATTTGGTTCAGATGGAACAAATTTTGGAGAAATCAGCAGGCAGCAAAACCTTAGCCTGAACAATAGTGAGCTTTATTACTACGATCATACAGTAGATGCACCCAGGATGTATTTCCGCATTGCAGCCAGGCTGCACGATGGCTCGGTATCGTATTCAAATGTTCTGTTGCTGAAAGGGAACAACAAACAGCAACTCGTAAGCGTTTTTCCGAACCCTGTATTGAACAATAATATCCATATCAAATTCTTTAAAAACCCGCTTACGCCTGTGGATGTCACCATTTATAATGTAGCGGGCGCCAAGGTATATTACAACAGGTTTACAAATGTGGGTTCTGTACTCAGCTTCAGAACAACCCCGCTGGCAAAAAATGCTCACTATATCATTGAAATTAAATTTGAAGAGGAGAAAGTTCACGAAGAGATCATTTTTCAATAATGTATACCGGAAAATAAAAAAGAATGTCCCGCCACGGAGGCGGGACATTCTTTTTGGGTTTTATCATCAATTTTCACACAATAAGACTCCAGGTTTCTCACAAGCAACGAAAAGGCCGTTTGGAATGATTTAATACAGGTATTGGTAATTATTACAAGGCAAAAATGGCTCTTTTGGCATTCAAAAAAAATGATTTACATCATACTTCTGAAAACTATTTAAACCGCTTAAAGCACTCGAAACCACCTGTTTTCATTTAGCACATCTTTAACAGCAAAAAAAGCCCAAAAACTGCCTTCATTGCAAATAGATTGTGCAACTTTGTACCGGGAAACCGCTTAGAGCAAAGTAACCCGGTTTAACCATAAATAAAAACGCCATGAAATTTAAAATTTTACTCTCTGCCTTATCAATTGCCGCCATCCTGAGCAGTTGCAGCACGGCTTATAAAAACGGGCAAACCCCTGATGATGTTTATTATTCGCCTGCCAACGAAACTGAAAAATATATCAGTCGTGAAAAAGAAACCTATACCAGGCGCACAGATCCCGAAGAACGCCAGCTTCGCATGCGGGCCCGCGACTATCGCTGGCGCTACCTTGATTACGACTATGATTATGGCTGCAGTTACAGCCCCTATTACTATGGGTACAACCATGGGTATTATTATAACCCTTACTACTACCCCGTGCCTGTTTACAGCTATGGGTATGCCGTTGTAAATCCAAAAAACAATACGCCACGCACCACCAATCTCAGCAGTTATAACAATACGGCATCTGTAAAAAACACAAAAGCAGGTTATCGTACCAGTACGGTAAACTCAACAGGAGCTTATACAGATTATAACCGCAATTCCAATACAGGGTACAGCCGCAGAATATTGCGTCCGCAACAAACCGGCAACGACGGCAGTAACCAGTCTGCAAGGGAAAGCAATAACAATACAAGAACCTACAACCCTTCCAGCAGTAACTCTTCGTCTTCCTCATCCGGAAGCAGTTCGGGTGGAACTACCGTTACAAGGCCATCGAGAGGAAATTAAATTTAACCATTGAGCAAAACTGATTTTATACGATGAAAAAGATATTTTTTCTGACGGGAATCCTATTTGCATGTGCTGAGATCCGGGCACAGGTTCCCGAAGATGCCAAACTTTACAGCTGGTACCAGCAAAACGGCACGGCCAGAAATATGGCCATTGGTGGCGCTATGGGCTCTCTTGGAGGCGATCTTTCGGCCCTTTATGTAAACCCGGCCGGACTTGGTTTTTACCGCACCAGGGAATTTGTATTTGCCCCGCAATTCTACCTGAACAGCAATAAAGCAAATTTTTTAAACCAGCAGACCAGCCAGAAGAAAAATACTTTTAGTGTTGGAACGATTGGGGCGGTTTTTGGAGGCGGTTCCGACAAGCCCGGAAAAAAAAGTGCCGCTTTTGCTGTTGGATTTACACAAGTGGCAAACCTTGCAAATAATTATTACTACAAAGGTTTGAACAATTACAGTTCTTATGCAGAAACCTTTGCTGAAGAGATGGCCAAACCCCTTCCCGATGGGAGTACGATCAGTGCTGAGGATTTATTAAATACAATGTCTATTATGCCATATGGAGCCGCTCCTGCTTTTTACACTTATTTAATTGATACAATACCAATTAATGGCGCAACGCAAATACGGGCCGCAACCGAAAACATACTGGATGCCGGCAATGCCATTCAACAGGAATTCAGAAAGCAATCAAAAGGCGGAATTTATGAATTAGCAGTTGGTGGGGCCATCAACACAAACGACAAATGGCTCTTTGGCGGAACATTGGGCATTCCGGTGATCGATTATACCAGCGAAACCAATGTAAAGGAAACAGACACTTCATCAAATAAGTTAAATGGGTTTCAATCCTTTGATTATACATACAAATACCGCAGCACCGGCATTGGTGTTAACCTCAAACTGGGTGCTATTTTCAGGCCTGCTGAATATTTCAGGGTTGGCCTTGCACTCCATAGTCCTTCGTTTATGTTTTTGAGCGACGAAATAAATTCTAATTTAAGAACAGTACTGGAAGATACATCCGGCAATAATGAGGTTTTTGAAGTAAGCTCAAAGCAGTTTACAAATGGCGAACCCGGTAAAGCCGATTACCGGCAAACGGCGCCATGGAAAGCAATATTGAGTGCTTCTTATGTTTTCAGGGAAGTGGAAGATGTAACCAAACAGCGTGGTTTTATAACTGCCGATATTGAATACGTAAATCATAAAGCCAGCAGGTTTGGAAAATTCAAAACTGAAGATGCGGCCGAAGTACCCAAGGAATATTATGATGCATTGAACGAAGTTATAAAACAACAATATAAAGGCACCTTCAATGTACGTGTGGGGGGTGAAATTAAATTCAACACCATTATGGGAAGGCTTGGTTTTGCTTATTATGGCAACCCTTATGCTTCGGATAATACACTTAAAGCGAGAAAGATGCTGCTCAGCGGCGGACTTGGTTACCGGAACAAAGGATTTTTTGCCGACCTGACCTATGTTCATAACATGACCAAAGACGCACAATACCCTTACCGGCTTGCCGACAGGAGCAATCCTTATTATGCATCGCTTAAACAAACTACGGGAATTGTAACGGGTACTATTGGCTGGAAATTTTAAAGCCTCATTCCTCCCATGGCAAAAATTTTTCGTGCGGAACTTCCAGTAAGCGGGGAGCTTTGCTATTCAGCTTTTTTCCTGAAATCACCTTTTCATATCTTTCAAGATAAGCGAATGCCATTTTTTTTGAATTGAAATGCTCAGCAGCATATTCGTGGCAATACCTGTTTGAATATACGCCGGCATCCTCAATTCTTTTTGCAAGTTCATCACAGCTGTTCGATAAATACCCTGCTTCTGCCGGCACCAGTTCAGGCAACGATCCATAAGGCGTACCAAAGACCGGGCAGCCGTAATAAAGGCTTTCGATAATGGCCAACCCAAAAGGTTCGTGCCAGCGTACAGGAAATATCAATCCTTTTGAATGCTGCAGCAGATCAAATTTTTCTTTGCCGCCCACCATGCCGTAAAACCTGGCCCTTGGTGTAAAGGTAAAACGCATGCCCATATTTATATTGAAGCGTTTTCCGCCCAGCACTTTCAGTTTTTCTTTTCTGGTTCTGCGTATTACATTGATGGCGCCTTTTACATTTTTAACCCGCCATGCCGCTTTTCCAAGAAAGTGAAAATAATTCCGCTTTACATCAAACGATGGCCGGGTATAATCGTTCCAGTTGAGCCCATTGTAAACAAAAGAAGAGGAACCAAATCTTTGCGCATGGTTACCCGAAACAAACACGGTATTCATATCCAGTTCTGCCTGCGTGTTTGAATTGCCGTGAACCGTTACGATATAAGGCGTATCAATTTCATTATACCCGGGAGGTGTAAAATTGTAATGAACAATATCTGTTCCGGCAGGAATAAGTGCTGAAATATGTTTCAGCGGATCGTGAGCGATCACTTCAGCAAAATCGCAGGAGGAGCCGGGATCTACCAGGAAGCTTACTTTATGGCCCATATCAACCAGTTCGCGGCCCAGGTACCAGATCACCCTTTCGGTGCCGCCGTAGAACTGCACAGGTATCTTACCGTTATTGACGATCAATATGTTCATTGCCCCAAAATTAGGGAAAGCAGGCCAGTTCCCGGCCCAGATTTCAGTTACCACTCATCACACATGCTTTACCACCTGTGAAACAGCAAGTACCATCCTTCCCGCTTTTTATTGTAAATAAGCCTGTTCTGCTTATATCTTTGATATATCAAACCGGCCAAAAGGCCCATGTAAAATGATACCAAACATAGCTGCTCCGTACTTCATATTCAGGCAAAGGGTAAAACCACCGGAGCCAAAATAATTTCCTTATATAAATCATGCTTTGCAGTGCTTAAACTGCTTATTTTTAATAATGCATTTCGCCAAAGCGGTACTGCATTCAAGATCGTTTTCATTAACCTAAAACATATAGAATCATGGACCTCATTATTTCATTTTGGTGGGTGGCAGTTATCCTGCTCTCACTTCTTTTTTACAAATTTATCCTCCGGGTCTTCTTTGGTATGGTGATAGTGCCCGAAGACAGGATCGGCCTTGTTACCAAAAAATTTGTACTGTTTGGCGCAAATAAAGAATTGCCCGATGGCCGTATCATTGCCACAAAAGGTGAAGCCGGTTACCAGGCCAAAGCGCTGGCACCGGGTCTTTACTGGGGCATGTGGCCATGGCAGTACGGGGTGGATATGACGCCATTCACCGTTATTCCGGAAGGCCAGGTTGGCCTGGTGCTTTCAAATGATGGTGCTGAATTACCTACCGGTAATATCCTTGGCCGCAAAGTGGATTGTGATAATTTCCAGGACACCGAAAAATTCCTGGTAAACGGAGGACAAAAAGGCCGTCAAACCGCTATCCTTACGGCCGGTACTTACCGTATCAACAAATTTGCATTCAGCATTACCATGGTAAACATGGTCATCATCAACGAAAATATGGTGGGCATTGTAACCACGCTTGATGGTAAACCCATCAGGGCCGGGCAGATAGCGGGCGAACTGATTGACGGGCACAATAATTTCCAGGACATTGATGCATTTCTTGCAAAAGAAGGTAACCGTGGTCTTCAACCCCAGGTAATGCTTGCAGGTAGTTATTTTATAAACCCATGGGCCGTTCAAATTGAAGAAATACCCATGACGGATGTACCTATTGGTAATGTAGGCGTGGTGATCAGTTATATTGGTGAAGACGGAAAAGACCTTACCGGCGAAACATTTAAACATGGTAATATAGTGGGAAAAGGCCAGCGTGGTGTATGGATGGAGCCGCTTGGACCCGGTAAATACCCCATCAATAAATACACCATGAAAGTGGAGCTGGTGCCCACCACCAACCTTGTACTCAACTGGGCAAATGCACGCAGCGAAGCCCATGCACTTGATAAAAATTTAAGTACCATTACCGTTCGTTCTAAAGACGGTTTCCCTTTTAATCTCGACGTGGCGCAGATCATACATATACCTGCTACCGAGGCACCAAAAGTAATTGCCCGCTTTGGAAGTATGAACAACCTGGTGAGCCAGGTACTGGAACCAACCATTGGTAACTATTTCCGCAACTCGGCACAAGACAGCGATGTGATCTCCTTCCTGAGCACCCGTAAAGAAAGGCAGCAGGCAGCAAAAGACCATATACGTGCAGTGCTGGATGAATACAATGTGAATGCGGTGGATACCCTGATAGGCGATATTGTTCCCCCGGAAGCATTGATGAAAACATTGACCGACCGTAAGATCGCAGAAGAAGAACAAAAGACCTATCAAACGCAAAAAATGGCGCAGGAGCAAAGACAGGGCATGGAAAAAGAAACTGCCATTGCCGATATGCAAAAAGAAATTGTAAAGGCACAACAGAGCGTTGAAATTGCACAGCGAACAGCAGACGCAACTGTAAAAAAAGCCGAAGGTGATGCCAACAGTTTAAAACTGCAGGTAGATGCAGAAGCCACTGCCACCAGGATGCGTGCAAATGCTGAAGCCGAAGCCACCAAGGCACGTGCAGGAGCACAGGCCGAAGCCACTAAGCTGAATGCCAGCGCCGATGCAGAAAAGATCAGCAAAACAGGTTTGGCCGAAGCAGAAAAAATTATGGCCATTGGTAAAAGCACCGCAGAAGCATACGAACTCCAGGTTAAAGCCATGGGCGGAGATAATTTTACCCGCTACAAAATAACCGAGGAGATCGCCAAAGGCAATATCAAGATCATTCCTGATATCCTGATTGGTGCCGGAAACGGAACCGACGGGGGTATAAACGGTTTGCTGGGCATGAAACTGATGGAAATGATGGATAAGAAAGAAACCAAGCAGTAAAAAAAATGCAGCCAACGGTTCTTTAAAAACTGTTGGCTGCTGATTATGCTGACTGAGAAGGTTTTTATAACCGCCGGCATATTTTAAGATCAAACAACTGATATTTACAAAAACATTACAGCATGAAAAAAATATTCAGCCTTTTTATTGCGGCAGGGGCTTTTCTCATCAGCTCCTGCAACGATGAGGGCGAAAAAGAAGATCTCGTTACAGGCGTAAACAAAAAAGGCAGCGTGGAAACAGCCGTAAGTGTAAAAGCCCTAGACAGCTCCCGCGACCTGCTTACTACAAAACACATTGTTTGGAACCACGACACTATTTTTAAGACCATTGAATATTACGATACCATTCCCGCTTTGGGCATGGAGAAAAAAGAAGTAAATAACAATGGCAGCACCCAGGTCATTGCAGCAAAAAAAGAATATGAGATCTTTATTACCGTAAAGTAATTAACATGAAAAAATCAAGATCAATTCAACTCATTTTAATAACTGCGGCCCTTGCCGGCTGCAGCCAAAAGAAAGAGCCCGAGTGGACCAGCGGCAGTAAAACCTATGTACGGGGCGACAGTACGGCTCCCTATGCCCGTACACATCATGGACCCGGTGTGGGCACTATGTTACTTTGGTATTATGCCTTCCGGCCATATGGCATTATGCGAAACGGGCATTATGAGCGAAGCGGTTATTATAGCGGTGCCATACCGCACACAGCCAATGTTGGCCGCAACAGCTCCAAATCTATTGTACCAAGAGGTGGTTTTGGAAGAACCGGAGCAAGAGCAAGCAGTTAAGCCCCCATTTTTAAGAAGGAAAAAAATTACAATATAAGCATTACCCATGCAACGCATACAAACATCTCCCCGGAACAATTGGCAAACTGCAGTTGAAAAACTGGGTTTTGGTTTTCATACCGGCGATGTTCCCTATTGGGATGAAAGCGCTTATTATAGTTTTAGTTTGCCGGAAATAGAAACTATCGAAAAGGCAAGCAACAAATTATGGCAGCTGTGCCTCGAAGCCGTACAACATGTGATAGATAAAAAAACATATACAACGCTTCGTATTCCACCGCAGTTTATTCCACTGATTGAGCAAAGCTGGAACAATGATGCGCCTTCTGTTTATGGCAGGTTTGATCTCTGCTTTAAGAACGGGCAGGTAAAGATGCTCGAATTCAATGCCGATACCCCTACCAGCCTTTATGAAGCCGGTATTATACAATGGTTCTGGCTGCAGGATTTTGATAAACAAAAAGACCAGTTTAACAGCATACATGAAAAACTGATCGCTTACTGGAAATACCTGAAGCCTTACCTGCATGAAGGCACCCTCCATTTCAGCTGTGTAAAAGAATCACTGGAAGACCTTACCAATACGGAATATATGCGTGACTGTGCGATACAGGCAGGTTTTAACACAAAGCTTGTATTTACAGACGATATCGGCTGGGATGAGCCCAATGGAGAGTTTCTCGACCTTGAAAATGAAACGATCAAAAATATCTTTAAACTTTATCCCTGGGAATGGCTTGCCCAGGAAGAATTTGGCAAACATATTGCCTCGGGTGCCAATAATACAAACTGGATAGAACCCGCCTGGAAAATGATCCTGAGCAATAAGGCCATTTTACCAATTTTATGGGAAATGTTTCCCGGTAATGAATTTTTGTTGCCGGCCTATTTTGATGAACATGAGATGAAAGATTATGTAAAAAAACCGATCCTCAGCAGGGAAGGCGCCAATATTCAGTTGGTTAAACATTACGGTACCATTGAAAAAACAGAAGGCTTATACGGTGCAGAAGGTTATATATACCAGGAACTTTGCGCACTTCCCGAATTTGATGGCAATTACCCGGTACTTGGCAGCTGGATCATTGGACAGGAAGCTGCAGGTATCGGCATACGGGAGTCGGGCAGTCTCATCACAGATAACCAGAGCCGTTTTGTACCTCACCTGATAGAATAAATTTATTGCGCAGGGTGTTCAGGCGCATCATTGGCAGAAAAAAATATGGAGGTTACTCAAATTGAAAATCCTCAAACTAAACTTTGTTTAATTATTTTTTTACTGTTATTTAATATGCATGGCTGGTAATTAAACCGGCATTATTATACTTCGCCTTTACCACCCGGAAGCAGCAGGCATCTGCATAAGGAAGCCAATAGCCCGGTAACGGATACCAAGGCAACTGTGCTGTATTTGATGGCTTGATTTATTTACTTTTGCTGCACATATATGGATACCAGTTTAAACAAATACATCAGCGACAGCGGCTTTTGCAGCCGCAGGGAGGCTGATAAATACATTGAGCAATGCAGGGTTACCATAAACGGTAAAGATGCACTTAAAGGAAACCGTGTAAAGGAAGGCGATGAAGTAAGGGTAGATGGTGAGCCCATCAAAAAGAAAAAACAGGTTATCTACATCGCACTGAATAAACCCAAAGGCATTACCTGTACCACCGATACAAAAGATAAGACCAACATCGTGGATTTTGTAAATTACAAGACACGCATCTTCCCTATCGGCCGACTGGATAAACGCAGCGAAGGCCTTATTTTTTTAACCAACGACGGCGATATCGTAAACAAGATCCTGAGAGCAGGTAATAACCACGAAAAAGAATATACCGTAACGGTTGACAAACCGATCAGCCCTGAATTCATCAATAAGATGCGCAGCGGTGTACGCATTTTAGGAACCGTTACCAGGCCCTGTTTTGTAAAAAAGGAAACTGAAACACGTTTTAAGATCATTTTGGTACAGGGCCTTAACCGGCAAATAAGGCGCATGTGCGAAACGCTTGGCTATAATGTTACAGCGCTTAAACGGGTACGCATCATGAGCATGACATTGGCAAACCTGCCACCCGGCAAATGGCGCTACTTTTCCCCGGCAGAAATTGATAACATCAATAAGATGCTGGCCGGCAGCAGCAAAACAGCAGATGCTGAAGGTGGGATGGATGAATAAGTGACAACCGGATACCCCTATATCTACGGTAGCCTAAAGAAATGATTGAGGGTGTGCGATGAAACCCAGCTTATTATATTTTTCTTTTACCTGCATCAGGCGTGCAAGGTTATTTCCATAATATTGCTGTAATGGATTTTTAAAATTTATGTCAGGGTAATTGCGGTATTGGGCAGTGATGCCATGCGCTGCAATAATATCCTGCACTTGCTGAAAACGCTGCATCAATACCTCTCCCCTTGCGTCGGCACCCCAGTAAGTTTGCAGCTCAGAAAAATAAGGAAAGGTCCTGTGCGGAAAGCTGGAAGCTGCTTCAAATTCTTTTAACTGTATGGCGCCTCCCAATGTATTTAACTGGTAGATCATTCCTTTTGTGTTGAGAACGATTTGAAGGATATCTCCGGATATTGCCTCTATATCGGCAAAGGAACGGTACAGGCCGGCAGAAGCATTTTTGAATTTTACGGGATGCTGTTCGCCATAAAAAACTTTTAAGGCTGCGCCTAAAGGCTGGCGGAGATTGGCGGTATGCTTTTGTGTAACAGCGCTCATGGCACGGACGAACTGTTCAACTGCAGGGGTATGCTTAGAAACATTCGTGAGCAGGATATAAGCGGTATTGCCATTGAACAGCAGTGCAGAAAAGCATGCATTGGGCAATTTTTGTGTTTCGGCAAACCAGGTTTGCATGATGTTTTTTGCCTGAATTACATTTAATTTAAAAGCTTTAAAACGGTAACTGCTCATGCTGCGGGGCATCGTATGCACTTTAAATTTCATTTCAGTTATGATGCCAAAATTTCCATTACCGCCGCCCCTGCATGCCCAAAGCAGTTCGGGGTCATTGGCAGAATTTATGATATTACCGGCAGCATCCACCATGGTAACTTCCAGCAGGCTGTCGGCGGTAAGGCCAAACAGGCGGCTCATTAAACCATAGCCACCACCCAGGGTAAGCCCTCCAATGGCCACGGTACCGCAGGAACCTCCAGGCAATATTTTTCCTTTTGTAACAAGTTCGGCATAGATATCTTTGAGCAGGCAACCAGGGCCTGTTTTAATTTGAAATTCTCCCAACCATTCCAGTTTATTGAGCTGCGATACAATGACCTGCATACCGCCTTCGCTGCCCGAAAAACCTTCCATACAATGTCCGCCGCTTTTTACAGCTATTTTCAGGTTGCTTTTTACTGCATACTGTACAGCTTCCTGCACCCCCGCCGTATTGTAACATAGTGCAATGATCTGCGGAGATCTGCTGATACGTTTGTTAAAACCTTTACGCAGCTCATCATAACGCTGATCTGCTTTTTGAAAATAATCTACATTACCGCTGGGGGCATAAGGGAAAAACGGCATAGCATAGCCCGAAAAAGGTTTAAGTATAGCGGCGGCCGACGACAAGGCCAGTGTTTTAAGGAATGATTTGCGGGTGGGCATACATGTAAATTGATTTCCAAATATCAGGGTTATTAATGTTTAATTGAAAATCCTGGGCTAAAATTTTGTGCCATTATCAGAACAACATGGAGAACAGCAGCGATCATAGCCTGGCAAATTTTGCCAATTTTTTACTCAACATTGATGAAGGAAGAAAATTGTTGAGTTTGTTTCGGTTATCCCGGTCTTTTTGAGGAAGTACCTAAGCGGATTTACAGGTGACACCTTTTACAAAGGTGTCACCTGTAAATCCGCTGTTTAAAATCAGTCCTCTTCAATTGTGAACTTAGTTTCATAGTAATACTCAGCATTTTTTATATGATGTTGCCCCAGGCGCTCAATACCGCCAAACCATTCTAAAATCTCACTCCTGTAAAGCTGTGTTGGCTTATCGGAAATGATACTGTGCCAGGATGTCCATTTGTAATCTTTAAAATCTTTGCACAATTTATGGCGTTGAGCATTCGCATGTATATAAATGGCAACCTGCGTGAAATAAGTGTCATCATCAATCAGCACTCTTCTAAATGGCCTGTTGAGCAAATTACCTGTACGATTGTATTGCCTGTTAAAGGCCATGGAATAGGATGTAAGAAAGCGGCGCCATTCAAATCCTATAAGTTCATCCGCAGTACAGTTCCCACCAAGGTAATGCTGCTCGCATTTCAACAGCTTATCATTCGCCAGCAGGTGATCAACAATTGCATTTCTTTGTTTAACCCTTATAAGGAAATGAAAATGATTGGGCAGAAGGCACCAGCAAAATGTATCAACAAAAGGTTGTAAATATTTAGAAAATTGCCTGAGAAAATACAGGTAGTTCTCATCAGATTTAAAAAGAAGTTCTTTGTTATTGGTACGTCCGTAAACATGGTAAGTACTACCCTCAAAAAAGTCTGCACTATGATTTACGGATTGTTTCATAATGGTTCATAAATATAGAAAATTTTCGCCATTTCTGTATTACAGGTGACACCTTTCTAAAAAGGTGTCACCTGTAAAAATGAAAACCGCCCGGCATATACCGGGCGGTTCATTATCCAATCAGCTCATCGGCTAATTTGTATTACTTCACTTCTTCAAACTCTGCATCGGTTACATTTTCTCCCGTATTGCCATTTGAAGAGGGCTGCGGGCCGGCTTCTGCGCCTGCATCGGGACCGGGCTGTGCGCCGCCCTGTGTAGCTTTGTACATGTCTTCGCTGGCGGCGGTCCAGGCCGTGTTCATTTCGGCCATGGCAGCGTCAATAGCTGCAACATCCTGGGCCTTATGGGCATCTTTCAGTTTACCGAGACTGGCTTCAATGGCGCCTTTTTTATCAGCAGGTATTTTGTCGCCGTATTCTTTCAGTTGCTTTTCTGTTTGAAACAGCATACTGTCGGCCTGGTTGATCTTATCTACTTTTTCACGTGCAGTTTTGTCTTCTGCTTCGTGTGCCTTGGCATCGGCTTTCATTTTTTCCACTTCATCTTTGCTGAGGCCGCTGCCCCCCTGTATGGTTATCTTTTGTTCTTTACCAGTGCCCTTGTCTTTTGCTGTTACATGCAAAATACCGTTGGCATCAATATCGAAGATCACTTCAATTTGCGGAACACCACGCGGGGCCGGCGGAATACCATCGAGGTTAAAAGTTCCGAGGCTCTTGTTTTGACCGGCCATGGGCCTTTCGCCCTGCAGCACATGAATTTGAACACCGGGCTGGTTATCGCTGGCGGTACTGAAGGTTTCTGATTTTTTGGTAGGGATGGTGGTATTGCTGTCGATCAGCCTTGTCATTACACCACCCATAGTTTCAATACCCAGGCTCAGCGGTGTTACGTCGAGCAGGAGCACATCTTTTACTTCGCCAGTTAATACAGCACCCTGTATAGCGGCACCTACGGCCACCACTTCATCGGGGTTAACACCTTTGTTCGGTTTTTTGCCAAAGAATTTTTCCACTATCTCCTGCACTTTAGGAATACGTGTACTGCCACCCACCAATATCACTTCATCGATCTGGCTGGTGTTCATACCCGCATCTTTCAATGCAGCTTCGCAGGGTTTTAAGCAACGCTCAAACAATTTATCGGCCAGTTGCTCAAATTTGGCCCGGCTCAGTTTTACCACCAGGTGTTTGGGCACGCCATCTACGGCGGTAATATAAGGCAGGTTGATCTCTGTTTCGGAAGAAGAAGATAATTCAACCTTTGCTTTTTCGGAAGCCTCTTTCAGGCGCTGTAAGGCCATGGGGTCTTTGCGCAGGTCAATGGCTTCCTGGCTTTTAAATTCTTCGGCCAGCCAGTCCATGATCACTTTATCAAAATCATCGCCACCAAGGTGTGTATCGCCGTTGGTGCTTTTTACTTCAAAAACACCATCGCCCAGTTCCAGTACCGAAATATCGAAGGTACCGCCACCGAGATCGAACACGGCAATTTTTTGGTCGTGTTTGCCTTTATCGAGCCCGTAAGCGAGGGCGGCAGCGGTGGGTTCGTTTACAATACGGCGAACATTAAGGCCTGCAATTTCGCCTGCTTCCTTGGTAGCCTGGCGCTGAGAGTCATTAAAGTAAGCCGGAACGGTTATTACGGCTTCATTCACTTCGTGGCCAAGATAATCTTCGGCTGTTTTCTTCATTTTCTGAAGAATCATAGCGCTCAGTTCCTGGGGCGTATATAGCCTGCCATCAATGTCAATTCTAACTGTATTATTGTCGCCTTTTGCTACTTTATAGCTCCAGTGGCTGCTTTCTTCTGTTACTTCATCAAAACGCCGGCCCATAAAACGCTTTACACTCATGATGGTGTTTTGCGGGTTGGTGATGGCCTGGCGCTTGGCAGGATCGCCCACTTTGCGCTCCCCGTTTTTCAAAAAAGCCACTACCGAAGGGGTGGTACGGCGCCCTTCGTCGTTGGCAATTACCACGGGTTCATTGCCTTCCATAACGGCCACGCAACTATTGGTGGTTCCCAGGTCAATTCCTATTATTTTACCCATTTTATTTGTTTTTAATGTTTTAAGTATAAATTATTTGTCAATCATTGTGCCAAGGGGCAGAAGGGTGAAAAAATGGCAGTTTTTAATGTGCAAATATGCAAATGATGAAATGTGAAAATGGTGGGTATTGGTAGCATGAGCAGCAGTACGTTGAGGCGCATTGATTTCCCGCCATTCACTGCAATTCGCCGCCCGCAGAAGACAAACCTGCCGCATGGCTCATTTCCGTTGCTGTCGGGGCAAAGCCAGGCAGCAATGCCCTGTTCATCAGGTGAGATCGCTGAAATCCAGTTCGCCCGGCTTTTTATGTGCCCGGAAAGTAAAATGTTTTTGGGTAAGATAACTGATCCCTATTACAAGCAGGATGGTAAGCACCTGGCTTAAAACAGGGTTCCAGTGCAGGTATTCAACAAGGAGCTTGAGCATAAAATAATTCACCACGAGGTTAAAACTAAAAGACAGGAAGTAACGGAACAGTTGTATATGCCCCTTTAGTTGCGAGCTGGTGAACACCACATATTTATTGAGTATAAATCCAAGCAAAAAAGTAATGGTACTCGAAAAAAACAGGGCTGCCATATGGGGCTTAAAGGCAAAGTATCCAAAATCGAATACTTTTTGCTGAAAGAGAATATTATATCCAAGCCAGTAATTAAAAAGACCGAGCAAGGCATTACCGCCACCACAGGCAGCATAGCGGAATGTTTGCAGCGGCATAATACACCTCAGCGGGGGGTAAAAAAAGTCGATAAAAGAAGTAATGGCCTGTTTCATCTAAAACTAAAGAAATATAAACTTTTGAGCCCGGGTTGACTCAAAAGCAGGCAAAGCTAACCTTTTGGCCATAAAAAAACCCGCCTGTTTGCGGGTTTATATCAGTTTTAAGAAATCTGCTTAAAAAACATAGCGTATACCCAGCCCACCCCAGCTTACAAAGCCGGCGCCATCGCCAAATTCAAATGCAGGCTGCCAGTCGATAGAGGCATTGATGGGTGCGCCTTTAAATTTATAATCGAGGCCAATTACCCCGTCGAGACCAAGAAAAGAACCACCCCCATAATATTTGTTATTATAAAGCCCGATATGTGCCCCGGGACCAACATACCAGCGAAGACCTTCGGCATTCCCGATGTCATAATGCAATTCATATAAACCCGTAATGCGCATGCCCCGGTTCCAGAAATAGCCCAGGCCTTCCACCGCCTTGTTATCTTTAATAAAATGTTTAAGTGATACTGCACCGGGATAAAATTTTACCCCCAGCGCTGTACGGTAATCCTGTGAAGTGATATTTTTTTGAGCAAAGGCAGCAGGCAATATTCCCATTAAACCGATCATACTCAACAACAGTATTTTTTTCATACAATAAAAAATATTTTGGTTCATCTATATGTTATAAAAACCGTGCCAGTCCTTTCTATTTCAAAATTGGTTCTCCATACATTTCCTGGCGCAATGCTTTTATCCTGGGATCGGCCAGGTAATCATCATAACTCATAAGTTGGTCTATCATACCATTTGGGGTGATCTCAATAATGCGGTTTGCCACCGTTTGCATAAACTGGTGATCATGCGTGGTGAATAAAACAATACCGCTGAAGGAGATCATACTATCGTTAAATGCAATGATACTTTCGAGGTCGAGATGGTTGGTGGGTTCATCTAGTATAAGCACATTGGGGTTTTGAATCATCATTTTGCTGAGCATACACCTCACTTTTTCTCCCCCGCTGAGCACATTTGTCTTTTTCATGATCTCATCTCCGCTGAAGAGCATTTTACCCAAAAAACCGCGGAGAAAATCTTCATCCACATCGGTTACATGCGGTGGCACAAACTGCCTCAGCCAGTCCATGAGATTAAGCTGGCTGCCAGCAAAATATTCTGTATTGTCGTTTGGCAGATAAGCGGTTGTAATGGTGGTTCCCCATTCGTACTTGCCGGTATCTTCCTGCTGCCTGCCGTTAATGATCTCAAAAAAAGTGGTGAGTGTCAATGGTTCCCGGCTCAGGAATGCGATCTTTTGTCCCTTTTGCAGATCAAAATTCAGTTTGCTGAACTGCATTTTGCCATCAATGGATTTGCCGAGGTTTTCTACTTTAAGTATCTCGTTGCCCACTTCTCTTTCCTGCTTAAAGATGATGCCGGGGTATTTGCGGTTACTTGGCTGAATATCTTCAATAACCAGTTTTTCCAATGCTTTTTTGCGGCTGGTGGCCTGCTTGCTTTTACTTGCGTTGGCGCTGAAACGGGCAATGAAGTCGAGCAGGTCTTTGCGCTTCTCCTCCATCTTCTTGTTTTTATCTGTCATTTGCCGGGCTGCCAGTTGCGAGCTTTCGTACCAGAAAGTGTAGTTGCCGGTGTACACTTTTATCTTACTCCTGTCTACATCGGCCACATGCGTACACACTGCGTCTAAAAAGTGACGGTCGTGACTCACCACTAATACAATATTTTCGTAATCGGCCAAAAAGTTCTCGAGCCAGCTGATGGTTTCCACATCCAGGTTATTGGTAGGTTCATCGAGGAGGAGGATATCGGGATTGCCAAACAATGCCTGCGCCAGCAACACCCGTACTTTAAGGTTACCACTCACATCTTTCATGAGCAGGGTATGCAGTTCGTCTTTTACACCCAATTCACTCAGCAGGGTGGCCGCATCACTTTCGGCCGTATAACCACTCATTTCGCCAAAATCGTGTTCCAGTTCGCCTGCACGCATCCCATCTGCTTCGGTAAAATCTTCTTTGGCATAAATGGTTTCCCGTTCGTGCATGATATCCCATAATTTCTTATGGCCCATCAGCACGGTATTGAGTACGGTATAATCATCAAAAGCAAACTGGTTTTGATTAAGCACGGCCATGCGTTCGCCGGTACTGATATCCACGCTGCCCTTATTGGGTTCTATATCTCCACTGATGATCTTTAAGAAAGTGGATTTACCAGCGCCGTTGGCGCCAATGATACCGTAGCAATTGCCCTTTGTAAAATTTATATTTACCTCGTCGAACAGTACCCTTTTGCCAAAGGCCAGGGTCACATTATTAACACTGATCATATCTTATAAAATGGGCGCAAAGGTACGGAAAAGTTTAAAAGGTTCCAGAGGTTCCAGAGGTTCCAGAGGTTCCAGAGGTTCCAGAGGTTCAAGAGGTCCCGGGCGTTTAGGGGTTTAAGGGGTTAGAGGGGTTAGAGGTTTAAGGCAAGATGTTTTTAGAAAAGTCCTTCTACGCTGAAATACCTTTCACCTGTATCGTAATTAAAAATAAGTATCCGGCTTCCTGCGGGCAATTCGGGTATTTTCTTTGCAGCAGCAGCCATGGTGGCCCCACTTGAAATTCCCTGGAAAATGCCTTCCTCCTGTGCCGCCCTGCGGGCATATTCAAAAGATTCATCCTTGCCAACCTTTATCACAGCATCGAGTACAGCTGTATGTAAATTTTCGGGTATGAACCCTGCCCCAATTCCCTGTAAGGGATGTGGTGATGGTTCTCCGCCACTGATAACAGGCGAAAGTTCGGGTTCCACGGCAAAAACTTTGAGGTTGGGAAATTTCTTTTTTAACTCGCTTCCCACGGCAGTAATATGGCCGCCGGTTCCCACACCGGTGATCAAATAATCGAAACCTTCCGGAAAATCACGGATGATCTCCCGGGCAGTGGTTTTAACATGCGCATCAATATTGGCAGGGTTTTCAAACTGCTGCGGCATCCAGCTGTTGGGGGTTGCCAGCAACAGTTCTTTTGCTTTTTCGATGGCACCTTTCATTCCTTTTTCTCTTGGAGTAAGTTCAAAGGAAGCGCCATAAACGCTCATCAGTTTGCGGCGTTCAATGCTCATACTTTCGGGCATAACCAGGATCAGTTTGTATCCCTTTACCGCTGCCACAATGGCGAGGCCAATACCGGTATTTCCGCTGGTAGGTTCTATAATGACGCTGCCGCTTTTAAGTAAGCCTTTTTTTTCTGCATCTTCAATCATGCTGAGCCCGATGCGGTCTTTGATGCTTCCCCCGGGATTTGCTTTTTCCAGTTTACACCACACTTCCACCGTGGAAGGAAATAAACGGTTGATGCGTACATGCGGCGTATTACCAATGGTCTCTAAAATGTTGTTTGCCCTCATGATCTTTGATATTTAGAATTAAATAATAAAATTTATCGGTTCGGTAAAATCCTTCCGGTCGGTTATGATGGTTTCGCTCTTTGTATATACAAGGCTGTGTGCATTTACACTTTGCGTAACCCAGGTGTTTCCGCCAATGATGGAATCGTGCCCTATCACGGTATTACCGCCGAGTATGGTACTGTTGGCATAAATGACCACATTGTCTTCTATACTGGGGTGCCGCTTTGTTTGTGCATCTTCTTTACGTACAGCCAATGCTCCCAGGGTTACGCCCTGGTATATTTTTACATTTTTACCAATAACAGCCGTTTCTCCAATTACAATACCCGTGCCGTGATCGATAAAAAACGGGCAGCCGATAACAGCACCAGGATTGATGTCGATACCGGTGCGGCTATGCGCCCATTCGCTCATCATGCGGGGGAGTACGGGGATCTTCTTTTGGTATAAATAATGCGTAAGCCTGTAAACGATGATGGCGTTGAAGCCAGGATAACTCAATACGATCTCTTCTATAGAATAAGCGGCCGGATCGTATTCGAGAATAAATGCCGCATCTTTCACAAGGTTTTGCCGGATGGCAGGAAGGGCCTCAAAAAATTCTTCTGTTACAGCCGGCACATCCATTGGATAATGTTGCGAAAGCGGTGTGAGTATCTCTATAAGTAATTTACGGATCGACTGGCTGCACTGGTCCTCTTCTTTTTGATAATTTTTGGCATCATCGATCACCGGAAAAATGAAATGGATCAGCGATTCTGTGAGTTTTACCACAGAATGCCTGGAGGGAAAATGGCTGCTCAGTAAATAACCTTTAAAACTGCTCATTGTTTCTTTTAAATTTTAAACAATATTCATCTACCTGCCTGTATGTGCAGCGGGTAATTCAAAATGGCAGATCGAATTTTTAATGGCGCACCGCCCTGTATTGATACCGGTACTAAGTAAAATGGTTTAAAAAGGAATGTGCAAACGCCTACTCCTAACCCGGTTGGCTGCAAATATACAATACCCTAGTAATTCAGTAGGATTATATTGTCAACTTTTTGTTTAATTTTATGAACATGTTATCAAAAAAGGCACAATACGGGCTCAAAGCACTGGGTTATTTAGCTGCCCGCTACAATGAGGGACCGGTGCTTATTGCCGATATCGCCACGCATAAAAATATTCCTCTCAAGTTCCTGGAAGCCATTCTGCTGGAACTGAAACAGCACGATATATTAGAAAGTAAAAAGGGAAAGGGCGGAGGTTATTTTTTAATGATGCCGCCAAATAAAACCACTATTGCCAAAGTACTGCGCATAATGGAGGGGCCCATTGCCCTGCTGCCCTGTGTGAGCCTTAATTTTTACGAGCGCTGCCAGGATTGTGATGAAAAAAACTGCGGGCTTAATAAAGTGATGGCATTGACCCGGGATGCCACGTTAAAAGTGCTGGAAAAAAAGACGCTGGTGGATTTAGTGTAGTATTTTCACTACAATGGTTTGCTTTAAAAAAATTCCTAAATTTAACTCCAATAATCACCCTTAAAGCTTGTCCCACCCAGGCATAAAGGCCTTGTTATAAGAAATAGAGAGAGAAATTGAGCTCTCCCAACCATTTCGTAAATTTTTTTATTATGAAAACTTTAACTACCTTACGTTCAGCAAATCACAATAAGGATCATTCCGTAATGATTTTCACGAGCCTCGACGTTCTTCGGGGCATTTTTATTTCCCCTTACTTAACGAAAAATTTTGAAGTATGAAAAAAGTACTTGGACTGGACATTGGAACCAATTCAATCGGATGGGCATTTATCGAAACAAATGCGTATGAAAACCCTGAAACCTTAAATGGCAAAATTCATCAGCTTGGAAGCAGAATTATTCCTATGGATGGTGATGCCATGAGCAAATTTGAATCCGGGAATCCAGAATCGAAAGCTGCTGGAAGAAGACAGGCAAGAAGTGCCCGAAGGCTGAATCAGCGGTATAAACTCAGAAGAACACGGCTTATTGAAGCCTTGAAAATAGTCGGCTGGATTTCAAAAGATTTCCCTACGGATTTTAAAAAATTAAATAAGCACAGCATTAATACCTACCTGCCTTTTGCTGAAAAACTAAAAAAAGAAGCTGCTGATTTTTTTAATATTAGTGAAAGAAAAACAACAAAGGGTGAAGCTTATGAAATATCTGATGATTGGCTAATCTATTTTCTGAAAACAAAGGCTCTGCATACACAAGTAACACTACCTGAGTTGGCAAGAATTTTATATCATTACAACCAGCGAAGAGGTTTCAAAAGCAGCCGAAAAGAAAATAAACCAATAGCAGAAGAAGCAATTGAAATTAAGTATCCTGTTTATGATAAGTGGGTGGAGATTGTGACTGTAACCGCTATTGAAGAAAAAGGCAAAGGAGAAGGGAAGGATAGGGAGTTTACCTTTTACGAACTTACCTGTAAAACAGCTAATCTTGAGTTTAAGGCAATTAAAAAAAGAAAAAATCCTTTAGACTGGCTGAATAAAAACATTGAAGTTGAAATAACTCGTAAAACAACAAAAGACCTTGTCGCAAACTATACCATTTCGGAAGTTGACCCAAGTGCCTGGGAAAGCCGCAAAGCTGCATTAGAAAAAGATATTGCAAAAGAAGATTTATCCATTTCCGAATACTATCTCAATAACATTAAAAAAGCATTGCTGGAAAATTCAGCGTATAGAATAAAACAAAGAATAGTTGATAGAAAATTTTATCAGGAGGAATTAAAGAGAATCTGGGTAACACAAAGCCGGTTCTATCAAAAAGAATTTATCGATAAAAATAACATTGATGAAATAGCAGATTGTTTCTACACCTTTAATAAAACAAAAAATAAGGAACTAAAAAGCAAAGACCTCTTTCATATTTTCTTTAACGATATTATCTATTATCAAAGAGGGTTAAAATCGCAAAAAGGGTTATTAGCCAACTGCCAGTACGAAACTAAATCATACAAAACAAAAGACGGAGAAAAGAAAGTTGCCGGTCTGAAAGTTATTTCAAAAAGTGCCCCTTGCTTTCAGGAATTCAGGATATGGCAAACAATTCACAACCTCCGTTTAATTAAAAAAGAAGAAAATATTAATGGGAAATTAAAGCTCAATATTGATGTAACCAATCAATTCCTTTCCGAAGAGAATAAAGAAAAATTATTTGAATTATTTGATAGCACAGCTGAAGTAAGCCACGATAGTATTCTCAGGCTTTTGGGTTTTAAAAAAGATACAGTTGAAAATGGGGAAAAAACATTTTCGTATAAACTCAACTACCCCGAAGGAAAAGATTTCCATGGCAATGAAACCAAAGCTTTATTTAGAAGAATTTTTAAAAAGCATGGCTTTGAGGAACAGGGTGAAAAATATTTGGAAAACCCAATACAGTTCAATCATCTTTGGCACATAGTGTATTCATTACCTGAAGAAAAAGAAATTATCAATGCCATCAGCAATAAAAAATATTTTGATTTTCCTGAACCAATCATTACTCACATTTCCAAGTTACCAGAGTTCAAAAGCCAATATGCTTCACTCTCATCTAAAGCAATCAACAAATTGCTTCCATTAATGAGAACAGGCAAATGCTGGAATGCTAATTTCAACCAGCATCAACTTGAGAGGATTAATAAAATAATAACCGGGGAATTTGACGAAAACATATCTGACAAAACAAGAGATGAAGTTCAAAAACTTAGTCTAATATCTGTCGATGACTTTAAAGGCTTACCCACATATATTGCTGCCTATATTGTTTACGGAATACATAGTGAAAGAACAAACGAGGAAAAATATCAATCTGCAGAAGATTTAAAAATCAAAGAACTAATACCTTATAATTCATTGCGAAACCCTGTTGTGGAGAAAACAATCCGGGAAACACTTTCACTTGTTAAAGACATTTGGAATAATGAAAAACTGGGAAGACCCGATTTCATTCATGTAGAGTTGGGAAGGGAAATGAAAAATAATAATGAAGACAGAAAAAAAATTGCAGAGGTTAATTCTAAAAACAGAATTGAGAAAGAAAGGATTGCAGCTTTAATTAAAGAACTGAAGTATCCTAATTTTAATGAAAACTCTATTTCTGATTTAGATAAGTTCAAAATTTGGAAAGACAGCGGCGGTCAGGAGGGTGACCAAAAATTTGAGAAACTCTTTAAAAGCAATAAATCAGAATTTGTAAAAGATGCCGAAATAGAAAAGTATAGATGCTGGGCAGAACAAAGTTATCGTTCGCCTTACTCCGGCAGAGCTATCCCTTTAAGCGAATTGTTTACAAAAAAGTTTCAGATAGACCACATCATTCCCCGTTCAAAATTTTATGACGATTCAGCAAGCAACAAAGTGGTGGTTGAGTCAAGATTAAATGATTTGAAGGGAAATAGCCTCGCTATTCAGTTTATTGAAGATTCGCAGGGACGTGACTTTGGCGTACAATCATTGGAAGATTATCTCAAATTTGTAGACGAGGTGTTTATCAATAAAAAGAAAAAACGGCATTTAAAATTATATGAAATACCTGAAGATTTTATTCAACGCCAGATGAATGATACAAAATATATTTCCAGAACCATTGCCCAATTCTTACGCCCCGTTGCTGTTGGAAATGAAACAGACGAAGGTGTTGTTTATACATCAGGAAATATAACCTCTGATTTGAAAGGCAAATGGGGGTTGCACAAACTCTGGAAAGAAGTGTTGAAGCCAAGGTTTGAACGGCTGGAAGAAATTTTAGGCGAACATTTAATTTTCCCAAATGAAGAGCATGACAGCGATTATAGGTTTGGTAAAGATTATAAACGTGTTGACCACAGGCATCATGCCTTGGATGCGTTAGTAATTGCCTGCACAAGCCGCAGCCATATCAAATATCTCAATAGTTTAAGTTCACTTAGTAACAACAAGAAAGATATAGCAAAGCATAATGAATGGGCAAAGTGGAAATACCTGTTGAGTAAGAAAAAGCAATTGGAAAATAAAGAAGTCGGCATGACTGAGTTTGATTTGCCATGGGATGGCTTTTATGAAGCAGCAATGGAAGCCCTGAAAGCTGTAATTGTATCGCATAAACCCACTTCAAAGCTTGTATCAAAAGCAGTAAACAAATATTACAAATGGAAAGAAGTTGAGCCAGGCAAATGGGAAAAGAAAATTCATCATCAGGAAGCTCCAAAAGATGATGATAAGTATTGGGTAGCAGTAAGGCAATCACTGTTCGGGCAACCATATGGCAAAATACATATTGCCGAGTATAAAAAAGGAGTGGATATAAAAGTGGCTATTAAGACTCAAATTCAATTCCTGAAAAGGGATGAATATAAATGGAATTCTGAAGACTGGCGTATCGCAAAATCTTCAATCAGGAAAAAGACAGATGCAATTATCCGGCATTTTAATTTCGATGAAAAACAAATACTGAAACATTTTGACGGACATCCTTTAACAGATGACACAGGTAAAAAAGCAGAAAAACTGGACTTATTGCAATTCAAGAAATATGCATCGAAACGGGTAACGATTGATGAAAGCTTTACAGAAGATAAGATTAAAAACATGCCCTTTGCAGAGTTAGAAAAAAACTGGCTCACTAAATTGCTTAAAGAGCATTTGGCCAAATATGGTGACTCAAAAACTGCATTCAAAGGCGAGGCATTAGAAATGCTTTACCGTAAGTCACCTTTTCCGATTAATAAAGTAACGAGAAAAGAAAGTGGTGAAAAAATTGAAAGGAACAATAAACTACTGGACGGTGATAAAGGAGTGAATCAATATTTTATTGTAGAAATTAAAAAAGAGATTGACCAAAAAACAGGAGAAGAAAAAACAGTTCGTAAATATAGTACGCCAAACTTTCTTGATTGTATTGAAAGGCTGGCAAAAGGTCTACCCGTGCATGATGAAAATACGAAAAGTAAGTACATTGTATTATCACCCGGCGATTTAGTATATGTGCCAAAAGAAGATGACATTATTGGGCGAATTGACTGGAGCAACAAAAAGGCTATTGCTGAAAGAGTATATATTATGAAAAGTTCGAATAATGGACAATGCTTTTTTATTCCATCCTATATTGCTAAACCCATCGTTGAAACTTCTGAATTAGGAGCAAATAATAAGTCAGAAAGAGATTGGGATAAAAAAATGATCAAAGAGAATTTTATTAAACTGAAAATTGATAGACTAGGAAACATCCAACCACTAATATGATCAAGCGCACACTCTATTTTGGTAACCCTGCTTATCTTAAAACGAGTCTTGAACAACTGGTGATAGAAGCCACACAGCAGGAACCAAAGCAGATTCCCATAGAAGACATCGGCATACTGATACTGGACCACCAGCAGATCACCATCAGCCAGTTGCTCATTGCTAAACTGCTTGCGAATAATGTGGCTTTTATTACCTGCAATGAAACCCACCACCCCACCGGCCTTATGCTAAATCTTGATGGCCATACCCTACAGAGCGCCAAGTTCCAGGCGCAGGTAGAAGCAGGCATCCCGTTAAAAAAACAGCTTTGGCAGCAAACCGTAAGCGCCAAAATAGAAAACCAGGCCGACCTTCTGGAAAGCAAGGGTATAGCAGCTAAACAACTACGTAATTGGGCACAGGAGGTAAAAAGCGGCGACAGTCAGAACCATGAAGCCATGGCTGCCGTGTTTTACTGGAAAAGGCTCTTCCCGGTCTTTCCGGATTTTAAACGGGAGCGGGAAGGTGAACCACCTAATAATCTGCTCAATTATGGCTATGCTATTTTACGGGCAATCATTGCCCGCAGCCTGGTGGCAAGCGGTTTACTGCCTACACTGGGCATATTTCATAAAAACCAGTATAATGCCTATTGCCTGGCAGATGATATTATGGAACCTTACCGCCCCTTTGTAGACCGGCTGGTGTGGGAAATTGTGCGGTTAAACGGAAAGTACCTGGAAATGACCCCAGAAATGAAAAAACAGTTGCTGGGAATCCCCGTGCTGGACGTGATTATTAATGGGGAAAAAAGTCCGCTGATGGTAGCGGCGCAAAAAACTACCGCATCGCTGGCCAGGTGCTTTGAAGGAGGCCCAAGGAAAATAGCCTACCCTTCTTTTTATGAATGAACGCTTAAACGCATACCGTATAATGTGGGTACTCGTATTTTTTGACCTGCCAACAGAAACGGCTAAAGACCGTAAAATTTATGCAAAATTCAGGAAAGATATCCTGAAAGACGGGTTTACCATGTTTCAGTTCAGTATGTACCTGCGGCATTGCAGCAGCCGGGAAAACGCCGAGGTTCATATAAAAAGGGTAAAAAAGATTTTGCCCGAAAAAGGGCATGTGGGCATTATGACAATCACCGACAAGCAGTTTGGCATGATGGAAATATTCAGGGGGCAGGCCCCCGAAAAAACGGCAAGTCCGGTTCAACAGCTCGAAATGTTTTAAAAAAAGGCTCGAATTTGGGAAACACTAGCAAAAAAGGATAAAATTATTTTTTAGCAAAAAAGGCCTCAAAAGCACAACAGGACTGGGTTTCAGCCAATCCTGTTGTGTGAGAACTAAGTTAACCAAAAATTTGAAAGCAAATCACAACGCGGTGGTCCTGTTGAAACCTGCTGCTTCAGTTGTGTGAGAACTAAGTTAACCAAAAATTTGAAAGCAAATCACAACCGGCAGCCCTGGGTACTTTACCTTCAGTTCGTTGTGTGAGAACTAAGTTAACCAAAAATTTGAAAGCAAATCACAACACATCTTGAATGTTGACGGATAAAGGATAGTTGTGTGAGAACTAAGTTAACCAAAAATTTGAAAGCAAATCACAACTAAGTGGTGCTGCGGCTGATGGTTGGCCATGTTGTGTGAGAACTAAGTTAACCAAAAATTTGAAAGCAAATCACAACAAGTAAGAAATAGACCGCAATTCCACAAAGGTTGTGTGAGAACTAAGTTAACCAAAAATTTGAAAGCAAATCACAACTACAAAGGCCTCGGCGCCGGACTTGATTCAGTTGTGTGAGAACTAAGTTAACCAAAAATTTGAAAGCAAATCACAACGATTAGTTGCACCACCGTACTGGTCATATTGTTGTGTGAGAACTAAGTTAACCAAAAATTTGAAAGCAAATCACAACGGCTTGATGTTAATGGAGATGCAGTTATTGGTTGTGTGAGAACTAAGTTAACCAAAAATTTGAAAGCAAATCACAACAACTAACTGATGGTTATTCTGAAAGCGTTGGTTGTGTGAGAACTAAGTTAACCAAAAATTTGAAAGCAAATCACAACCTGCCTACCAGTTAATATTTAATGAATATTGTTGTGTGAGAACTAAGTTAACCAAAAATTTGAAAGCAAATCACAACAGCATCCTGATTTACTGTAAAAAAGGTATGTTGTGTGAGAACTAAGTTAACCAAAAATTTGAAAGCAAATCACAACCTCCGATGGTATCACCAGTTATGCATCGTAGTTGTGTGAGAACTAAGT
>JBATOU010000103.1:0-36298 GCA_049291115.1 Ferruginibacter sp.
TATTCCTTACTGCTGCCTCCCGTAGGAGTCGGGCCCGTGTCTCAGTGCCCGTGTGACTGGTCGTGCTCTCACACCAGTTACTGATCGTAGGCTTGGTGGGCCGTTACCCCGCCAACTACCTAATCAGGCGCACGCCCATCCAAAACCGCCGGAGCTATAATAATAAAGTGATGCCACTTCATTATGTTACGGTGTATTAATCCTCCTTTCGGAGGGCTATTCACCAGTTTTGGGAAAGTTGCGTACGTGTTCCGCACCCGTTTGCCGGTCTCATACCCCTGTATTGCTACAAAGATAATCCCCCTCGACTTGCATGTATTAAGCCTGCCGCTAGCGTTCATCCTGAGCCAGGATCAAACTCTCCATTGTAAATGTGTTGTTTGAACTGACTGTGTAATTTCATTGGAAATTAACGTCAAATTCTAATTAATATTTGCGCTAACATTACCTTGTAAAAATCCTAAGATTTATTTGCTGCTGTTTCCAAACTTTCAAAGATCTTTTGGCTTCTTTTGCCACCCTTTTTTAATTGGGAGTGCAAAGGTATAAGCCTTATTATTATCAACCAAATATTTCAAAACTTTTTTTTACTTTTTGTTCCTCTGAACAACCCTTTTTCGTTTTGGGAGCGCAAAGGTAAGAGTGCTGATGTTACCCACCAAATTTTTCTTTAAAAAAATAAAAAATAACCAGGAAATTTTGTGTGACTTTTTCGAAGAACTATGCTCTTTTTTCAAAAGCGGACGGCAAAGATAAGGCCCAACGGATTGCCCACAAAATTATTTTGTTAAGTTTTTAGTTAAAGGGAATTTTAATCTGTGAAAACCCTTTCCAGTAAAGGGTTTCAGCTCAATAAAAAAATGAAGTTTTTTTTTCGCAGCCGGATATACTACAGAACATCCTGTAATTCAGTACCCTACTTCCATTAACATCAAGCCCTGGGCCGGTGCGTCAAATGCGGCAATAATGCCTGGTTTGTTATGAAGGATCGCTTCAAAATCTTCCAGCGGGAGTTTACCGGTGCCTGTTTTAAGCATGGTTGCCACCAGGGCACGCACCATTCCACGCAAAAACCGGTTTGCCCTTACCCGGTAAACCAAACAACCGTCGGGAGTATTTACCCATTCGCTTTCGTATATAGCACAGTTAAAGTTATGAACCTGCGTGTTTTTTTTTGAAAAAGCAGTGAAATCTGTATTGGAAATCACCAGCGCAGCCGCTTCCTGCATACAGGCCTGGTCAATATTATAAGGGAAAAAATAGGCCCTGTCGGCCAAAAAAGGGTTTTTGCTGCTATAAACAGTATACTGATACTGCCTCCACAATGCATCAAACCGGCAATGCGCATCCTCTTTTACTTTAAACATCTTTTTTGCAACAATATCGCCAGGTAAAATGGCATTCAAATGATACAGGTCCCGGTTCAAATCCCGGGTTTCAAAGTCACCAGTATCAAAATGAAAAAAATTCTGAGCTGCATGCACCCCTGCATCTGTACGGGAAGACCCGGTAAGTTCAAAAGAAACCCGGTAAAAAGTTTGCATAGCCTTCTCCAACTCTGCCTGAATGGTATTGGCATTATCCTGCTTCTGGAAACCGGCATAAGCTGTTCCTTTATAAGCAACCTCTATGAAGTAACGGGACATATTATTGACGCACAAGCGTTTTAAAGCGGCCTATATAAGCCTCGCCGGATAACTGGCTCGCCAATGAACTAAAATTGTGGGTATCAAAAATAAAAGGATACGCTGCCTCAAAAAACTGGTACTTCCCTTCATCCGCTAAAAAAAGGGCCGAGAGGTTTTTTACCTGTTCAGTTGAAAAGCATTTTTGTTTAAATAGTTTCCTGGCCTCTGCTATCATATCAGCATCACCCGAGGCTGCAGCCATTTTACGGCGAACCTTTAAAAAGTCGTCATTGGTTGCCTGGGCCTTACAGTCTGAATTAAAAGTTAGTTTTCCATTAACTGCAGCAACGGGAGGCGTTTCCTGCCGGGCCTGTGCTGCATTTGGATTGGGCAATTCCATAGTAAGAAAATTATCCCCGGCCTTTTTTCCCTCGGGTAGCTGTTTTTTTTCTTCGGGCGGCCTTTGCGCAGGAACAGTATCAACTGCTGCCCGGGCCGGTGTTGGCAAAACTTTACCAGCAGGCATAAACAGACGCACTGTATCTTTTATGCCCCCATACTCGATAATATATATATAGGTATCGCCATCGGCATCTGTATAGTTATTAATGCGGGAGATCTTTTCTGCTGCAGGCAATTCCTGCAGGGGTTCTCCAGGCACTGCAACTGCCTGAATCTTTTCCGCATCAGGCTTTGCTTTACTAAGTTCTGCAACGGTATCAACCACGGTGGGGCTAACATTTTCGGGCTGCTTTTTTTCTGCAGGGAGTTCTTTTGGTTTCTCCTCCGCATTTTCCGGCTCCGTTCTTGGTTTTTCTTTAATAGAGGGAGTGTTAACAACATTTGCCAATGTGCTGGAGAACAGGTCTGTACTGGTTTCGGTTTGTGGCTTTTGGGGCTGGGTACCTGCAGCAGCCATCAACACTTCCATGTTCTGAAAATTAAACAAGCCCCAGCCTTTTTCTTCAAAATTTTTGAAAGAAAAGCCAAGGTCACGGTTATTGACCTTCACCGTTATATTTTGAACCGGCCATTCATTTTTTGGAAACCCAAGCGCCAGGTTGTATTCGCCGTTCTGCAGTTTTGGAATGATCAGGTATCCTGAAGCAGAAGAACTGTACAGTTTTTCATTCAATCTCACATAAAAAGGCTGGCGGTTCTCCGTTTGCAGGTAAACAAAATGAACCTGCTGCCCTATTGCAAAAGTCGCCTGCAGCAAAATCAGGGAAAAGAATAGAAATCGCTTCATCTCTACAAAACTAAAGAATTGGCACAACACTTATTTAAAATAATTGGCCGTAAAACGGTTCGTTCCTGCCATTTATAAAAATTTAACCATCTCTTTAAGTATGCAGGTGTAGCTTTGGGGCATAATATTAAACAATGAAAAAAATTTTACTAATGCTGGCATTGGCATACAGCCCGTTTGCAATGAAAGCACAGGAACAGGAAGCAGAAACCAAAGACACAGCGTGGAAAAAGATCTACCGCGAAACCAGTACCAAAACACATGACCTTATACATACCAAACTGGATGTAAGGTTCGATTATGACAAGGCCTGGATGTACGGGAAAGAATGGCTTACCCTTCAACCACACTTTTACAGTACCGATTCTGTAGTGCTGGATGCAAAAGGAATGGACTTTAAAGAAGTGGCTCTTATTAAAGGAAATGTAAAACTGCCGCTTAAATACCAATACGATGGCTGGCAGATCAATATCAAGCTCGATAAAACCTATACCGGCGGCGAAAAGTACAGTTTATATTTTGATTATACCAGCAAGCCCAATGACCTGAAGGTAAAGGGCAGCGCAGCTATTAACGACGCAAAAGGACTTTATTTTATAAACCCCAGGGGTGATAATAAAGACAAACCCACTCAAATATGGACACAGGGCGAAACCGAAGCCAACAGCGCCTGGATGGTTACCATTGATAAACCCAACCAAAAAACAACGCAGGAGATCTATATGACCGTTCCTGCCAAATACGTAACACTCAGCAACGGGCTTAAAATAAGTGAAAAGAAAAATGCCGATGGCACCCGTACCGACTACTGGAAAATGGATCTTCCCCATGCACCTTATCTCTTCTTTATGGGAGTGGGCGACTACAGCATCATAAAAGACACTCCCTATAAAGGAAAAGAAGTTAGTTACTATGTAGAGAAAGACCAGGCTGCTTATGCAAAAAAGGTTTTTGGCAATACACCTGAAATGATAAAATTCTTTTCAGAAAAATTAGGGGTGGATTTTCCCTGGCAAAAATATGCGCAGATCGTTGGCCGCGACTATGTAAGCGGTGCCATGGAGAACACCACGGCCACCCTGCACCAGGAAAGCGCTTACCAGAATAACAGGCAGCTTGCCGATGAAAACGTATGGGAAGGCACTATTGCACATGAGCTCTTTCACCAATGGTTTGGCGACCTGGCCACTACAGAAAGCTGGAGCAATATTACTGTAAATGAAAGTTTTGCCAACTACAGCGAATACCTGTGGTTTGAATACAAATATGGAAAAGACAAGGCCGACGAGCACAACTTTACCGATATGAGCGGTTACCTTATGAGCGGCAGCAATGAAAAAGACCTGGTGCGTTTTCATTACGATCACTGGGAAGATGTTTTTGATGCGGTGAGTTATAACAAAGGTGGCCGCATTTTGCACATGCTGCGCAATTATGTTGGCGATGACGCTTTTTTTAAATCGCTGAATAATTATCTTACCAGCAACAAATTTAAAGCCACAGAGGCACATCATTTAAGGCTTGCCTTTGAAGAAACAACAGGCAAAGACCTCAGCTGGTTCTGGAACCAATGGTACTATGGAAGCGGGCAACCCAAACTAAAGATCGATTATGATTACAGCACCGCAGGTGTGGCCAAAGTAATAGTTGAACAAACGCAAAAAAGCGGCAAAATATTTACCCTGCCCATTGCCATTGATATATACAACGGCAGCTCCAAAACCCGCCACAGTGTTTGGGTGAAAAATAAAGCGGATACTTTTTTATTCAATTATACCGTTAAGCCGGATCTTATCAATGTAGATGGCGACAAGATATTGCTGGCAGAGAAAACAGATAATAAATCAGAAGACAATTACAAGGCACAATGGCAGTATGCAAAAAACTATCTCGACCGGAGAGAAGCCATTGAGGCATTTGCTAAAAAAAGTATGCCTGAAATAGCAAAGGGGCTGTACGATAAATTTGGCGGTATCCGTTTATACACAATACAAAAAATTGCCGGCACACCTTACAAAACAGATAAAGTGGTGCTGGAAGAAATGGAGCGCATCGCTAAGACCGATCTAAATAAAAAAACAAAGGCTGCAGCCATTGGATTCCTTGCTAAAAACGGCGATGCCAAATATAAGCCGGTGTTTGAAGCAGCATTGAACGATTCCTCCTATTCTGTTGCCGGGGCCGGTTTAAAAGCCCTCGCTGCGCTGGAACCTGCCAATGCTTACAGCCTTGCAAAAAAATACGGTGCCGGCGCAAAGGGTGCGTTAGGAACAGCCGTTACAGGTATCATTATCGATAAAGGCACGGAGGCCGATTTTGAACTTGTTTCAAAAAGTTATAAAGACATGCCGCCCAGTTTTGAAAAAATGAGCGGCAGCACCAAATACGCCGAATACCTTGCCAAACTGGATAATATTGCCACTATTAAAAAAGGAATAGATGATATCATTGAATTCAGGAACATGATACCCGAAGCTTTCAGGCCGCAGGTAGACCCAATGTTTAAATCCGCATTCGATAAAATTGTGAAGGCAAAAGGCAAAGAGGTGGAAGAATATGTGCAGGGCGTTTTTAAATAACCGGATCATTTAATGGCTTAATTGTAATAGCGGCTTCCTCAATTGAAGCCGCTATTCTTTTATGAACATAATTGAATTAATTTTACTTCGTGGAGGATAAAAGAAACATTTTACTATACGGCATTGGCAATACATTGCGTGGCGATGATGGGGCCGGCATTTATGTGGCAGGTGAAATTGCAAAACTGCAATTAAAAAATTTGGTTGTGGAAACTCATCAGCAACTGATGCTGGAAGTGATAGAAAACTTCCTTCAGCATGCTGCCGTATTGGTGGTGGACGCCTCTGTAACAGCAACTGAAGTGGAAATCAAAAAGGTTACCGGTGCTCCCGTTTCTGCACCTGCATCATCGCATCATACCAGTTTATATTTAATGAATGCAATGGCGGCTCAATTGTATGGAAAGAAAATAAATCTTTATACCTGCGCCATTCCTGCAGCGAATTTTGAACTGGGCGAACATCTTTCAGCAGCCACAAAAAAGCATATAACCATTGCTGCAGAAAAAATCTGCAAATGGGTACGGGTACTTAATAGGAAAAACGGAATTCTTTAAACTTACCTTATCCTCTTTCTATCCTTTTCAGTATTGCTCCATTCTTATCTTTTACTTCTATGATCATCGGCATCTGGCCCATGGCATGTGTGGAGCAGGAAAGACAGGGATCGTAGCAACGGATAGTTGATTCTACCCGGTTGAGCATGCCTTCCCGGATATCATTGCCTTTTACATATTGCTTTGCCACTTCCAGAACAGAACGGTTCATAGAGGGATTGTTTTGCCCGGTTGCAATGAGCAGGTTTACCATCAGCAGCTTACCGGTTTTGTCGGTTTTATAATGATGAAACAATGTTCCCCTTGGTGCTTCACTGCTGCCGATCCCTTCTTCATAATTCCAGCGCCCATGGTGCTGTATATGCAACGAGGTAACCTGCGGATCGTTCAGGATGCGTTCTGCATCTTCCACATCACTAAGGCATTCTATAAGTCTTGTATAATGATACCAAAATGCGCCATGCATGGGTTTACCGGCACAAATTGATTTGAACTTTTCAAATTCCTTTTGTGCCAGGGGTGTCCGCATCTTACTGCACACATTCAGCCGGGCAAGCGGCCCCACCCGGTAAAAGCCTTTGTCAAATCCATAAGGTTTATAATAAGGGTATTTGAGGTACGACCATTCCACCGAACGTTCTGCAATCCATTTCAAATAATCCTGCGGCGCCAGCTGATCCTGCAAAATCGTTCCATCTGCATCCATAAAACGGAGTTTGCCATCGTAAAGCTCATGCTCGCCGTTTGGCCCCACCGTGCCCAGATAAAGCGTGGGCGATGGTGCAAATGTTCGCACCATTTCTTCATTGTCATCATGAAAACGCCTGATCAGTTCAATTCCTTTGCGGCATGTTTCAATAGCCTCCGGTATCCATTCGAGCAGGGCTTTGCGGTTGGGTTCTGTGAGCGGAAAGGCCATTCCACCGGGAACAATGCCCATGATATGAATTTTTTTTCCGGTGATGCGTTCGCTTAATTCCTGGCCAAATTTTCTCAGCCGTATACCCCTGAGCGCCAGGTCGGGAAATTTTTCTGCCACTCCAAGTATATTCCTTTTTACCGGATCACTATCGTAGCCCAATAAAAAATCAGGTGACGACAGGTGAAAAAAAGACAATGCATGCGAAGAAAGGTTTTGCCCGATATGCATGAGCCTGCGCAATAAATTTGCCGTATAAGTTGGTTGAATACCCTGTATCATTTCGCAGGCTTTTACGCTGGCAAGTGTGTGGCTGGTAGGGCAAATACCGCAAATACGCGGCGTAATGGTGGGCATTTCGGTATACATCCGGCCCTCGCAAAATTTTTCGAAGCCCCTGAATTCATTTACATGAAAAAAAGCGTCATCCACCTCGCCGGCTTCATTTAGCTGAAGGGTGATTTTTGCGTGGCCTTCAATACGGGTGACCGGAGAAATGAGTATTTTTCTTTTATTGGTATTCGTAGTCATTTTATAAATTTTATTTGCCTCACCCAACCACTTCCAAAAAGGACGGCCGGGCCCGGATCGAACTTTAGAACGATGCAATCAACATTTATTTATCCATATTTCAACTTATGCACTCCCTGCAAATCAGGCATACGGTCATTTAAAAATTCAGTCAGCACATAAAAAATGGTGTCGGCGTCCGGCGGGCATCCGGGTATTACAAAATCGATATTGATCACATCCTGCAGGGGAAGCACATCTTCGTGCAAACGGAGCAATGCAGGATGGTTGGGCACTTTACCCTGGTCATCGTTACTGATGGCTTTTATATAAGATGTCTCAAAAACGTCCTTCAGGCTAAAATAGTTCCGCATGCCTGTTACATTGGTCATTACGGCACAGTCGCCAAAGGCAATCACTGTTTTTGCATTTTTCCTGATATGAAGGATCTCCTGCAGGTGCTCATCGCTGGTTACAGATCCTTCCACCAGCGCTATATCCACTTCCGGAAATTCCTTGCCATCCACCACGGGGCTTTTTACAATATCGGCCAGCCTGGCTAGTTCCAGTATGCGTTCATCAATATCAAGCAAACTCATATGGCAGCCCGAACATCCACCCAGCCAAACCGTTGCTAATTTTTTCTTATTCATAAGCCATCAATATTATTTTTTTGAACGCAGTAGAGACGGCTCATAATAATAAATCATAGCCGTCATAAAGATCAGCGTTCGCTCTCATAAATTCATCTTCCGTTTCTCCATCAACTCCCCTATCATTTCGGGGTGCTTATTCAGTTGCCCCTGTACAATTGCTTTTGGCCAAATGGCACCTGTAGGACAGGCATGCAGGCATTTTCCGCAGGAAGTACAGGTGGATGATTCGCCCCAGGGCGTGTCAAAATCCGAAATGATCCTTACCTGGTATCCCCGGTTTTTAACAGCCCAGTTAAATGCACCTTCCACTTCGGCACAAACCCTTACACAACGGGTGCACATGATGCAGCGGTTATGGTCAATCACAAACCAGTCGTGCGAAGTATCTGTTTCGCATTGCGGAAAAAGGTGCGGATAGCGGATATGGTCCATGCCCACTTTGTAACCAAGGCTCTGCAGTTCGCAATTGCCATTGGCCACACATACCGCACACATATGGTTTCTTTCGGCAAAAAATAATTCGGTTGTAATACGCTGATAGCGTTTTATTTTTTCTGTATTTGTATGGATGACCATTTGATCTGCCGCTTTGCTGGTACAGGCAGAAAGCAGGCGGCTCACCCCTTCTATTTCAACCAAACAAAGCCTGCAGGCGCCAATATCGGTAATGCCTTTAAGATGGCACATCGTTAACATTTCTATGCCATTCTCTTTGCATATTTCTAAAATGGTTTTACCCGCAGTGGCATTTATCTTTTGCCCGTTTATGGTAACTGTAATGGGGTTCATGTTTTTCAATTAAACTGTTACAAAGGGTGATCTTCGCTGGGCCTGTATCCTGCTTTCATACTCTTCCCTGAAATGCCGCAAGGTGCTCATCAGCGGGTTGGGTGCCGACATGCCCAGGCCGCACAAGCTGCAATCCTTTACATACTGGGCCAACTCTTCGAGCCGCTCCAGGTCGAGGCGGGTGGCCTTGCAATCGCATATCTTTTGCAAAAGATCGTGCATCATCTTAGTACCCACCCTGCAGGGCACGCATTTACCACAGCTTTCATCCACACAAAACTCCATAAAGAAACGGGCCACATCCACCATATCGCTTGTCTCGTCCATTACGATCAATCCACCCGAACCCATAATAGAACCAAGGCTAACCAGGGCCTCATAATCCATTTTCACATCCAGGTGTTCTGCCGGTATACATCCGCCAGAAGGCCCGCCTGTTTGAGCTGCCTTAAACTGGCCTCCTCCCTGTATGCCGCCACCAATATCGAAAACGATTTCCCGCAGTGTTGTTCCCATTGGCACTTCTATAAGGCCTGCATGGTTTATTTTTCCGGCGAGGGCAAATACTTTTGTACCGGCGCTTTTAGGTGTTCCTATATCGCTGTACCACTCGCCGCCATTATTGATGATGGGTGCAATACCTGCAAGGGTTTCAACATTATTGATAAGTGTGGGTTTTCCCCACAAACCGCTTTCGGCAGGATAGGGAGGCCTTGGCCTTGGCGTGCCCCGTTTTCCCTCGATAGAAGCGATGAGTGCTGTTTCTTCGCCGCAAACAAATGCGCCGGCGCCGATACGCACTTCCACATCAAAAGAAAAATTGCTCCCAAGAATATTCTTTCCAGATAAACCTGCTTTTTTTGCCTGTTTAATGGCAAGTTCAAAGCGTTTAATAGCCAGGGGATACTCGCCGCGTATGTAGGCATAACCCATATTTGCCCCTACTGCATAGGCAGCAATGGCCATTCCTTCGAGTACCCGGTGCGGATTGCCTTCCAGCACGCTCCGGTCCATAAATGCACCCGGATCGCCCTCGTCGCCATTGCAGATCACATACTTCTGATCATTTACATATTTATAAACCGTTTCCCATTTGAGCCCGGTAGGATAGCCGGCCCCGCCACGCCCACGCATACGGCTTTGCTTTATTTCTGCGATCACTTCCTCGGGACTCATGTCGAAAAGCACTTTGTCGAGGGCCTTATAGCCATCATGCAGCAGGTAATCTTCAATTCGTTCCGGGTTTATATCTCCGCAGTCCTTTAATGCAATTTTGAATTGTTTTTTGTAATAGGGGTCTTCATCTGCATTTAGAAAAGGTTTTTCACGGCTTCCGGAAAACAACAACAGATCTTCGAGCGGTTTCTTATCAACCAACTGGCTTTCAACAATGGCATTGATGTTATTACAATCCACTTTTTGATACATGGTATTTCCCGGGCTGCACTTCAGCAAAGGGCCCTGTGTACAGGGGCCCATACAACCGGTTGGAAAAACCTCCACACTGTTTTCAAGCCCTCTTGCATTGATCTCTTCCTGCAGTTTCTTCATCACTTCTTCGGAACCCGAAGAGATGCAGCCTGCACCACAGCATACGCCGATCTTAATTTTATGCGGGTTGTCTGCTGCTTTTTTACGTTCTGTATCTACAAGTGTTTTAAAATCGTGCCTGTTCATAAACTTTCCATTTTAGCAGTAATTTTTGAAACGATCGTTTCAGGGGTGGCTTTTGCCTGCACTTCATCATCTACAATTACTGCAGGTGCCAGGCCACAGGCCCCAATACAACGTGCCGCTGCCACCCCCAGTTTATTATCGGCACTGACCTCACCCTGTTTTAATCCAAATTTTCTCTCGAGTGTATCCAGTATTTTTTGTGCCCCTTTTACATAGCATGCGGTACCGGTGCATACCAGGCAGGTATGATCTCCCTTGGATTTCAATGAAAAGAAATGATAAAATGAAACTGTTGAAAAGACCCTTGAAGGCGGCATATGCAGTTCCCTGCTGATATACTTAAGCACATTCACCGGCAAATAGCCATAACTGTTTTGTGCAGTATGCAGGATCTCTATCAATGCATCCTGCTTATAATTTTCTTTTTTAATTTTTGCAGCCAGCAACTTCGTGCGGGGGTCAGAAGTAGGAAGGAGGGCTTCCTGTGAATGAGTATTGCTTCTCATAAAATCGTTTCAAAAACTTAAGAGCAAATAGGACGGCAGTCATAACGCCGTATTTCAAACACAAAGATAGGGTGAGCACCAACCTTAATTCATGAGATTTGTCATTTATAGCGGATTTATTTATAAAAGTCTACTTAATTAGTAGGATAATATGATTATTGTCATATTTCATAAAAATGGAGCCTCCTAGTTTTGCGAAAAATTATATTCGCTAAAAAAGGGCCGAATGAAAAAGATATTGTCTTTTTTGATACTGTTCATCAGTTACCTGGGCTACAGCAGTTGGGTGTACACGGGTGGTACAGAAAACGGAAGTATGATGAACGATAAAGCCTCCATGGGAAAAGAGCTTTGGCAGCAACATAATTGCATGGCCTGCCACCAGATTTTTGGTCTTGGCGGTTATTTGGGGCCAGAACTTACCACAGTGATCTCAGACAGCAGCAGGGGCGAGCAGTATGCAAGAATACTTCTTGAAAAGGGCGGCACACAGATGCCCGATTTTAAATTTGAACCCCGGGAAACGGATGCCATTATTGAATACCTGAAGTATATAGACAGTAATGCGTTTTCTTATAAACCAGTAAAACATTGATATGAACGAGTTTGCCCGCACCGGTTACAGGTTTATACTGCTTGGGTTTGCATCACTTATCATTGGCCTTGGTTTTGGCAGTATCAGTTCTGTACAATATGTGCTGCCCGATTTTTTAAAAGAGCAATTATCATTTCAAAAAACAAGGCCACTGCATGTTTACCTGGTCATCAGCTGGATATTCAACTGCGCAGCGGGCATTATTTATTATTATTTATCCACCCTTACAGTAAAAAGATATTATTCGAAAAAATTTGCTTCGGCTCATTTTTACCTGCAATTGATCATACTTGTTGTGGTGGTAGCCGGTTTCCTGCTTGGAAAATTTGGCGGCAGGGAGTACCTTGAATTTCCTCCATGGGTAGTCATCATCGTTATCGCATCCTGGCTTTGTTTTATGACCGCTTTTTTTTCAGGCATTGGTTTTGTTTTTAAATCGGCCCCGCTCTACATCTGGAGCTGGAGTACCGGGCTTATTTTTTTCCTGGTGACCATTACAGAGGCCCAGTTATGGCAATTGCCTTTTTTCAACAATAATATCATCAGGGATACCACGGTTCAATGGAAGGCATTGGGATCGATGGTGGGATCATGGAATATGCTTGTATACGGAACTGCCATGTATGTTATGGAGAAGATAACCGGCGATACCAGGGTGAACCAGTCTCCCATTGCATTTTTCTTTTACTTCCTGGGGCTCACCAATTTAATGTTCAACTGGGGGCATCACACTTATATTGTACCGGCTTCACCAGTGGTAAAAAATGTAGCATTCATCATCAGCATGACGGAGCTGCTCATTCTTGGCAAGATCTTATTTACCTGGCGTAAAAATTACCTGGCCACGGTTCCTTTTGAAAAGCACCCCTCGATTGGCACTTACACCTGGGGCGATGCGTGGATCTTTCTGAACCTGGTACTGGCCATCCTCATTTCTGTTCCGGCCGTTAACCTGTACACACATGGCACGCATATAACCGTGGCACATGCCATGGGCGCCACTATCGGGATAAATACGGTATTACTGCTGGCAGCGGTGATCTTTGTGGTCAATAAAAACAGTAATCGTTTCAGAATACGGGGAAATTTTTTAAATACTGCCGTTACCCTCATGAATATCTTCCTGCTTATTTTCTGGATAAGCCTTTTGGGTATGGGCATTGCAAAAGCACTGGGAGAAAAAGAGCAGCAATCATTTTATGCGGTAATGAAGACACTAAAACCCTGGTTCGAAATTTTTTCCATATCGGGTGTAATTGTATTTATTATTCTCGGTATAATAGCAGTATCCCTGTCGCGGCAAATAATGCTTTTATTAGCAGGCACCGGTAAAGATACTGAAGCAGAAAAACAGCTTACAGCAATTCGATAACTGTTATTTCGGGCATAATTCCCACCCTGCCCGGGTATCCAATAAAACCAAATCCACGGTTCACATACAATTTTTGTTTATTGTTTTCATATAAGCCGGCCCATTGCTTATAGACATATTGAACGGGACTCCATTTAAAACCCGGAATTTCCACACCAAACTGCATGCCGTGCGTATGGCCGCTCAGCATCAGGTCTATATCATTATACTGGGGCTGCACCTGGGCCTCCCAATGACTGGGATCGTGGCTCATGAGCATTTTGAAAGGATATTTTTCTGCCCCGGGATATGCCAGTTCCATTTTGCCATGCTTGGGGAAACGGCCCTTATTGCTCCAGTTCTCTATACCGATCAATGCGATCTGCTGCCCCGATTTTTCGAGCACCACATGCTCGTTCATGAGTAAACGCCAACCCATGGCAGCATGCACTTTTTTAAGATTCTCCAGGTTTTGCTCCTTACTGAGACCGTTCACCGGCCACTGGATATAATCGCCGTAGTCGTGATTGCCCAGTGTTGAATATACACCCATGGGTGCTTTCAGCCTGGCAAACAGGTCCATATAATCCGCCATCTCATCAGCCCGGTCATTTACCAGATCACCGGTAAAAAGGATGATGTCTGCATTTTGCTGTAATATCATCTCCACCCCATGTTCCACTGCTTTCTTATCTGTAAAACTGCCGCTGTGTATATCGCTGATGTGCAAAATTTTTAATCCCTTAAAATTGGCCGGCAGGTTTTCAAAAGCCAGCTGTATTTTCTTCACTTCATACTTATACTTATTAGAAAACCCATAAGCCATACTGGTAAAAAGCGTGCCGCCGGTGGCCAGGCCCAGCCAGCTCAGAAAAGTGGAGCGGCTTATTTCATCGCCACTGAAAGACTCTCCTTCGGTTTTTTCGTAAAAAAGTTTGGATGCTATCCATTGAATACCACGCCTGAGATCGTCTACCACTAAAAATATTACGGCCACCAATTTAGCAATGAACAGCCCCATAATGGTGGCAAACAGGTAGGTACGCAGTTTCTTTCCCAAAAAACTATGGTCTGTATATACAAACAGCAGGAACCCAATAACAGAAATGATGGTGAACGCCCAGTATACCCCATAAATAATCGTTTTTGTTTTTGGCGTGGCCGATTGGCTTACGGTTTTAACTGCCTGGAAAATATAAGCATCCAGTAACAGCATGACAGAGATAAAAATAATAACGCCGGTGGGTGTACGCATAAATAAGTTTCAAAAAGTTTTAAAGTTTCAAGGGCTTCAAAAGTTGGCTGATTGCAAAACTAACTGTTCCCCATAATTATCTTGTATATGTCAGCCTTTCTTTTAACTTCAAAATGCCAAAAATTCGTTAAGCTGATCATTCACAGCTGCCAGTGTTTGCGTATTGGCAAAATGCTTTTGTTCATCCATTAAGGTATGCACAACACTGATGGGTAAACGGTTGGGGTGAACCAGCATTTTCATATGCAGCAGGGAGCCTGTAAGATGTTCCATGCCCCGCAGGTTGCCAGCACGCCCGGTGGAAACGCCGGTGAGTAACACTTTTTTATGCCACCAGGCTTTTTCAACCACCGAAAGATCTATCATAAGTTTTAAAATGCCCGGGTAGGAGCCATTGTATTCGGGCATCACAATTATGAATTTTTGTGCAGGGATAAGATATTTTTCCTCCATTGTAATAAAAAACTCATCCCGCCTGCACATATCGGCCTCATCCAGTGCCAGCAAAACGGCTTGCACCCCTTTTTCTGCGAGGAGCCGCTGGTATTCTTTTGCCACCAGTTTAGTATTGCTTTGAGGCCTGTTGGTGCCCGAAATTATGGTTATCATCAATTGTGAATTGCTGTTGAACAAAATGTACCCCGTCAATGCTGCATTGTGCTGCCGATTAGCTAAATTTGCCGCCTTGATGGCTATCGCCGTGCAAAGGAATGAATAAGGCGCCGAATTTCTTTTCCGTGATACGAAATTTTTATATCCTTATCAGTTGCCACATGAAGATTTACATATTACAGAAATAAACAGTTTTACAAGGAATGGCAAGAATTATTGGTATTGCAAATCAAAAAGGAGGTGTTGGCAAAACAACCACCGCCATTAACCTGGCAGCCAGTTTTGCCATTTTGGAGTATAAAACTCTGCTGGTGGATGCCGACCCGCAGGCAAACAGCACTACCGGCGTGGGCTTTGATCTGCATAATATCACCAAAAGCCTTTACGACTGTATGGTTAATGAAGCAGAAGCGAAGGACGTTATCTTAAAGACCGATATCGCTTATCTTGATGTAATGCCTTCGCATATTGACCTGGTGGGTGCCGAAATTGAGATGATCAATTATCCCAACAGGGAAATGGTGCTGAAAAAAATACTTGAGCCGGTTAAGGATAACTACGATTTCATCGTTATTGACTGTTCTCCCTCGCTTGGGTTGATCACAGTTAATGCCCTGGTGGCGGCAGACAGCGTGGTGGTGCCTGTACAAACTGAATTTTTTGCACTGGAAGGCCTGGGTAAATTATTAAATACCGTGAAAATTGTTCAAAGCCGCCTGAATACCGACCTGCAAATTGAGGGCATTTTAATGACCATGTACGATGGCCGCCTGCGGCTCTGCAACCAGGTGGTAAGTGAAGTGAGGCGGCACTTTGAAGAGATGGTGTTCAGCAGCATCATTCACCGGAATACAAAACTCAGTGAAGCGCCCAGTGTTGGCAAACCGGTGATCTTATACGACAGCGACAGTAAAGGTTCGATCAACTACCTGAACCTTGCAAAAGAGATCTTACAGAAGAACAATCTTACCAGGATCAGGCAGGAAGACAAAGTGCTTCAATAGCTAAACTACTGTACATTTTTTCATTTGCATATTTGCCTAAATAAATGACACAACCAAATAAAAAAGACGCTTTAGGAAAAGGTATACGCAGTCTTTTACAAAATATCGACAGCGACCTTAAAACCACTGCAGGCACCTTAAAAACAGACTTGGTGGAAAAAGCGACACACAGCCAGCGTGTGCCGCTCGAAAGGATCGAAACAAATCCCAATCAGCCACGCAAAGATTTTGATGAAACAGCTTTAAGTGAACTGGCTGCCTCCATCAAAATGCATAATATCATACAGCCGCTCACGGTATCTGTACTGTCAAATGGCAGGTACAAACTCATTGCCGGTGAACGCCGTTACCGTGCAGCAAAGATCGCCGGTTTAAAAGATGTACCGGTATATGTGCGGGAAACCAACGACAGCCAGCTGCTTGAGCTTGCCCTGCTCGAAAACCTGCAAAGAGAGAACCTGAATGCAATAGAGATCGCACTCAGTTATAAACGCATGATGGATGAACTGGATTATACACAGGAACAGGTGGCCGAGCGCATGGGTAAAGAAAGAAGCACGGTAACCAACTATATACGCTTATTAAAATTGCCGCCCGATATCCAGGTAGCTGTACGCAATGGCAATATCAGTATGGGACATGCCAAAGCACTTGTAAATGTAGATACTATCGACAAACAACTTTTTATTTATGCAGAGATCAAAAAAAAGGGTTTATCGGTAAGGCAAACAGAAGATTTGGTAAGAAAATTATACACCGGTTCCAAAACTGTTAAAACCAGTGTAAAACCCTCACTACCTCCTGCTTTTAAAAAAATAGAAGATAATTTAGCGTCAAAGTTCAGTACAAAAGTAAAACTTGCACATAGCAGTAAAGGCTTTGGCAGCATTACTTTTGAATACTATTCCCTGGACGAGCTGAACGCAATTTTGGAAAAATTGAATATCAACGTAAGCTGATGTTTTTTAAAAAAAAGCTTTTACTCTTTTCATTGCTCTTTTTTGGATATCATTTCTCAAATGCCCAAAAAGACTCGGCCGTGGTGGATACTGCCCTAAACAGCAAAATAAATACGCCGGATACTGTTAAGAAGTACAGCCCCAAAATAGCCATTGTGCGTTCTGCCATGATACCCGGCTGGGGCCAGATCACCAATAAAAAATACTGGAAAGTGCCCATCGTATATGGAGCCCTCGGCACCACGGCCGCTCTTTTTTTCAGGAACCTGAAGCAGTACAGGGAATCAAAGGAGGCTTATAAACTGGCCACCGATAATGATCCGTCAAATGATTCGCTCATAAAACAACCTTATTTTACCGTACGCAACCAGCCGGAACGCATACGCTCCTTTCGTAATTCGGTGAGGCAAAACGTAGATTACACGGTTTTATTTTTTGTGGTCTTTTGGGGTCTCAATGTGGCCGATGCTGCCGTGGATGCCCATTTGAAAACCTTTGATGTAAACGACGATCTTAGCCTCCAGATAAAGGCCGGGTACAGCCCGCTGGCACGTACAAACGGGATCAGCCTGGTTTTAAATATCGGTAAATAAATTTATCTTCACAAGGTTCATTTTTTTCAATAAGCAAATAATGTTATGCAGATCGCATTAATCGGGTATGGCAAAATGGGCAGGGCCATTGAAGAGATCGCCATTGGCAGAAACCATCAAATTGGCCTTACCATCAGTTCTTCAAATAAAGAACATCTTACAACAGAAAACCTGCGCAACTGCGATGTTGCCATCGAATTCACGAACCCGCACAGTGCTGTTGAAAACATCAGGCATTGCATAGATGCAGGCGTACCTGTTGTATGCGGCAGTACCGGCTGGCTGGAACGTTGGGCAGAAGTGGAAGCTTACTGCAAACAAAAAAACGGCAGCCTGCTGTATGCCAGCAATTTCAGCATTGGCGTAAATATTTTTTTTGAAGTAAATAAAAGGCTGGCATCACTTATGGCGTTACAACCGCAGTATAATGTGGAGATAGAAGAAATACATCACACGGCAAAAAAAGATGCCCCCAGCGGAACCGCCATTTCCCTTGCAGAACAAATCATAAACAATAACCCTTTAAAAAAAGGGTGGGCAAAAGAGCAAATAAATGACAGCAGCCTGGTTTCTATTTTCAGCAAACGTATAGATCCGGCACCGGGCACACACCATGTACGCTACAAATCTGCTATAGATGATATTGAAATCATTCATACCGCACACAACCGCTCCGGCTTTGCATCCGGTGCCGTTTTAGCAGCAGAATTCATTAAAGGGAAAAAAGGGATTTTCTCAATGAAAGAAGTCCTCCATATTCAATAAGGGGAAACAGGGCAGGTTTTCTTAAGTTAATAAATGCGGTTATTACAAAAAAGTACCTTCAAAAAAAAACGGGAGAACTGCAGAAGGATACTATTTTTTTTGACTGAGCAGGTATCCAATTTTAAAATTGAATCCCCTGTTGTTCAGTTTTAATGAACTATTGGGGGAATTATTTGAAAAACCAAATTGATAGCCCGCTATAAAAGACAGTCCGCCCGGAAGCCTGTATCCCCCACTGCAGGTCAATCCATAATCAAGGGCCTTATAATGCACATTGTCGTCTGTTACCTGGTCTTCATTTTTTCCGTCAAATTTTATCGGCGAAGATGCACTTGTGGTTTGACCGCTTAATGTAATAACAGATGCGGCTTTACCCGAAATGCCTATCCCAAAATAAGGGCCAACTCCCAAAAGTAATTTTCCCTTGCCGGCGTCTGTTGTGTAATAAAAATTAAGCGGAACTTCAAGATAGTTCAATGTATGTTTAGTTTCTACTTTGTCGGTACCGTCGGTAAAATTCAATTCACCACCCTTTTGTATAAAATTCAGCTCGGGCCTGAACAGGAATTTAGATCGTAACGGAAATTCTGCAAACGCTCCTATTGCGATCCCCACCCTTGATTTGTTGTTTAAGCTGAATGACAAGCCATCCTGCTGAATTGTATTTTTTAAAGTGAAAATACTGGTGCCGATATGGGCCCCTACATGCTGGGCAGCCAGGTTGAAAGGAAGAACCAGGATTAGAATAAAAATAAAGGCGGCAATGCTTAACTTTTTCATAGTACTTATTTTAAAATTTAAAAGCAAAATTACTTAATTATCAAAACGAAACCAATACAGCTGTTAAATTTGATACCACACAAGCAGTCAGGTAAAAAACAGGTGTCTTAAAAACAAAGATCCCGGCATATAGCCGGGACCCATAAATTTCTTACTTAAGTAAATTAGAAATTGTAAGCAACACGCAGGCCAATCTGGCTGATATTGTTACCGGTTACTTTTACACCATCTGATTTAAAAGTAGCACTTGTACCCTGGTATTTCAGCAAAGCACTGAAATTTTCAGCAAACCTGAAACCAATACCAGGAGCATAGCTAAGACCAGCTGCTTTTACATCATCATCGGAAAGTAATTTGCCTCCGTAAATGGTATAACCTATCTGGGCACTCGCGAACACCTGCTCAGTGAAATTATACTCAATACCAGCCAGTACAGGAATAGCATTGAAAGAAGGTAATTTTTCGCCTGCAATTGATTTTGGCATATAGCTCATATAGCCAAGGCTGAGCGTTAAACCCAACTGCTCGTCCAAAGAATAAATTCCCTGAACACTTGCACCAATTCCAAGAGAATAATAATCTCCGAATTTAACATCAGTATCTTTTCCAAATTTACCGATTGGCATAGCTACATCTACACCCAGACCAAATTTCAAAGCTTTTGCATTATCCTGAGCAAAACTTGCAAAAGAAGCTGCTACCAATGCAGCACTAATAAATAATTTTTTCATGTTACGTTAATTTTTTTGGTTTAATAAATCGCCGCTAAGGTAAAGCGTTTTTTTAAATTATAAAAAATTTAGTGTTCCTTTTTCCACAATCCACTGATAGTCAATCAAAAAAAATCATATTTTTAATGATTTTTTAAGATTTTGAAGCATATCTGCGGTCATTTCCTGCAGTTTATACTCTTCCTTCCAGCCCCAGTCTCTACGGGCCACCTCGTCATCAATACTTTGTGGCCAGCTGTCGGCAATTGCCTGCCTGTAATCCGGTTTATATGAAATTTCAAAATCGGGTATATGTTTTTTTATTTCGGCAGCGATCTCTTTTGGCGAAAAACTCATACCCGAAACATTGTAGGAAGTACGGATCGAAATCTTATCTGACGGCGCCTCCATCAATTCAATAGTGGCCTTAATGGCATCGGGCATATACATCATGGGCAGGTAGGTATCTTCCCTTAAAAAACATTCGTATTTTTTTTCTTCAATTGCCTCATGAAATATTTCTATCGCATAATCGGTGGTGCCGCCGCCGGGTGCCGATTTATAGCTGATAAGGCCGGGGTAGCGCAGGCTGCGAACATCCACCCCGTAACGGTTATGAAAATAATTACACCAGAATTCGCCTGCATATTTACTGATACCATATACTGTAATAGGTTCTATAATGGTTTGCTGGGGGCAATTTTTCTTTGGCGAAGTGGGACCAAAAACGGCAATGGAAGACGGCCAGTAAACTTTATGCAGTTTTTCTTCCCGTGCTATATCCAGTACATTCAGCAGGCCCTGCATATTGAGGTTCCAGGCAAGCCCGGGATTTTTTTCTCCTGTTGCCGACAAGATAGCCGCCAGGAGGTATACCTGGGTAATTCCCTGCCTGATCACCTGAACATGGAGCATTTCCTTATTCATCACATCGAGGCTTACATAGGGCCCGGTGCCTTCCAGCAGCGGGTTCTGCTCCCTGAGATCAGACGCTATTACATTGGCATTACCATAGATCTTTCTTAATGCCATTGTTAGTTCCACTCCTATCTGGCCGCTGGCACCTATCACCAATATTTTTTCTTTTACCATACCTTTTATTATTGAACACGAATTTAAGGCAGGGTTGCACGAATCATGCTGTTTGCAGGCATTATTTTTTTATCCCCTTTATTTTTAATTAATCCGGCAGGTTAAAATCTTTTATGTTGGCACACACATTAACTTTGCGGCATGAAAGATCTCTCAGCATTATTTGCCAGCCAGCAATACCATAAAGACAATTTCTTTTTAATTGCCGGGCCCTGCGTGGTGGAAAGTGAAGAAATGGTAATGGAAATTGCAGGAAAAGTTTCGGAGACCTGTACAAAACTTGGTATCCCCTATATCTTCAAAGCTTCTTACCGCAAAGCCAACCGTACCAGTGCTTCCTCGTTTACCGGAATTGGGGATGAAACCGCATTAAAGATCATTCAGCAGGCGGGTATTAAATTTAATGTACCGGTAACCACCGATATACATGCCCATGAAGAAGCCGGACTGGCTGCAGGTTATGTAGATGTTTTACAGATACCCGCATTTCTTTGCCGGCAAACCGACCTGTTAGTGGCTGCTGCAAAAACTGGAAAGATCGTTAACGTTAAAAAAGGGCAGTTTGTTAGCGGCCCCTCTATGAAATTTGCTGTAGAAAAAATAAAAGCGGCCGGTAATAAAAATGTTTGGCTTACAGAAAGAGGAAATACATTTGGATACCAGGACCTGGTGGTGGATTACCGCAATATACCATGGATGAAGGAACATGGCGTGCCGGTGGTAATGGACTGTACCCATTCGCTTCAGCAGCCAAATCAAACTACAGGTATAACCGGTGGCAATCCACAGCTTATCGAAACCATTGCAAAAGCTGCTATCGCAACAGGTGCCGATGGTTTGTTTATTGAAACACACCCCAATCCATCTGTTGCAAAAAGTGATGGCGCCAATATGCTGAGGCTTGACCTGCTGGAACCACTGCTGGAAAAATTAGTTAAACTGAGGATGGCCGTTGTTTAAAACTTATATCCAAAGGCAATGCCGGCATAATAAGGAATAAAATAACCATTCCCGAAAATTGGGTTAATGGCTGCACGAAAAAGAAAGCCTCCCTCTTTTGGCTGCAGGCGGTAACCAAAGTTCAAATGCCCAAAGCTTCCCGTAAACCTTTCATTATCGAAAGTATATCCATCCCGGTTTTTTGCAGTAACGATGGTGGCACCTGCCCCGAGTTCAAAATAATGTTTGTTATCTTTCCCCAACAGGTAATTTAAGCCCAATGGTATAGTAACAATAGATGTTCTTTCGGTATAATTGTTGGTGCCGTCATAGTAAGTACTTCTCACTGAAAAACCACCAATACCAGCCCTGAAGCCCAGGCCATCTTCTTTTTGCTGAAAACGCATATCAAAATTAATAGAGGCAAGGCCCGGCCCGGCCAGTTCGGCAAAAACAGATTTAGCCGCTTTTTGTGCATTGGCCGTAAAGATTCCGAAAAACAAGATACCGGTCAGGATAATTATTCTTTTCATAGTTTTTTATTTGAAGATGCGCAAAGGGTATTAAAAGCTGCATTAATACCGGAATTTAAATAATATTAACTTCCCGTTCGAGCTGAACACCAAACTTATCCTTAACTGAATGAATGATTTCTTCACTCAAAGAAAAAATCTCATCGCCCTTTGCGTGACCATAATTTACCAGCACCAGGGCCTGTTTGGCATGGCAGCCTGCATCGCCTTTGCGGTATCCTTTCCAGCCGCATTGCTCTATGAGCCAACCGGCAGCAAGTTTTACATTTCCGTTTGCAAGAGGGTAGCCAACAATGCCGGGAAAACCTTCTTTTAATAAATTGAATTTTTCTTCCGGCACTTCTGGATTTTTAAAAAAACTGCCGGCATTGCCAATAATGGCCGGATCGGGAAGTTTGCTGCGGCGGATATTTATAACAGCACGTGATATGGCCGCAATACTGAGATCTTTGACCCCCATAGAGCCAAGTTCGTCTTCAATGGCTCCATATGAAGTATTAAAAACGGGATTTTTATTGAGCCGGAAAGTAACATCTGTGATAACAAATTTATTTTTATACCTGCGTTTGAAAATGCTTTCCCGGTAACCAAACTCGCAGGCGGAACTGTTAAACTCAACAGCCGTTTTATCATATTTATGAAAAGCCCTTAATGAGTGAAATACGTCCTTTATCTCCACACCGTAAGCCCCGATATTCTGCATGGGCGAAGCACCAACACTGCCCGGTATCAAAGAAAGATTTTCCACGCCTGCAAGCCCTTCTTCTATACAATACTGCACAAAGCCATGCCAGCACTCGCCCGCCCCGGCACGTATGTACACATGTGCATCGTCTTCATCTATTTTATCGATCCCTTTTATTTCATTTTTCAGCACTATTCCATCATAGTCATGCGTAAATAATATATTGCTCCCCCCGCCCAGTACAAGTGCCTGTTCTTCCCTTGCCGCAAGCAGTTCCTGCAGTTCGGCAGTTTGCGAAAAAACAGCAAATTCCTTTGCCCGTGCATCAATGCCAAAGCTGTTGAATGGCTTTAATGAAATATTTTTTTGAATTGTCATTTTTTGAAAACACAAATTTTATTAACCGGCTTAAACAGGATCCACATCTGCAATAACCCTTACAGACCTGAATGGTTTTTCGCTCCACATCAAATTTATATGATTCCTTATTACCTTTTTATAAGTAAAGCCCATACCCTGCTCTTTGGGTAATTTTATCATCAATTCCATGATATATTCATTGCGCAGCCGTGCAATTACAGGTGCTGCGGGCCCCACCACAAACTGTTGAAGATCCTGCCGCAGCAGGGATGCCAGTTTTTCTGAGGCCGCATTTACCGTTGAAGCGTCTTTATGCTTCAAAATTAATTTAATGACCCTGCTGAAAGGCGGGTAAAAAAATTCTTTCCGCCCGGCAATTTCAAATTGGTAAAATTGTTCATAGTCGTGCTGTTGCACCAGTTGTAATACCGGGTGCTTCACATTTACCGCCTGCAGTATCACCTTTCCCTGCTGTTTTTTTCTGCCGGCGCGGCCGCTAACCTGTTCCATGAGTTGAAATGCCCTTTCATTTACCCTGAAGTCGGCAAAACTCAGTAAGCCATCGGCATCAAGTATTCCCACCAGGCTTACATTATCAAAATCGAGCCCTTTAACAACCATTTGGGTGCCTACCAAAATATCGATCCGGTGCTGTTCAAACAACTGAATAAGGCTGTCGTGTGCCGTTTTTCCCCTTACACTATCTACATCCATCCTTGCCGTTTTATAAGCACTGAATCTTTCCTCGAGCTGCTCCTCTATTTTTTCGGTACCAAAATTTTTCTCGAGCCATGCATTACTGCCGCATGCTGTACAGGTGAGCAGTTTTGGATACGTACTGCCGCAATAATGGCAATGCAGTTTGTTGCTGTACTTATGCAGGGTGAGCGAAACATCGCAATGGGTGCACTGCGGAATATAACCACAGGTTGCGCATATGAGATAAGGATTGTATCCACGACGGTTTTGAAACAAAATAACCTGCTCGTTTTGTTTGAGGGCGGTTTCAATTGCTTCATCGAGCTGGGGGCTGATCATCACTTTTCCTTTTTGAGCCACCTGCCTTGTATTGATGATTTCAATTTCGGGGAGTTTAATACCGCCATAACGTTCATCCAGTTTTACCAGTCCGTATTTATGCTGTAAAGCATTGTAATAACTTTCCAGGGATGGGGTGGCACTGCCGAGCAGCACTTTTGCACCAAATAAGGAAGCATAAAAAATGGCCGTATCCCTGGCATTGTACCTTGGTGCCGGATCCTGCTGTTTATAAGATGCATCCTGTTCTTCGTCAGCAATGATCAGTCCCAGGTTGGTAAAGGGCAGAAACAATGCGCTTCTGGCACCCAGTACGATCTTTACTTCGCCGGTCCGGATCTTATTCCAGAGTTCTATGCGCTCCTGGTTATTGAATTTAGAATGGTAAATGGTGATATTGCCTCCAAAATGCTTTTGTAGCCTGCGGATGATCTGCGAGGTGAGTGCAATTTCGGGCAGCAGATAAAGTACCTGCCGGCCTTTTGAAAAATATTCTTCTATGAGTTTGATGTAAAGCTGTGTTTTGCCGCTGCCCGTTACACCCTGCAAAAGGCAAACATCTTTTTCAGCGAACGCAGCTTTTATCTGGCCTAATGAACTTTCCTGTTTTTTGCTCAGTTCAAAATCAATAAGAACATCTTTTGGCAAAGATTTCACCCGGTCTATGCTTCGCTTTTCTATAAACAAAACCTGTTTGTCGACCAGCCCTTTCAGTTGTGCCGGGCTGGCCCCCGATTTTTTTAAAAGCATGGCCTGGGTTACATCGCCTGCTGTTTTTTGGAGGTGAAGAAATGCCAGGAGCAGTTCCATTTGTTTAGGCGCCCCTTTCCAGTCGTTTAGCAGGCGGCTCAGTTCATCATCGGTATCGTGCAGCGGATTAAGGTGCACATAGTTTTCTTTCTTTATTTTATACCGCTCATTCAATTCTTCCCATATAAAGCAGATATTTTTATCAATGAGGCGTTTTACAATCGGGTAAACGTGGTTAATATCGAGTATCTGCTGCACTTCTGTAAGATGAAGCTGTTTTTTAAGCAGGAGGGCTTCTGCCAGCAGGAACTCTTCATTGTCGAGTGCAGAAAAATCGTCTCCTGCCTCTTCATTAAAAAGTAATATTGTTTCACTGCTGAGTTTGAAATTTGCCGGCAAAGCTGCAGCCATCACCTCTCCCTCGCCGCACATATAATATTGCGCCATCCATTGCCAGAGGCCAAGTTGCTGGGGGTAAACCAGGGGTGCCTCATCAAGTATATTTAAAATGAGTTTTGTTTTATAAGGGGGCTGTTCGTTCAGTATCTTTTTGATGATGCCGGCATATTTTTTATTCTTTCCAAAAACAACTTCGGCCCTGCAGCCGGGAAGAGCTGCATGCTGCAAATTTTGGGGAACAGCATAAGTGTATACTTCCGGAAGGGCAAGCGGCAAAATGATCTCGGCCCAGCAGGCCGGCTTTTCATCTGTAAATAATATGGGGGTTGGTTCATTCAATTCCTGATCCAGCTTGCATTGTAGTTAATAAGGGCCTCTTCCATTTTTTGATACACCAGGCTTTTGAGTTCCTGAACATCCTCCATGGTATATCCATCCACCTTTATCTCTTCGAGGAAAACCGACCGGGAACGTCCCGGGTTAAGCGAAAAGATAGTTTCGTAAGGCATGCGGTCATAGGCATCCAGAAAAATGACAGGCTGTATAGGTGTTTGGGTTTCAATGGCCGCATTGAAAGCCCCGTTGTAAAATTCCTTGAGCGGCTTGTTTGTCATATTGAATGTTCCTTCGGGGGCTACAATTATTGAAATATTTTTTCGGAGAACAGCTTTCAGCCGGCGGAGACTATTTGCCCTGGCTGTGGCATCGGCCCGGTATACCATTACCACTGCCTTACTGTAAATAAACCCAAATATGGGAATTTTGGCCATTTCTGCCTTTCCTAATATTCTGACAGGCTGCCGCCGGAATGTTTTGAGTATAACAGGTATATCCATGTACGACACGTGGTTGAACACAAAAACGGCCGCATGATCGGTCACTTTGGGGGCTTTATGTATATTCCTATGACGGATGCCCCAGCAAAACATCGCCACATCGGCCCAAAACCTGCATATATTATATATAGTATTACCGCCCCTGATGGCCCCAAAAAAAGAAGCAATTACCACAAGCGGAAAAAGCAGGAACATGAGGGCCAAAAAAACTATAAACCCGTAAATACTAAAAACCAACCTGAATAGCCTGGTAATAAAACTCATACGGCGAATATAGTAATTAGGATAATGGATAAATTTTACAAGGCAAAATAATACAAAAAATTTGCATAAATCTTTAAAAACGTTTAAATAATAAATATAATATGTTGTATATGTATTGCTTCTTTTCAGCCCTGGTATAAAACCCTGCTTTCTGTTTCCACCGCAGCCAAAAAAGGATTTAGCCTTTCTTTTTTACAAGCCAGGGCCAGGGCCGGGATCTTAAGGCCTGCCTGGATCGTGTAATTGGGCAATTTTGCCAAAAACTTCAAAGAAAACAGCTCCGGGTAAGTCAAATTTCCTTACCTTTGCCGTCCAAAAATTTGGAATATTATGTTAGCAGTAGTAAAAATTGCCGGTCAGCAATTCAAAGTTAAAGCAGGAGACAGCTTGTATGTTCCCCATATTTCAGGAAAAGCGGGTGATTCCGTTGAATTTTCCGATGTACTGATGACCAGCGATGGCGATAAGCTTGCCAGCGGATCAGCAGTAAAGGCAGTTGTTAAAGCCGAAATACTTAATGAACTGGTAAAAGGCGAAAAGGTAATTGCTTTTAAAATGAAAAGAAGGAAAGGTTTCCGCAAGAAACACGGGCACCGTACCCAGTACACTCAAATAAAAGTAACTTCAATTGCTTAGTTTGGTTGATCAGGTTGAAAAGGTTAACAGCATAAAAAAGTTAACCCTTACCAGCTTTATTAACTTTATTAACTTTTAAACTTATAAAAAATGGCACATAAGAAAGGTGAAGGTTCCGTAAAAAACGGTCGTGATTCACAAAGCAAAAGATTAGGCGTAAAAATTTATGGTGGTCAGCCTGCAATTGCCGGTAACATCATTTTGCGCCAGCGTGGTACACAATACCATCCCGGAAAAAATGTAGGTGTTGGCAGAGACTTTACCATCTTTGCATTGACCGACGGAGTGGTTGAATTTAAAAAAACCAGGCTTAACAGAACCGTGGTTTCTGTTAACGCTGTGGAGGCTGTATCTTAAATTTTTTTAATTTTTTTTTGGTAGTTTCAAAATACTTTTTATTTTTAAGTATTATTTACTAACCAATTAAATTAAAAAAAATGGCAACAAAGAAAAAAGCTGCTCCTAAGAAGGCTGCAAAAAAAGCTGCTCCTAAAAAAGCTGCTAAGAAAGCTGCTCCTAAAAAAGCTGCTAAAAAAGCTGCTCCTAAAAAAGCTGCTAAGAAAGCTGCTAAGAAGAAATAAGCCCTGCTTAGTTCGAACAGCAAAAAATAACAGTCCTGGTTTACACCGGGACTTTTTTTGTGCCTATCCTACAAAACCCGCACTGGCAAAGGGTTTCATCGATTTGCATTTCTTATATAATTTTATTCATACGGCTCCCCATTTTCAGTAAATTTGAAAATGGATAATTACCAGATCGCCGATACATTTTCACTTTTGTCGAAACTCATGGACATACATGGTGAAAATTCTTTTAAGTCAAAAAGCTATTCTTCTGCTGCATTTGCAATTGAAAAACTACCGGTGCAGCTCAGCGAAATGCCCGTAGAAAAGATTGCCGCCATAAAAGGCATCGGGGAGTCAACAGCCAAAAAAATCGAAGAATTGCTCCAAAAGGGCAAAATTTCGGCCCTGGAAGAAAAAATTTTTTCCACACCCCCTGGGGTCATCGAAATGCTAAAAATCAAAGGAATCGGGCCTAAAAAAATTCACGGCATCTGGAAAGAAATGGAAATTGAAACGGTGGGCGAATTGTTGTACGCATGCAAAGAAAACCGGTTAAAAAATTACAAAGGCTTTGGCGAAAAAACACAGCAAAGTGTCATTGAGTTCATAGAATTTTATCTTAAACACAAACACAGCCATCTTTATGCAAACGTAGAAATGCTTGCTGCTGAGATGCAGCTGTTCCTCCAAAAAATTTTTCCCAATAAAAAAATATCGCTTACCGGGAAATTCAAAAGACAATTGCCGGTGGTTGATGAACTTGAATATGTAATGGAAGCAGAGGCAGCCGGGGTGACCGCTGTATTAAATGCCACAGATGATATAAAGCTGAAGGAGGAAACCGCTCATCACCTGCTTTTTTCAACGCCTGTGGGTATTGATCTCAAAATTTATCCCTGCACTGCCCTTACGTTCACAAGCCGGGTACTGGAAACCTCTTCGTCGGAAGCATTTTTCAAAACATTACAGGTCAAAGGGGGCGTTGAATCAGAAGAAGATGCTTTTAAAGTGGCCAAACTGCCCTTTATTCCCTCCTTTTTACGTGAAAACCCCGGAATCATAGAAAAGGTTCAGGCAGCCGGCCTTAAAAATATTATCCAGCCGGGTGATATCAGGGGAATTATTCATTGCCACAGTAACTGGAGCGATGGAGCCAATACGGTGGAACAGATGGCCATTGCTGCAAGAGACCTGGGTCTCGAATACCTGGTCATAAGCGACCATAGCAAATCGGCCTTTTATGCACAGGGGCTGATTGAAGAAAAAATAAGGGAACAGCACCGCTATGTGGATGAACTCAACGAAAAACTAAAACCCTTTAAGATATTTAAAAGCATTGAAAGCGATATTTTAAACGATGGGAGCCTCGATTATACTGATGAAGTGCTGGCCAGCTTCGACCTGGTGATAGCCTCGGTGCACAGCAATCTTAAAATGACGCAGGAAAAAGCCATGATGCGGTTGTTGAATGCTATCAATAACCCATATACAACCATACTCGGGCATATGACGGGCAGGCTTTTGCTGAGCCGTGCCGGCTACCCGGTTGACCACGATGCGGTGATAGATGCCTGCATTGCCAATAACGTAGTAATAGAACTCAACGCAAACCCGCACCGCCTGGATATGGACTGGCAGTATATTGAACAGGCCGTTGATAAGGGGGCGCTCATTTCCATAAACCCCGACAGCCACGAAACAGCCACATTATACGAAACGAAATATGGTGTGTTGGTGGCCCAAAAAGCCATGCTTTCAAAAGAAAAAAACCTGAGCAGTTTTTCATTGGCAGCTTTTGAAAAATATATTTCAGAAAGAAAAAGAAAGCGGGGAATATAAATAATGTTATGTATCCTGGTATAATGGAATTTTTACAAAAAATGTGGTGCCTTCCTCGGCCGAAGTTTCAAAATATATCTCGCCATTTTTTTGCTCAATAATACGTTTGCACATAGCTAGTCCAAGCCCGGTTCCCGAAGATTTTGTTGTAAAATTAGGGGTGAATATCCTGGGCTCCAATTCGGGACTGATGCCGGTACCATTGTCTGACACTTTTATGAGTACATGATCTGCCGCAAGTTCTTCTGAAACGGTAATTTGAGGAACACGGGCTTCGGGAACAGCCTGCAGGCCGTTAAGGATAAGGTTTGTAAACAAGCGGTTGATATGCGTTTTGTCGGCGTAAATATATACAGGTTGTGCCAGCAGTTCCCAATTAAATATGGCTTCAGAATTTCCGGTGTATAACAATTGTATTGACCGGAGCGATTCGTTGATATCGGTTTTCTCCTTACTGGCATTCTCAATATTTGCAAACTGGCTGAATTCATTGGCAATGGTACTGAGGTGATCAATTTGTTCCACCAGTGTATTGGCCACTTTATCGGTAAGTTCTTTTACATTTGGCGCATTTGTTGCAATTGATTTTTGCAAAAACTGCATACTCAGCTTCATGGGCGTAAGCGGATTTTTTATTTCATGCGCCACCTGGCGTGCCATTTCCTTCCAGGCGCCTTCTCTTTCTGTTTTTGCCAGCGCATGTGCACTTTCCTCCAGTTTATCCACCATTTTATTATACTCATTTACGAGGCTGCCTATTTCATCGTTTCGGTGCCACTCTATACGCTCGTTCCTTGTACCCAGGTGAATACGTTTCATTTTTTCGCCAATTAGCGAAAAAGTATTGGTGATGCGGTTTGTTATAAAAAGGGCCACAATACCTGCAATTAAAAAGATAAATGCATTGAGGTTAATGATGGTTACAAGAAAATTGGATATCTCCTGTTTCAATTTACTTTGCGAGGTAAAGTAAGGAATGTTCAGGTATGCCCGTTCATTTCCTGCAGAGTCAATAACGGGCACATAATTACTGAGGTACCTTAAACGGCCGATCTGCTCTTTTTGAAAATACTGCACCTCCTTTTCCTTACCAAGATGGTAATAAGCAGCCGGATCCATCCTGGTGCTCACAATGCCCTTCAGGTAAGGCAGGGGAAGCGATGATACTTTAAGATCGCCTTCCAGGTCGTAGAGGTTTACATCCACACCATGTATATCGGCTATCTGTCTTATGGCCGTTTCGTAATTATTTTCGCCAGCCATTTTAAGAGTATCATTTATAAGCCAGGATGCCGAGATGGATTTTTTCAGGTCCCGTTCCATTATACGTATAGTGGTGCTCAGTTTCTCCCTGTTATTGCTTTCGTACCGGCTGATGAAAAACAGTATCGTGGCAATACCAATAATAAAAAAAGAGAGTATACTGAAAAATATGATGGTGCCGTGGATCTGGTTTCTTATGCTGAGTTTAAGTTCATCGGCAATATAACCGGGTTTCAGCCTTGCCCGCATCAATACACTCAAAAACCAAAATGCAGCACTCAGCAGCAGGAATCCTCCAAACAAGTAGGAGAAAAGGGTAATAGATTCAATTCCCACATCGTTCCTTTTTGCAATAACGATGATCTTCTCATTACCCGGGTTGTACCACAGTTCGTTGTGGCTTTTCCTGTTTTCCATGTAAAACCGGTAATTGGCCACAAAGCCATCGGGCAATTTGGTGGGAAAAGAATAATCGTTATGGCTGCTGATCAATTTGCCGTTTTTATAAATTGCCGTAGCATAAGCCGATGAGCTTTCAATGGAATTATCAATTCCTTTACTGAACAATTCCGGCGAAAGTTTTTCTGCACTGCTGTTTTTGGGATGCACCAGTATAAATACATAACCCACAAGATTCCGGGAACTGTCTACGATCGTTTTTTTGGAAATATAACTGAACCGGTCGAAGGATTCATCATAGTAATATAAGCCACGTATACCGGTGGGCCTTGCCTGTGTATTTAAAATGCTGTTCAGTTGGTTAAAACTGGCAGGCTCCGAATTAAATAAAGGCTCTTCGTGGCTTCCGTACGTAAATATTTTGGTATCGTATTTATTGGTATATCCCGAAAAATTATTATTCAGCAGGCTGTCTTTAAAAACTTTTGCCGTATTCATTTTTCTGAAACGGAAAAAATTATCCGCAAGAAAATCAGCCCTGAAATCGGTAAGCATGGAATTAAGCAATGTTTCACCGGTGGGATCCGACTTGGTTGCTAATATTTCTGCATAATGCTGCCGGTTTCTCAATTCCTTCCGGTCATTTTCAATAATAATAACGGCTGCAATTGAAATGGAGAAAAAGAAAATCCAAAAAACAATTTTTGATGTCACAAAACGGGAGGTAATGATATTCAGTCCATCGGAATTATACAGGTATAACAGTAACAACAGCCAGGCCAGCAGGTATATCTGGTAACCGCTGGCCAATGCACCCACTTTAAATGAAAGAAAAAACAGCCCCAGCACCGCTGTGAGCAGAAAAAACTTAAGAAAGGAACGAGGAGTGAGTTTTTTAAGCAGAAAAAAAACAACCTGGCAAAGAAAATAATAACCAATACCAACACTGCACAACACAATAAAACCAATAACACTGTAAAAATTAAGCGAAAAAAAATTAATGACATCAAATGATATCTGTGAGTCGGCCACCAGCGACCGGATGATATTACTGCCCGTAAAAGTGGCTGCCAGCACTGCTGTGGATGCAAATACCATTACCAGCCATTGCCAAAGCTTTGCAGAAAGTGGGTTTACATCAATCTTTTGCAGCAAATGATGCCTCACAAATGTAATAAACCACAATGCCATCAGCACATTCAGCAAAAGATCGCCCAGCGACCTGTGTACTGCGCTGGAGCCATAAACCACCGGGTCGAAGAGTTCAAACTGCCGGAGATTTAAGGGTATGGGCAGGTAATAGCTTACCAACCTTAAAACAAAGATGCAAAGGGCAAGAAAGCCAATACCTCTGAGCAATCCTTTTTCTGTGACCAGCCAGGATGCATACAACTGCAGTACAAGCAACACAAGCAAAGCCGCTGCCAGCCTGAACCAGACCGAAACATCATTGTTCCTGAAACTGCCCCCGCTGCCTTTTTCCACTATTGAAAATAGCGGCAGCCCGGCGGAAGATTTTACAACGGCTGTTTCCCCTGCCGTTTGAAACGAAATATCGTAGGCTGCGTTTGCAATATTACCGATGGCAAAAGTATTACGCAGGTAATCGGTTGTTACAATATAATTCCATTTAACAGGAATGAGTGCAACCGAAAGAACCCCATGTTTAAACTCTTTTTTCCATACAAAATATCCGTTGGGCAATTTTGAAAACCCAATATTTCGCGCCGAATAGATGATACTTGAATCGGGGAGAACAGCCTGTGTGGTCCAGAACTGCAATTGCCTGTGAGGATTATAAAAGAAAAGAAAATATTTTTTTTCCAGCAAGTGCTTAAACCTGTCTTCGGGAAGCCTGTTACTGCTGATCTCGTAAAGCAGGGAAGAATCGGCTGCAATGTTGCCAAAATCATTCTCGGCACCCTGGATATAGGTTGCCAGTTTTTTTTCAACAGTTTGAGCACTTGAGTTGGCCGACCAATAATTGTCAATAATAAAGGAAATCGTTATGAACCATGCAGCGGTAAGCAAGAGCCATAGAGATTCTTTTAACAAGCGTCCATAAATGCTGTGATTGTTTTGCAAATTTTTAATATTGCCTGGTTATTATTCCTGCTTCTTGATACTGTTCCATAAATCGTCCATTTCCTGCAGGCTCATATCGTGTAAAAAACGATTTTGCGTGCCTGCGGCCTCTTCCATTTTTTTAAACCTGGAGATGAACTTTTTATTGGTACGCTCCAAGGCATTCTCCGCATCCACCTGCAAAAACCTTGCAAAATTTACCAAAGAGAATAAAACATCCCCCATTTCATCCTCCATTTTATCGGTTTGGCCTGCGGCAACCGCTTCTTCCAGTTCTTTCAACTCTTCCTGTACCTTATCCCAAACCTGGCTGGTATTATCCCATTCAAATCCAACCTGCTTCGATTTTTCCTGCAGCCGGATGGCTTTTACAAGCGCCGGTAAGGATTTGGGAACCCCGTCGAGCACTCCTTTTTTACCTTCTTTTAATTTAATTTTTTCCCAGTTCTGCTTCACATCATTCTCATCATTTACAACCACATCACCGTAAATATGCGGGTGGCGGGTGATTAGTTTTTCGCAAATGCCGTTAATGACCTCTTCGAGTGAAAATGCCTGTTGCTCGGACCCAATTTTGGCATAAAAAACAATATGCAGCAGAAGGTCGCCCAATTCTTCCTTTACTGCTTTCAGATCATTTTCTGTAATGGCATCGGCAAGTTCATAGGTTTCTTCAATGGTCATGTGGCGCAGCGATTGTATCGTTTGCTTCCTGTCCCAGGGGCATTTTTCCCGGAGTTCATCCATAATGTTCACCAGGCGGGCAAAGGCGGTTTCGGTTCCGGTCATTAGCTACAGTTTAAAAAAGATAAAGATAGAGAACAAAGTAAAAAGCAGGATAGTTATCAGTGTCAACCAACTGTTAAGCAAAAACATTTTAAGAATGGTCTTCCCCCTTCCCTGGCCGTAAAAATTACGCATGGATTTATATTGGTAATAAAAAATGCCCGGGTAAAGAAACCCAACAGGTATACTGACCAGGTAACCGAGGTTGAAACGCTCTTTGACTGCGTTTAAAAACATGATCAAAAGGATCATTAAGAAAAGGAAAACATAGAGGTAAATGGCGAACACTCCATGGCTTACGTAAAAAAATTGCTTGTGGCGGTAATACAGCCATAACAGAAAAAGCGCAAACAATGGAAGCGAAACAAAGAGCATTTGCGGAAAACTGTGAACAAACTTGTTGCCGAAAACTTTAAAAAGGGATTTGCTTCCTCCCTGTTTTGCATATTTTTCCCTTACTCCCAATGCACGCCTCGTCATTAGCTTGCCAAGCCAGCTATCTGTAACTTCTCCTTTTTTTACCAGCGAATCATAATGTTCCGTTGAACGGTAATCATTTAAAAAACTGAATCCCGTATTTTGAACGGTATCTTTATAATGTTCAAACTGCGCCCTGGTCAATACGCTGCTGTCCTTTGTAAGCGCTTTTGTAAATTCAGCAAAGTCTGCAGAATCCATTGCATTGATTATTTCAGCAGTTTTACCGTTATAATCCAATTTTACAATTCCCTCTCCTTCTCCCTCACTAAAAAAGCCAAAACTTATCAAAAAGAAAACAAAAGAGGTAAACACATACAGCCTTACCGGGTTCATATAGCTTGCCCTGCGGCCGATGCGGTATTCGTTGGCCAAAAACCCAGGTTTGGTAAAAAGCAGTTTAAGTGTACGGAAGAATTTGCCTTCGAAATGGGTAATATCGTTGAAGAAATGGGTAACCAGGTGCCATGCCGACTCTGCCGGTTCTGTATTTTCCTGGCCGCAAAGGCTGCAAAAACGCCCGGCCACTTCTGCATTGCAGTTGAGGCAATTTGTTTCCTTGCGTTGTTTAAGATGGCTCAAAGCAGCGATTTTTTGCTAAAAATAATAAAGTTTAAGGGCATCTTACCAATAAAAAAACCCACATCCCGTTAACTTTGCGCATCATACAAAATAAAACACATGAAAAGATCGATATTGGGTATCCTTGGTTTTCTGGCATTTGCTCCGGGCGCCTGGGCGCAATATTATTACAAAGACATTATCAGCAACGGCCAGCTCACGGTCACGATGCAGCTGTACAAAGAAAATAAAGTAAGAAATGTAGACATAAAAAGCTTTGAAAGCGATGGCAGCGAAAGCGAAGGATTTTTTTGCAGGAAAAAGATCTCCAAAGATTACAGATCGGTGGAGTTGTTTACCCGCTCAGCCATTTCGAGCCCCTCGCTTTTTACATCTGTTTTTAATACCGATGGAACATTGTCTTATACCAACGACAGCTCCGACATTTCTGTTACCAAAATCTTTTATCATTACGATGAACAGAAAAGGGTGAGGTCAATTGTATCCTCTGTACGCTCCCAGGACGATGATTTTGTAAACGAGATCCTGGAGGAACATCTTTATGAATACGGCACAGAAAAACTTCCGGTTAAAATGTTCAGGATAAAAAACCACACCGATACCACCCTTATCCTTTTTGCCAATGATGAGCACAATAATTTGGGGATAGAAAAAGACACCCGCAGCGGCACGAAATATTATTATTATTACGATAACCAGGGAAGGCTCACCGATGTGGTACAGGAAAATGACTTTAAGCTGCGCCCCATGCCCGATTATATTTTTGAATACGACAGTAATGGTAACCTCTCTCAAATGATCTCCACAGAAGAAGGTGCCAATAATTATTTTACCTGGAAATACAAATATGAGAACGGCCTGCGCACCAGCGAAAAATGTTACAGTAAAGACAGGAGGCTGATGGGCAGTGTGCAGTACGAATACAAATAATTTATTACCACTTAAAACAAAAGAAGCCGTCTCATAAATAAATGAGGCGGCTTTTTTATACATAAGATTTTTTTTAGGTGTTGTTATAGAGAATTTATTTTTGTGGTTAGCTGCGGTACGTTATGAGTGCAGAAGTTAAGAATGG
>JBATOU010000104.1:0-1675 GCA_049291115.1 Ferruginibacter sp.
ACCTCGACGCGTTCATCGCCGCCGAGCCAGGCAACCCGCCCGGCGATGTCCGCCCACTCGCTACATCGTTCACCGCTGCGCTCGCTGCGGAGGGATGGACTGTTGTGCTCGTCCGAGACCACGTCACCTTCGCCCGACTCCTGGCGACGCTCGATGACGAGACCATCGAGGTCGACCTCGCCGTCGATTCACCGCCCTTGTTCCCACTGCAGCAAGTCGACGGCATCCCAGCGCTCACGGCCGAAGACCTCGCCGCCCGCAAGGTCCTCGCGATCCTGGACCGTACCGAGGGACGCGACTTCACCGATCTCTGGGCGCTCTCGACCCGACTCGGGCGGGCGGAGTGCATTGCCTGGGCACAGCAACTCGACAGCGGCGTGAGCGAGCACGATGTCGCCGACGCGTTCGCGCGTCTTGACCGACTCGACGACGACGAACTCCCGTGCATCCCGGCCGAACGCTCAGCGGCACGAGATTGGTTTACGGGCTGGACCTCCGAACTGCGCCCAACGACCGGCTGAACGCGGCGCCATCAGGTCGCACAGTTCAGGGTGAGGGGGCCGAGAATGCATCCGCCCCGTGATTCTGGGGGTTTTCGACGTCTGCCCGATACCGTCGCTCGGGCCATGAACCCTCTCCCCGCCATCACGAAACTCGTGCTCACACGGCTCAGATGGGTGTTCGCGACCGGCGATCAACGAGACGCCGAGATCCTCGCGTTGCGACACCAGCTGCTCGTGCTTCAACGCCAGATCGACCGGGCACAGTTCACCGAGACCGACCGGACGATCCTTGCGGTGCTGTCCGGGGTGTTCGACCGGCGACGTCTCGCCGAGGTGTTCATCATCGTTCGACCGGCAACGGTGATCGGATGGCACCGCCGACTCGTTGCCCGGCGCTGGACTCAACCACCCACCGCGAGGCGTGGGCGGCCATCTATCGAACCTAGAGTCCGAAAGCTGGTCATCCGGCTCGCTGGGGAGAACCCGAACTGGGGATACCGGCGCATCCACGGCGAACTCGCCCGACTCGGACACACGATCGCCGCGTCAACCGTGTGGAAGATCCTCCGAGCCGCCGGAATCAACCCCGTGCGAGATCGGACCGGGCCGACATGGATCGAGTTCATCCGATCCCAAGCCGGCGCGATCATCGCAACCGACTTCGCCTGTGTCGACAGCGCACTGTTGCGCCGATTCCACGTCCTGTTCGTCATCGAAGTCCACTCCCGTCGGGTGCATCTCGCCGGGATCACCACCAACCCGACCGGACCGTGGACCACCCAAGCCGCACGGAACTTCTTGATGCGCATCCGCGATGATCACGGGTTCCGATACCTCATCCGCGACGGCGCCGGACAATTCACGAAGTCGTTCGACACCGTGCTCGCCGGCTCCGGGATCAGCGTGTTACGGATCCCTCCACGCTCACCGCAAGCCAACGCGTTCGCCGAACGATGGGTCCAGACGTTGCGCCACGAGCTCCTCGACCGAACGATCATCTGGAACGAGAAACAACTCCGCGCGCTCGTCGTCGACTACATCGAGCACTACAACACCCGCCGGCCGCACCGCGGGATCAACCAACGCGCACCCGACGACACCGCCGATGTCGTTCAGATCAGGCCAGGCAACCGGATCGAACGACACACCGTGTGCGGCGGGCTCATCAACGA
>JBATOU010000105.1:0-2152 GCA_049291115.1 Ferruginibacter sp.
AGGTTGTACCGCTCCGAGAAAAGACATATGCCGACCCCTCGTCGAATGAGAGACCGTCATCGCCCGCTGCTCCCACGACCACAGTTTCGGCTTCGATCGAAACCGAAGAGCCAAATAGGTCATTTATTTCCGGATCCGAGGCGTTAATTTGGGTTTGCTGACTCCAGGTCGTTCCGTTTCTCGTGAAAACATAGGCGGAACCCTGACCAAAAGTTGGTGCGGCGTGTCCCGGACTTCCAACTATCGCGGTATCGCCGCTGATCGACACGCTTTCACCAAATCGATTCTCCTCACCACCGTTTGTTGCTGTTAGCTTGCTCTGCTGGGTCCATGTGGTGCCATTTCTCGCGAACATATAGGCTGACCCCTCGTTGTTTGTCGATCCATCATCAAAAACAGCTCCAACTACCGCGTAATCTCCGCTGACAGCGACGCTGTGGCCAAAGAGATCGAATGAGGCTCCGTCTGAAGCGGTCAGCTTAGCCTGCTGCGTCCAAGTCGAACCGCTGCGTGTAAAGACATAGGCCGCTCCTTGGGCGGTAGCGGGAGCATTCGAGCCGCGTGCCCCGATTATTGCGGTGTCACCGTTGAGAGCAACGCTCCAGCCAAAAATTGTGGCGTCGGCAGCAGTGAGCTTTGCCTGCTGGGTCCACGTGCTTCCGGTTCTGGTGAAGATGTACGCCGAACCCTGATTGGTTATCGGAGCGTCATCTCCCCAGGCCCCGACTATCGCCGTATCACCGCTGACGGCAACGCTATAGCCATACCCATCGCCAACCACGACATCTACGGGGATCGGCATTGCCTGCTGAGTCCAGGTCGTGCCATTTCGGACGTAGATATACGCAGGATTCACTGTGCTGAATAGTGAACTAGAATCGCCCGTACCCACGATCGCGGTATCGCCACTCATCGCAACGCTACGGCCAAAGAAATCGTTTGCGACGCCATCCGGGGCTGTTACTTTTGCCTGCTGAACCAGCGGACAAGGTGGCGTTGGTGTGGCGGTCGGGGTATTTGTCGGCGTACCCGTCGGTGTCGCCGTTGGTGTGGCCGTCGGAGTTGCAGTTGAAGTACTCGTGGGCGTAGCTGTCGGTGTATTCGTCGGCGTCGCCGTTGGTGTGTTAGTCGGAGTCGGCGTGCTCACCGTATTTGTAACCGAGTAGACATATGCCGAGCCCCGGTCAACTGTTGCCCCGATATCATCAAAGAATGCCCCGACGACCACGGTCGTTCCGGAAATGGCAACACTCGACCCGAAGAAATCCTGAAAGTCACCGTCTGCCGCAGTTAATTTCGGTTGCTCCGTCCAAGTGCTTCCGCTGCGCGTGTAGGCGTAGGCCGATCCTTGCGCAGCGTTGGCTCCCACCCCGTCACCGTAAGCCCCAACTACGGCAGTATCGCCATCGACTGCGACATAATTGCCAAATAGATCCCCCGCCGCTCCGTCAGATGCGACCAGTTTCTGCTGCTCGCTCCATACACTACCGGACCGAGAAAAAACATAGGCTGATCCCTGATCTGAGTTCGGCCCGACGTTATCTTGATAGGAACCGACTATCACTGTCTCGCCGTCGATCGCGACAGCAAAGCCAAAGGTATCCTGCTCAGCTCCGTCGGAAGCAACCAATTTCTGCTGCTCAGTCCACGTGCTTCCCGATCCAACAAAAACATAGGCTGAGCCCTGATCGCCGACCACTCCGTTGTTGTCAGCGTACGCTCCAACTACTACCGTATTCCCAGAGACGGCAACGCTGTAGCCAAAAAAGTCGTTGGCGTTCGGGTCAGAAGCGGTGAGAATCGTCTGTTCGGTCCATAAGGTGCCGGAACGAGTGAAAATATAGGCCGCACCTTGATTGGTACTCGCCAGATCGTAGCGATGGGCTCCCGCGATCACCGTATCCCCGTCAATGTCTACGTATCGTCCAAACAAATCGTTAGCTATCCCGTCGGAGGCGGTCAGCTTCTGCTCGAGCGTCCAGGTGGAACCGCCCCGTACGAAAACATACGCGGAACCCTGAGCCGAATTACCGTCTACAGTGTCGGCACTGTTACCGACGAGAATAGTATTGCCCGATATCGCAACACTAATGCCGAATACATCGCCGTTCGCTGCGTCCGGGGCAACAAGCTTCTGCTGCAACGTCCAGAC
>JBATOU010000106.1:0-1518 GCA_049291115.1 Ferruginibacter sp.
ACCGGGTTCTCCGGCTTCCCGCGGATGCGCCGGATCACCACCATCGTCCGCGACCAGTCCGGGTCCCCCGCTCGGGACCGCACCACGGTGACCGTCCGGGTGATCGACCCGGGCCTGAAAGACACCGTCGCCGTCACCGCCGTCATCGCGAGTCCCTGACATGACCCAACCGACGCCCCCCATGCTGCGCCGAGCCGGCTTCTCGCTGATGGAGCTGCTGCTCGCGGTCACCGTGCTGACGTTCGTCACGGGGGCCACCTATGCGCTGTTCCGGTCGCAGAGCCAGAACTTCAAGAACAACACGGCGCGCTACGACCTGATCGAAAACGCTCGCGGCGCCATCGAGGCGGCCGAACGGATCATCCGCACCATGGGCGCCGGCACCCCGAACAACCAGCCCGTGCTGGTGTACGGGGCCAACGGTGTGCTGGCCTTCAACACCGACTATGTCGAGCAGGATACCGTCGACATGCGCTGGGCCACGTACTTCAACGTCGACACCCCGATCGAAGAGACCACGGCCTGGACCCAGGCCGCGCAGGCGGCGATCCCGAACTCGTCGCCATCGTACACGTATCCGCCGACGACCTACCTGCTCGGCAACGGCTCACCGTCGGCCGCCGAGACCTACATCCTCTATTTCTCGCTGGATGCAGGCACGACGCGCAGCGACGACTATGTGCTCTGGCAACGCGTCAACGCCGGGACGCCGGAAATCGTTGCGCGCAACATCCTGCCGCATCCGAATGGCCGGCCGTTCTTCGAGTACCTGATGCAGCGGCAACTCTCGACCGGCGACACGCTCCAGATCGCGCCAGCCGGAGTGCTGCCGCTGATCCGTCGCCCGCTTGTCGCCGGGCTCTCGGCCACCGACTCGGCCAACTATGTCCGACCCGACTCGATCCGCGCCGTCCGGATGCACTTCCGGCTGACGAATGGCGAGAGCGGGACGGCCGAACGGTTCCGCGACCTCTCGACCACGATCGAAGTCCCGAACAACGGTATCCCCCTCCCGACCGTGTGCGGGCGCGTTCCCCTCGAGCCGGGCTCGCTCACGGCCACCGAGCCGAACCCCGGCGACGGGGTGATCCGCGTCTCGTGGACGGCGTCGCCGGACCAGGAGGCAGGTGAGCAGGACGTCACGCAGTACATCATCTGGCGACGACTCTCGTCGGCCAGCGTCTGGGCCGAGCCGTTGCTCGTCGTCCGGTCCGAGGCCGGCCAGACGAGTTACACGACTGACATCACCGGTCACGCCTTCTCGACCGGCTACACCTTCGGCATCGCCGCCCAGGACTGCACGCCGTCGCAGTCCACGATCCGGACCACCGCCATCACCACGAGCGCCGCGCCATGACCAGCCTGTTGCCTCGCCACCGCGCGTCGCGCCACAATCGGCGCGGTGCCGCCCTGATCCTCACGCTGCTGATTTCGATCGCCATCGCGGCGATGGCCATGGGCGCGATCCTGATGAGCGGTGCCGCCCAGGAGACCACCAAGTTCACGGCGAAGGAAGCC
>JBATOU010000107.1:0-1549 GCA_049291115.1 Ferruginibacter sp.
ACTTAGCTTCAATTATCTGGGTCATGTGCTACGTGCTCAGGGTGACCTCGATGGGGCACGTCTCTATTACGAGCGCGCGCTGGCTATCCAAGAGCAAGAGCTAGAGCCTCATCATCGAGACATAGCACGGAGCCTCACTGACTTGGGCTATCTGCTAGAAGCCCAAGGCGACATGGTTGGGGCACGTTCCTACTATAGTCCTTCAGATAATGTTTCTGCTAAGCCGCTTTGCGTGGGCAATTGGCGGTGGCCTCAAGATGAGAACCCATAAGCTGGCGGACGGCAACCGGGTCATTCTGGAAGTTGGTGAGCGCGGTTTCCACCGCCTCCACGAGGGCCTCGAAGGTGGGGAAATAGCGATTGTGGGTCTTGTCGCGCTTGACGTTGCGCCAGAGATGCTCAATCGGGTTGTAGTCCGGTGAGTAGCTCGGCAGTTGATGGACGGTCAGCCGGTCAGCCTGGGCCACAACAAACTGCTTGGTTTCGGCGGCGGTATGGTAGGAGGCTCCGTCCTGAATGACCACGAGCGGCTGGCTGGTTTGGGCCAGGATGCGCTTCAGAAAGGCGCAGTAGCGCGTGGCGTTCAAGCGCCCGGTGCCACCTTCAAAGAACAGGCGTCCACTGAAATAGTCCACCATCCCCATCACCTTGTAGCCTTTGCGCTTGCCGGTCGTCTTGACCACCGGCTGTTCACCACGCAGTGCCCAGGTATAGCCCAGCGAACCCCACTGCGCAAAGCTGGCTTCATCAGCAAACAAGAGCAAAGCACCCTGGCGTCGGGCCGAGCGCAGAATGGCGGGCCACTGACGCGTTCGCCAGCGCTTGCGCGCCACTTCATCCAGATGATCCGAGACAAAGCGCGCCTTTTGGTAACTGAAGCCCAGATTTTTGAGCAGGGTGCTGATGTAGTTCACGTGAAAGGTCTTGCCGAATTCACGCTCAATCAGCTTCTGGACCAAGGCGGCATTCCAGCAACCGGTGGCGTACCCGGCCGCCTCTGGCCCGGCGCTCACCAACTCCTTGAGTCGCTTGAGTTGATTTGGGGTGAGCTTGGGCGGGCGTCCAGACGACTTGCCACGGGTAAGACTGGCCCAACGCTCAACCAGAAAGGCATCTCGCCAGGTGTAGATCGTCGTGCTACACACCCCCACCCTTGCGCCAATGCTCCAGACATCCAGGCCGTCGTGCAGCAGCAGCAAGGCACTGATCTGTTGGATCAGGGGCCGGTTGAGTTGGCGGATAGCCAGGCGCAGGCGGGCCATCAACTCCTTGACGGTCGCACTGGTGAAGGTTATAGTCGGTTCCACGGGGTGCCTCCTGTGCTGACTCCGGTCCTTGCAAACGCGAGTCTACCACAAGGCATCCCGACCCTTTTCTCACCCCCTTCCAGAAACATTATCTGAAGGACTATCGCAATCTCGCAATCTCAAGCGAACGAAGTGAGCGTTATGGCTGCAACATTAGGGGCGGTACTGGTGGCCGAGGTGGGCAGCCTGATCACCAGGGTGACCCTGATTGATCAGGTCGACGGCGAGAGCCGTATGGTCGG
>JBATOU010000108.1:0-14451 GCA_049291115.1 Ferruginibacter sp.
AGACTGGTAGGATTATATAACCTGCCCAATGTGCTGGCTGCTGTATGCGCCGCTAAAACCTTTCATGTGCCAGATGAGGCCATTAAAAAAGCACTGGAGGAATACAGCCCCTCCAACAGCAGGTCGCAGTTACTGGAAAAAGATGGTAATAAGATCATTTTGGATGCCTACAATGCCAACCCCAGCAGCATGAAACTGGCTATTGAGAATTTTGCTAAAATGGAAGGGGAAAAGGTGCTGGTACTGGGCAGTATGATGGAACTGGGCGAAGCATCAGATGCCGAACATGAAATGATCGTTAACCTGGTAAGCAAACATCAATGGAAAGCCGTATCATTTACCGGCCCCGGCTACAAAAACCTGCCGGCAACATTTCTCCATTTTAATAATGCCTCAGAAACCGCCGGCTGGTATAAAAAGCAGTCATTTAAAAATATAACGGTGCTTATAAAAGGCTCCCGCAGCATGCGAATGGAAAAAGTAGTGGAATGATTTCGGCAAAAGGCTAATAGAACGTACATTTGCAGCCCTTAATTAATTGGAAATGTGTCCGGGTGGTTGAAGGAGTCCCGAAAGCCTTCGGGAGAAAGTGTGTATACGGGAAACCTGGTTTTAGATTTGAAATATTTTTTGGAGACGTGTCCGAGTGGTTGAAGGAGCACGCCTGGAAAGTGTGTATACGGGAAACTGTATCAAGGGTTCGAATCCCTTCGTCTCCGCATTCTTTATTCCAATACCCTTATCAGCTTCACAAAATGATCCTTATAATATCCTGCATAAGTGCTGATGATCACTCCCCTGCTGTTACTGGTGGCCGAATGTATGAATTTTAACTCCCGGTTATTTTCAGTAACAATACCCATATGGCCCACTATGCCGCTTTTATGATCAGATCCTGTGAAGAGAATAATATCTCCGGGCAATGCATTTTTCAACAACAGTTCTGTTCCTTCATTGGTATATTCTTTTGATGTACGCGGGCACTTAACATTAAAATGAGTAAACACATTGTACACAAAACCCGAGCAATCGAGCCCGTTTGCCGGGTTTGCTGAGCCGTATTTGTAAGGAGTGCCCAACAGGGTTTTTGCATACGAAACAAATTCTTCCCTGCTGACGGGGAGTGGCTTCGTAAAAGTTTTGGCCGAAGATGGCCTCACTGCTGTGTTTTCGGGAGCATTAGGAGAACTGCCCGCCTTTTTAGTACTGCTGCAACTGCTGGCTGTTAACAAAATACACGCAACATATAGAACAGGGTATTTATGGCTCATACTGCAAAATTATAAGTTTACTCCGTTAACAACGAAGAACAGGGCCGGTCGTTTATAATGTCGCTGTTAAATAAATCATTAAACCCCTGCGCTAACTATACCGGTTTGTAAAAAAATATCTTGCCGTTTCGGCTTATCTTTGCAACCCAAATAAAAGCCTATTTTTTATGGAATACAGGATAGAAAAAGACACCATGGGCGAAGTAAAGGTTCCCGTGGATGCATTTTACGGCGCACAAACCCAGCGCAGTATCGATAATTTTAAGATCGCACAGGATATCAATAAAATGCCCAAAGAGATCATCCGTGCTTTTGCTTACCTGAAAAAAGCGGCGGCACTCACTAATTTTGACGCAGGCGTTTTGTCAAAAGAAAAATGCGATATGATCGGCAGGGTTTGCGATGAGATACTCGAAGGAAAACTGGATGATTATTTTCCCCTGGTGGTGTGGCAAACCGGCAGCGGCACGCAAAGCAATATGAATGTAAATGAAGTGGTGGCCTACCGCGGGCATGTGCTCAATGGCGGTAAACTGGAAGACAAGGAAAAATTTCTTCATCCAAATGATGATGTAAACAAAAGCCAGAGCAGCAACGATACCTTTCCTACGGCCATGCACATAGCCGCTTATAAAATTTTGGTGGAAACAACCATACCCGGCCTCGAAAAACTGCGGAACACGCTTGCGCAAAAAAGTAAAGACTTTATGCATGTGGTAAAAATAGGCCGCACCCATTTTATGGATGCCACGCCGCTTACCCTGGGGCAGGAATTCAGCGGCTATGTATCGCAACTGGATCATGGAATAAAGGCCATTAAAAACAGCCTGCCGCATTTAAGTGAATTGGCCCTTGGCGGCACCGCGGTTGGCACGGGCATCAATACTCCTGCAGGATATGCAGAAAACGTTGCCAAACATATTGCTTCTTTAACCGGGCTTCCATTTATAACTGCCGAAAACAAATTTGAAGCCCTGGCCGCACATGATGCCATTGTGGAAGCACATGGTGCCTTAAAAACCGTGGCGGTAAGTTTGATGAAAATTGCCAACGATATCCGCATGCTGAGCAGTGGCCCGCGCAGCGGTATTGGCGAGATCTTTATACCGGACAATGAGCCCGGCTCCTCCATCATGCCCGGCAAGGTAAACCCTACCCAATGCGAAGCTTTAACCATGATAGCAGCACAGGTAATGGGCAATGATGTTAGCATTGGTATTGGCGGTTCTAACGGCCATTTTGAGCTCAATGTATTTAAACCCTTAATGATCTATAATTTTTTGCATAGTGCAAGATTAATTGGCGACGGATGCGTTTCCTTTAACGATAAATGTGCAATAGGCATTGAACCAATTGAGGCCAATATTAAAAAGCATGTAGACAATTCTTTGATGCTGGTAACAGCGCTCAACACAAAGATCGGTTATTACAAAGCTGCAGAAATTGCCCAAAAAGCACATAAAGAACATACCACATTAAAAGAAATGGCCGTAAAGCTCGGTTATGTAACCCCGGAAGAATTTGACGAATGGGTGGTGCCGGGAAATATGGTGGGAAAAATCTAAATAAAAAGGCGCTTCAGTTGGAGCGCCTTTTTTATTTTATTGATTTATTGTATTGGTACACTAAACTCGCCGGCTGTAACTAATTTATCAGGACCGAAACCAAAGAAATCTTCCAACTTTCCACTAAATGTACCGGTAAGCCTTGTAGCGGTAGCACTTGTTATTGTAATAGTAAAAGGGTTTGTTTGGGTGGCACCGGTTGTTTCGGCCACGTAAACAACTAATGCAGGTAAATTTCCATATCCCGCATCCACATGAATATTACTGGCAAACTGATTTACAGAATAGGTATTCGCCCAACTGCTGGCAGAAGCCGGCCTTTCAATATTGAAGCCAAAAGCACTGATGCCTGCCCCGGTAGAATCCCCTTCAATTGAAAGCGTATCGGTACCAGCAGCTGTGTTTATTCTTGCCACGGCACTAAAATTAAAAGTTGCATTCACCCCATCAATTTTACAGCGGATATAATCTGACCCACCACCACCGCCTGCACCAAAGGTTATCGGAAATGAGCAGGAACTGCTGCCCCCGGTTACGGTATAGTTGAAAGTACCGGCCGCCGTGGGTGTTCCAATGGCGGTAAGCTGTACTGTACGGGTGCCAATGGCAGAAAAAGACCCGGTGGCCCTGAAGGTTACCCCATTCACTGTATTGGTGGAAATAGTGTAGGTGCCTGCTGTTGTTATCGCTACATCCATATTAACGGTATTGCTGCCGGTCATGGCGGTGCCTGCATTATAAGTACCCGCACTCGAAAAAGTAGTGCAATTGTTTGGAGTGCCCCCCATGGTATACACCGCATTGGTAGTACCCCCGGTTGGAAGCACCGTTAAAGCAAATGTGCATTTTTTTGTGGTATCGGTTGGACTCACCCTTGTATTAAAAACCCCTGCGGCAGAAGGAACACCAAAACCGCTGAGGGTTACTGTTTGCGGGCCGGTGCTTGCAAAATAACCCGTACCCGTAAATATCATTCCATTAGTGGTAGGTACACTTAATGAGTAAGTACCAATGCTGTCTACAATCACATTAAATGTAAGCGTATTGGAGGCAGTAAGTGCCGTACCGGCTTTATAGGTGCCGTTAACTGTATAACCCGAGCAACCTGCCGGGCTCCCCGACAAGGTAAATTTAGCGGCCCTTGTATTGGCTGCAATTACCTGCACCCCAATAATACAGGTACTTGTAAGATACTTAACCTCCAGGTTATTTATACCGGTTACAGATGGGGTACCGGCACCGGAGAGCCTTACCATTTGATTACCGGTTGTACCAAAAATACCCACCGCCCTGAAGTACATACCATTAACTGTATCAGTAGTAATAACATAAGCCCCGGCTGTGGTTACATTCACCTGAACGTCAACATAATTAGTACTTGCCAATGCTGTACCGGTTTTGTACACCCCATTTACATTACTGGGCAGACATTTGTTGCCGCCATCGAATTTAAGGCTGCCTTCAGAATTTCCGGTAGCCCCGCCTTCGTAACTGTTCTCTTTTTCGCAGGATAGCATTAAAACCAGGGCGGCTGTAAGCACCACTAAGGATTTCATCAATTTCATTACTGGTAATTTATAACTTTAAAGATATACTTTTTTATGGCTTTATGAAACTTGGGTCTCATCAGAAACAATGGCTCCCGTTTCCACGGTATGACCCCCTTTTTCGTCTTTATGCTGCCCCAAAAACCTTTTTTGAAATAAAAGGATGGCAATCACTCCCGTACTGATAGCAGCATCGGCAATATTGAAAATAGGACGGAAAAATTCAAAATCATCGCCCCCCCATATGGGGAACCATTTTGGGAAATGCCCACGTATAACAGGAAAATATAACATATCCACTACATTCCCGTGTAAAAAACTGGCATACCCATTTTTGGAAAATTTAGCCAATCCATCGTACCCCATATAATCATTTACCTGGGGGTTAAAAAGCATTCCTTTATCAAAGATCAGTCCATAAAAACAGGAATCTATCAGGTTTCCCAGGGCGCCGGCATAAATAAGTGAGGCACAAAAAATAAATCCTTTATGATAGCCTTTTTTAATAATGCTGCCAAGGTACCAGGTACCAAAAATTACGGCAGCTATCCTAAAAACTGTAAGGGCGAGTTTACCCCAGTTTCCCCCAAATTTCCAGCCATAGGCCATACCCGGATTTTCTACAAAATATAATTGAAACCAATCTCCTAAAATATGACGGGAAGTATTAATGTGAAAATTTGTTTTGATATAAATTTTCAGGGCCTGGTCGGCAATCAGAATTAAGGCAATAATAAATATTACATGTCTTTTTTTCATAACAGGGCGCAAAGATAAGGCAAGAACCGTCATTACGTATCACGCCCTGTAGGAACACGCCTCGAGGCGTGTTCCTACAGGGCGTGCCCCTAGCAATTGCGGCACAACCTGCTATTCTTCAAAATAAACCCTTCTTACTCTTTGCGAAACATTGGTGAGTATTTCGTATGGGATGGTACCGGCCCATTTGGCCAATTGGGGTACGGGCAGCCATTCGCCAAAAACAATTACCTCATCTCCTTCTGCGGCATCAATACCGGTAATATCGAGCATGGTCATATCCATACAAACATTGCCAATTACCGGGGCAAAATTTGCGTTTACAAGCATTTTCCCCCTTCCATTGCCCAATGCCCGGAAATAACCATCGGCATAGCCAATACGTACGGTGGCAATTACAGCATCTTTTGTAACGGTCCCTTTGCGGCCATAGCCAACCGTTTCGCCGGCTTTTACACTCCGGATCTGTGATATGGTGGTTTTTAAAGTAGCAACATTTTTGAGCATTTTTTGAACCCCTTCGTTTGAATCAACCCCATACAATCCAATGCCAAGCCTCACCATATCCAGCTGCGCATCCTTATGCCTGCTGATGGCAGATGTATTGGCAATATGCTTAATGAAAGGATAACTGGTGGTTGCTTCAATTTTGGCAGCCATGCTCAAAAACTGCGATTGCTGTTGTTTGGTAAACCCATCAAGTGATGCTTCATCGCTGCCGGCCAAATGAGAAAAAACAGACGCAATATAAAACTCCCCGCTGTTTTTAATTTCGCTGACCAATTCATCTATATCGGCTGCTTCAAAGCCCAGCCGGTGCATCCCCGTATCGAGTTTGATATGCACTTTATAATTTGAAATATTATGCTGCTTCAAATAATTCTTAAAACTGCGGAATATAGAAAAAGAATAAAGTTCGGGTTCAAGGTTATACTGAACAATATTATCAAACCCGGCTTCCTCTGTGTTCATTACCATCACAGGTTTTAAAATACCTGCCTTGCGGAGTTCCACTCCTTCATCGGCGTACGCCACTCCAAGATAATCTACCCCTGCATGCTGCAGCAGGGCGGCCACTTCATAACTCCCGCTCCCATAACCCAGCGCTTTTACCATGGCCATTATTTTAACGCCCGGATCTGCCAGCTGCTTATACACTTTAAAATTATGGCGCAATGCATTCAGGTCTACCTCCAAAAATGTTTCGTGCAGTTTTTGCTCAAGCGTACGGCTGATCTTCTCAAAACGGAACTTACGGGCCCCTTTCAGCAGGATAGTTTCGTGCTGTAAATCAAGGGAGGTCAATTGCGCTAAAAAATCTTCTGTAGTATCATAAAAATGAATATGAGGGATGCCGGAGAATAAGTACTGCTGCTTTGCCAATTGTTCGCCGATGCCAACAAAGCGGAACAGCTCTTTTGTATGAAGCAAAGCAGCAATTTTTTTATAAAGAACTTTTTCTTCGGAACCTGATTGCATAAAATCGCTGAGCACTACGGTACGTTTATTGTGTTGCTCCTGCTGCTGTAAAAAATCCAGTGCAATGCCAAGCGAGTTGATATCTGCGCTGTAACTGTCGTTAATAATGGCGCAATCATTGATCCCCTGTTTCAGCTCGAGCCGCATTTCCACTGCCTTCAAACTGCTTAGCCGTTCCTTTATTTCGGCAAATGGAATATCAAAATGAAGCAATACACAAAGACAGGTAAGCGCATTGTGAACAGCAGCCTCATCTGTAAAGGGAATCGTGAATGAAAACTGGTTTTTAAGATAGTTAACAACAATACCGGTACCGGCAGCATCTGCCAATACCTTCTCAACCAGCACATCTGCAGCAGTTTTACCCCAGGTAAACGTCTTTAGGCCCGGATTGGTTTCTGAAATAAATTTTTTGATGGTTATATCGAGCAGCTCCTCATCGGCGCAATAAAAAAGAACCGCGGACTGCGAAAATAATTTTAATTTTTCGGCTATCTTATCCACTGTACTGCCAAAGCCTTCTGCATGTGCTTCTCCAATAAATGTGAACAGGCCCAGCCCGGGTTGTATGATCCTTTGCAGCTTTTCCATTTCGCCCGGGCGTGAAATACCCGCTTCGAAAATACCCAGTGTATTTACCTGGTTCATCTGCCACACACTCAATGGAACCCCCACCTGTGAGTTGTAACTTTTGGGGCTGCGTACAATGTCGAACCCCGGCGACAGCAGGTGATTGAGCCATTCTTTTACAATGGTTTTTCCATTACTTCCTGTAATGCCAATAACCGGAAATATGAAGCGTGAACGGTGACGTGCAGCCAGCTGCTGAAGTGAAGCCAGCACATCGTTCACCTTTAAAAAAAAGGCCCCGGGATATTTTGACCCAGGTAAAAAATACTGCGGCACTACAAAAGAACGTACCCCTCTTATATACAGAGCTTCAATAAAATCGGTGCCATTGCCCGAAATGCCGGGTAATGCAAAAAATAAAGTAGTATCCGCAAATACAAGTTTGCGGCTGTCGGTGAGCAGGTGTTCGATAGGAAGTGCGGGAAAAGAGATTTCCTTTTCTGCATTAATAATGGATGCTATTTCATTTAAGCTGTATGCCATTTTAAGCATTAGAATTTATGTCATCTTCAGGAACACCCTTCCGCTGGTGGTATACAGAATACAGGATAGAACCCCCGATACATAAAAGGATCATGAGCAGCGAAACCCATACAGGTATATGCAGGTATTTTTCATTTACGCCGGCATATTTAAGTAAGGGAAGCAGCATTTTTATTCCGATAAAAACAAGTACGATGGCGATACCCTGCTGCAGGTAATCAAATTTACTGGCCGCCCCCTTCAACAAAAAGAAAAGGCTCCTCAGCCCGAGTACCGCAAAGATATTTGATGAATAAATGAGCATTTTTTTTGCGGGATCGGGAATGATGGAAAACACGGCGGGTATAGAATCGATGGCAAAAACAATATCAATGAGCCCCAACATGATAACGACCATAAATAAAGTGGTAAAATAACGTTTCCCTTCTTTCTTTATAACAAATTTCCCCTGCGGGTCTTCGTCGGTATGGGGCAAAATCCTGTTGATCAGTTTATATGCCCAGTTTTCTGAGGGATCAAATTCTTCCTCGTCTCCCTGGCTGAACATTTTAAGCCCGGTTATCACAAGGAATATCCCGAATACAAACATGATCCATCCAAAACGGGCCACCAGCTCACTCCCGATAGCTATAAATAAAATGCGAAAAACAATCGCCATTAAAATTCCCAGCAGCAATACCCTCGAGTAGTTTAAAGGCTTTACTTTAAAAAAAGAAAAAATGATAATGAAAACGAAAATATTATCAATACTGAGCGACCATTCGAGTAAATAAGCAGATATATAGCTGATCGCATCCTGCTTGCCGTTTCCGTCTATATCCTGGTACCAGATATATCCGCAAAAAGCAATTGAAAGCAGCACCCAGAAAACTGTTTGCAGCATGGCTGCTTTAAAACTGATGGTCTTGTTCTTTTTGCTGAGCAGGCCCAGGTCGAACAATAATGCCACGAAAATAACTCCTGCAAAAACGATATAGGTAATTTGAGTTTTGTCCATTTTTTATACCCCGCTTACTGAGGTGGTTTTAGTTTTTGCAGGGGAGGCAGCATTTGTATATAAATCATTTGGCATACTTTCTTCTCCTTATCCACATAAAAAACATTGCAAATAAAATTACAAGTATCATTGGTGCGGCAATATTAACCAATTGCCAGCTGCTCTTATTTTCCTTCACTTTTTTGCTGTCCAATAAACGTACCACATAATCCTTTGCCTTTGCCTCGCTGAGGTTATTTTGATTAACCATATAATCGAGGCAGTTCTGTAAAAACTCTTTGTTGGCAAAAGGAAATTCTCTCTGGGAGCCGTATGTATAAGGATTCATACCCATGGGTATGGGCTGCCCGCCCTTTACTACAGAGTTGAGTACCATATCACCATCGGCCACCACGATCATCTTATTATCAGAAACATTTTTAGGTACAAAGGGCTGGTTGTATTTTGCCAGGCTGTCGGTCATGGCCTGTGATACCCGGTTATTGTAAAGTGAAGTGAATTTTCCTTCGAGCAAGACCGCCACGGGGATAGCCGCTGTTTTAAACCTGGCATCTTCGGGGGCATTTACATTTTCTTTTCCGCTGATAAGCGCCGGGGTGGAAATACTGCGGCTGTTGGCAGATGAACTGAGCAGGATGGTTTTCTTTATCCCTTCGGCTTCCACTGTATCAATTGAGTTTACAAAGCGGGCCGATACGAAGCCTAAATTTTTATTGACGGGATGATCGTTCTTTGATTCAAGCACTGGGAAATAGTTCCAGGGAAGCAGGTCAAACTGGCCATTGCCGTTTACATCAAAAGGAAGGTAATCACATTGAAGGTCCATCAGCAGGTCGGCATTCTGGCGCACACCATACTTAAAAAATAAATCGGTTAGCTGCAGGTTCCTGTCGTAAGCCACCACTTCATTTTTGATCTGGAGGCTGTCCATTTCGGCATTGAGCCGGTCTGTAAACCAGATGATCTTTCCGCCGTTCATCACATACTGATCGAGCTTCAGTTTGGCTTCTTCTGAAAATGGGAGGGTTGGTTTTACCACTAGCAATACCTGGAATTCTTTTGGTACAAAGGGTTGCGTATTTGGATCGAAAGTAAAAAGCCTGTAATCAGTTTTAAGAAGGTTTTCCACCAGGTCGTAAGTACTGTAATCGGCGGGCTCACCATTACCCGTGGCATAAGCCACAACTGGTTTTTCTGTTTGCGTTATTTTTGAAACAGCATCTGCCAGTTTATACTCCAGCATCGCTTCCGCACTGTTAAGCTCCTGGAAATTGATTAACGGTGTTTTGCCCTGGTATAACTGCACGGGGGCAGACTTATCCTGGAAATGAACCATGGCAAAGGGGTAAACAAATTGCTGCTGCTGGCCCTCTTCCACCTGCGAGGTAAGGTTGATGGGAAATAACCCGATACCCCGCAATGTATCTCCATACTTTACATCGGTACCCGGCATGGTTTCTTCGGGAGAAATAAATTTATAAACTATTTTACTACCTGCAATTTCTTTAAACTCCTGCAAGATATCGCTGGCAGAAGCACCCAGCTTACGAAAGCCACTGGGGTAATTGCCTTTCAAAAAAACCTCGATGCTTACAGGTTCTTTTAAACTGCGTAATAATTTTTTTGTGGCAGTGCTTAATGTAAACCGTTTCTCGTTGGTTAGATCTATCCGGGCATGCCATTGGGATGCAGCCCAGTTGAGGGCCACGAGCAACAGCAGTACTGCCGGAAACCAGGCTTTGTTTTTAAGGATTTTATTGAGCATTGCAGTTCTTGAAAAATATTTTAAAGTTCCTGTTCAGTTTTTTATACGGTTTAACCAAACCTACTTCTTATGCAGGTTTTTTACAGTTATCAATAAGAAAAGAAAAATGATACTGCCAAAATAAATGACATCCCGGCTGTCTACCACACCCCTGCTGATGCTGCGGTAGTGAAAATCGATGCCAAGCATTTCTATATAGTAGTCAGCATTGCCTGTAAAGACCGGAAGTTTGCTTACAGCACTAAAACCATAATACAAAACCAGGCAGGCAAAGGCACTTATTAAAAAAGCCACTACCGCATTGCTGGTAAAACTGCTGCAGCAAAGGCTGATGGCAGCAAAGACCGCAGCCAGTAAAAATAATCCGAGGTAACTGCCTGCTATGCCCCCGCCATCCACGGTGCCGGATGTACTGAGTGCCCTGATAGTAAAAATATAAACGAAGGTGGGTACAATTACAATGAGCATCACCAGGAGAATCGAAAAATACTTTCCCAATACCACCTGCCAGTTTGTGAGCGGTTTGGTTTTTAAAATTTCAAAGGTTCCGGCCCTGAATTCATCGGCCAGGGCACGCATACCCACTGCAGGCACTAAAAAAACCAGTACCCAGGGGGCAAGTTCAAAAAATTTTTCAAGACTGGCATACCCATAATCAAAGATGCTGCTGTCTTTGAGTACAAAAAGGAAAATACCGCATACCAACAAAAAAAGAATGATGGCAATATAACCGGTAAGGCTGCTGAAAAACTGGTTCAGGTCTTTTTTACAAATACTCCACATGGTTAAAAATTGGCTGCAATTTACTATTAAACAGGCTAAAAGGACATTTTACAAAGCATGGCAGGCTATTTTTTTTACAGTATAAGCAGCAAACGGTTAAAATATGCTGTCTATAACCCGTAATGGTGTATTTGTTCCCGTTTTTAGGCCGTTACTTCAATATTTGAACTGCAATTTACCAACGCAGCAGCAACTGTTCAAATAAACGACTTGTTTACCCAAACCGACTGCATCCCCCGATTATTTCGGGGGATTTTAATTTGATTTGGCCGCCCCCCAACAATTACGTTCTAATACAAATGCTGGATATGTATCAAAATTCAGTTGAGTTCAAAAAATAGATGCTGCAACCGTAAGGCATTTCCTGGAAATAAAGGATGCCAAAGGCCCCTTTTAATTTCACAAAATTGTGTAATTTGGTAAGATATGCGGTACTTTTCATTACTATTTTTACTTTTTGCTTCAGGTTTGAGGGCTCAAACAACTATCTTCTACAATCCCGTAAAAATTTCATTCTCAGAATATGGATATTATGCCAGCATGGACCCTAAATTGATTGCCGAAGATCTTGCAGATCTGTTAAGAAAATCTACGGGGAAAGAATTTTATATAAAAGAATATGAAAAGGGATATGAAAAAGGGATTTTTTTGCTTTTGGATGAAAAAATTGAACATCCAAGCAACGAATTTGGCAAAATTGAATCAGACGGTAAAACTTATATACGAATAAAGGCAAAATATATGACCGGGATTTCCTATGCCGCATACAGCTGGCTGAAGGAACTGGGTTTCAAATTTTATTTACCCGGGAATGAGTGGACGATTATACCAAAACTATCTTCTCCTTTTTCCGGTAAAATAATTAAAAAAGATTACAGCCCCCATTTCAAGTTGCGCTCATTTGGTAAGAGCGGAGACAACTTTCCCATCAGGTCGATAGATGAAAAATTCAACAACGACAGTCAATGGCTATTATGGTACAGAAGAAACAGGATGGGCAGCGAATATCTTGGAATTGACGGCCATGTAGGTGAGGCTTTTAATATAGCTCACAGGAAAGAGATTGAAAAGGATCCTTCCATACTTTCGCCTGTAAATGGGAAACGGGAATTTTCGGTAGAAGGAAAACTGGATCCTACAAATAAAAAGGGAGTTTCTATGTTCGCAGATTGGGTAATAGCTGAATTTAAAAGAAAGGCTATTAATAAACCGCCAGGGCTTCCATTAAAACAATATGCAGGCGTAGACGCCGGGGATGGTTTAAATTATTGTCATACCCCTGCATGCGAAAAAGAATTCAGATCTGTTTCTGAGCAATTTTTTTATATAACGAATTATGTCGCAAAAAAAATTAAGGGAGCGTATAAAAATGCAGGTGTATGTACCTACGCATATACCGAGCGGGCAGATACACCCTCATTGCATATTGAACCAAATGTTCATGTACAGGTAGTTGCGTCTGCCTTTCAGCAGGTAGGCACAACAACCGAACTAATGAAACGCTGGACAAAAAAAACAAACAATATAAGTCAGTATGATTATCTTAGTATTGGTATCTGGTCAGCTGATCAACCTCACTTCAATATGCAACGTTATTACGACTACCTCCAGTATGTAAAAAAACTTGGCATTCATGGTTTTTCTTACGAAACATCCTTTTCTAAATTCGGGTCTGGTATAATGCAATATTTCGTCTTGGAGTACCTAAACAAGCCGTATGGTTCTATTGAAAATAAATTAGAAGAGTTTTGCCGTGACAACTTTGGGAATGCATCTGTTCCGATAAAAAAGATCTTCAAAGAATGGTATTTCAGTGAAGTACACTTAAATACACAGCTTGATTTCCCTTCTTTTTATCCAGATGAGTTGGGCAGATTTTTTATTTACTTAGAGCAGGCATCGGGTACAAAAGGCATAAATGCAGATATTCAGAAAAGAATTACCGAATTAAAAGCCTATTGCATTTTTTTATCGTTGTTTTATGAACTGCGGAGTGAACTTAATGTGCAAAGGCCCGAAAATCATAAACTTAAAATTGAAAAAGCAGAAGAACTACTCTCATTCACATGGAGCCTCTACATAAGCAACATTTTTCAAAATTCTCAGTTAAATGAAATTATCCGAAACCATTTTTTGCCTGGGGAGTACAGGCAAAAATGGCAGTATTATTCTAATGACAATTTTTATACCCTATTTAAAAACAGCAATGCAGAGAAAATCGAAGAAGAATTCAGAAAAAGAAAAACAATTTATTCCAGATTTGCATCATTTGATAATAGTTTGCCCCCTGCATTCTTCAAAAACAGCATAAAGTATGGTGCAGACAGCATACAATTTTCAACAACTGATGAGGAAGCATTGGGTTATTTCATTTACCCTGTAAATTTTTACTGCTCAAAACCTACATCCCTCAAAATAAAATGCGAAACAGGAAAAAGTAAACTTTCCTCCTCCTCACCAGTCGCACTATTATCCATCGAAAAAGAAGATTATTCGTATATAGATACAAAATATTTTTTTAAAAATGAAGCGGATTCGGTAGTCATGTTCAATATAACAAAACCCGGGTTCTTCAGGCTTTATATGGGGCAATTTAAAGGCACCCACAACAAGTTCACTATTTATCCCCAATATTCTATTTTTTATATCAATAAGAAAATGTCCCGGTATAATTTTTTTGTACTTCAAAGCACAGATGAAAACGAAAATTATCCAAATAAATATCTAGGACTTTATGTTCCTCCGAACTTAGACAGTTTGCATTTTGGACTTTTATATTCAAATGCAAGCAATACGTTTAGTTTTAAGTCCCCTACAGGTAAATCCCTACAGGTAAATACAAGCCGCCAACCCCTATTGGTTACAGTTAAAAGTAGTTCAGAGAGAAAAAATCCATTTATTTATTTCTCGAACACAGTTTACAGGTTCAGCCCGGTTTTACAAAATATTCCGCCTTATTATTTTTTTCTGAATAAAACTTTCAGATAAAGATTTTATGGAAAAAACTTGGTTCCGCATCCCTTTTATAAAATACATCATTATGAAAAAGAAACTTTTGCTGGGCATTGTATGCCTTGCTGCAGGTGCACAGAGCTTTGCCCAGGAGCCAGGTAGTTTACCAGGCAAACATGAAATTGTGGCCCCGCCACCTCCTCCGCCACCTGTTCCAGAC
>JBATOU010000109.1:0-5702 GCA_049291115.1 Ferruginibacter sp.
TGAGTGTTGAGTGTTGAGTGTTGAGTGTTGAGTGTTGAGTGGATGCGCAAGTTATTTAAAACTGCCTTTAAAATATTAAATCTAAAATATTAAATATTAAATCTCTTAATGGTTATTATCGGAATTAACGCCTACCACGCCGATGCTTCTGCGGCAATTTTTGTTAATGGGAACATGCTTGCTGCTACAGAAGAAGAGCGCTTTACACGTGTAAAACACTGGGCGGGCTTTCCTGCAAAAGCGATATTGTTTTGCCTTAAGGAGGCAGGACTTTCATTTAACGATGTCGATTTTTTTGCAATTGGCAGAGATCCCAGGGCTAAAATGCTCAGGAAGATCCTTTACCTCGCTGCAAACCCCGGCGGAAGCGTGGACGCTGTTAAAGACAGGCTGGCAAATAGCCGTAAAGTGGCTTCAATTGAAGAAGAGCTTGCCCTTATTTCGGGCCTTGATGCCGCAGCTTTTAAGAATAAGGTAGTTAATGTGGAGCATCACCGCAGTCACCTGGCCTCCGCTTTTTTTGCTTCCCCGTTTAAGGAAGCGGCCTGTCTTTCTATAGATGGTTCCGGCGATTTTACAACTACCATGACAGGTGTTGGGAGGGGAAACAATATTGAAGTGCTTCAATCTGTTGACTTTCCTCATTCATTGGGTATTTTTTATACAGCCTTTACCCAGTTGCTTGGATTTCCGCATTATGGCGACGAATATAAAGTAATGGGCATGGCGCCATACGGCAAGCCTCGGTATACAGGGAAACTGCACGATGTACTTAAACTTACAGGCAATGGTTTGTTTAAACTGAACCTCGATTATTTCCGTAAAGGCACAGCGGGTATTATATCATATGATGATAAGCATGTTCCCATAGTCGCATCTTTATACAGTCAAAAAATGCTCGATGTATTTGGACCATCCCGTAAAAAAGACGAAGAGCTTACACAGTATCATAAAGACATGGCCGCATCGGTTCAGCGTTTTACAGAAGAAGTGATCTTTCACCTGCTTACACATTTGCATAAGAGAACTGGTCTCGATAATGTTTGCATAGCAGGTGGTGTGGCACAAAACAGCGTGGCAAACGGAAAAATAACCCGCAATACTCCTTTTAAAAACGTTTACATACCATCTGCTGGGCACGATGCGGGCATTTCTATGGGAGCCGCTTTGTATGTGCAGCATCAAATGGAAAATATGCCACGGAGTCCCATTTTTTCTGCTTATACAGGCAGCCGTTTTTCTAATGAGGAAATTAAGAATATCCTTGATGAAAAAGGGATTGCATACAGGCAACTGGATGACGCTGCCTTATACGATGAAGTAACCAATTGCCTCATAAACGGCGGTGTGGTTGGGTGGATGAACGGCCGGGCCGAATTTGGACCCAGGGCCCTGGGAGCCCGCTCCATTATTGCAGATCCACGCAGAAATGATGCAAAAGAGATACTCAATTTGAAGATCAAACGGCGGGAGAGCTTCAGGCCTTTTGCACCCTCCATTCTTAAAGAGTATGTTGCAGATTATTTTGAGCTGGATGAACCCGTGCCATTTATGGAAAAGGTATACCCCATAAAAAAAGAAATGCACAGTAAAATTCCTGCCGTTACACATGTAGACGGCAGCGGACGTTTACAGTCTGTTGACAAGGAGATATCGCCCCGTTACCATGCTCTCATAGAAGCTTTTAGAATAAAAACAGGGGTACCTATTTTATTAAACACTTCTTTTAATGAAAACGAGCCCATAGTAAACAGCCCACAGGAAGCCCTGGCATGCTATTTACGCACCAATATGGACATGCTTGTGATGGAAAATATAGTGGTTTCCAGGCAAAAATAATAAAGGTTTAATATGCTATTTTGAACAGCATACCGCAGGGTATGCTGTTTTTTTTTATATTCGCTTAATGAAGGTATCAATTATTACGGTTACATACTACTCCGAAAAATACCTTACCGACTGTATAGAGTCTGTTATAAAGCAGACATATAAGGATATAGAGCATATCGTCATTGATGGCAAATCCAAGGACGGAACGCTTGCCATTATTAAAAAATACAACGATCATATTGCCCACTGGATATCAGAAACAGACCGGGGCATGTACGATGCAATCAATAAAGGCATAGAGCTGGCCACCGGAGATATTGTAGGGATACTCAACAGCGACGATATGCTTGATACAGAAGATGTGATTGAAGCTATTGTGGAAGCATTTAAAGACGAAAAAATTGATGCTGTTTACGGCGACCTCGAGTATGTTGATAAAGCAGACAACAATAAAATATGGCGCATCTGGAAAGGTAAGCCCTATAAACGGAGCCTTTTCCATTTTGGCTGGATGCCGGCACACCCTACTTTTTATGTAAGAAAAAAACTGGTAGATAAATACGGGGGTTACGAGAACCACTATTATTCAGCTGCTGATTATGAATTTATGGCCCGTTATCTTTACAAGTATAAACTTAACGGGTATTATCTCCCAAAACTGATCGTAAAAATGCGGGTGGGCGGAATGAGCAATAAGAATTTCTGGCAGCGGCTGCGGGCCAACAGGCGTGATTATCTTGCCATGAAGCATGTAGACATCCCATTTGCCTTTTTGGTGTCGGTACTAAAACCCCTGAGCAAGCTCCACCAGTTTTACAAAAAAAACAGTTAGAACCAACCAGCTAATGTTCTCTCTTTTTAAAAATAGCCGCTCCTCCATCAAAAATGCTCCCTACTTTCCCATAACGGCAGATATGCATTCTCATATTCTGCCCGGGATCGATGACGGATCTCCGGATGTGGAAACCTCTCTTGAACTGATAAGGGGATTGATGGAAATGGGACTTACCAGGTCTGTAGCCACACCCCATATCATATCCGATCTTTACAGGAATACGCCTGAAACCATTGGTAAAGCACTCAATAAATTACAGGAAGCACTGGATAAAAACCAGCTCAATTACCAGGTATCTGCAGCTGCAGAATATATGCTGGATAACTGGTTCTTTGAATTGCTGAAAACACAACAGCCGTTGCTTGTTGTAAAAGACAATATTATTCTTACCGAATTTTCATTCTCATATATGCCTTCGCACCCCGAAGAAATGTCATTCAGCATCATTACCGAAGGTTATACGCCGATACTGGCACACCCCGAGCGTTATGGCTATTATCACGATAACACGAAGATGTACAACAGGCTGAAAGAGCTGGGCTTTTTGCTGCAGGTAAACCTCTTGTCATTGACCGGGTATTATGGAAAAGACGTGGCCAGGGCTGCAAAATATATTATCAAAAACGGGCTGGCATCTTTTGTGGGCACCGATCTTCATCATTATAAGCATCTCGATGCCTTCAGGGAAGCTTATGTAAAAGGTTTGTTCAAAGAATGGCTTGGTCACCAGTTATGGAATGGGGAACTGGTTTAAAGATAGAGGTAATAGTCTTTCAGCAGATCTTTAAAAGACTCAGTGTAATCACTATTTTCTCCACGAATAGTTATTTCGCCCAATTGCAGTATTCCCGGTTGATCACCAAACAAAAGCATGGTTCGGAAATGGTTGTGATGGATGCCCTGCTTTACAGAAAATTCCTTTAAAAGATGCAGCCCGTATTTTGCAGCAATTACAGTGGCCTCATCTTTTCGGTGATAAGGAAGCAGGATGGCCGCAAAACCATTTTCGGATATATGATTGCGGATAGCTTCGAAAAGTTCATTGAACGATAGACTGCTGCTGTGTTTGGCTGTATTTTTATCTTCGGCCGGCGAATGCAGATCGTTTTTAAAAAAGGGCGGGTTGCTGATGATGAGATTGTATTTTTGAGCAGGACTGAAATCCTGCACGGCAGTTTCAAAAACCCTTATCTGCTCTTTCCATTCTGTAGCGGCAATATTTTCTTTGGCTTGCAAAGCCGCATTGCGGTTGATCTCCACTGTATCTATAACGGCATTTATTTTTTGTGCCAGCATGAGGCTGAGCAACCCGGTGCCGGTTCCGATATCAAGTATGCGGTTGATTTTTTTTTCTTCGCCGGAAGCCCATGCCGCCACCCAGGCACCAAAAAGGCAGGCATCTGTGCAAACCTTCATGGCACATTGATCCTGCTGTATGCTGAATTGCTTAAAGCGAAACATGGAAGCTGAATGTTGAATGTTGAATGTTGAATGTTGAATGTTGAATGTTGAATGTTGAATGTTGAATGTTGAATGTTGAATGTTGAATGTTGAATGTTGAATGTTGAATGTTGAATGTAATTTTATAAACTTTTAAAGTTCCAACTAAATTATGATATTTGCTCATTTGTGCATTCCTCCATTATCACATTGTCTCATTTGCATATTTGCACATTTCTTCATTTGCGCATTTCTTCATTATCACATTATCAAATTATCACATCATCACATTGGATCATTTGCATATTTGCACATTTCTTCATTTGCACATTTCTTCATTATCAAATTATCACATCATCACATTGGATCATTTGCATATTTGCAAATTCCTTCATTTGCACATTCTCTTCTTATCAAAACCCCGCCCTCGCCCCCGGCACTGCATCTTCCTTCACAAAATCATTGTTAAGGTATTTATAATGAGCAGTAATGGCTATCATGCCTGCATTATCCGTACAATATTCAAAAGGCGGAATAAATGTATTCCATCCCATTTCTTTGCCCATTGTTTCAAGGCTGGCACGAAGCCCGCTGTTGGCGCTTACCCCGCCGGCAATACAAATATTGCTGATACCGGTTTGTTTGGCAGCTTTTTTTAATTTATTCAACAGGATACTGATGATACGTTTTTGTACCGATGCACAAATATCTGCCAGGTTATCTTCAATGAATTTTTTCTTTTCTTCTTCGGTGGCCGTAAATGCTTCCTTATACACATTGGCCGTTCCTGCATTTTGTAAAAAATAAAGGATGGAGGTCTTTAAGCCCGAAAAACTGAAGTCGAGTCCCGGTATCTGTGGTTCGGGAAATTTATAAGCATCTGCATTGCCCGTTTTGGCATATTTGTCAATCAGCGGCCCGCCAGGGTAGGGAAGCCCAAGCAGCTTGGCTGTTTTATCAAAAGCTTCGCCTGCGGCATCATCAATGGTTTGGCCAACCAGTTTCATATCGTAGTGCGAATTGCATTGCACGATCTGGGTATGACCGCCACTTACGGTAAGGCATAAAAAAGGAAATTGTGGCCTCGGTTCGTTTATCAGGTTTGCCAGCACATGCGCCTGCATATGATGTACGGCTATCAGTGGTTTGTTTAATGCCAGGGCCAGCGATTTGGCAAAACCAGCACCCACCAGTAAGGCGCCAATGAGCCCGGGTGCCTGTGTAAAAGCCACAGCATCTATGGCGTTTATTTCCACGCCTGCTTTTTTGAGCGCAGCATCTACAACAGGAACAATATGTTGCATATGCGCCCTGCTGGCCAGCTCGGGCACCACGCCGCCGTACTGTTCATGGATCTTTTGGGTGGCAATGATATTCGACAGGATTTTTCCACCTGCGCTAACAGCAGCCGAAGTTTCATCGCAGCTCGATTCAATGGCTAATATGAGAGGGTTATGAGTTATGAATTATGAGTTATGAATTATGAATTATGAATTATGAATTATGAATTATGAATTATGAATTATGAATTATGAATTATGAATTATGAATTATGAATTATGAATTATGAATTATGAATTATGAATTATGAATTATG
>JBATOU010000110.1:0-1560 GCA_049291115.1 Ferruginibacter sp.
GGTAGGAGAAGTACCTGCGGTAGCCCTCTTCGTGGGCCATGTAGCCGACGGAGTAGACGTGAATCAGGAAACCGACGAAGGTGACGACGAAAAGCATGATCGCCGACAGTGGATCGAGCAGGAAGGCGATGTTGATCTTCAGCGCGCCGGCCGTCCACGGGTAGAGCAGTTGCTCGAAGGGGGCATGCTCCGGGCGGGCGAGGAACTCGACGAGGCAGGCGAGCGCCAGGCCGAGAGACAGACCCGGAGCGCCGACACCGATCGCCGTAGCGAGCGATTTCTGGCGGTTGCGGACCAGCAGGCCGTTGACAGCGGCGCCGAGGAACGGCAACGCCGGGATCAGCCAGAGATAGTCGAGGGCTCTCATCGTCTCACCATCGGAGTCGATTCAGACGATTGACGTCGATCGTGTGTCGCAAGCGATAGATGCTGATAAAGAGCCCCAGTCCCACGGCGGCCTCGGCCGCAGCGACGGCCAGCGCGAAGAAAACGAACATCTGGCCGGCGCTGTCGCCATGGATGCGCGAGTAGGCGACGAGCGTCAGGTTCGCGGCGTTGAGCATGAGCTCGATGGAGAGGAAGATGGCGATGCCGCTGCGCCGGGTGAGCGCGCCGAAGGCGCCGATGCAGAAGAGAACCGACGCCAGAACGAGGTACCAGGCGATCGGGATCATCGCGGCTCTCCCTGCTTGACCACTTCGCTGGCGTCCGGATCGTCTGCGGCGTCCGGCTTCTTCGCGACCCAGCTCGCGGCGACTACCGCGACGAGAAGAAGCAGGCCGATCATCTCGAACGGCAGCAGGTAGGTGCCGAAGAGGTCGCGCGCCACGCTGACCAGCGAGAACGCTTCAGGGTCGAGCGGTTGCACGGCGGTGTCGGCGTAAGCGGACCAGAAGAGGCGAACGAGCGCTCCGGCGAAGACCAGGGCGCAGATCCCCGCGCCGATGAACATCGCGCTCATTCTCGTGGCCGTCGTCCGCTCACGCTGCACATTGAGCAGCATGATGACGAAGAGGAAGAGCACGAGGATCGCACCGGTATAGAGCAGGATCTGGAGCGCCGCCAGGAATGGCGAGCCGAGCATGATGAAGAGCCCCGCAGTGGCAACCAGGGTCACCACGAGGCTCATGGTGGAGACCACTGGATTGCGGTGCAGGACCACGATGATCGCCGAGACGAGCGCGACGCCGGCGAAGAGAGCGAACACGGTCAGCAGCATCGTCAGATCTTTCCGGCGACGGCGAGCGCGGCCACGACGACGAAGTTGAGCAGCGCGATGGGCAGCAGGACCTTCCAGCCCAGGCGCATGAGTTGATCGTAGCGGAAGCGCGGGAAGGTCCAGCGCACCCAGATGAAACCGAAAAGGGCAATATAGGTCTTGACGATCAGCACCGAGAAGCCGAAGAGCGCGGTGCCGAGACCAGGTCCGATGCCTCCGATGAGCGGCAGGCCGGCGATCCAGGCGCCAGCAGCGGCGGCGTCGACACCGGGTAGCGACCAGCCGCCGAAGAAGAGAGTCGCCCCGAGCGCCGAGAGGATCGCCATGGACTGGTACTCGCC
>JBATOU010000111.1:0-30664 GCA_049291115.1 Ferruginibacter sp.
AATTCATAATTCATAATTCATAATTCATAATTCATAATTCATAATTCATAATTCATAATTCATAATTCATAATTCATAATTCATAATTCATAATTCATAATTCATAATTCATAATTCATAATTCTCAATTCCACCTCCTCCCCCAACCTCCTCACCGCCTCTTCCATCTTCCATTTTGTTTTATCCCTTTCGCCCACATAATTACTGATGGCACGCAGTTGCAAAAAAGGAATATTCATCTGAAGGCATACATAATGCAGGGCTGCTCCCTCCATACTTTCTACAGCCGCATCATATTTATCACGAAGCATTGTTGCATAACCCGCATCAGCGTTAAGTAAATTAACGGTAACCCCGTTAAGTTTTTTGCAGGAAAGCCCATCGATCCAGCCCCCCTCATTTTTAAGCCATCCTTTTTTGTATGGAGCATCATCGGCCTTTGCAAGCCCCATTTCAAAAACAGTCGACAGTTTACCCTGTTCCAGAACACCCAGGTCGGCAAAACGATCCTGCTTCACGGCCACCACTTCGCCCAATTCGAGTTCCGGTAAAAAACTGCCCGCAATACCGGCCTGTATAACCCGGCTGTATTTGCCTTCTGCTAACTTTTGGGTAAGTGCAAAAACGGCATGCGCCGCTCCCACTCCGTGTATAAATACCGGCACCGCTGGGTTCCTGGCCCTGAAGGAAGCAATTTCAAGCTCCGTGGCAGCTGCAACAAGTGTGTTCATGAGGCAAATTTCGTATATCGGCGCTATATTTAACACAGCAGCATTAACTTTGCCGATATTTACTTAAGAAGGATGGTTTATATTACAAGGATAGAGCATTTTAACGCAGCCCACAAATTGTACAATACGGCCTGGACCCCGCAAAAAAATGAAGAGGTTTTTGGCAAATGCGCCAATGAAAAATGGCATGGGCATAATTTTGAACTGCACGTATGCATCAAAGGCCGTCCCAGCGATGAAACCGGTTTTGTGTACGATGCCAAAAAACTGGGCAGCATCGTTAAAGAACATATCATTGAAAAAATAGACCACAAAAACCTGAACGAAGATGTGGATTTCATGAAAGGCAAGCTCTGCAGCATCGAAAACCTGGTAATGGGCATTTGGGAACAACTGGTTCCGCACCTGCCCGCCAACGTACAGCTGCACAGTCTCAAACTCTATGAAACAGCCAAGATCTACGTGGAGTATTTTGGAGGAAACTAAGCAGTTGATGGTGGATGGTTGAAGGTTGACAGTTGATGGCGAGTCGTTAAGAGTTGAAAGTTCATAGCTCAAAGCTCATAGCTCACAACTCAAAAAAATTATCGTGAAAAAAGTAGCAGTATACCGCAAAGAAAATTTCAACGCCGCACACCGGCTCTACAATCCCGCATGGGACAACGAAAAAAACGACCGGGTTTTTGGCAAATGCAATAATCCCAATTACCATGGTCATAATTACGATGTGGAAGTAAAACTCATTGGAGAAATAGACCCCGAAACCGGTTATGTATTCGACATGAAAATTTTGAGCGATATCATTCAGCAGCAAATTGTAGAACGTTTCGACCACCGCAACCTCAATGAAGACTGCATCGAATTTAAAAACCTGAACCCAACGGCCGAAAACATTGCCATCGTTATTTACGACCTGCTGAGGCCGCATATCAAACCATCGCTCGACATGACCATACGGCTTTACGAAACCCCCAGGAATTTTGTGCAGTACCCGGTATGAAATGTTGAATGCTAAATTTTAAATTTTGAATAGACCCTTTGATTTTTGTTTCTTGTGATTTGATTTTTAACCTTTAACTTATAACTAATAACTTATAACTCCTTCATGGCATATAAAAAAACCGAACATTACGACGAACACACAACCGCAGCCCTCATAGAGTCCTACAAATCGGCACTCAGCCACCTGGGCGAAGACCCCGAGCGGGAAGGCCTGCAAAAAACCCCCGAGCGTATTGCCAAAGCCATGCAGTACATAACGCAGGGTTATAACATGAGTGCAAAAGAAATACTGGAATCGGCCAAGTTTCACGAAGATGTGAGCGAAATGATCGTGGTAAAAGATATCGAACTCTACAGCATGTGCGAGCACCATATGCTGCCATTTTTTGGAAAAGCGCATGTGGCCTATATTCCCAACGGCTGGATCACCGGTCTCAGTAAAATAGCCCGTGTGGTGGATGTGTACAGCCGCCGCCTGCAGGTACAGGAACGGCTCACCACGCAGATACTCGATGCCATCAAAGAATCGCTAAACCCGCTTGGTGTGGCCGTGGTAATTGAAGCATCGCATTTATGCATGATGATGCGTGGGGTGCAAAAACAAAATTCGGTCACCACCACTTCGGCATTCTTCGGCGAATTCGAAAAAGACAAAACCCGCGCCGAATTCATGAAGCTCATCACGAATACGTTGCACTAAGGGTTATGTTGAATGTTAAATGTTGAGTGCTAAATTAAACTGCAATACAACACTCAACATTCAACACTCAACATTCAACACTCAACATTCAACATAATTTACACCATGCACGCCTACATCTTTCCCGGCCAGGGTGCCCAGTTCAGCGGAATGGGACAAAAACTCTACCAGGCCGATACAACAGCCAAACAACTATTTGAAGAAGCCGATGATATACTCGGGTTTAAGATCTCCGAAATTATGTTCAGCGGAACAGATGAGGATCTTAAGCAAACAAAAGTAACCCAGCCTGCGGTATTCATTCATTCGGTGGCCGCATTCAATACCATTGAAGGGGCAAGTCCCGCCATGGTGGCCGGCCACTCGCTGGGCGAATTTTCGGCCCTGGTGGCCAATAAGGCCCTGGCATTTGCCGATGCGTTAAAGCTGGTAAGCATCCGTGCGGGCGCCATGCAAAAAGCCTGCGAGCTTAACCCCAGCACCATGGCGGCCGTGCTCAACCTGCCCGACGAAAAAGTAGAAGAGATCTGCAGGGAAGTTGCCGCCGAAACAAACGAAGTGGTGGTGGCGGCCAATTATAATTGCCCCGGCCAGCTCGTTATCAGCGGCTCCATTAATGCTGTAAATATTGCCTGCGAAAAAATGAAAGCCGCCGGCGCCAAACGTGCCCTCATATTGCCCGTGGGCGGTGCCTTTCACTCGCCCCTCATGCTGCCTGCCAAAGAAGAACTGGCCGCCGCCATAGAAAGTACAATAATTAATGAGCCCATTTGCCCCGTGTACCAAAATGTGGTGGCCCGTGCCGTAACCAGCCCCGCCGAAATAAAACAAAACCTAATAGAGCAGCTCACCGGCGCCGTGCGCTGGACCCAATGCGTGGAAGCCATGATAGCCGACGGCGCCAGCCGCTTTACCGAATGCGGCCCCGGCAAAGTGCTGCAAGGCCTGGTACAAAAGATAAATAAGGAGATGGTAGTGGATGGGGTGAGTTAAAAAACTATTGGGGCTGTGGGCGGCGGTGCAAAACCCGGCAGCAGTACCGGCTGTACACTCCTGCTCCGCCCCAAAGCCATGCACATAGCTTCAGCGGGGCATCCGTTGCCATCCGGCAGCCCGTGAGCAGCAGATCATTTTCTCAACTGTTTACGTGTCGTAATAATACGACAACGTATTTTCTTTCTTGTCATAATTTTTATTTCAAATAATTTTTACCTTCCCTCTCAAATCAGTACCTGCCCAACCAGCAGGCTCAAATCCTTGAAGAGCAGTAAAATTCTGTATCTAGTCAGTATTAAATAAATTTTATTAACGGTACGTGCAATTAAAATTGCTAATGGTAATGTTCGAGTTTTTAAAGAATTGGGAATTTGATATTGGAAAGCGATATCGTTAATGCAGGAGTTGTGGGCTATTTCTAGACACATCGTTCCATCGTTCGACGACAAGCATCAAGACAACAACAATTTGACACCAAACGACACTTAACTTACGAGGACAACGGATAAGCCGAAAACCGTATATTGAAAGAGTAAGCATAAAATTCATCAAATGAAAAAGCTGATTACTTTATTAATTTTAAACTTTTGGGCAACACTTATTTGCTTTGGGCAAGACTTGAAGGCTAATCAAAATTATGCACAACAAAATTCTAGATATGGAGGGTCGGAAGTTCTAAAGTCATTACTAATGAACCCCATTGTTCAGATTTGCATTGGAATTGCAATTATATATTGGGCAGCTAGTGCTTTTAAAAGAGCCTCATTAAGCAAAGAAGATGAAGAATGGAGAAAAAAAGAAGAACGCTTTTGGGAAGAAAAAAGAGAAAGGGAGAGAAAACGCCGATATTAATTTTATTCAAATTTTCCATTTTTTTTTACGTTAAACTACTTGACAATGGCAAAAAAGAAACATGGGACTTATACCGCCAAACCACACAAGGGACCGGGAGACACAAGAAAACAGCCATGCCCAAGTTCAAAGTGTAAAGGCATGTGGACTTGGCAAGTTTTGATAGATATACAAGGAATGTCTTGGCTATTTGGTCATGATTATAAATGGAAGTGCAAAGTTTGCGGAGACACTTACGCAGCTGAATAGTTATCAAGTTTCACCTTTCTCTTAGGTAAAATTTATGCAAGTGGAAACAGTCCACAACACTGCATTTGTGTTATGTCGGCAGACAGAACTATACTTCAACTATGTGCCGCTATCAGCTTTTGTTCCAGCCCAACGTTATAAATTCAGCCATAGAATTAAAAATGAACTTTTGTATTTTACATTAACATTTGTTCCAATCTGACGGATTTCAAATTCCGCCACAAACACAAATGCTTCAACGTTATGTATCACCCAAAACGAGTAACCCTATTCAAATTCGTGTACCAAGCTTTGTCACCCGACCCAACGCTATTTTTAAAACATTGCGAGGCACATAAAACCCTAACACGAAGACAACTTTGCAAAGAACAAAAAATTTCAACACACAGCCCAACTACCCCGGGTGACGAATATCTATCATCATCAGTTCAACACTTCACCAATATATCTTTACACAGCACCATGCCATGCCACCACCCAATACAATTAAATCAACTTATAGACAAAACAAGTAGCTATTGCTTATATTTGACAAGTCTAAATTAATTAGATAATGGCTAACCAGTTTGGAGAGTAAATGAAAGAGCCATAGGAAAAGCAAAAAGCTTTTCTTATGGCAAGTTGCAACCCAACTTGACATGGACACAGCGCAATTAAGTAAGATTGAAAAATGGAAAAGATAGCTTAAAAAGGTACAATTAAGTTCACTTAGCAAACTATTAAAGGTAGATTTAAACGAATTACAAACTCTATGGCTTGCGAACCAGTTGTTAGACTTAGTTTAAGATGAGCCCAATGCAAACGAAGCATTAAAAGCTGTTTAAAAAAAAAATGAAAACCAATAAATAGTATGAATAAAATTCATGACATACTCAAAAATTCAGATTACAGCTTAACAATTTTTTCTAAAGCTGAAACAGAATGGCTAGAAAATCGCATAACTGAAGTAGAGGGCAAGAAGGGCAAGGAATATAAAGCGGTTTGTATAATCCGAAACAAAGAAATTAAAATAACTCCGGAGGAAGTTATAAGACAGTTGTACACCTATAAATTAATGGAAGAGTATAGCTACCCAGCAAAGCAAATACAATTTGAATACCCAATTAAGTTTGGCAGGGAATCAAAACGGGCAGACATAGTGGTAGTGAGCAATGTTGATTTAAGCACTGCATATATTATTGCAGAAATCAAAAAGCCAAAAGCTAAAGACGGTAAAGAGCAATTAAAAAGTTACTGCCACGGCACAGGAGCTACAATGGCTGTTTGGACAAATGGCGATGCTATTAATTTTTACCACCGCAAAAACCCGAATTTCTTTGAAGCAATTTTGGGCTTACCCACAGCAGACCAGACTTTAGCCGATTTTCTCAATAAGCCTTTCACCTTACAAAATCTTATAGACCAGGAGAAAACCAATCCAAAAGGAAAATCGCTGAAAGAAATTATTGAAGACATGGAAGATGAAGTACTGGCAAATGCCGGTGTAGATGTGTTTGAGGAAGTTTTCAAACTCATTTTCTCCAAGCTCTTTGATGAAATGCAAAGTGGCAACGAGCCTGAAAGAAGCAAAAGGAACTTAGACTTTTATAATCATGGACACGACGATATACAGTTAAAAGATAAAATTCAAAAACTGTTTGACCGTGCCAATAAAAAATGGGAAGGTGTTTTTCCAGAAGGCACCAAAATAAACCTTACCCCAACACACCTTTCGGTTTGTGTTTCTTTCTTGCAGGACTACAAGTTATTTAACAGCAACCTTGATGTGGTGGATAGTGCTTTTGAATTTTTAATGCAAAAGAGCAGCAAAGGTGAGAAAGGGCAATACTTTACTCCACGATATGTAATTGATATGTGTGTGCGAATGATGAACCCTAAACCAGAAGAATTTGTGATAGATACTGCCGCAGGCAGCAGTGGTTTTACAGTGCATAGTATTTTTCATGTATGGCGAAACCAGTTAAAAAAAATGGGCTTGCCACATAATTATATGATGACAGCCGAGAAAAAACCGCAGGCTTGCACAGAATATGTGCAGGAAAAAGTATTTGCCATTGACTTTGATGAAAAAGCGGTAAGAGTAAGCAGGGCCTTAAACCTGATTGCAGGCGATGGGCAAACCAACGTATTGCAGTTAAACACATTGGATTTTACCAAGTGGGATTTACTTAAAAACGATATTAACTGGGATGATGTATTTGGCGAAGGTTTTAAACGATTACGGAAACTGGCGGAGAAGAAAGGCGACTACAACCACTTTAACTTTGATGTGGTAATGGCAAACCCACCCTTTGCAGGTGATATAAAAGAAACAACCATACTCAGCCACTACGAGCTTGCACAGCAAAAAGGCAATGGTCAAAAACCAGTTGGCAGAGATATTTTGTTTATAGAACGTAACCTGAAATTTTTAAAACCCGGTGGCCGCATGGCGGTAGTATTGCCACAAGGCAGGTTTAATAACAGCAGCGATAAATACATTAGGGAATACATTTCCGAGCATTGCAGAATATTGGCAGTAGTTGGCTTGCATGGCAACAGTTTTAAACCGCATACAGGTACAAAAACAAGTGTGTTGTTTGTGCAGAAATGGGATGATAAGCTTTGCCCGAAGAAAGACGACTACAAAATATTTTTTGCCACACAGCAAATAAGTGGTAAAAACAACAGTGGCGAACCCATTTATTGGAAAAAGGACTATGCTCCTAAAGCCGAATACCAAAGCAATTATGAAAGCTATGTTACAGCAAAAAGCAAAGATGCCTTTGTAGAACGCAATATGCACCCTGTAATAGCACAGGATTTATTGAATTATGGCAGATTTACATTTTACGATGGCAAAACCGAAAAGGAAGACTGGGGATTGGATGGCATAGCAGAAGCATTTGCAGAGTTTGCAAAAAAAGAGCAGCTCAGTTTTTTTTAGGTAGCCCTTTCAGTGAACCGAAATACAAAAGTTTGCTGGAAGGGCTGGAAGTAAGTGTAGTTAGTTTTAAAGAACTAAATATTTTTAATGAACGATTTAGAATTGACGCTGAGTTTCTAAAAAAGGAATATTTTCAGCTTGAGCAACAAATATGTAAGAGAAATTATAAACGGTTGCATGAAGTAGACTATGATCTTATTCACCCCGCAGAAATACAGAGAGAATTCGTAGAACATGGTCAATGGTTCTTTAGAACACAGAATATTAGACCGCTAAAAATTGAGAGTTCTAATGATGTCTATATTTCAGAAGAAGACGCAAAACGTTTGAAGAAGAATGTGATTAATAAATATGACATTGTAATAACAAGAACAGGAGCAAATTATGGACAAACAGCAATCTATAACATTGATAAAAAGGCTTTAGGTTCTTCACATACTTTTATTTTAAGAAACAAACACTTTAATCAGTTTTATTTAGCCACTTTTTTAAATACAAAATTTGGTAGAAAACTAATCAATAAAGGCATGTATGGTGGTTCCCAACCAGAAATAGCACCATATTATATTGCCAATATTCCAATTCCTGATTTATCAATAGAATTTCAAAATAAAATAGAAGGAGTTTTTAAAAATTCGGAATATAAAATTGCACAATCTAAAACCCTCTACACCAAAGCAGAAAATATTCTCTTACAAGAATTAGGGTTAGGCAATTGGCAACCTATTATCAAAAACAACAACACCAAAACTCTAAAAGAAAGTTTTCTTTCCAGTGGCAGAATAGATGCAGAATACTACCAGCCAAAGTATGATGAAATTGAAAGTATTTTAAAAAGTAAAAGTCATGCCCAAATAAAGCAGCTAAAGACTTTTAATTCAAGAGGCTTACAGCCAATCTATGATGCAGATGGAACTTTGGATATTATCAATAGTAAGCACATTCTTGATAAAAATCTTGATTATGGAAACTTTGAAAAAACAAATATTGAAAATTGGGATTTACAAGAAAGAGCAAGAGTTTACAAGAACGATATACTAACCTATACGACAGGTGCTAATATCGGTAGAACTCAGACATATTTAATAGATAATCCTGCACTTGCTAGCAATCATGTCAATATTTTACGAGTAAAAGGAGTTAACCCAGTTTATGTGGGTTTTGTCATTAATTCAATTATAGGAAGGCTTCAGACCGAAAAGTACAGTGCCGGAAGTGCTCAATTGGAGTTATACCCCAAAGACCTTGATGAATTTATCATTCCGATTCTTAAGGATGGAACACAAAAAAAAATGGCTGATAAAATACAACAGTCTTTTGCACTAGAGGCCCAAAGCAAGTTATTTTTAGAACTTGCAAAAAAAACTGTGGAAATAGCCATTGAGGAGAATGAAAAGAAAGCAATAAATTTTTTAAACCATCAAACTTTAAACATAAATGGCTAAGGCAAATCGGGTAAATAAGTTTCATGGTAATGTTCCGGCCTGGTTAAAGCTTGCGGAAGTTCAGGTTGACTATTTCTCACAGTTTGTTAAAGCCTGGATTCCATTTAATGCCTGGTTTTCTACATGTTATATGACTGAGAATAACGATAGAGACATTATAAACAGGATAAAACGGGAGACAAACGATGTTCGTGACAAAATTATTACTCATTTTCGCCTAGCAGACGAGGAGTCTATAAACTTCATAAATACGATTGGAAGGTTACATTTTGAGCTGGAGAACAATTCTATTCCATCAAACGATAACAGAATTTCATTTACTAACGTAGTTATTGAAAAAAATACAAAGCTTAAAGACGATGCAGAAACCAAGGGTAGAAAATACAAAGTTATTGTTGAGTATAAGCCTGCTGCAGTGCCGGGCAGCCAAAAGGTAAATGTTAAGGTTATATTATTAAATGGCTATAAAGTTGAGTGGGATTGGGACCAAAATGAATTTGATTTGGAAGAACTTACCAAACATCCAAAATACATAAGCATTGGAACCCCAAGGGACAGAACGGAAATTCAAAGCACTATTCTGGCAGTTTACAAAGAAGTTAATCCTGTAAAACCTGCTAATTTATTGTTGAGCCCAATACGAAGAACTAACGGTTTATTGAAAGCGCCGCCTGATTGCATAACGATTGATGGTAAAAAAAACATGTATTTTATTAATGACCCGGAAAAAGTAGCAAAAGCCCTAATTGAAATCCTCTACAGGTTAAGGAATGTGTTATTTCATGGCGAAATTAATCCAACCGAAGACGTACAAAAAATCTACAGAGAAGCTTACTATATAATGTTTACATTAATTAAAATTTTAAAATAATGAGTTCAAATAATATACAAGCTGTAAACAAATCTTTGATACAGGTACTCGACAAACAAAAGTATCAGGTTGACCCGTTTCAGCGGGAATACAAATGGGAAAAAGAACACATTGAAGAGTTATTGATAGACCTTGAAAGAGCATTTTGGATAAATTACAGTGTAGAACATTCATTAAAGGAAGCAAGTAATTATAACCTGTATTATTTGGGGCCCATTGTTCTTTATGAAAAAGACGGTGCAAAACATATTATTGACGGGCAACAACGTTTAACATCTCTCACACTATTGCTGATATTTCTAAACAATCTGCAAAAGAAAGTACTTGATAAAGACGAGTGGTCAGAGTTTGATACATTGATTATTTATAAGCTGTTGGATAAAAAAACATTCAACCTAGAGATTCCAGACAGGGTAAGTGTTTTAAAGAAATTATATGAGGCAAACTTTGAGTTTGACGAGGCAGATTATATTAACAATAATTCCTGTAAAAATATCATAGAAAGGTACAATGATATTGAAACATTGTTTCCCCCTCGGCTTGCAAACATAGATGTTCTCCCACTTTTTATTTATTGGATTCAGCAAAAATTAATGTTTACAGAAATTAAAGCATTTGATGACGAAAATGCCTACACAATTTTTGAGACGATGAATGATAGAGGGTTGCAGCTTACACCCACAGAAATGCTCAAAAGCTATTTGTTGATGAAAACAGGAGACGTTACAAAGATTGGTGAGTTAGATATATTATGGAAGAACAAAATGGTAGAGTTTAGCAAATATGACAAATTAGAAGAGGACTCTAATTTTTTCAAAGCTTGGTTTAGAGCAAAATACGCAACACGACAGGATAAAGAAGAGAATGATTTTGACAGAATAGGAAACAGGTTTCACTATTGGTTTAAGGATAATGATAAATTTTTAGGATTTAAAGAATCTGAAGACTACTATTATCTCGTTAAAACTCACTTCAACTTTTTTGCATCACTTTATCTGAAATTGAAACAGTATCAATATGCTGTAGGTAATTCAGAGCATCCTATCAGGCTTATTTCCTTCAAAGGGATTTCGCCTTCATTAACATATTCGCTTATACTATCAGCAGTCACATTAACCGATGATGATACAATTGTGGAAGAAAAGATTATGGCTATTTCAAAATATGTTGATGCCTTTGCTATTTATAGATTATTTACAAATGAGTCAATAGTACAAAGTTCAATTAATTATAGTTTTTATAATCAGCTAATTGATACAAGAAATAAATCCGTCAGCGATATTGAAGTATACTTTAAAGCCAAAATCAAGGAATTATTGGTAAAATATCGGGCAATTGATTACTTGCCATATGATAAAAGCTATTCAAAATATATACTGGCCCGTATTTATAAAATCTTCAATGAAGAAACTCCTTTCGAAGACATCTATTTTATGCGTAAAAAAGATTCATTTAGTATATACCAGTTTTTTAAAGAATCGGACATTGAGCCTATAACCGAAAAGATTCCGAAAGGACTGAAAGACCTCTTTATTGATAATCTTGTTTCTTTCTGTTTGATCCCTAAATCACATGTAGCTAATTATGACAAGCTAAACCTTTCCGACAGGGTAAAACTTTTAATTTCAAATGGTTACTTGCCCGAAATGGGTAATAGCTTTGTGTCATTTGGTCCCAATTCGGTACGGGAATTTTTCATTGAGAGAAACAAACTACTTAAGCAAAATGTATCAAAAATCTGGAACATTTGATGCAATCAATCCGCTTAAATATCATCCCCTTTACCCCACACTAAACTAAACTCAGTTTTCCGCCGCTGTAGGTGTTCCCCTGCCCTGGCCGCCGCTTGCGTCTCCCGACCAGTGGCAGTGGAGCTCAATAAAATGTTTCAACTGCTCACATGTAGCTAATCTTTGCAAAATACTACCGCCCCTCCGGGGCTATTTTAAACTTATCATTTTTTCTAAAATACGTTCGTCCCTTCGGGACTTGCACCAGCACAATGCAGCCCCTATGCCTGGCTTCGTGTCTTCACCAAACTTATGTCCCAGCGGGGTTTTCGCAGCATCCACACCCACACAAAAAGAATTACCGCGAAACCCCGCTGCAGAAAATACTTCTACCAGCATAATCCTATCCGACGCAGGTATGCTCCGCCGCTGCAGCTGTTCCCGTTCGTTAGCCGCAGTCGGGTCCCGACATGGTGTTGGGTCACCCACTGCACAGGCCTGTAAAAAACGGCCGCATATATGGGCACTTTCTCAAAGCTGCCATGCAGGTGATAACAGCAGCATAGGCGTTTCAAGTGATCAAGCATCGGCTTCAAACGCACAGTTCCACCCAACCGGGGCAAACAGTATAAAATAACACAAGCCGCAAGTACTCCATCCCGTTGAATAGCATGTCGTATTAATACGACCATGAGTTTTTTGCCATGCCTCAATTCTTTTCTTATAAATTTTATACCTTTCATTTCAAATCAGTACCGCTCAACCAGCAGCTCCCCTAATTTGAGCAAATCGTTAATCCGGCATTACAAAATGTAACAAAAATCTTATTGACAGAAGGCAACCTTACAAACTACAGGTAGCATAAAATTTCATATAGCGGTATTTGAAGGATCATCAGGATTTACCTGGTAAAATAAGCAGAAAAATAAATTTTAAGTGCCGAGTAATTCAATTGCCGCACAAATACCTGTAATATTAGTTTGGTGAAATTAAGTTTTCCTTATTGACCCGGGTATTGTGCAATTGCATAAATACTTTGCGTTGTGTGATTTTTCATCAACCACTCAGCCAGGCTCATGCCCTCACTAAGTTTTCCCGGGCAGGGTCTCTACGGTATGGAGATGTAGCACGATCCCGGGCAGGGGGCTCAGGTTTTCAATTGCCGGCAATGAGTCACCATTAGCTCAGCTCACTATTTTCTAACAATAAAAATTCATCCACATGACAACAAAAATCAAACTACAAGCACTTGCATTGCTTATCATTATTTCAGGCACAGCTTCATTTGGGCAATCCGGCCCAATACTGGAAGTTCTTCCGGGAGCCGAGGCAGGATTGAGCACAAATCAATTATCCAATTTTCAAAAATTAAGTAATTCTCCTTATTACTTAGATGCTAAAGTTATACGCATTGGCAACCTGGCCAACAATGCAACAGACGGAAAGATCTCTTTGTCTTTGCCATCTATACCCTGTGGAAATTTGACATTTACGGCATCTAAAGTTGAATACAATTCAGAGAATGATTATTATTGGTATGGCACCGTTTTAAGCGATGAAGACGGAAGCTGCGATGCCTCCATAACACTAATAGCAAGAGAGGGGAGAAAATTTGGAACGATCTTAATAGATGGAACAAGTTTCGAATATCAAGACATTTCGGGTGGCTACCAGGTGCTGGTAAAACCTAAAACGTCATTATTCAACCAGCATGAGTGCGGGGTAAACGATTCAACAGAAATTGGCACAGGGATTATGCCAGACCGCATTGTACCCTGTGCACCAAACAATAATCTTGTACGCATTTTAGTTTTATGGACACAGGCAGCACAAAATGCCGAAGCCAATATTAATGACCGGGTTACGCTTGCTATATCGCAGGTTAACCAGGCTTACAACAACAGTTATATCGGAAACCTAAGTGTTACTCTTGCCGGAAGCCAATTGCTCCCGGGATTTACAGAAACAAACATCCGAAATGATATTGCCGCTCTTGCAAACAGACCCGATGTTCAAAACCTAAGAGTTGCCAACCGGGCCGATTTGGTTGTATTGCTAACAAACGGAAATTATGGCCAAACATTTGGAATTGTGCAGGCAATTGGCCCAAATTTCAATGGAGCATATTCAATCGTACAAACTGCTGCTGCCACAGGAGGCCGGTATACATTTGCACATGAGGTTGGCCATTTATTTGGAGCACGCCACAATGATGATCCTACAGGAACGATTGAGCATGGATACGAATTTTGGACAAGAAAGTGGTTTCTTGGGCACAAAACTACGAGATACACTTTACTGGCTTTATTACCTGCCGGAGAAACCCGGGAACTCAATTATTCTAATCCTGATGTAAAAATCAGGAACAGGGCTACCGGAACAAGCTGTTGTAACAATAATGCCCAAATGCATAGAAATACTTTCCCTACTGTTGCGGCATTTTTCCCTGATGCCATACCGCCATTTAATATCGACATTGATTTTACTGAGAATATGCCAGAGTGTTACCCCCAGCAAGCAGAAGCTGTTATGCAATGCGGCACAGCTCCTTATTCATTTAACTGGGAAATGGGCTTTGACGGTATAAACTACGATCGTGTAGGAAACCAGGAGATACTTGTGGTTGGAGGCTACTGCCCTCCCATTCCCATGTTATTATTTTTCCGCCTGACTGTAACAGATGCAAACGGGCTTACAAGAACGGTTGTAAGGATCCGTCCGGTAGGAGGTAAAGGCCCATATGTAAGAACAACAAATGAACAAAAAAAGAATACTGCAGCATCGCTTATCGGTGAAGTTTTTCCAAACCCTGCTAAGGGATTGACCAGGGTATTGGTAAATTTACCAGAACAGGGACAAGCGAGATTAGTTATTACTGATGTATTCGGGAATGTCAGGAAAGTTCTGCACAACGGGTATCTTTTGAAAGGAAGAAATTTACTTTATCTTAATACCACAGGTATGGCGGGTGGAATATATAGCCTGCAATTGCAATACAATTCAAAAACAGAAATCAAACAGATAATTATTAATCTTTAAAAAAGATATCACCAGGGAGGCAATATTTTAGCTTTGTCAATGTTGGTTCCAACAAAAAAGTTGGAACCAACATTATTCCGCAGACAAAAACTCCTTCACACACAATTGTCAACCCCATAAACGGATCGTTCTCGTGTCACAGGGTGGTTGTTTTCACAGCATCCATACCCATCCTGCCTGGCGCAGGTATATTGCCATAAATATGCAGCAAGCCTATTTGTGCATTCGTGGCTATTTTCCGCCGCTGCAGGTACTCTCGTGCAAGGGCCGCCGCCTGCGTCTCCCGACCAGCGGCAGTGGAGCCCAATAAAATATTTCAACTGCTCACATGCAGGTAATTTTTGCAAAATACTACCGCCCCTACGGGGCTATTTTAAACTTATCATTTTTCTAAAATACGTTCGTCCCTTCGGGACTTGCGCTAGCACAATGCAACCCCTATGCCTGGGTTCGTGTTTTCACCAAACTTATGTCCCAGCGGGGTTTTCGCAGCATCCACACCCACACAAAAAAAATTACTGCGAAACCCCGCTGCAGAAAATACTTCTGCCAGCATAATTCTATCTGCAGATATATTGCCATAAATATGCAGCAAGCCTATTTGTGCATTCGTGGCTATTTTTTCCCGACGCAGCAGGCAATTCTTTTCCGCACTACATATTTCCCCGGCTGCCTGCCAGCACAAAAGCCATGCTTAAAACAGCGTATTGCTCCTTTTATACCCATTTGCTAATTTAGTGACCGATATACCAAAACAATAAAAAACTATTGCGCCCCGGCAGGCAGCAATAATTGGTAACGGGCCATCAAAAATGCCATTTCGGCAAGGGCAAAATGTTAGCTTACACTATAAAGTCAATATCAAAATTCAGCACCAAAAACAACCATACATTGCCATGAGAAATTTTACAGCAATATTCATAACCTTCATGGCCATTTGCCCCAACAGGCTTATCGCATCAGAATTCGCTTACGAAAGAAACATCGCTTCCGCAGCACACTACGATCTGACAGCGGAAGAATTTGACCAGAAATGCGCCAACTACCCAAGCGCCGACTATATCATGACCGATATTGATATTTATGAAACTGCCGGGGGCCTCCGGTATTCCATGGTTTGGAAAGAAAATACCGACAAACGGGTTTGGATGCACTATACAATTATATATGAACATGAATTTGAAAACCTGGTCAAGTTTTTAAAAAATCTAAACTTCAGGCTCACCGACTGGGAGGCATACATCGTAAATGGCAGTACCCGTTACGCTGCCATCTTTGTAAAAAACACAGAAAATTACGAATGGGAATACCGTTTTCACCAGGAAAAGACATCTTTTCAAAACTATGCGAGGTATAAATTTTACCGGGGATATAATTTAACAGACCTCGAAATAAGCTCCACAAATAACGGGCTGCGCTTTGCTTCTGTTTGGGTAAAATACCCCGTTTCCATACCCACGAGATTTTACTTTGATATGGCTTATGAGGAGGGCCAGCCAAGGTTACAACGATTAATTGACCAGGGATGGTACATCGTTAATTACGAACCATACAAAGATGGCAGCTCTGTAAAATATGCCATCATCCTTCATCAAAAAAATAATTATTCGGGCATTAACCACCTTAACTTAACCGAATTGCAGTTTGCCAATGGTATCCGTATGTACAAAGACATGGGTTACCGGCTGGCAGATTTTGAATGCGTTAAAACAGCAGATGGTCAACGCTATGCAGGAACATGGGTAGAATGTGATAACAGGTTTAACTTCAGCAATAAGGATACGATTGACCAGCTAATAAAGCAATACAGGTATGATAATGACCTGCCGGGTATATCGGTAGCCATCATCAGAAACGGAGAAATGTTATACAGTCGTGGTTTTGGGTTTGCTGATGCAGAAGCGGGAAAAATTGCACATGGCGAAACCATTTACCTCGCCGCCTCTGTTTCAAAAGTGATCGGGGCAACCCTGGCTGTAAAACTCCAGGATGAAAGGCGTCTGAGGGATGGGCGGTTTGTGAGCCTGAATTTGAACAGCAGCACCAGGAGCTACCTTACCAACGTTCGCAAAAGCGATAATTCGCTGGTTACATTACCTGCCGCACATACCCATACACTTGCGCAATTATATGCCCATCTTGGCTGCCTGAAACATTATGATGGCGGGGCAACCCCCTCTATAAGACAATATGATAAAGCCATAGATGCATTAACACAGATATGGGACCCAGGCGAAGCAATATTAGACGATTGCACTGTTAACGCTAGCCCGTCTCATTATTCAACACATGCCCATACCTACCTGGCTGCTGTACTGGAGCAGGTTACAGGCAGGTCTTCCGGGGGGCTTATACGTTCCGAATTAGCAGTTCCATACGGACTGAAAACCATGAGGGCACAATTTGCTTCATCTAACATGTTTCCGGATTATGACAGGGCCAAACCTTATATAGTAGCAACCACCCCTTCCCTTGAAACCGAATCAGGCTGGCCTTTTGTAAAATATAATAAAGCCAGTTCATACGAAAACAGCAGCTGGAAAGTTTTTGGAGGCGGAATTGAAATTTCTGCGGTTGACCTCGCCCGCTTTGGCTGGAAAGTTTTAAATGCCGAAATCGTTAGCAGGAATGCCCGCGATAATGTTTTGTGGAGAAGGGTAAATACAAGTGTTGATTGCGATTCATGTGACTATGGCATCGGGTGGCATATCAGTAACCCAGGGCCATCTCTTATTGCCCAGCACGGTGGAACCTGGAGTGGGGCACATTCGCTTATAAGAATTTATAAAGGCGATGATCTTGTAATTGCCATAATGTCAAACCGAAAAGATCATAAGGTCCGCGATATCGGTGTACTGGCATCCGATATCAAAAAATTACTGTAGTAAAGGAAAATGAAACTGCTTGTAAAATAATTATGTCACAGCGGGTTTTCACAGCATACACAGCAACACGAAAAGAATTACCGTGAAACCCCGCTGCAGAAAAAAAACACTTTTACAGCCCCCGCATTATTCATCCATGCACTGGCAGCCGAAATTATTTTGCCTAAAGGGCAGTATCATTCCTTGATACATCCGGGTACACAGCCAGCATTATTTTGCAAGCATTTATCCCTACCTTTAAGGAGCAATAATCCATCTTGATCTTACAACAAATAAATTTAAATGTATGCCAACATTTCCCGTTTATCGCCACAAAGTGGTAACCCCGTTTGGAGAAACATTCATCAGCTCTAAAGAACCGGCCAGTGGCGGTAGTTTAGAAGAATGGATAAAAGAGAACCAGGGAACCATCAATGCCCGTTTTTCAGATAAATCCGGTGGCCAGCCGGTAAAGGTTACAGAAGTATATTCAGTAAGCGGAGATGGAAAGGAAACCAGGCTTTGAGATATTTATGTCCCAGCGGGGTTTTAGCAGCATCCACACCCACCCAAAAAGAATTGCTGCGAAACCCAGCTGCTTAAAATACTTCTACCAGCATAATTCTATCTGGCGTTAATATGTTGCCATAAATATGCAGGAAGACTATTTGTGCATTCGTGGCTATTTTTCCACCACAGCCAAGTGTTCCGAAGTATCAGTTGATGCCCCTTAGTGCGGCCCAATTGCATTGGAGATTTAATAACAGCTGCTCAATATTTTTTGTTGCTGTTCCCGCCGCTGCATGTGTTCCCCGTGCGCTTGCCGTGGCCTCTGTGTCACAACACTGTGCAGGTACTGGCAGCGGAGCTCATTTCTGTCCCTCAAGGCTACCAGCACAGCCTGCATGCACCCGTCGTATTATACTTACAGTATTCCGGCATAATTAGTTTTTTTTCTATTGTTTTCGGCCCTGCCGGCATCGTAAATTACAACACACCTCTGCAAAGCCCTTCCCGCTTTTTTAAACTTCAAAAACCAATTCATCATGAACACAAAAAAAAATGAGGGGCACAGTTTACTGCATGCCGTGCTGATGAACATTCTCTTCATCATTATTTTTCAACCGAATGCCTTTACACAAACACTGGTGCAACCCACAAAAGTGCCGCTGTATGCCGTAAATGATTTTATCGGTGCCAATATTTTACGAACGGCCTACCTGCCAAAGCTTCGATCCGTTGGCAATGTAAGGGAGTACCACGACTGGATACTGGACCTGGGATACCAAAACAGCACCCCATCTTCACCCGGCTACCCCAACCACAAATACAAAAGAAAATTTGCCCGAGATGGTTTCAACACCGATTTTGATGCGCTGTATAATACCATTAAGTTGAAAGGGATCGCCATAAACTCCGCCCTCACCGGCACCTGCACACAAATCGTTTTTCCGCAAATGCAGGAATGGCAATACGGCACCTGGGCGCTCGAAAAAATGCCCCTCAATTACAATAATGCATCTATCATTGATAATCCGGTGGCTGAAATATCCGTTCCCACCAATGTGGCTGCAGCCACCACACCATCTACCTGGGCCAATTATGCCGACTGGCTCTCCAGCGCCGCAGGCAGGTATGGAAACAATCAATCTATGACGGCCGCACAAAAAGCATGGCTCGATACACACAGCGAACCCAGTGATGCCGGCATTTATGCACTCAACCGCTTAAGCTATATTGAAGCATGGAACGAACAGAATAAAAACTGGAGGGGTTTAGTGGGTATTGCCAACCAGTACGACTATACCCGTTTTGCTCCTTATCAATATGCCGCCATGCTGAGTGCTGCCTACGATGGGCACAACGGCACTGTAACAGCGCCCGGCTCGCCCTCCATTCAACTGGGTATTAAAAAATTTGATGCCAATTTAAAACTTGCTGCAGGCGGCGTGGCCGATATTCATAAAAAATATATCGACAGTGTGCTCGACTGGTGTACCGTGAACCGGGTGGGTTATCCGCAACAATATCCATTGGATGTGATCAACCTGCACGTGGTAAACAATTACTGCACCGAATTGCGCAATGGAAACGCTTCTTCTTATTACAACACCGGCGGAACAATGACTGGTATCACCCTTGGCTGCAGCGGGTCAAAACCCGTAAGCCCCGAGAAAGACCAGGTGAGAAGCAAACTCTTTGGCTTTTTTGATGCCACACTTACCGGCGCCAGCACACCGGGTCATATTAACTACAACAGTTTATACAGGCAGTTTGCCACTGCTGCCACACCCAAAGAATTCTGGATATCAGAATTCGGGTATGCAACAGATAACAGTATGCAGGGCACTTCATTGGCTGTACCCGATTACCAGGCCAGCTCAGCGCCGGCAGCTATTAAGGCAAAATTCGACAAACAGGAAATTCAGGCCGACTGGATCGTACGCGATATCCTGGAAATACAGGGCGGCGGATGGGACCGTGCAATGATCTACTGGTACCAGGATGATAAAGGCATTCACAACGACGCAAGGGATAATGCAGGCATCGGCGGATGGGATAAAAACTGCGGCATCATAAAAAACGAGCAGAACAATGCACAACCCAAAAAAGCCTTTTACTATGTAGCAACACTGAAAAACCTGCTCACCGGGTATAAATTCAAAGGGGAGATCACGCAGGGCTGTACCGCTAATCCAAATGACGTGTACAGCAGCGCTTCCGTTTGCCCGAAAGTTTACCAGTTCGAAAACGGAACCAATGTGGCATGGGTGGCCTGGTACCCCACCAGTAATGCCATCGAAAAAAATAATATTGCTGTAAAACTGGGGAACAAACGTGCCAATGGCACCACTATTTCCGTTACAAGCGTTCAGGTGGTGAACCTCGAATACCCAAGCGAAACCGGTTATAACATCAACAACGCTTTAACTTACAATACAGGCAACATCACATTGCCCACACTGAGTGAAAGGCCCTCCATTATTTTTACCAATTTGCCCACCGCCAACCGAACCAATCCAACAGCAACCACCGGCTTACAGGTAAAAGCCCGTTATGAGAATATCATCAAGCTGGGCTGGACGGTACCTTCAGTGGTTCCCGACAAATACCAGGTATGGTACAAAAGACTGCAGAACAACGACTCCACAAACAATACGCTGATACCTTTTGATATTGGTGTGTCTATGGACCCAACCGGAAATACAGGCCTCGGCTATCAGTATGGTAACAATAATATACCCATGTTTGTGAGTGCCGACTATGGTTTTAAATTATATTCGGATGAAATCAGTGGCAAAGATTCTGTAGGCACTTCATTGGTAAACCGAACCACAGCAGTAATTGCCGGCCTCGATCCTAATGCGAAATATGCGTTTTATGTGGTGCCGGTACTATGGATCAATAAATCCACCCCAACAGCCAACCCCGTGTACAAAGCATTACCGGCGGCGCAGTGCCAGGGTGTTGTTACCAGTACAAACAGTGGCGTGAATGCCAGGATTCCTTTAACAACTTCCAACACAGAGCCGGCAAGTGCAGAGTTATTAAATAACCAGTCATTCAATTTTTCTGCATCTGCATTATACCAGAATATTATCCCCGGTACGGCCTGGAATAACTTCAGCGGCTCGGTGATCAATTTCGGTTCAAAGAAAAAAATTGATGCCATTCAGTATTTCAGGGTTTATGGCCTCACACCAACAGATATTTATTATTACAATGGCAGTTCAGCCACCCCTCCTGCTATTGGTGATCCCAAATGGAAAAAGATAGGCAACACTGCTTATACATCTTTAGTGAATATTCCCGGTGGCGTTTCCAACTGTGGCGGAACAACTATTACTGAAACCAGCATCGGCGGATGCGAAAACTGGCTCATCTTTTCTGATTTGACAGACGATGCCCGCAACCCGCTTCCCACCACGCAATATGTAAAACTGGTAAGCGTGGGCAGCAGCGCCTATCAGATAAGGGAAATATTTTTCTTTACGGCTACCGACAATGTTTGTACGCCTCCGGCTGCGCCCACTGCAGTTACGGCCACACCATCCACCATAAATGCAGGACAGACTTCCGCCTTAACTGCAAGCGGCTGCACAGGAGGAACCATTAGTTTTTACAATGCATCCACCAACCTGCAGGTTTTCAATCCGGTGAGTCCGGCTGTAACCACAACCTACTATGCCCGCTGCTCAGTAAATGGTTGTACAAGTGCCAATTCCACCTCTACGGCAACAATCACCGTTAACCCGCCGCTATGCCTGCTGTCGTTTACCAGCTTCCAGAGGATCGCCGATGAAATTGCACCTGCAGATACGAATAATTGCAGAGACTATAAGCTTACCATACAAGCCAACAGCAGCGCAGGTGCAGGTACAACCATCGCTATTACAAATTTGCCCGGTAACGGATATACCACATTCGCCGGCCCAGGCAGTTTGAATTATGTAACGCAAACCTCTTTCAACTGGGTATTGCCTGCAATTACTGCCGGGCAATTATATACCGTATCCATTAAATACTGCTGGGCTGGTCCTAACTGGACAACTGCAACGGCTACTTACAGCCCATGCAATTTGGTGCTCAATACCACCAACCTTGCAAGAACAGCAACTGGAGCAGAGACAGGGATCACGGAATCGGGGAATTTGAAAATTTTCCCCAATCCATCAACAATAGAAAAATGCACCGTTCAGTTCTACAGCAAAGAAAAAGGGAATGGTATGCTGATCTTAACCAGTTCGGCAGGCCAAACGATTTTCCGTAGAAACATATTAATGAGAAAAGGGCTTAACCGGGAAGAACTGCGGCTCACGGGTTTACCAAACGGAACTTATATGGTAAAAATCAGCGGCATTAATGGAGATGAACAAAAAGGAAGGCTGGTAAAAGAATAACATCAGCAATAAAAAAATCCGGCTGTTTAAAGCCGGATTTTTTTATTCAGCCCGCATTGAATATCAGCAGAATTTCAAGACATCTTCATGTCCCAGCTGGATTTTCACAGCATACACATCCACCCAAAAAGAATTACCACAAAACCGCGATGCAGAAAATGCTTCTGCCAGCATAATTCTATCTGCAATATATTGTCATAAATATGCAGGAAAGCTATTTGTGCATTCGTGGCTATTTTTTCCGAAGCAGTTGTTCCCCTGCGCAAGGCTTCCGCCTGTGTCCCTAAACAGCGTAGCTACCATTGGCAGCAGGGGCATTTTGAAACCCTGCTACCAGCAAATACCGGGCTCTGCCGGATTTTATTTAGCTTTAAGTTGTTAACTTCATCATACAGTTTTCAGCCTGGCTTCAGGTGCCGGGCATACATTTAAAAGATCCCATCCCTGCAGCAGGCCCGGCTATTGCATGCAGGCAACCAAAACACCAGGTATGAACAGGAACATGATTTTATTGTTAATACTGGCAAATCCCTTATTTGCATTTTGCCAGACTAATATAGGTAAGGATAGTAAATATTTTTTAGGAGTTGAATATTTCGAAAACCTTGGCTTAAAAAGAGGTGAAACCACAAATGACCTGCGTGTTTATAATGCTGATAATAAACAAAATCAAATTGAAAGATTGGTTGATATCAGGTGGGTATTAAATTCAGAAACTGAGGCTATACAATTTTTAAAGGAAAACTTAGTTAAACAAAGTGAAGAAGGGGTATTCTTTTCATTTCCTCTAAACAACACCCAAATATCCGAGCAATATTTATACAGGGAAAGCAAACAAATGCAAAACATGATGGAGGTATTTGGAATGAAAGGGCTTACAAGCTGGATTTATATATTCAGGATTAAAAATATAGTTTCAAAAATCTTTGTTTTTGGGAAACAGGTTCCTTTAAGTATGGTAACTTCAATAGCCGACTCTGCGTCGAATTTAATTTGCGGGAACCTGCATTTACCAATCACAAATACCAGGAGTTACCCTTTCCCAATATCCGACAGCAGCTTTAAAGAAAAAAGTAAAAATATCTACAGTAAGCCCTCCGGGTTCAGGGTAGCAGCATTAGACAAAGACCTAGCTACGTTTTTTGACAATGAACTTGTTTATGAAAATACCAAAAAAAAATTAAGATTAAGATATAAACTATTTGATTTCGAAAAAGAATATTATTCAACCGACAGTTCTGCATATATAAATAAAGTGATGTCAAATTTACTAACTGTTCCATTGAATTTTTATCTGCCCGAAGGTAATGATGAATTGAACAATTTAAAAAGCAGGGTGATTGAAAATAAAGAATCAATTAAACTTGCTAATTGTGATTATATAATTTTAACCAATGGTAAAATATCAAACAAATCAGAATTGGCCAAAGGTTATCAGTATGGCATAACACTCTGTTTTATTAAAAAGGACTATCCAATTCTCTACTTATTTTTCGAATACAATAACGAAGAAACTGCGATGGCAGAGTATTTAAATATCAGAACAACTATAAATTATCCCGCAAATAACTAACAGGCCGCCTTGCAGCAGAAATGGCAATCTACTGGCAAGTGTTCCGAAGGATCACTTGATGCCCCTTAGTGCTGCCCAATTGCATTGGGGATTTAATAACCGCTGCTCAATATTATGTCGCAGCAGGGTTTTCGCAGTATCCACACCGACCCAAAAAGAATTACCGCGAAACCCCGCTGCAGAAAATACTTCTACCAGCATAATTCTATCTGGCGTTAATATGTTGCCATAAATATGCAGCAAGCCTATTTGTGCATTTATGGCAACCTTATTTTCACCCATCGACATATGACCTCTCCCCCACTTCTGCCCATTGCAGCTTTTCAGCAAATCCACCACACAGCCCAAAAAGAACTGCAATGAAACCAGCACCTGAAAAGGCCTTCCAGGAAGCATTTTATTTATTCGAAAACCATGTAAGCTGCCACTTGTCCCTATTAGAATCCACTCATATAATCAAGGAAATATTTAATTATAATTAATATTAAATATGTATTTATTTGTTTTTTAATTAATTAATTCAAATTCTACTAATATTTTATAACTACTTCTATAATTTTACATACTATTATGTATTGCATAGTACATTATCATACCCTATCTTTGTGTTATCAAAGCAGGAAAAAATAAGAACCTGCTGAAAACAAGCTTTCAAACAATTAAAAAAATAGTCATGAACACGCAAACAACTCAGGTTTTTACTTCATTAAGCAAAGAAGAAAAACAACAATTAACCAGTATTGTAAATGAAACACTGGCATTTGGCATCAACCAAAAAAAATCATTCTCTGCCGCAGATATGTGGAACATACAACGCCAGGGCAAAACTGCCATGCAAAGAAGGTATAACAGGTTCTGATACACAGTTAAAAAAACAGATCAAAAAACAGGAGCAACCAGCACAGGTTGCTTTTTTACTGTGCGGCCTATATTGAGCCGGAACGCTGTGCTTTCTAAAAAAGCCCCAAACTGCAGCTATTGCCTTTATCTTAAAATCATTTGTAAGATTACCAGGTCATTTTACTCACATTACCACAAATGCCCTTTACCGGGGCTTTGATTTAAAAAAATAAACCGATAAATTGGCTGATACATTTTTCCAAAAATTAAACACATCTTACATGAAAAAAATCATTGGTTCCGCTTGTTTGCTGGCCCTGCTTGGAGCGGTCGGTTGTACAAAAACCTCTCTTAACGAAGATCCATCTGCACTTTCACAGGATGAGAAAAGCCTTCTTGCATCTGCAGGCTTTAACAGTTCATGGGCCGAAAAAACAGCTACCGGTCAATACCTCATTGAAGGGGATATTCTCCTGAGCAAGGCCCAATTAGAAAGCATGTCGGGTGCCACAGCAACAAACAATATCATAGTGGCCAATGAAGAGCATTACCGTACTTTTAACGTGGTAAGTACACCCACCAGCGGTGCAAGAACAATCACCATTGCATTAGGCAGTGGCTTCCCAAGTTACTATTCACCTGCGCTTGACAATGTAATAGCAAGGTATAACAGCTATGGTCTTAAAATTAATTTTCTGCGTGTAACCAGTGGTGCCGATATCACCATCAGTGCAGCCAACCTGGGAACCACATCTACGGGCGGTTGCATATTGGGCCAGGCTTCGGGTTTCCCTACAAGTGCAGGAAACCCCTCTTCGGGTTTTACACTCAGTAACAGCAGCTGTGCCACTACCTACATCAACACAACAGACAAGGCAGATGAAGTGATGGCACATGAAATAGGCCATTGCATTGGTTTCAGGCATACAGATTATAAAAACCGGGCAAGTTGTGGCCGTGGTGCCGGTGAAACTGCAGGCACTATTGGTGCTGTTCATATTACAGGTACGCCAACGAACGTTAACGGAAGTTATAATTCATGGATGATGGCCTGTACAAACGGCAGCCCATCATTCAGCACATCAGATGTTACAGCATTGAACTACGTTTATTAAGAATACGGGTTTACCCCTTTTATAAAAAAACTGCATGGTCAAATGGCCATGCAGTTTTTTTTAAGGCCCATGCCAAACCGAATTATATAGTGGCAATAGGGATTTTATTTTTTAATCGCAGGGAGGGTGAAAACACGGTATCGTACCGGGTTAAAAAACGGTATCCCACTGGGTTAAAATACGGGGGTAAAGCAAGAAAAAAATTTTATAGCATTGCATTAAATAAAAAAATCAATGCTCAGCGAAATTCAGTGGCAAAATAAAATGATACTCAACCTGCTGATCAATATGAAAATTGAACAGGAGGCTTTAAGAAATGTTATTGCCAGGCATATTGTTGAAACTACCAGTACCAGTATAGAGGATATAAGTAACCAATACACAAAAGATCAGGAAGATGCCCGGAAGACTGTATTAACACAGTTAAAATCGCACTATGGCATAGAAGATGCCGGCGAAGACCTTTTCAGTTTTGTAATGAAATAATCTTAGAGCAGCCAGCAAAAACAAGCTGCTTTTTAAAAGAATACTGTAAAGAATGTTCTCTCTCCCAGGTTTACGAAAAAAAACCGGCCTTAGTGCCGGTTTTTTATTTATCAAGTTCAATGGTCACAAACCTCTGTTAACCACCCAAAGCTTTGCAGCATTATTGTTCCGCAATGCAGGTTTTAATGTTATACAAGCCCCTGGGCAAGCATGGCCTCGGCCACTTTTACAAAGCCACCGATGTTGGCACCCAATACATAATCTGTATAATTGCCTTTTTGTTTACCATGTAATACACAGGTAGCATGGATGTTCTTCATGATCTTGTGCAGTTCCTTATCAACTTCTTCCCTCGTCCAGCTCAGCCGCATACTGTTTTGCGACATCTCAAGACCCGATGTGGCCACACCACCTGCATTGGAAGCCTTGCCGGGTGCATACAAAATTTTGCTCTTAAGAAACCAGGCCACTGCACCGGGTGTACTTGGCATATTAGCTCCTTCGCTCACACAGATACAACCATTTTGCACCAGTGTTTTTGCATCGCTTTCGTTGAGTTCATTTTGTGTGGCACAAGGCATCGCTATATCGCACTTAACAGACCACGGTGTTTTGCCTTCCACATACCTGCATTTATACTTGTCGGCATACTCTTTTATACGACCACGTTTGATGTTTTTAAGTTCTTTTACATATTCCAGTTTCTCCGGGTTTATTCCGTCTTTGTCGTAAATGTATCCATCGGAATCACTGAGGGTAACCACCTTGCCGCCGAGCTGCGTTACTTTTTCGCAGGCATACTGGGCTACATTACCCGAGCCTGATATGAGTACGGTTTTACCTTTAATCTCTATATTTTTTGTAGAGAGCATTTCTTCTGCAAAATATGTTGTACCGTATCCTGTGGCTTCGGGCCTTATAAGCGAACCTCCCCATTCGAGACTTTTACCGGTAAGCACGCCGGTAAATTCGTTGCGGATGCGTTTATACTGACCAAATAAATAACCGATCTCCCTTCCACCAACTCCTATATCTCCAGCAGGCACGTCGGTGGAAGCGCCTATATGCCGTTGAAGTTCATTCATGAATGACTGGCAGAACTTCATTATTTCGAGGTCACTCTTTCCTTTCGGATCAAAATCGGAGCCGCCCTTGCCACCACCCATTGGCAAAGTGGTCAAACTGTTTTTAAGTACCTGTTCAAAAGCTAAAAATTTAAGGATGCTTAAATTAACAGTGGGGTGAAACCTGAGTCCACCCTTGTAGGGGCCAATGGCAGAATTCATTTCAACACGATAACCACGGTTGATGCAAAATTCTCCTTTATCATTTATCCAGGGCACACGAAAGATGATGGTTCGTTCCGGCTCCACCATTCTTTCCAATACCCCAACATATTTCGGATGTTCATCAATAAAATCATCAAGAGATTCCACCACTTCCTGAACAGCCTGCAGGAATTCGGGTTCATGCGGGTTTTTTCTTTTTACCAGGTCCATGAATTGTTGTACAGTCATGCCTGCTTTTTTCTTTTTCATATACAAGTAATTTAAGGTTAACAGGGCACGTATTACAGTAACAAAGGTCATTACAACCTGCTAGGGGCAGCATGATATTTGTCATGAATGCAAAAAAAACCGCTGAAAATTCAGCGGCTTTCTGCGATTGCTTTACCGGTTAATATTTTATAAAACTGCCCCTGCACTCTCTTTGGCCATAGTTAACCACAATGCGGTAAATGCCTGGTGGCAGGTTTCCTATTCCGGCAAATGTAACCGTATTGAAACCTGTTGCCCCATTTTGCTGCTGCTGCCTAACGATCATGTTCATGGAATTATATATCCTGCTGTAAATAACCAGCGGCTGCTGCAGGTTTACAGAAACACTTACCTGTGTAGTGGCCGGGTTTGGATAGGGCTGTAGCAGGCAGTTATTTACATTGGCTATCTGTATCACTCTGCAGCGTTCCCGCACACATCCATTTGCATACTGAACGCGGAGGCATACATAGTATACTCCAGGCGCTGCATAGGTATGGTTGCTGTTCCAGCCAACTGCACTGGTGCCATCTCCAAAGCGCCAGCTTGCAGTAGCACCCGGTTGTTGAAGGGAAATATTGTTGAAGAATACATTCAGGTTATTGGAGGTATCCCTTTGTGCCATAAAGTCAACCAGGTAATTGCAATTACTGCTGTTAACCGAGTCTACCCTTACCAGCCGGCATATTTCCCTTACACAGGGAGCGGTACCGGCAGGCGTATTTCTTTTAACACGCAGGCATACATTATACCAGCCCACTGCGGTATAAGTATGGGTGGCATTTGTGCTCACTGCAGAGCTGCCATCACCAAAGGTCCAGCGCACAGAATCGCTGGGTTGAAGTCCAATACTGGTATTGGTAAAATGGATCGTTCTCCAGTTACTGCTGTCTCTCCGGCTGGTATAATTTGCCTGGAGGTTGCAGGTATTGGGCGCCAGCACGGTAATGCTGATGCAAAACTCCCTTACACATGCAGGTGTTCCGGCAGGCACAGTTCTTTGCACCCGCAGGCAAACGATATAGGTACCGGCATTTGCATAAGTATGAACAGGATTTATTTGTGAAGATGAGGATCCATCGCCAAAGGTCCAGCGAACAGAATCGGTATTTGCCAGGTTAATGCTGGTATTGGTAAAATAAAATTTACGATAGTCAGCAGAATCCCTCCTGAATACAAATGAGGGCTGCATATTGCAGGAAACATTGTTTGAATCGGTGATCGCAACCGGCAGGCAGAATTCTCTCACGCAGGGGGCTGCTCCTGCAGGCATGTTTCTCTTTACACGCAGGCATACCTGGTAATTGCCGGCATTGGCATAGGTATGCACTGGGTTAAATTGCAGAGAGGTTCCGCCATCTCCAAAGGTCCAGCGAACAGAATCTGTAGCGGCTATATTAACAGTTGTATTGTTAAAATAGATCTTTCTGCGGTTAACAGAATCCCTGCTGAATACAAACGAAGGCTGAATGTTACATACTGCATTATTTGAGTCTGCCACCACTAACGCCAGGCAAAATTCCCTTACACAGGGAGCCGTACCGGCCGGCATATTTCTCTGAACCCTCAGGCATACATTGTATATCCCCGGATTTGCATAAGTATGTGCAGGGTTTGTTTGAGCAGAGGCGGAGCCATCACCAAAAGTCCAGCGTATTGAATCCGTGTTCGCCAGGTTTGCAGTAGCATTTGCAAAATAAAAGGTCCTGTTGTTAATGGTATCCCTGTGAATAGTAAAAAATGGTTGCAGGTTGCATTGAGGGGTTGCAGGATCAGTTATCACTACTGGTAGGCAGATGGTGGCTGAGCAGGCAGGAGTACCAGGAGGAGTAAGCCTCGTTACCTTAAGACATACCTGGTAAGTACCGGGTGCATTATAACTATGGACCGGGTTGGGAATATTACCGGCAGCAGTTCCGTCACCAAAGGTCCAGCTAAGGGTATCGGTTGCCGACGCATTAAGAGATGTATTTGTAAAATGAATTGTATTTACATTAAGCGAATCCCTGTGAAAAATAAAACCAGCCTGGATATTACAGGCAGTGTTTGACTGAAGCGTTAATTGCATCACAGTGGTATCCCGGCATATAACAACCCCATTCCCTACCCGTGAGAAAATATGTGTTACGGTATAATTCCCCGCTGCTGCATATGTATGTATGGGATAAGCTGCCTGTGAATTCCCACCGTCGCCAAAAGACCATGAATGAGTGGACAGGAGACTATCTCCGGGCATTGCCGGCATAAAGTTTACCGTTAGGCCCGAAACGTTTATAATAAAATCAGCATTACAGGGTGGCTGCTGTGCATAGATCTCTTTCCCAAAAAAGAATAATAAAGCGAAGATCAGCAGGGTAAAATTCTTTTTCATAAAAAGTATTTAAGTGATATACTCAATTTTTGTTGCCTTATTAAAACAGGCATAACTATATGAGGGGGCATCTTTTGCTTGCGCTGCCTGAAAGTTATTAAATTTTGATTTTATAACATAAGAAAGTTACCTGCCCTGTAAATTAATAGAGAATAAATCCTTACGGGCCAGTCCACAGATGCTGCCATGATCCAAAATGCCTCTCTCCCGACCTGGGGTTGGGCGCAGCACCTGCTCGCCCTTCTCTACAACATGTAGGAATGCAGTACCATCGACTGAAAAAAATTGTTGAAATATACTAAAAATAAAACGTGTTGTGCTATTGAGTTTTTAAATTTTATTGAAATTCTTTTAAATTTTTACTTTGTTCTTTTTTGCTTGCCCAAAAAAGAACCAAAAAAAGGCACCCGAAATCCCTGCCTGCATTACGCAGTC
>JBATOU010000112.1:0-11875 GCA_049291115.1 Ferruginibacter sp.
ATGCCTTTATGGAATATTCAGAATAAGCAGTTACAAAGATCGTTTCAAACTGCTGGCCGCTGCAGGCCTCCAGCACGTCAAAAGCATTTCCATAGGGCATTTCCACATCCAAAAAAACAAGCTGCGGCTGCAATTCCTGTATCATGGGCACCGCTTCTTTAATATGCTGTGCCTTGCCCAGCAGTTCCACCACCGGGCAATACTTTGTTAAGTAATTCTCCAATACATCCCTTGCCACCTGTTCATCGTCAACAATTACAGCTTTTATCTTCATGCAGTAAAATTTTTAATGAGTGGTACAAACAGTTTAACCCTGGCACCCACGCCTTCTTCAGGCCGGTCTTCCACAACACAGCTAATGTGCTGATGATAGAGTTCGTTCAATATGCTTATCCGTTCCATGGTATTGCTGATACCGCGGCCGGTATGTTTTTTTTGATTCTGTGTTTTAAATTTTTTGCTTTCCGCAATTCCAATGCCGTTGTCCTCAATGATCACCAGCATTCCATTCCCACTTTTTTGAAACCTGAGTTTTAAATAACCTTTGTCGTCTTTATAACGTAAACCGTGCCAGATAGCATTTTCAAGATGCGGTTGAATGAGCATACCGGGTATAAAAAGATTTTCCTCGGCCAGCAGTGCATCGTCCGTATGAATGCTGAAATCGAATTTTTCGGGGAAACGGCTTTTTTCGAGCTCCAGGTAATTTTGGAGCAGTTCCATTTCATTGGAAAATAACACAAAATCCTCTTTCGAATTTTCCATCACCCGGCGCATAAGGTTGGAAAATTTGGTAAGGTAACGGTTGGCCCCCAATTCGTTGCTGGTGGCTATGAACTGGTTGATGCTGTTTAGGCTGTTGAAAATAAAATGAGGGTTCATTTCCCTGCGCAGAGATTGGAGGGCGATCTTTTTATTTTTCACCCGCAGTTTCCTGAACATAAACAACACCACAGCTGTAAGCAGGCCAAGTATAATGAGCGAAGCCAGCAACCAGTAGTTGAAAATATTTTTACGGCGGATAAGATCATCCTTTAAAGCCTTTTCTGTTTCCAGCTCCCTGATACGCATTTCGGTATCGGCAATGAGTTTATTGGCAGCAATAGAGCTGTCTTTGTCAATGACAGATGGGAGTTTTAGTAAAAAATCTTTGTATAAAAGGAGACTCTGGTCTTTGCGGCCTGTTGCCTGGTAAATACTGTCGAGCCGCTCCAGGCTCTGCCTTGCTTCCATAATATGACCATTTTGCACGGCAATTTGGTAAGACTCTGTAAGTAATTCCACGGCCGTTTTCTCTTCCTTTTTTTTCAGGTAAATATCGGCCAGCGAAGTAATTTCTTTTGCCTTAAGCTGGGTGGAATTTTGTACAAATGGCTCATTCAGCGCTTCCTGCTTGGTTTCAATCGCTTTTGAAAAATTCTTTTCCTGCAGGTAAACGTCGGTAATTTTTTGATTGAACTGCAGGGCCTGTACAGGTGCATTGGTCGAAAAATGATATGCATTCTTATAAGCTTCCACCGCAATTTTGGGTTGGTTGTTTACCAGGCTGGTGCTTGCCATGCGGGCGTATTGTGAAATAACTTCACCCGTATCTTTATTCACAAGCCCCAGATTAATGTTCTTAAGTATGAGCGCCTGCTGTACCGGAAACGAATCTTTTTTTGTAAGCCTCCGGATATCATTTTTGTTCAGGTCGCCTGAAGCGGTATCCCCTGTTTTTAAATTGTTGTCGGCTGCAATATTATAATTTACAACGGCTTCCTTTTTTTTATCCAGGTCTTCCTGTACCCTCGCCAGCGCCCTGCTGCTTTTGGCAATACCATCATCATCTTTGGCCATTTCGTAAAGAGACCTCGCTTTTTTAAAATAGGTTTCGCTTTTAACAAGCGACCCCTGCTGATAAAAAGTTTCGCCCAGGTCATAGTACCCGCTTGCCAACGTATCGCTGTTGTTTTTCTTAAACCCTTTAGAAATCTTTCCAGAGGCTTTTTTAAAACTTTCCTGTGTTTGAGCCGAATTTGACGATTGTGCACAGCAAATACTGCTGAAACAAAACAGTAAAATAAGCGGCTGTACGATATATTTAATTTGATTCACCGGAAACAAAATATTTTAAAAAAAACCAATCGGGCCTCCTGCACAAAGTAACATCTTTTTTTATCCACTGCATTTTTCTTCACCAAGTGAAAACGCAATTTCACCAAGTTTAGCCTAAAGCCGCCCCCTGGCAATACTACTTTAGCAAAGTAATCAAAAATTAACCACCAAAAAGTTAAGTATGAAAAAGTTAAAATCACTGCTTAGTATAGTGGCCTTATTAACGGCCCTGCAGGGTACTGCCCAATTGCAAAAAGATAACCTCAATGCGCCTGTTGATGCAGGAAATAAAACCGCCAAAGCAGGCTATACCAGCCAGCATAAAAAATTAAAAGTTTATTTCATAAAGGCCAAACCTTCGCTGTACAAAGAATTTAAGAACATGGGCAATTACAGCACGCTTGAAACAGCAATTGGCCAGTCAAAAATAAAGGTGCAGGAGGTTTCGGGCGGTGGCCAGGTAAACACGCTGCGCTTCAGTAATACATCCAAAGACAGTATCCTCGTGAGTATGGGCGATATTGTAAAAGGAGGCAAGCAGGACCGTGTAATAGAAAAAGACACTTTAATAGCACCCGGCAAAACCATGGACCTTCCCGTTTACTGCGTGGAACACGGCAGGTGGTCATCGGCAGGAGAAAGCAGCAACACGGCACGTAACAATAACCGGAATGCTATCCGCTCTCCGGGCAACAGTTACAGTTTTTCTGCAGGCGCCAGCTTTACAGGCTATCACAGCAAGATCAACAATGCGGTGCGCAAGAGCATTGTAAAAGAAAAAAGCCAGGGTAAGGTTTGGGAAAAAGTGGCTTCTATTAACCAGGCAAACGGCACCAATACCAGCACCGGCACCTATACTGCCGTAACCCAATCCGAAACTTATAACAGGGATATGAAGGAATACAGGCAATCTATCAGTAAGGATATAAAGGCCGACAGCAGCATTGTGGGCATACTGGCCGTTACAGGCAACCGCATTATTGGCTGTGATATTTATGCCACACCAAAGCTGTTTAAAAGCAATGCCAATAACCTGCTTGATTCCTATATTTCGGAGGCTTTATATGAGGGCGCCAATATAACCATATCAGACGCCGACGTGGCAGAATACCTCGATAAACTATTGGCCAGTGAAGCGGCGCAGGATAAAGCCCTTGAAAATAACGGCCGCAGTTTAAAAGTGAACGGCAAGAAGGTGAAGATCACTTCTTTTGATAAATGATCATGCAGATGCGGGATATGCGGCAATGAAACTTAACCCGTGATAACGAAAAAAAGGGTTGCCTTCCGTTTGGGAAAGCAACCCTTATTAACTTTTGAAGATGGTTATCTTACTGGCTTACCACCTGTTGTTCTCACGCCTGGGCTTTTCCCTGGCAACAGAAACAGACATCGGCCTTCCTTCCACTTCCTTATTATTTAAACCGGCAATTGCTTTTTGGGCTTCATCGTCGGAGCTCATTTCAACAAAACCAAAACCGCGGCTGCGGCCTGTTTCACGGTCGGTAATAACTTTTGCGGAACTTACGTTTCCGAATGGAGAGAATAATTCAGCGAGGGTTTCTTCTGTGCTGTTGAAGCTCAGGTTCGAAACAAAAATGTTCATAACTTAAAATTTAGAATAAATAAATGCTTGTGAGAAGATTACTGAAAAAAGTAGAGAGGAAGATTAACTGTTACTAACGGAGAGTAAAAAATTGAACTGACTTTATACTGAATGACGGTAAACCCTTATCACCCGGTGAAGGTACGCATATAAATCCATACCACCGCTTTTATTTTGACCCGATCGTTACTGAACGAGGATTTTACCAATTTCAGCTGCTTTTCCGCTCCTGATGAGCCTGTAAACATAGATCCCGGGAGAAAAGCCTGAAATATCCAGCAGATCGGGTATTGATGCATGATCTGCCAGCAACCTGCCTGCTGCATCGTACAGCAAAAGCCCCGTACTTCCCTGTAATATCCCTTGTTGCAATATGTACTTCAATGGTACTGCACGGTTTGCAGGATTTGGGTAAAACAGGATCAGCTGTTGACCAGATACAAGCACCTGCGCTATATCGGTATAAATGGAAAGACCATTTTTTAAACGGATGCACACCCTGAAATAGTGATTACCAGCCGTTAAGCCATTGATAACATGATGATACAGCAACTGGCCTGGTAAAATTTCTGAAGCGGAAAATGACTGAATTAACTGCCCGCCCGGTGAAATTTTTTCAAATCCAATGCTGTCGATATTTGCAAGTGTACTTAACTCAAGGTTCAGCTTTACCACATTTCCATCGAGCAGTTCATAATAGAATGTTTTATAAAAACAACTTACCCCCTGCAGGTTTATGTCTGCCGCAATGCTCCTGCTTGCGCCCAAACCGTTACCTGTAACAGGCTCTACCGCATACACCGTATACGGAAACTGACTGCGGTTAAAAACCGCAAATGTATCTGTTGTGTTTGCTATTGGTTTTAAATAAGCGCTGTCGGCCATCGCAAAAATTTTATAGCTGCCTGCATAAATATGCGGTTTCCATGAAAGCCGGAAGGAATCAGTACATAAAAAATCTACCTGCAGCCTGGTGACCGGGCTGATGATAAAGGGTTTTGACAAAAAATTTCCAAACGTTGTTTCCATTTTCAGCATAGCAGTTGCCGCCGTGTCTTTAACCGGCCACAGAAATTTATGGCGGTAAATTTTTACAGCATTGTCCAGCAAATTCCAGGTTGAGCCGTTGTTGTAGCTGATATGCAAACTGCCCGTTTGGTTGGTATCTGCTACAAATGTTTTCCAGCGAATGGTAAGCTCTTCGTTTTCGGCACGGTTTACATCAGAAGCATGCTGCGGATGCGTAAACTGAAACTTGTTGAGCGTATCTACCCTGTAAGCAATGTGAAAAGGCAACGATGCCGTTTGCAGGCTGGTTCCATGTACCGTAACCCGGTAATTGCCTGCAGCGGGAAGTTCGAGACTTAGCTGCTCTGCCGTATTAAGCGAATCCCTTTTGCGCACCGGGAGTTTATTCAGCGAATCGGCGTTTGCGGCAGTACTCAATACCCAGGGTTTATAAACAGTTCCCGAATTCATTTGCACGAGTTCCAGGTCAAGATCGTTAATCAAGGCCTTGCTGTTATTGATGGGGGCAGCCGTATCGGTCCAGGCGAGTGTTAACTGTAGCCGGGCAGCACCTGCCGGAACAGAAAATATTTTTGTCCAGGTTTGTGCCTGTGAAACCCTGCCACTGTCGTATTGTTTCTGAATAATGGCATTAACGGCTTCAAAGCTATTGAGCAGGCCATAGCCGGTTTTATAATCGATCCCCCTGGCATGAACATCATCTGCTGTATTATACAAAATAGATTTTATCAGTGAAGCCGGGGGAAGATTGTCGGCATTACTGTCGGCATAAACCTGCTGCATTACTGCCACGGTTCCGCTAACCATGGCCGCTGCATCGGAAGTTCCGTTGGGGCCCAGTGCCAGCAGCTGCGGTGCAAGCCTTCCGTCGTAAGCGGGGCCGACCGATGTTTCTCCCGCAATGTTGCCGGCATTATCTGTTGCTCCCACGCTGATAATATTTTTTGCCATTTTAAAATTGCCGCTCAAATTGGCGAAGCCAGGGATATTTGCATAAGTACCTTCCCCTGCTGCCAGCGCACCTTTATTACCGGCAGAAAAAACAGCCACCAAAGTTTTGTTTTGCCAGGTTTGTGCATCATAACTCAGTGCCTCTGCACCGTAAAACTGCTGTATAATTGTGCCGTATGAATGATTTTGAACGGTTACATGGTTATCATTCAAAACAGTTTCATCATCTGCAAAAAGATTATCAAAACTGCTGGGGAAAAATTTACAGTTCCAGGCAATGCCCCGGCCATCGTAAAAGCTGTTTCCGGCGCCACCAATGATGGATGCAATGACCGTAGCATGATTGCTCACAACCGTACCAGATATGGAAGAATTGAGTACACGTTTGAAAATATCAAGGTCGGCACTCTCGGGTTTTTGTTCTTTTACAGATGCCACTATATTTTTTCCGTTAGCGCCGGGTATACTGTGATCTATTGCGCTGATGCCATGAAAGCCCCGGTTATAGCCAATGATACCGGTTTCTGCCTGTGCATTTTGCCGAAGGTCTATGAAAATAATTTCATCAAGGGGCAGCAAATAATTTTTTACAAAAAGGCCCCCGGCATGTATCACAATTGATTTTGATTGCCTGTTGATAGCGGTAATTGCTACTTCCTGCTGCCATTCTTTTAAAAAAACAAGAAGGGAATCAAGGTTTTTGGCGGTAACTATAAAACTGTACATGCTGTCTTTTGTAACAATTTCTCCCGCTGCCTTTGTAAGTTTGGAAACGGGTTTCTGTGCAAATGACTGAAAGCCTGCAACCGCAAGCAGCAACGTAAAAATAATTTTAAATGATCTTTTTTTGCTGTACATTATAGTAAATAAATTGCGCACAGTTTACATTTTTGTCAGTCCTACCCTGCTGTTGTGTTGTAAACTGCATGAAAGCACAAATTACATGATTAATTATAAATCAAAGATCCCTTTCATAAACCGAAAGGGATCTTTGATGACTTATTCATGGTAAAATCAATAAACATAATTCAGTGCAGTACCGTCGCTTGATGAAAAGTTTGGACTGTTGTTTGTGCAAGCCATCATCCAGGAGTTATAGCTTCCGGTTACAGTTGTAGGTGTACCGGGAATATGTACAGCGCCCACTCCTGCCGAACCTTCATTGCTGTTTTGTCCGCAGCTGGAGCGGTTCATGTAATCTGTATGACGGAACCCGATGCAATGGCCGATCTCATGTGCCATCACTTCGTCTGCTTTGTTGGCGGTGCTAAGATAGCTGGTGGCACAACTGCTGGTGCTCAAAGTAAAGCCACTGGAGGGGTTTCCGTTTGCACTGGGGAAGCCTGATGCCCGGCCAAGAATGCAACCACCTGTGGAAGTGGTACCAAGATTTGACCCTGTGATAACAATATTGCCTCCACTGGTCACACGCTGAAAACGGATCTTGAGATTGTACCCGTTATACCTTGCCAGGGCCTGGTCTAAACCAGTTGAATAATGTGTTGGGAACCCCGATCCCAGTCTTACCGTAATTGTGCGCTGACCGGTACTTGGTGTACTAACAATATTGGTGGTGCGGTAATGCTCTTCATTTGCCACTATCAGTTCATGTGCCGTGCCTGCACCCGACATTTCCTGGAGTTGTGCTGCAGAAAGGTAGATATCGTTTTCAATAAGAAAATTTCCATCAGATGTTTTTTCGGCCCAGTTACTGTTGAAGCCTGCGGCAGCAACAAGGGCTTTTTCATCGGCAGTTAAAGATGCCCCGTTGTTTTCCGTCAATGATGTTTTTGTGCAACTGGTGGCTGCCAGCAAAATACCGGTGCCGGCAAAAAAAAGCAATCGTTTCATTGTGTGTGATTTTAAATGGAAGAATTGATGGTTGACTGTCAAATATAAAACAGCCATACCCATAAAACCTAATATTGGGTAACAAAGAAATTCACATTTTGATTGTAGTGAAATTGCTACAGGGTGTAAAATGGACGCTGTGTTGTTTTGGTCAAAGGATCCTAACATGCCGCAAACTTCAAAAAATATCCCTGCAGGATAAAATAACAAAAGCCTCCTATCATTCTGAATTACAGCACCCATAAGCCTTCGCATTGTTTCCGGTAAATAAAACATTCCGTAACTAATCCACAAATTTCCTTTTTGGCAATAAAATTGTTGAACTACCCATTAAATATTGTATATGAGAAACCTGCTTATAACATGCATGATGCTGCTGCATTTGAACGCAGCAGCAATCAATACTCCATTTATTTGTTTTACTGACATAAACTCAGGCCCAGCAACAGGAAACAGCGATCATTCGCAACCGGGACAGTCAGCCGGGCAAGACGGCGCAATTGTAACCATCTGGGGAAAAAACCTCGGTTCTTCTCAAGGAAGTTCGCAAGTATTAACAGGAGGCATTCCGGCAAGAATCTACAGGTGGGCCAATGCCACAGCGCCTGCACAACTGTACACAAAACTTGGAATGCAAATGATAGAATTCCAAATACCCGGAACGCTGCCAAATGGCATTACAACCCTACAAGTAGTTGTAAACGGCATCAGCAGCAACAGTGTTTCATTCACCATCCGCAGTGGTAACATTTATTTTATTAAAACTACAGGCAATGATCTTTCAGGTAATGGAAGCTGGGACAATCCATGGACCAGTTTAGATAATACCAGTAATACAGGTGCACTCGATAAAATAAATGCAGGCGATATTATCTACATATGCGATGGTGTAAGTCATACCGCATTAGCGGGCGACAGGGCCACAATAGACCTGGGGAACCCGGGAACTGCAGCATTACCAAAGGCAATCGTTGGATACCCGGGTGCAGCGGCTTCTGTAGGCAACCCGGAAATTAATAATGCGTATTCTCTTTGGGTCTCCGGATTTGGCCCTACGATCAACTGGGTGATATCAAAATTATATTTAACCGCCAAAGATGGCGCTGCAAATATGTATCATAATTTCAGGCTGGTGGGCAATAAAATTACGGCACCCAATGGAAGTGAGCCTACCGGGGCAATTGCAGCATCTGGAAATAATCTTTATATTTTAGGCAACGAGCTCACAAATATTGGTTTTGCCGGCACAAGTAAACTCTACCACCCTATTTATATACAAAGCGCCGAAGCCTGCAGCGGGCCTAGGCTTCCCACAGAAACCAACCGGGAACTGGCATGGAACTACCTGCACGATAATTTTTCGTACGATGGCATCAATATCTACCGTGAATGCAGTTCATCGGCCTATATGACCAATCATAGGGTACATGATAATTATATAGAAAATCAAACCGGCTGCGGCATCCGTATTGGCGATTATGTAACGGGTGAAAACTGGATCTACAACAATATTGTTGAAAATGCAGGTATTGGGCCCAACCCTGCCGGCGACCAGGCAATGCATATCCCTGTATTCATACATGCAGGGTGGGATGATACAACAACCATTATTCACTTTTACAACAATACCATCGTTGGTGGCGGGTTTAACGGCGGAGCTGCCTGGGCCTCTTCCATGGTTGGGTTTTCAAACAGCCATCCTTATACCCTCGACTTTAGAAACAACATCATTGTATCCACGGTCCCTGGAGTAACTTACCTTAACCCCGCATTATGGCAGCCAACAGGTGCACAACGAAATTTGTGGCATGGTGCAGGAACGGCACCTGTATGGGATAACAACAGCATTAATACCGATCCGCTTTTTGTAAACAGTGCAGCCGGAGATTTTCGTTTACTTACCAACAGCCCGGCTAAAGATGTGGCCCTGCCAATTAGTGCAACCAGTTTTCAACCTTTGCCCACACTTGATTTTGATGCAAAAAACCGTCCGCAGAATGGCATTACCGATATAGGTGCATTTGAGTTTTCATCAGAGGTTGTATTGCCTTTAAGCTGGCTGGCTGTTAAAGCAGATCGCATCAATGCACATGAAGCAATACTGCAATGGCGGGTTGCCAATCAACAGCAGGTGAAAGATTACCAGCTCCAGCAGCGTGTCAATGCCGGGATGCAGTTTACAAATGTTTGCAGTATGGCAGCAACTACTCAAGAGTTATATTCCTGCAGGATACCCGTGTTGGAAAGTATGAATTATTTATTCCGCGTAATGCAGACAGATACGGATGGCCGCAGCAGTTACAGCCCGGTGGTAAAACTTACAAGTGAAAAAGATGAAAAACATTTTCGCTTGTTATCAAACCCGGCAACAGATCAGCTCAAGCTGGTCTCGAATCTTGCAGGAAGCAAAAAGATCAATTTTAATATTTATGATGCAAAAGGGGCCCTCGTTCAGGAAAATAATTTTAGCTCATCAAGTACTGCAGGCAGCTTTATGATCATTCCTGTGTACGACCTTCGCCCCGGTTTGTACAGTTTATTTATTCAGTACGATGGGGGAACAGAACTAATTCCGTTCATAAAACACTAAGGCGTATCTCAAAACTGCAGTTTTCACGCAAAGGAACAAAGGGGCTAAGCGCTTCTTTGCTTCTTAAATTCTTAGCCTCTGCGTGAAATGCTTTGTTCAATTACTTTTGAGATGCCTCCTAGCTATCTTGTTCAGCAAAATTCAATCACAAATTGAAACAGGCGTCTCTCAGCATTTTCATATAAGTTAAGCCTTTGCTGCGTGCAAAATTGATATTGGTTTCCGGTATGCTTTCCGGCTGATGGTAATTTTTCAATGCATTAGCTATGCTGTCCTCCCGCAGTATATGCAGCATTGGATAAATGGAGCGGTTGGTGTAATTGGCCGCATCATCATATACTGATCCGGCAAACTGGTACAGTGGATGAAAACTTGCCACCTGGTAAATGCCCGAATAGCCTCTCTTTACCAACTGCCATTCAAGGTCGCTTACAAGTTTCAGGTAACTGTCAAAATCTGCACAGGCAGCCGGCATAATTAAAAAAGCCGTTTCAATCTCAGTTTTTTCATCGAGTTTTTTTATTAAGAGTAAAGCGGTTTTAAAGCAGGTGCCCGCATCTGAACTATCTTCCACTTCATAATGAACCAGGTTCTTTTTCACCACATTGGAAGCAAAGGGGCAGAAATTGCAACCAATCACCACTTCGTTGATCCATTTTTTTGTTTGGTATATTACAGTTTCCTGTAAATTCATAAGAACAGTTTTTTATTTGTATGAAATCTAAAGGTAAGCGGATAAAACGGTTTTGGTCAGTATTGCACCTTTTGTAAGTCTTTTAAAGCCCGGAATGATCTTTCTCCCTAGAAAATACCATTCCAAAATTTTATTATTAAAATCGGGTCGTATGATTTATGTCATATTGCAAAAAAGAAGCACACCCGATATTTGTTTATATTACATTTAAAATTACAGCCGCCTTGCTGTTACAAGCTGCTGTTAGCTAAAAATCAATTTTTTACCAATTAATGCTGTATGGAAAAAATAATTTATCCCCGTTTCATGATCGTAAAAGATAATTTTTACAGCGATCCCAAAAAAGTATATGATGCAGCCCTTAATGCCGAGTTCTATGAACCCCAACATGTAACCGGTTACCGCAGCACCACGGTTTATCATGAAAAAGGAATCAAAGCAAAGCTGGAAAGGATACTGGGCATTAAAATAACCCGGTGGGACACTAACCCGCTGGAAGAGAACGGCGTTTTTTACCAGGGGTTTTCGCTGGGTTCACGCAAAGAAGTTCCCGGGGTTCACTCAGATGAGCCCTACAACGATATTACTGCCGTAGTGTACCTCACTCCCGGCATACCACCCGATTGCGGCACTTCACTATGGATGCACAAAAAAACGGGCCTGAAAGATCCCTGCACACCCGCAGATGCACGCCGGATGAAAATGAAATTTGCTGACCTGCAAAACCAGCTCGAAAAAGAAAGCAAAGACCGAAGCAAATGGATTGAAATAGACCGGGCCGGTTATGCATTCAACCGCATGGTGGCTTACCCATCGGGTGTATTTCATTCTGCCAGCAAACATTTTGGCGGCAAGTTAGAAAACGGCCGTATTTATCAAACCTTTCGCATTGGGGTCGACTGGAACAGTTTCCGCATGAAAGATTAAACTATAACGTGTTGTGCTATTGAACTTCTTAAACTTCTTGACAAATTCTTTTAAACTTTTGTTTTGTACCTTTTTGCTTGCCCAAAAAGGTACCCAAAAAAGGCACCCGAAATCCCTGCCTGCATTACGC
>JBATOU010000113.1:0-1575 GCA_049291115.1 Ferruginibacter sp.
TACAATACCGGGCTGTCCCTACGTCGAATCGCTTTGAGAAGACGGCGGCATCACCATCGGGTGGTGTAGGGCTCACTTCTCCAGTCAGGAATCTCCATGTCGCTTACCACCGAACAAATCGCAAAGATCGTCGCCGACAACCAGCGTACCCCCAGCGACACCGGCTCGCCGGAAGTCCAGATCGCCCTGCTGACCTCGCACATCGAGGCGCTCGCGCCGCACTTCCAGGCGCACGGCAAAGACCACCATTCGCGTCGTGGCCTGCTCAAGATGGTCAACCAGCGGCGCAGTTTGCTGAGCTATCTCAAAGCCAAGGACCAGGGGCGCTACAAGACCCTGATCGAAAAGCTCGGCATCCGGCGCTGAAGGATGCGAGAAAAAGTGCCGCAAGGCACTTTTTCGTTTATGGGATTTGCCCAGGACGGTCGCGGCCCGGCCGCCCTGGCAATCCGTTCCAGCGAAGCACCGGCAGCAACGCAACACCCGTTTTCCGAACCAGGGCGAGGGCGTCCGGGTTTCGGCTTCTGCTCCCCAATGAAGGAAAAGTCATGGCTAAGGTGGTAAAGAGTTTCCAGTACGGCAAGCATCAGATGACGATCGAGACCGGTGAAGTGGCTCGCCAGGCGAGTGGCTCGGTATTGGTCAGTATGGAGGGTACGGTCGTGCTGGTTGCCGCTGTGGTCGCCGCCAAGGCGATCGAGGGCAAGGATTTCTTTCCGCTGACCGTCAACTACCAGGAAAAATTCTATGCCGCCGGGCGCATCCCCGGCGGCTTCTTCAAGCGCGAAGGCCGCCCGACCGAGAAGGACACGCTGACCTCGCGCCTGATCGACCGGCCGATCCGTCCGCTGTTCCCGGAGACCTTCCGTAACGAAGTGCAGGTGGTCGCCACGGTGATCTCGCTGAACCCGGAAATCGACGCCGACATTCCGGCCATGATCGGCGCCTCGGCGGCGCTGGTGTTGTCCGGCTGCCCGTTCGCTGGACCGATCGGCGGCGCCCGGGTCGGCTATGTCGACGGCAACTACGTGCTCAACCCGACCGCTTCGGAGCTGAAGACATCGGCGCTGGATCTGGTCGTGGCGGGTACCTCCAAGGCCGTGCTGATGGTCGAGTCGGAAGCCAAGATTCTGTCCGAGCAGGTGATGCTGGGTGCGGTGATGTTCGGCCACCAGCTGTTGCAGGCGGCGATCGCCGCGATCAACGAACTGGCCAGTGAATTCGGCCGCAAGAACTTCGTCTGGAACGAGCCGGCACCGAAGGAAGCGCTGCAGGCCGCGATTCAGCGCGTGGTCGGTGCGCGTCTGGGCAGCGCCTACGCAATCCGCGACAAGGCCGAGCGCCGCGACGCGATCGGCGCCCTGCGCAAGGAAGTGCTGGAAGCCCTGGCCGGCGAGAAGGAAGCCAACGGCTGGAAAGACGGCGACATCGTCAAGGAATTCGGCGAACTCGAATACCGCACGCTGCGCGATGGCGTGCTCGACACCAAGTTGCGTATCGACGGCCGCGATCTGGTCACCGTGCGCCCGATCGCGATCCGCGCCGGCGTTTTGCCGCGTACCCATGGTTCCGCTC
>JBATOU010000114.1:0-100662 GCA_049291115.1 Ferruginibacter sp.
TCCTTTTGCCATGACCATTAAACAGCAACTTTCATGCACACATCTTCTAAAATAAACTTTACTTATCTACAAATGTGAATTACCTAAATAAAAAGAGGCTGCCCTTTTGAGACAGCCTCTTTTTTAAATATTGACGGTTTAAACTATTTGATCTTTGTAACCCTTACGTCGATCCTGCGGTTTTGGGCCTTACATTCAGGGCTGCTGTTGAGCGGGCAAACAGGGTGCAGCGGGCCGTAACCTTCTGCTTCAATGCGGCTGGCATCAATACCCATCTTTACCAGTTCTGCTTTGGCAGCAGCAGCACGGTCATTACTCAGTTTTACGTTCATGGTACTGTCGCCGGTATTATCTGTGTATCCACCCAGTTTTACGTTAACTGTGTTGTAAGCGTTGAGCATTTTGTAGAGGTTGGTAAGCGCTGCTTTTGATTCGGCTTTCAGCTTGCTGCTGCCGCTTTCGAAATAGAGGTTTTCAACCGTGTACCAATTCGTTTTATCGAGCAGTTTGGCATCTTCTGTTTTAATGGCTTCATTGAGTGCAAACAAACGGCTTCCGCTTCCCATACTTACCACATCATCATTTGGCAGCGGAACATCCACTACTTTTCCAAGATCGTACACAAAATCGCCGGCTTCATTTACAGTGCCCTTGATAGAGGATGTGGTAATGGTTTCCACACCTGTGCTGTCTGTCTCTTTCATTATTTTTTCTTCCACCACTACAGGATTGCCCACATCTGTTCCGCCACCAATGGCCATGAGGCTTGTTATTTTGGCTTTACGTGCATCATTTATCTTTTCTGCATGAATCTTGGCGATGGTGGGTGCAATAACCAGCGACACAATGCTCATCAGTTTAATGAGGATGTTCATAGACGGGCCTGAAGTATCTTTAAAAGGATCTCCCACCGTATCGCCTGTTACGGAAGCCTTATGCGGCTCAGATTTTTTATAATAGGTTTCGCCGTTGATTTCAACGCCTTTTTCAAAAGATTTTTTTGCATTATCCCATGCACCGCCGGCATTGTTCTGAAACATACCAATGAGTACACCGCTTACTGTGGCACCGGCCAGGAAGCCACCAAGCACTTCGGGACCAAAAACAAAACCCATGATCAACGGGCTGATGATGGCGATGGCACCGGGAAGCATCATTTTTTTCAAAGACGCTTCTGTAGAAATGGCCACACATTTATCATATTCAGGTTTGCCCGTACCTTCCATAATACCAGGAATTGTACGGAACTGGCGCCTTACTTCTTCCACCATGCTCATGGCAGCTTCGCCCACGGCCCGTATGGCAAGTGAGGAAAAGATGAAGGGGATCATACCACCCACAAACAAACCAGCCAGCACATCGGCATGGTAAATATCAATACCATCAATTTTTGCAATACCCACAAAGGCGGCAAAAAGTGCGAGGGCAGTTAAGGCTGCAGAAGCAATGGCAAAACCTTTACCCGTGGCAGCGGTAGTATTACCTACAGCATCAAGAATATCTGTTTTTTCACGAACGTCTTTTGGCAGTTCGCTCATTTCGGCTACACCTCCTGCGTTATCGGCAATAGGGCCAAAAGCATCAATGGCCAGTTGCATGGCTGTTGTGGCCATCATACCGGCAGCGGCAATTGCCACACCATACAAACCAGCGCAGAGATAAGAACCATAAATGCCTGAAGCCAGTACCAAAATAGGCAGGAACGTACTTTCCATACCCACCGCCAAACCGCCAATGATATTGGTGGCATGGCCGGTAGCGCTCTGGCGAACGATACTCATAACCGGGCGCTTGCCCATGGCTGTATAATATTCTGTAATGATACTCATTAAAGTACCCACCGCCAGTCCAACCATAATAGCACCAAATACACCCATAGCAGTAAACTCATGCCCGCGAAGGCTCATGTTTTCGGGCAACAACCATTTTACTAAAAAGAAAGAGGCAATCGCTGTTAATACAATAGAACCCCAGTTGCCCATATTGAGTGCGTTCTGAACTTTTTGTGTGCTCAGCCCGGCACTTTCGCTGATGCGTACAAACCAGGTGCCCACAATAGAGAACAAAATTCCCATTGCTGCAATGAGCATTGGTAATAAGATGGGAGAGAGGCCATTGAAATTATCAACTGCAGTTGTTTCGCGGCCAAGCACCATGGTGGCCAGTACCGTAGCAACATAAGAGCCAAAAAGATCGGCGCCCATACCGGCTACATCGCCTACATTATCGCCTACGTTATCGGCAATGGTGGCAGGGTTGCGGGGATCATCTTCGGGGATACCTGCTTCCACTTTACCCACCAGGTCGGCGCCCACATCGGCAGCCTTGGTATAAATACCGCCGCCCACACGTGCAAAAAGGGCAATTGATTCGGCACCCAGTGAAAAACCGGTGAGGATCTCAATTGCTTTTTCCATTCCCAATGTATGTACTACATCCAAACCCGGCGCAAATATTTGTTTTAATATGATGAACAGGCTTCCCAGTCCCAGTACTGCAAGACCGGCCACGCCCAGGCCCATTACACTACCGCCGGTAAAAGATACATTCAGTGCTTTTGAAAGGCTGGTACGGGCTGCCTGTGCAGTACGCACATTTGCCTTGGTGGCAACTTTCATACCTATGAACCCGGCCAGGGCACTGAAGAAAGCGCCAATAATAAAGGCAATAGCAATGCTCCAGTGACTGTTTTCATTACTGTAACCCATGATGCCGAGCAGGAGGGCTGCAATAATTACGAAATAGGTAAGCACCTTATATTCGGCTTTCAGAAAAGCCATAGCGCCTTCGGCAATATAGTTGCTGATCTCCTGCATGCGGGGCGTGCCAGCATCCTGCTTGCTCACCCACATGAACTTTACTAAAGTGTACAACAGGCCTACGATACCCATTGCCGGAACTACGTAAATCAAATTTTCCATATTGTTATTTAAGTCTTAAAATTTTGGGTGGCAAAAATAGGGGAAAAGGGCTGAAAATTAAAGGCTAAGGCCTGAAACTTAGGTGCCGGGATGAATAAAATGTCTATTTATGGCACAAAGAGCTTCCTGAAACGCGGAAAAAGCCCACAATTACCTGGTTCTTATTAAAAAAAGGAATTTATTATTAATACAATCCACCGGATGAATATCAGCATTTCCTGCTTATTATTTAGATGAAACTTCAGCTAAAATTACCCCAAAGTCACCATCTGTTTGTACCCAGCTTTTTGAAGGAAGATAGGTCCTGGAAACAAACCCGTCGAGGTACAGGGCATTTTTGCAGCCGGCATTTTTAAAATACGCCGCAAACTCGTAGAAGTTCACAGGCGTTTTCGACATAACAAATAATACCTGGCCACCGGGTAATATTCCCACAGCATTCCTGATGTTCACATTTGAAGAACCTTTAGTGAATGCCGGATGAATTTTTCCATTTATCAGCAGCATGGGCCCCGATTGTGTTGCGAATGTAATGTTTGACCGCTGCCGGAAGTTTTCAGTTGTACTTATACCAGCCTGGTTGTTTTTTGTGATATAAAAAACAGCATTGGGCTTTAAATAAAAATTTCCATTTCCGCTACGGCTGTTAACGGGCGATTTTATTTTTGCATCTTCAATATAAAGGCCCAGTGGCGAATTATCTGTTTTATACATGCCTCCGTTCATGGCAAAAACGAGATGCTGATCACGTAATGCGAGCCAGTCTTTCAGGTTTTGCAGGCTTTTAAATGGCCGGTTTTTATCGTCTTTCCAGAAAAATTTCAATTGTTGTTTTTGTGGATCGATCCTGTACTCTAAAAAACGGTCGTCTGGGCTGTTTTTTGGAGATGAACTCACTCCTACAGAAAATGCAAGCAGCACCGTTGTGATGAATATACCGAGCCGGTATTTAATCATTTTTTTGGGATAATAATTCATTCAAATACTATGCCGGCAAGTTAGTCAAAACTCCCATTGCCCTTTCTGCATCCTTTTTATTAACAAAGATATGGTCGTGGTAATAAGCCGCCACCACATTGCAACTGATGCCATTAACTGCAAGTGCTTTAGAGAATGCTGCAGTTAACCCAACGGCTTCCAGTGAAGAATGTACTGTGAGGGTGATCCAGGAGGCAATGAACGAATAGGCCAGTCCATGCCCATCGGCTGTTTCTTTTTTTAATATAACGGTGATTCCTTCTGCTTCTTTAAAAACCATCAGTGCATCATTTGTTTCAATGTTGTTTAAATCTTTTATCGTGCAAAAAACAAAATCGCCGGCATTCAAAACCGGTCTCATAGTTTTCAAAAGTCTGTCTAAATTTCTTTCGCCGGTCATTTTTATTTTTTATGTGATTACGCTAATTCAGTAGAAGGAGGCTGTTTAAAATCGTTTTTTTACCTAAGGTATGAAATGGGTAATTAATTTTACTGCGCAAAAGAAACTCAAAAATAAAAAAGCACGCTGACAGCAATCATTGCGGCTGTTGATTCCTGTCATAACAGGCTGGTTAGTACCAGGCTATATTTGTGACATCAACGACCTGAACATTTTGTATGGAAACCAGGCAGCAGTTCAATCAGGAAATTATACTGCCCGGGAGCGCAGAAAAGAATTTAGTTGAAAAGGACTTTTAAAGCGGGTCTATTTAGTGTGTTTAACTGCATGTGCCGGGTAAATGCCCGGTGCATGCTTTTTGTTTATACAGCCTGCCCAAACGTAAGCAGGTTATTGTCGGGATCCAGTATGGCAAACTCCTTTTGCCGCCAGGGCCTTATTCCCAATTGGCCGTTTGGATGAATGCTTACTTTTTTGCCGGTTAAAAATTGGTATAATGTTTCTACGTCACCTGTTCTGATATATACCTGGCCATAGTTTTCTGTTGGGTCAAGGGACTTGAATTCAAAAAAGTGAATTTCTATATTGTCTTTTCGGAGGATCAAATATCCGTCGTAGTCGGCCAGTTCTGCGAAGCCTAATTTATCCAGGTAAAAATCTTTTGTGGCAGATTTGTCACGCATCGGAAGTTTTGGATTGATGGCGGTGAGCATATGGTTTTTGATTTTAGCAATTAGTTTGTTGGTGAGCATTAATTCAATGCTCCATAAAAATAAGGCAATTTTAATTGAGTTATAAAGTTCGCCACACAAAAAAAGGGCGGAGATCCGCCCGTAAATCTTATTCGTTTTTGCCGCTATTGCTTATGACTTTCCTTCCATCTTTTAAGCAGTTCTTTTTGTTTTGGATGTACCCATACTTCCTTGCTGTTGTGCCCGTGCAGCATTGGATTCTTTTCGTCGCATACACAATTTCCCTGCCGGTCGGCCGTAACACAGAGCGTTTTTTGCCTGCTTATTTCGGGCACTTTTATTTTGACGGGTTTATTTTTATACCCGGGTTTTTTACTGTACAGTTCATCAGGCTTAAACTCAAATTCTTTTGCCTTATGGGTGGCTTTTACCGTAATGCTGTACTGGCCCTGTTCCGATTTTTTGGTTTTAAAAACAGCTGTGTACACTTTTTCTTCCTCCATATCGCCTTTCTTGCCTTTGTTCTCATAAAATTTCACCAGTTGTATCTTCCCCGATGGCGTGCGCACATTTGCCTGGAATGAAACACCGGGCAACGCATAGCCGTACATGAGTTTGGCTCTCAATACGATCTCTTCTCCTGCCTTTATATGGTAATTGAGTGCATTCACTTCGAAGCGGATCTTCTTATGCACTTCAAACCCGATAGTACGGAATTTTGATGCCCTGATATTTCCAAATACCTCCACCTGCCAGGTGCCGGGTTTTGGATTGTTAATATCATAAAAACTGTAGGGATGTTTGCCAGCCACCAGTCTTGCATTGGCGCCTGGTGCAATTACGGTGCCGCCCGGGTCGGTAACTTTTATTTGATAGTGCAGGGCAGTGTTGTACCATTTTACACCAATGCTGCACGATGAACTTCCGGCCGTAATGGTTACCGGAAACTTAAATGATTTAGAAGGCCGCAGGGCTTTACTTGTTTCTGCATTTTTTTCGGCCCAGCGGAAAGTAACTGCATCGAATTCAGGTTTAAAACTGGCGCCCACGCTCATGCCATCCACCTGTTCAAAAGAACGGATAGCGCTATTTGAGCGGCTATGTCCCGATACATGTGCCAGCGCATCAGAAATGGCATCGGCTGCATCGGCTTCGGCAATATCTGCCGGTATGCCAAAATACAAACCGCCGCTTGCATTGGCTATATCGGTAAGCAAGGACACATCCTGGTCGGCACCAAGGCCAATAGTATATATTTTAACGCCTGCGGCAATTGCATCGGGCAATACTTCTTCGGCTGTTTCACTGCCTGAGTTTTGCAACCCATCGGTAAATAATACAATTACCTGTGCAGCGGCCGATCCGGCTGCCAAAAGATCGTTGAGGCCCATGCGCAGTGCATCACCTATGGCAGTACTGCCGCTTGCAGTAATGGCATCAATGATCGTATGCCGGTCGTTTCGCCAGGTTGTTTGGGCAGCTGCAGCCGCGGGCACTTCCGCCATGGCAGCGGCAAGTGTGGGTGTTCCCGAAAATCTTACCATGCCCAGTTCTTCACCAACATGTACATAATCCACCCAAAAATGTGCGCCCGATTTCAGTTGTTCAATTTTGTTTCCAAACATGCTGCCCGACCTGTCGAGAACCAGCATGAAACGCTGGGCCGGTATTAATTCAACGCATACCGAGGCGGGCGGGTTAGGTGCAGGCTGCGCAAGCGATGGGCCTCCAGCACCGGGAACCACCAATGCGTATGGCAGGTTGCCATGGTTGGCATCGTCGCCGATATATTCCCAGCACGACAGGTTATCGTTCAAATTATTCTGGTTATTATTTGCCGTGGCGTTGTGATTGCCCGCATGGCAGAATTCTGTGGGCTGCCCGGCATGCAATACAGCCGTGCCTGCGGTAAAGTCGGCAAAAAAATCAGCAAAAGTTGCATAATCATTTCCTGCGGCATCGGTCCATCTTGTGTAAAGGTTCCAGTCGTATCCTTCCATCATGGAAGCCTGTGTATTGATATCTCCCTGGCATACGGTATTGTTGTTGTACTCATCCCGCAGGTCATAAAGATAGTGCGAGAGCTCGTGTGCCATGATAGTTGCAAAATAGGTGAAATCCTGTGAAATATCCATTGACTCGCCTGCAAACCAAAGCCTGGCCGAAGTGGAGTTTGGCCATACGTCGCTGTTTGGGTGTACCCAGATATCTGCATCGTCGCCGCCAAGGCTGTTGGTGGCGATCTGTATATAACCGATCGACTGCTGTGCATCGGTGGCATCGTACAAAATTTTAGATACCTGCTGAAACAACTGGCACAAGAAATTGAGTTCCTGTGCCGAAGGGTTGTACCTCAGCGAAACACTGAGATTGAATTTCCGGTTCCTGTAAAATCCCATGGCTTTATTATTTAAATGTTAACAATCATATTTTAACCTGTATGGCAGCAGGAGCATATAGCTGATAGCTTTGCCTGTTGTTGCGTGCATTGCAGGTATATTGATCAGATGCTTGAAAACTTTACCGGGCTTGCCCGAGTGCAAATGAGAAGTTCAGGGAATATCGGGGGCGGTACGTTTAAAGTAAAAATATTTTATCTCAAGATTGGAACAGGCTGCAAGTTATTGCATCGGTAAGTGTTGAACAATACCTAATAGTAGGTATTTTTGATGAAGCAATAAAAACAATCATGCACACAGATAATCTTTTGTTCCTCTATACAAAAGACCTTAACAGGCTTAAGGCCGAGTTGGAACAATACAAATCAGAAAAAAATATTTGGGCTGTTGATAAAGGTATTGCCAACAGCGCAGGAAACCTTTGCCTGCACCTCCTGGGCAACCTTAATCATTTTATTGGCGCAGAACTTGGTCATACAGGTTATACCCGGCAACGGGACCTGGAGTTTTCGCAAAAAAATGTTCCGTCAGCGGTATTGTTACAGCAAGTTGATGAAACCATTGACATGCTGAACAAAACCCTCCGGCAACTCAGTCAGTCTGATTATGAAAAGGAATACCCGCAAACGGTGCTGCCGGCCAAAGTTTCAGTGGAGGCCTTCCTGTTTTACCTTACCACGCATCTTGCCTATCATCTTGGGCAGGTAAATTATCACCGCAGGCTGCTGGATGCAGGCGCTTAGAAATTCATCCTTTTTTCAGGGAAAAATTTTGGGCCGGGTTGTTGTAAAACCCTTACCTTACACTGCTTTGTTTTAACAGTTATAATGGTACAAATACCTTTGCTGCTGCATTCGTTGCTTATTCGTGCAGTATGCATTAAAACTGTTATTGGTTAAAACTTCCCAATTTCATCCGTATCGTTCCCCGGAATTAATTTTTCAGTTGTCCAGGCATGCGTCAGCTCCAGGCGGGGGTTGGTATGCGTATTTCCATTTATTTAAACCTAAACCATTTACGGCAAATGAAATGTTCCATTTTAAGCATTTTATATATTCATCAACATTAAAACAAAACAAAATGAAAAAAAATCATGGATTTGTTCTTGCCGGCAGCTTGTTTCTATTGTCCATTTTTGCCTCTGGTTGCAATAATAAGCCGGAAGAGCAGGCGGCGGATGCAGCAAAAACTGCCGAAACAACAATGCAGGCGGTGCCGGCCAAACCCGACCTTGCCAAATTAAAAACAGAAATTCAGGCATTGGAAACTGCCTGGGCAGCAGCAGATAATGCCCGCGATACAAATGCACTGGCAGCTTTTTATGCAGACGATGCTGTAAGCATGAGCAACAACAAGCCCATGCTGGTTGGTAAGGCTGCCATTGCTAAAGATATAGCCATTTCTCTCCCAAAAAAAGACAAGGGTTCCACCGTGTCGTATGATGTGATGGATGTGTATGGCAATGATGATTGTGTGACAGAAACCGGCAAATCAACCTCAAAAGATGCAGCCGGAAAAGTTATCTACACAGGCAAATACATGGCCATCTGGGAAAAGCGGAATGGGAAATTTTTATGTGTGAGAGAAATTTATAATGATGATGTAAAGGCAAAATAATTTGAATAAAAAACATACAGGGAATTGTCTCAATACTTTCCTGGTATGTTTTTAAAAACTTTTACTATTATTAACTGTTCTGTTTAAAAATGAATGCCGTTTTATTTCAATTCCTCAAACACACCTGTTTGTTTGTTCTTGCGTACATTATCGGCAGTAAAATAGCGCCCGTTCATGGCAACATACACCCCCGGTGAAAGTGTTTGGGCAAAAGCAATGGCGCTGCCCAGGTTAAACAACCCGTCGGAACTGCCAAATTTAATGGGTATCATGGCACCTGTGAGAATGATGGTCTTATCTTTTACTTCTTGAGCAATTATTTTAGCCGTGTCCGACATGGTATCGGTACCGTGGGTGATCACGATCTGGTTCTCATCGCAATTGATACACTGGTGTACAATAAGTTCACGGTCATCATCGGTCATTTCCAGGCTGTCGATCATCATAAGTGTGCGGATCTCCACTTCCACCCGGTTGCGGCCCATTTCAAGCAGGTCGCTCATGTGGGTATCTTTGAAATAAAGTTCGCCGTTGAGTTCATTGTATTCCTTATCGAAAGTGCCGCCGGTTATAAAGATTCGGATAGCCATAAATTGAATTTGTAGCGTGAAGATAATATAAGAATGAGGTTGCCTGCAAATATTTTGGATACAATCCGGTAAATTCGTTTTTCAAGAAACAATTATGGCTTTAGCGAAACGGGCAGATTATATTTCCTGGGACGAATATTTTATGGGCGTGGCGCTGCTGAGTGCCCGGCGCAGCAAGGACCCGCATACACAGGTGGGCGCCTGCATTGTGAACGAAAAAAACAAGATCGTGGGGGCCGGGTACAACGGGCTTCCTATTGGCTGCGAAGACGATGAGTTTCCCTGGGAAAAACAGGGCGAGTTCCTCGATACAAAGTACCCTTATATCTGTCATGCCGAACTCAATGCCATCCTTAACAATATTGGCATGGACCTCAAGGGATGCAAAATATATACGGCCCTTTTTCCCTGCAATGAATGCACAAAAGCCATCATACAGTCGGGCATAATAGAAGTGATCTACCTGTCGGACAAGTACGAGGGCAATGATATTTTCAAAGCATCCAGGATCATGCTCAACAAAGCTGGTGTAAAGTACCGTAAAGTGGTTTCAAAGCTGCGCAGCCTGCATTTGTCATTCAACGAAAACGACGTGTAAAATTCCCTGCATGAAAAAAATACTTTTTGCTTTTTCTCTTTTTGCTTTTAGCAATGCAACAGCTCAAAACAGGGTGGCAGCCGCTGCCGCTGCCATTGAATCGAAAATGATTGCCTGGCGGCAGGACCTTCACCGGCATCCCGAACTGGGTAACCGTGAAACCCGCACCGCCGGCATTATTGCAAAACACCTGCTGTCCTTGGGTATCGAAGTGAAAACCGGTGTGGCTTATACCGGAGTGGTGGGTTTATTAAAAGGTGGAAAGCCCGGGCCTGTAGTGGCCCTTCGTGCCGATATGGATGGCCTGCCCGTAGAGGAAAAAACAGGGCTGCCCTTTGCTTCCACGGTTAAAACGACCTACAACGGCCAGGAGACTTTTGTAATGCATGCCTGCGGGCACGATGCCCATGTGGCCATACTGCTGGGGGTGGCCGAAATTTTGGCTGGCATGAAGAAAGACCTCAAGGGATCGGTAAAATTTATTTTTCAGCCTGCAGAAGAAGGTGCGCCAAAAGGTGAGGAGGGCGGAGCCAAACTGATGCTGAAAGAGGGAGTGCTCGAAAACCCCAAAGTGGATGTGATATTTGGGCTGCATATGAAAGCACAGTTTGAAACGGGCACTATTGCATACCGTCCTGGCGGCTTACTTGCTGCTGCTGCCGATATGAAAATAACCGTTATGGGAAAGCCTGCACATGGGGCACAACCATGGCTTTCTGTAGACCCGGTGCTGGTGGCTGCCCAGATCATCAGCAGCCTGCAGGGCATTGTGAGCAGGAATGTGAATATTACAAAAAATCCTGCTGTGGTCACCATCGGTTCCATACATGGCGGCAACCGTTTTAATATTATTCCGGAGCAGGTGGAAATGATGGGCACAGTGCGTACACTCAGTACCGAAGACGAAATGCTGGTGTTTGAGCGTATAAAACAGGTGGCAGAAAAAACTGCAGAGGCAGCCGGTGCTACAGCCGTTGTGGAACTTCCGTACACAGTACACTATCCTGTTACTTTTAACGATTCGGCCCTTACCGCCCGTATGCTTCCAACGCTGGTAAAATCGGCAGGTGCAGGCAATGTGCGTATAGTGCCGGCTGAAACCGGGGCTGAAGATTTTTCCTTTTATGCACAAAAAGTACCGGGATTATTTTTCTGGCTGGGCGCATTGCCAAAAGGCAGGGATGCAGCCGCTTCGGCCCCGCATCATACTTCCGGCTTTTTTTTGGATGAAGGATCTTTTAAAACAGGTGTAAAAGCCCTTTGCAACCTGGTGCTGGACTATACCGAGCTGAAAAATTAATTTATATAATTGGAGAAATCTGTTTTTTTTTTAATAGATTTCTCCAGCTTAAGAAAGATTGCCATTCATCTTACCCTGCATTTACCCGGCGGCATATTTCAATACCACCCACCGGCTCATAATTTTTATATTTGGAGAAATATTGTATTTTTATATAGATTTCTCCAAATATTATTTTATGACATCACCTGCAAAACTGGTAGGCCGCGAGCCGGAAATTGAAATGATCAACCGCATCCTGCATGGCGGCCAGCCCGCATTCCTGGCAGTTTACGGGCGCCGGAGGGTAGGTAAAACCTTCCTCGTAAGACAATACCTTAAAAAAAATATTGTATTTGATTTTACCGGCACCAAGGATACGGTCGTGGAACAGCAGTTGCTGAATTTTTATGAAGAATACCGGAAAAGGGCAAAAGGAAAACAATATAAAACCCCGCCCTCCTCCTGGCAGGAAGCTTTTTTGTACCTGGCAAACTACCTGCATTCTTTACCAAAAGGGAAAACGAAACGGGTAGTTTTTATTGATGAAATGCCCTGGCTCGATACAGCAAGATCGGGATTTGTACCGGCATTGGAATTTTTCTGGAACCAGCATGGGGCCGGTATGGATAACCTGCTGCTGATTGCCTGCGGTTCGGCCTCCTCGTGGATAAAGAAAAAACTGGTTGAGGCAAGGGGAGGATTGTATAACAGGATAACCCATCGTATACAACTGATGCCGTTCAGCCTGCATGAAACTGAGTTGTTCATGCAAAGTATGGGAATAAAACTTACCCGGTACCAGCTGCTGGAACTATATATGGTAATGGGCGGCATCCCTTTTTACCTGAAAGAAGCGGTGAAAGGGAAGAGCGCTGCGCAGATTATAGATGCGGCCTGCTTTTCGCCCCAGGGTTTGCTGGGGAACGAATATGGCCAGTTATACCATTCGCTTTTTGGTGATGCAGCGCAGCATATCAACATTATAGAAGTGCTGGCATCAAAACCACATGGACTTACCCGCACAGATCTGGCCGCTAAAACAATACTCAGCGAAGGCACCCTGTCGCGGGCATTGGAAGAACTGGTGGAGTGTGGTTTTGTTTCGGTGTACATGCCATTCCTGTATAAAAAGAAAACAGCGGTTTACAAGCTTACCGACCTTTATACGCTGTTTTACCTCAAATTCATCAAACCAAACAGGAAAGCAGGTAAAGGAACCTGGCAACAGCTGAGTAAACAAAGCAGCTTTAAGGCCTGGAGTGGCTATGCATTTGAAAATATCTGCATGGCACATATAGAACAGGTAAAACAGGCCTTGGGAATTGCCGGTGTTTACAGTAATACAAGTTCCTGGCAGTTTGCCGGCAATAAGGTATTGCCAGGTGCGCAGATAGATATGATCATCGACCGGGCCGACCATGTGGTCAATCTTTGTGAAGCGAAGTTTACTGCCGGGGATTTTGTTATTGATAAAAAATATGCAGCAGCGTTGAGAATGAAGCGAACGGTTTTTACTGAGGCAACCGCAACTAAAAAAGCCATTTTCACTACATTGCTGACCACTTTTCCTGCATTACAAAATCAATATTACCTTAGCGAGGTGCAAAATGAAGTTAATATGGAAAGTTTATTTAAACCAGCACGCTGAAATTTGAAAAGAACCAGCATCATATTATTTGTAATTACAGCCCTGATGGCCCTGCTGAACTGGTATGCCCGTAAAAAAATGCCACTTGCTTATGCAGCAGAAATGAGCTACAGCCAGCTTTATGAGCAGGTAAGTGAACATGATCGTTCTGTGTGGGCCTTTGCTTATGACAATAATTACCTGCCGGCAGAAAAAGAAAAGATAAAGCGCCTGCTGAACGACAGTATGCACATCCTGGTAACTGATGCATCCTATACAAAAATGGAAAAAATAATGGCATGGCTGTATCCTTATGTTCCCAAAACCTATGATGAGCCGGCCGATTCTGTTTATTCTATGCCGGTATCAAAACTCATTGCTGGTATGCAAACGAACCGCATCAAAGTTTTTTGTACCAACCATACAGAGATACTGGGCCTGCTGGCCACAGAAGCCGGGATGCAGGTGCGGTCTGTAACCAACGAAGGCGCTGTGAGCCCGGCAAACGGCCTTCATTCTTTCAATGAAATATTTATACCGGAAGCAAAACGCTGGGCCTTTGCAGACCTTACACATGGCATTGCTTACGTTAAACAAAACGGCCTGCCGCTCAATATTGCAGAGATAAACGAACAGCTCCGTTCAAAAACGACCGACAGCAGTATCGTGTTTAAAATATACAACGAAGGATTGCAGGATAAAAAAATGGAGGCACTTCCAGCTACAGCAACTGCATATTTTGGCGGAACAGGGCAATTCCGGTACTATTTATCGGGCTACCTGCAAAACCAGCAACCTGTTTCAATCATCAACAGGTTAAAGATATTTTTCAGTATTCAACCTCAGTACGGGTTCAACGGCAGATCATCGCATTCGTATAATGCTGCCTTTTTAACCCGGCTGATCAGTTCGTACGCCTTATTGATTTGTGTGCCTGTTTGCATCATCCTGTTATTGTACCGGCTTTTTTTAAGACGGGGAAAATGACTTTAATTATACAGGAGGTAAACGGTTTTGAGGCCGAAATGCTTAACTTAGCGGCTAAAAATTTACAGGTTTATGAAAAGGTTACTGGTTTTAATAGTGATACTGCTGGCTGCGTTCAGTGTTTACTGGTATTTACTCCGAACCAAGAAAGGCCCAAAACAGGATACAACAGAAAAACCGATCCTGCAGAAAAAACATTCCGAAGCTTTTAATAAAAGTATAGATGCGGCGGTGGCAGGGTATCTTGCTATTAAAGATGCGTTTGTAAAAGGGGACACAGCAACTGCAAAAGCAAAAACTGCAGCATTCATCCAGTCACTTGATTCCATTGATATGAAAGAGCTTGAAAAGGATTCAGGGGCCATTATACAAACAGCCCAGGCAAGCCTCATGGATATCAAATCAAATGCAGCATCCCTGTTGAACCAGTCAGATATCAAGGAAATGCGCAGGGATTTCGGCATGGTCACAGAAATGATGTATCCTGCATTTTTTAAAGCGATCAATTATGAAGGTGCCACACTTTACCTGTTTAATTGTGCCACCGCTTTTGGTGAATCAGAATCGGCCAACTGGCTGAGTAAGGATACCGCGTTGGTAAATCCCTATCTTGATAAATCCATGCCGGCCTGCGGCGAGCTGAAAGATTCTGTACTGGCAACGAAATAAAGTTGGATCAATAAGCCCTTTACCGGGTATTTTTTACTAATGATGTACCTTTTTAAAAAGTTTTTTTTATTCCCTGTGCTGCTGTTCACAACGCAATGTGTTTTGGCACAAAACCGTCATACCATCAGTGGGTATATAAAGGATGCGGCCACCGGCGAAACCCTCATTGGCGCCACCATTTCAATTAAGGGAAACACAAAGGGTATCAGCAGCAACCAATACGGGTTCTATTCTATTACACTTTCGGAAGGCAGTTACAGTTTTGTTTGCTCTTATGTTGGCTACAAAGCACAAACCAGCAACATCAATCTTTTTTCAGATACGGCCTTCAATATTTTGCTGGTTCCGGGTATTACCCTGTCTGATGAAGTAGTGGTTACCGCAAGGAGGCGTGATAATAATGTGAAAACAGCCCAAATGGGCAAGATCAGCCTTCCGGTGGAACAAATAAAATCAATTCCGGCATTATTGGGCGAAGTGGACCTGTTGAAGACCGTGCAGTTGCTCCCGGGCATACGCAATGCGGGCGAAGGGTCGGCAGGCATCTATGTGCGTGGGGGAGGCGCCGATCAAAACCTGATCATGCTCGATGATGCCGTGGTGTACAATACCGGGCACCTGTTTGGATTCTTTTCCATCTTTAATGCCGATGCTATTAAAAATGTTTCGCTTATAAAGGGAGGAATGCCTGCGCAATACGGAGGCCGGCTTTCGAGCGTACTGGATATTTCAATGAAAGAAGGCAATAACCAGCAATTACAACTCGATGGCGGGGTTGGTTTGATCGCCTCCAGGTTTTCTATACAGGGCCCTGTTAAAAAAGAAAAATCATCTTTTATTGTTTCTGCCCGCCGCACTTATATTGATGCCATTACCAAGCCATTTATCAGCAAGCAAAGCCAGTTTTATGGTTCGGGATATTATTTCTATGATCTGAATGCTAAATTCAACTACCGGTTTACAGAAAAAGACAGGATCTACCTGAGCGGGTATTTTGGCCGCGATGTATTTGATTTCCGTAACGGGCGGCAAAGCCTGAAAGTGAATATCCCCTGGGGAAATGCCACCGGCACTTTACGCTGGAACCATGTGTTCAACAACAAACTGTTTTCAAATACCACGCTGGTATATAATGATTACAATTTTAAATTTGGTGCTGCACAAAATAATTTTGAAGTGCAGCTGGCTTCGGGTATCCGCGATCTTAACCTTAAAACAGATTTTGATTTTTACCCCTATTCAAATCATAAACTGAAATTTGGCGGGCTCTACACTTATCATAAATTTACACCCTCAGTGGTAAGTGGCAGGCAGGATTCTGTGGTGTTCAATCCCTTTAATGCCCAGGTGAAATTTGCCCACGAAACGGCGCTTTACCTGCAGGATGACTGGGAAATAAGTCCCGCATTCAAAGTGAATATGGGATTACGTTTCAGCAGTTTCCAGCAAATTGGTCCGCATAAGAAATATACCACCGATGACGACAACAACCGGCTCGACAGTGTTGTGTATAAAAAAGGCCAGCCTGTAAAAACCTATTCGGGCCTTGAGCCAAGGCTTACACTTCGCTACAGCATCAATGAAGAAACGTCTGTAAAAGCATCGGTAACCCGCAACCTGCAATACATCCATCTTGTAAGTAATGCCGGAACCACTTTACCCACCGATCTTTGGGTGCCCAGCACTTACCGCGTGAAACCGCAGGTAAGCTGGTTATATGCAGCCGGGCTTTTCAAGAATTTTACAAACAATACATTCGAAACTTCAGTGGAGGTTTATTATAAAAGCCTCCAAAACCAGGTTGAATACCGGGAAGGCTATACGCCCAATACCCTGGAAGATACGGAGCAGGATTTTACCTTTGGAAAAGGCTGGAGTTATGGAACCGAGTTTTTTGTAAATAAGTTAAAAGGAAAATTGACCGGTTGGATCGGCTACACCCTTAGCTACACCTGGAGAAAATTTGACAAGCTGAATGCGGGTGAAAAATTTCCTGCAAAATTCGACAGGCGGCACGATATGAGCGTGGTGGCCATGTACCAGCTGAACAAAAGATGGAAACTATCCGGCACATTTGTTTACGGCACAGGTAATTCGTTCAGCATGCCTGAAAGTTTTTATATATTCAACGGAACCATTTCGCAGCAATACAGCGGCATCAACCAGTACCGCCTTCCTTCTTATCACCGCCTCGACCTGGCAGCCATTCTTTCGCCGAAGAAAAATGAAAACCGTAAATGGAAAACAGAGTGGGTGTTTGCGGTGTATAACGCTTACAGCCGCCAGAACCCCTATTTTATCTATTTCGACCAAACAGGAAGTCCTTATGATGGCTCACTTAAAGTACAGGCCAAGCAGGTGTCTATTTTCCCCATAATTCCTTCAGTTACATGGAATTTCAGGTTTTAGCCAAGATCGTTGTAGCTGCTGTTTTACAGCGCCTGTAGCCGTTTTATTACATTTTCAGAATTTTCTTTTTTATTGATACTAAAGGGTGCCGCGGGTCGTTATCGATGTATATAATTGGCATCAGTACCCATGCTTATTATATAAAACAGGGCTAAACCTCCAATATTGTTGACTATGAAAAAACTTTACCAAACCATACTGGTACTACCAGTACTATTATTATGGGCAGTTGTTGCAAATGGTCAGGACTGCTCACTATTACAAACTTCTGCAAGGCCTTATGAATCGAGATGTGCTGCCACGGGATCTATAAAAGTTATTGTCAGTGGCGGCAGCGGAAATTACAAATACAAGGTTTCTGGACCGGTAAGCACCAACTACACCACTACCGATTCAATTACAGGCCTTTCTGCCGGAATTTACACCGTTTATATAACGGATATTCTTACAAACTGTACCGATTCCGTACTGAATGTACGGGTACCCGGTACGTATGAAGACCCACGTTTTACACTTATAAAGCAAGACGTTACGTGTGATAATGTTGCAAACGGGTCCATTACGGTCGACAGTATTGCAAACGGGCGTGCTCCCTTTTCTTTTTCAATAGTGGCTCCATCGCCTATGGGAGTGGGCACCACTAACAGTACGGGTGTTTTTAATAACCTTTCTGCGGGCAGTTACAGTATCCGGCTAAGGGATTCCTGCGGTGGTATTCAAACAAGGCAGATCACTATTTACGACTATACCTGGTGGATAGAAGCTTTTCCTTTTGCCCGTGTTTCCTGCAATGAAGTGAGCGGATATATACTGGTGAGGGATATACAGGGAAATACAAGTACAGGAAGCGGGCTGCCAGGCTTTACTTATGGAATTATACGCGGTACAGGCGATACCATTTGGCAAACCACTCCTTATTTCAGTTTTACATTGCCTCCCAATGCGCCGTTTGAGATCATTGTAAAAGATGCCTGCGGCGCTGTTAAGAAAGCATGGGTAACGCTTTATTCAATACCATCGGTAGGCCAGGATGTGCAACTTTCTGATTTTGCCTGCTCCACTTTTACTGCCACGGTAGTGGATGTGATCAATTTGTTCAGTCCGTCATTTTGTTTATATGATTCGGCCAATATGCTCCTTGGTTGCAACAGTACAGGAGTATTCAATAATCTTCCCTACGGCAGTTATTGTATCCAGGTAAAGGATTCCTGTACCGACAGTACTTTTAACCGTTGTTTCACCACCACGCATCCACCCAGCAGTGTAGACCAGGCGGTGGATATAAGAGACAGGGCATGTTCTACATTTACAGCCGTTATAACAGGGCAGCAAAATGTATTCATTCCGGAATATTGCCTGTACACCGAGTCAGATTCATTGATCACCTGCAATGCCAGTGGCGTGTTTACCGACCTGCCTTACGGGCGGTATTGCATCAAGCTTACCGACCGCTGCACCGATACCACGATCACCCGGTGTTTTGAAGCATTCAGGCCATTGCCTTCCATCGGCGGTTTTTCGCAATATTACCTCAACTGTACAACGGTTACCTTAACTGTTAACGGCGATTCAAGCTATCACTCACAATATTGCCTGTACGATACGGCAGGGGTTTTAATAGCCTGTAACAGCACGGGTATTTTCGACAGTATACCAATTGGTAATTACTGCGCCACTATGTACGATGCCTGTTACGATACCACTATTACTTATTGTGCCAGCATACCCGGCCCTGTATTGGAAAATGATCTGAACATAAGGGTCAGAAACCGCACCTGCAACAGCTTTACTTTAATGGCATACAGCGATCATGTAGATGGTGAATTTTGCCTTTATGATTCCCACGGAAATTTAATACGCTGCGATTCGTCAGGGGTGTTTACCAACCTGCCTTACGGGTATTACTGTGTAACCGGACGTATATCCTGTCCAGATACAACTTTCCGTTCCTGTATAAACGTAGAACGGCCTGAGCCATCTGTAAGTGGCAATATCCGAACCAGCAATCTTACCTGCTCCACTTTTACTGCATATGTATCGGGGCAGCAAAATTTGACCAATCCAAACTATTGTTTATACGATGTGAACGATATACTGATCAGTTGTAATAGTACAGGTGTTTTCAATAACCTCAGTTATGGCAGGTATTGCATCAAAATTACTGATGGATGTGTGGACACCACTATTACCAGGTGTTTTACGAAGTATCCCACACCGGTAAGCCTGCAAGGTACACCCGGAAAATCCTGTGCATTGGGATTCTCTACGTTCTTTCTTACATTTAATGGTACAAATCCACCTTACAACGTAGTAATTTATAATCCCGATCAAACGGTACTGCAAACCAGTACGTATACAAACAATAATGCTTATTTTGATGGTATACCGGGACTGCCCGATAGCCTCCTGTACACGGTGGTGGTGGCAGATGCCTGCGGCAATTCTGATACCATCAGCCTGGCGGCGCCTTTTGGTTTTTACAGGAGGAATTTTACTGTGTTAAATAAGTGTCCGGGGGCTACCTGGGCCAGCGGATCGGGGAATATTAACGGTACTATTACAACAAATATGGGCACCATTGAGGCAAGGATCATTTCAAAAGACGGTGTTTATATATCCCCTGCCATAAGGCCCACAACTAATAACGGTGTACAGGTTTCTTTTAATGATCTTGGTCCCGGCGTGTATGTGGTAAAAAGCTGGGAAAACCTGTGTAACCGGCCCTATTACGATACGGTTACCATCAGGCCATACCAGTTTCCGTCGCTTGATAATTCATCGGCATTTCAATGCGATTTTGGCGGGTTCAGCCTTAGCGCAATCGTGGCAAACGGGGTAGGGCCTTACCTGTACGAAATTATCGGCAGTACGCCTTCCACACCATCTATTATTGCAGGTCCGCAAACGAGCTCCCTGTTTACTATTAATAATGGCTCCATGTATTCACTCATCAGGCTCAGGGTAACAGATGCCTGCGGCAATGCATCGCTGGGTGATGCGAGCATATTACCGCTTGCATTGAACGGTATTGTTGTTTCTAACGACTGCCTGATGCAGCCCACATCACTTACTGTTGATAATATTTCTGGTGCAACTTATATGTGGTACAAGAAACTTACTGCAGGCAGCACAGACAGTACATTCCTGGGAAGTTCAAACAGTGTGTTCATTCCGCAGGTTTTGTATTCCGATACAGGTGTATATGTTTGCTATCTTTCTGTAAACTCCGGATGTATCAGGCGTACCTATATCTATAACCTTACAGGCGGCTGTCATACCATATTGCCGCTCAAACTGGAGCAATTTACAGGCCATGCCAGGGGTACAGAAAATGTACTGCAGTGGAAAACACAGTTGGAACAGGATATGAGCCATTTTACCGTGGAAAAGAAAAATGCAACGGGTTCATTTGATGAGTTGGGACGGGTGGTAGCTGCCGGAAATTCGCAATTACCGAGGCTGTACGGATTTATAGATGCATCGCCGGAAAATGGTAAAACTTATTACCGGTTAAAAATGACCGGCCTTAATGGTGAAACCAGTTACAGCAATATCATTTCTGTAAGCAATGGTAAAAAAGATGCCATTTATGTTTATCCAAACCCGGTAAGGGAGCAGTTGAACATCAGTTTTGCTGTAAAGGAAAAAGCATCCTATTCCCTCAGGTTGTTCAATGGTACCGGCCAGTTGATCAGTGCCGGCCGTTATATGGCTTCGCCGGGATCTGTTTACCGCATGAACCGGCCTGTGGCTGCGCAGCGGGGGAATTATGTACTGCAGGTTGTTGACGAAAGAACAGGAACGGTACATTATGAAAAACTGGTATTTCAATAATAAAATATGCAGAAAGTTTTGAAAAAAAACCTGTAAACCTTAGTTTTTCGGCGGAGAGTTGTCAGAGCGGTTTAATGAGGCAGTCTTGAAAACCGTTGATCCCGACACCGTGTCGGAAGTCGGGGCCCCCTGCCTGCGTGACACAGTCGGGCAGGAAATCCCTCTACCATTTCAAAAAGATTGAAAGTCTTGCATTAATTGCGAGACTTTTTTTATGCATAAATCCTGGTAATAAAAAATTTAAGTCTGTAATTAATTATTTTATCAATCATTTTGCAGCTAATATTTCATGCCCTATATTTGCGGCGGAGAGATGTCAGAGCGGTTTAATGAGGCGGTCTTGAAAACCGTTGATCCCGACACAGTGTCGGGAGCCGGGGGGCAAATTTGCCAGCATTTCAAAAAGATTGAAAGTCTTGCATTAATTGCGAGGCTTTTTTTATGCATAAATCCTGGTAATAAAAAATTTAAGTCTGCAATTAATTATTTTATCAATCATTTTGCAGCTAATATTTCATACCCTATATTTGCGGCGGAGAGATGTCAGAGCGGTTTAATGAGGCGGTCTTGAAAACCGTTGACTGTCACAGGTCCGGGGGTTCGAATCCCTCTCTCTCCGCCAAAAATAAAAAAAGAGTCTTGCATCAGATGTGAGACTTTTTTTATGCACTATGTTTATATCATACAAAGCCTGGCTGATGGAAGCTATTATAAAGGTGCCAGCGAGGATCCGCTGAAACGCCTGGATTTTCATAATGTGGGCCTAAGCACTTATACAGCTAAAAAAAAGCCATGGAAACTGGTGGCAATTTTTTCATTTGAATCAAAGAAAGAAGCCTTGCAAAAGGAGAGAAGGCTCAAAAAATATGGAAAAGCAAGCCTGAAGGCATTAATTGCCAGTAATCAAAATAAACTTGAAGATTATATGGGGCGGTATTGAAAACCGTTGATCCCGACACTGTGTCGGGACCCTCTCTCTCCGCCAAGGCCCTGTATCTGAGTAAGATACAGGGTTTTTATATTCTAATGTCCCAGCAGGCTTTTTAGCAACTAAACCTGCTCATAATACAAGGCTTCCTTAAAACCTACGGTTGATGTAACAGACTGTTGGTACCAGGCATGCCTGGCATTTGCAGTATTAAACCAACCCATGCTTTGCAGCGAGCTTAATAAGCCCGGCCGTATTGTTTACAGAAAATTTTGTGAGAATATTTTTCCGGTGACTGTCAACAGTATGCAGGCTCAGAAAAAGTTTTTGTGCTATCTGGGGATTGGTCAGCCCGTCGGCAATTAACTGCAATACTTCTTTTTCACGTGTGCTGAGTATGGGAATATTTTTGATCTCAGTATTTTCTGCAGGGGAGAGGTTAATGTCGAGGCTCATATATAGTTTCCCTTCATACACACTTAAGATTGCTTCTTCAATTTCTTCTTTGGATGCACTTTTTACCAGGTAGCCCGATGCCCCGTTCTGAATCATTTGCGAAATATAACTTCGCTCTTTGAACGTACTCATGGCAATTATTTTCACGTGCTTAAATTCGTTTTTGATCTTAAGTGCCAGTTCTATTCCGCTTATTTCGGGCATATTGATGTCGGTGATAACAATATGCGGCGAAGCTGCTTTTATTATTTCAATGGCTTCGTAGGCATTGCTGGCGGTGCCGGCCATATGCACAAAATTTATTTGCGAAAGCATGCTTTTCATGCCTTCGAGTACCATGGGATGGTCATCCACCACTAATACGCTGATCTTATCCATTGTTGTCAATTGTGCAATCTATATGTACCGATGTGCCGCGGCCGTGTGCCGACTGCACATCTAATTGCCCTTTAAGGTAATTTACCCTCGACCTGATGGTTTGCAGGCCCGGGCCCTGCAGTACAATGTCTTTATCAAAACCTTTTCCATTGTCTTCCACTGTTATGCTGATATGGTTGTTGTGCCGCATCACCTGGGCCAAAATGGTTGTGGCCCCCGAATGTTTTACGGCATTATTGAGCAGTTCCTGTACAATGCGGTAGAGCACCACTTCTGTTGACGGTTCCATGCGTTTTTCGAGGCCATGAAACTCGCAGTTGATGGCAAATGGCTGCGATTCGGAGAGGCCGTCGCAGTAATCCTGCAATGCCTGCTGCAGGCCAAGTTTCATCAAAGCTTCGGGCATCATATTATGCGCCACCCGCCGCATTTCGCTGATAGATTCATCCAGCTTTACAAGTGCATTGTTGAAGGTGTGTCCATGTTCTTCCGATAAAATAAGGTTCCCTTTCATAGCGCCTAATTGAAGTTTTACGCCACTCAATAATCCGCCCAGGCCATCGTGCAGGTCTTTGGCAAGCCTGCTGCGTTCTTCTTCCTGGCCTTTTAAAATGGATTGGGTGGCTGATAATAGTTTTTCTTTTTCCAGTTCGGCAATTTTTTGCTGCTGCAGTTTTCTTTTATGCCGGTAGTTACGGTACGAGAGCAGGGAGATGATCAACAGGGCAGCCGTACTGCCAATAAAAATATAATTAAGTGTGTTTTTTTTATTGATGATGGCCTGCTGAATAATTAATTGTTTTTCTTTTTTTTCAGTTTCATATTTTTTGTCCAGCACCTGTACATTTTTCTGCGCCGTTTCATTAAAGTATTCTTCCTGGAGCGAATCACTAAGCCTGTCGTAATAACCATACATTTTTAGATCAGCTTTTACCAGGGCCAGTTCAGACAGGATGTTTGCATGAAGCTGGTAGCTGTTTTTATAGTTATTTCGCTGAGCTATGCCAAAACCATCCATAGCCAACACCCTGCTTTTATCAAAATCTTTTCTAAAAAAATAATGTACGGCCAGTTGATATTGTGTTAGCGCAATGGATACGCTATCATCAAGTCTTTTGCTTATTTCAAGTGCCTGTTCAGCATATTCTTTTATACTGTCGTAAATGCCTTTCTTAAAATATATGTTGGCAATATTGCTTAAAGCTTTTTCCTGTATTGACTCAGCGTTATGTTTCCTGCTGAAAGCAAGCGATTCTTTATAAGCAGTAAGCGCTTCAGCATACCTGTTCATCCTGCTGTAAGCGTTTCCTATATTGCTAAGTGAAATGGCAGCTCCAATATCATCCTTATCATTTCTCCAGATTGCAAGGGCCTTTTGGTGATATTCAAGCGCCTTGCCGGCACTTCTTATGTTTAGATAAATGAGACCAATAGCGTCATAGATAATGCCCATCTTCGCAGAATCTCCGCCACTTTCTATTACAGGAAGTGCTTTCAGTTCCCACTCCAGTGCATTTTCATATTCATCCAAGAAAGAGTAACTGCCGGCTATATTATGCTGAGTCATAGCAATCCTTTCTTTATTTCCATACTTCTCAGCTATGACCAGGGCTTGTTGGTTCAGCAGCAGGCTTGAATCGAAGCGGCCCTGAAAATTCAATACCTCTGTATAACGGCCATAATACCTGAGTACACCCATTTGGTAACCCAATTTTTCACTCAGTGCTTTTGCCTGGCGGTAGTAGTTTTTGGCTTCTTCGGGAGAATTGTATCCCAGGTGTTGTCCAATATTTATTAATAAGAGTACTTTATTGGTATCTTCTTTTGTGCTGGCAAGTACATTTAACAGGCTGTCTTTTGTTGCATCTGTTTGTGCAAGCAGGAATTGCCATGATAGTAATAATAAATAAAGAAGAAGTTTCTTTTTCATAATAGAAATACAAATGTGGTGAAAAATTATGTAACCGTAATCCCCCTTTCGGGGGATGCCAAATACAGGCTTTCGGGTGATTGTTTTGGTTTTGGTTTATCGGAAGCTTTGTAAGCGTTTTGATGACCAGGTTTATTACACACTTAATCACCATTTTCAATAATAGATTTTATGAAAAAAACTTACCCGCTGCTGATATTTATAATGGTTCATGTTCCTGGATTTTCGCAAAATGTAGGCATTGGCACTTCTACACCACAGGCGAGGCTGCATGTGGCAGATAGTTCGGTGGTATTTACCGGTAACGGTACTGTAAGCCTGCCCTCAAACAATCCGCCAGTAAGCAACCAGGGGCGGCGCATGATGTGGTATGCCGAAAAAGCCGCGTTCAGGGCTGGTTATGTTAGTAATGTAAACTGGAATAACGATTCGGTGGGGGCCTATTCAATAGCGGCAGGGTTTGATGCAAAAGCAAAAGGCATATCTGCAGTTGCCTTTGGCACCGGAACTAATGCCAAAGCTGATTATACTACAGCGTTGGGTCTTAACTCCCAGGCTACCGGTGAGTATGCCACTGCCCTGGGCCTGTTTTCTACTGCATCGGGTTTAGCTTCTACTGCCATTGGTAATGCTGAGGCAAGGGGATCAGCCTCAACTTCTGTTGGCGAGCAAAACATTGCTAAAGCAGCCGGAAGTATGGTGGTTGGCGCTTACAACGACAGTTCTGATACACCAAACCCCACAGTAAACAATAATACCGACAGGATTTTTCAAATCGGGAATGGCGCATTTGCAAGCAGGAGCAATGCTGTCACTGTTTTGAGAAATGGCAATACAGGAATAGGTACAGTAACGCCAGTTGCAAGATTGCATGTTGCCGACAGCGCCGTTGTATTTACCCGAAATTCATTGGCACCTAACCCAAATGCCAACCCTCCTGTACAGGGCGCTGGTGTACGAATGATGTGGTACCCGGAGAAAGCGGCTTTCAGGGTTGGGGGAGTGGACGATGGCACTATGGCCGGTTCCCCGGGTTATTGCCCTACTTGCCCAAATAACTGGAACAGGGATAGTATTGGTAGTTTTTCTTTTGCATCCGGGTTTAGTACAATGGCTAAAGGAAACTATTCAACGGCAATGGGCTATCTGTCAATTGCGAGTGGAAGTAATTCAACAGCAATGGGGAGCTCAGCTGCCAATCATTTATATTCAACTGCAATGGGAAACTCAGCTGCCCATGGCCTGGCTTCAACCGCAATGGGGAACTCTTTTGCCAGTGCTCATTATTCAACGGCAATGGGTAGTTCAGCTGCTTATGGAGTTTATTCAACGGCAATGGGTGATGCCTCTGCCAGTGGAGATTATTCAACAGCTATGGGCTTTATGTCAATTGCGAGTGGATATAATTCAACGGCAATGGGATACTCGAGTGCGAGTGGATATAATTCAACGGCAATGGGAACCTCTGGTGCGACTGGCTATAGTTCAACTGCAATGAGTGGCTCACTTGCCAGGGGAAATTATTCAACTTCAATGGGTCTTTCAACAAAAGCAAAATCCTATTCAGGGGTAACAGCCGGTTTATACAATGACACACTGGATGCGCCTTCACCAACAACTCCCGCAGCTGCCGACCGCCTTTTTCAAATTGGAAATGGAACAGCAGATAACGCAAGAAGCAATGCCCTTACCATTTTACGCAATGGCAATATTGGTATTGGAACCACAACCCCCGCAAGGCCATTGTCGTTCCCGGCAACCGGCGGAGAAATCATTCAACTATACCCTGCTCCATCAGGCGAATATGGAGTAGGCGTTTATTCCGGTGAACTGAGAATTCATGCCGACCAGGCAGGATCAAAAGTTTCCTTTGGAACTCAGAATAATGCCGGCACTTTTACCGAACTGGCCAAAGCAGAACAAAACGGCGCTTATGGCTTCTCCATTTTTGGAAGCCTGTGGGTAAACGGTACCACCTATGCGAGTGATGAACGTTTTAAACAAAACATCAGGGCAATACGATCCCCGTTACAAAAACTCATGCAAATAAATGGCGTGGAGTATGAAATGAAAACAGCTGAATTTGAAAAAAATAATTTTCAAAAAGGAAGGCAAATAGGATTGATTGCACAAAATGTAGAAAAAGTAGTGCCGGAGGCGGTAAATGAACAAAATGGTTATAAAGGCGTGGACTATGCCAAACTGGTTCCGCTGCTGCTGGAAGCAATTAAAGAGTTAAAATCCGAAAACGATAAGCAGCAACAGCAGATTGATGAAATAAAGAAAATGCAAAATAACTGGCTGAAAAAATAAGTAACATGAAAAAAAGAAATTACCTGCTGGCAGTTTTTTGTGTATGTTCAATTTTTGCAGCAGCCCAAAATGTGGGCATTGGCACTGCTTCACCCAAAGCAAGGCTGCACGTAGCCGACAGCGCTGTGGTATTTACAAGAAATACTGCAGTTTTTGATCTCAATGCCAACCCACCTGTTCAGGGCGCTGGTGTGCGCATGATGTGGTATCCTCAGAAAGCGGCTTTCAGGGTTGGTGGGGTGGATGACGGAACAATAATTGGCTCGCCTGGATTATGTACTGCATGCCCCAACAACTGGAACAGGGACAGTATAGGTATATTTTCATTTTCCACAGGATATAATTCAAAAGCCAGCAGGGATTTTACAACAGCTATGGGTTATAGAACAACCGCATCAGGAGGTTCTTCAACCGCTTTGGGTTATGCATCAATTGCATCAGGAGAAGGTTCAACAGCAATGGGTATACAGTCAACCGCCAGTGGTTATGGTTCAACTGCCAGTGGTTATGGTTCAACTGCCAGTGGTAATTATTCAACTGCGATGGGTTATGCGGCATTTGCAGGTGGCAATTATTCAACTGCGATGGGTTATACCTCATTTGCCAGTGGTAATTATTCAGCCGCAATAGGTTTTGAATCTTATGCAAGAGCCAATAGCAGTTTTACAGTTGGTGCATATAATGATAACACGGATTCTCCTTTGTTTGCAATGAATTCTAATGACAGGATATTCCAGGTTGGTAATGGCAGCGAAGATTTAAGAAGTAATGCCCTTACCATTTTACGCAATGGCAATATTGGTATTGGAACCACAACACCCTCAAGGCCATTGTCGTTCCCGGCAACTACTGGCGGAAAAATTCAGTTTTTCGCTGCTCCCTTGGGCGAATATGGAATAGGGCTTTATTCCGGTGAACTGAGAATTCATGCCGACCAGGCAGGATCTAAAGTTTCCTTTGGAACTCAGAATAACGCCGGCACTTTTACCGAACTGGCCAAAGCAGAACAAAACGGCGCTTATGCCTTTTCCATTTTTGGCAGCCTGTGGGTAAACGGCACCACCTATGCGAGCGATGAACGCTTTAAACAAAACATCACGGCAATACAATCCCCATTGCAAAAACTAATGCAGATCAATGGCGTGGAATATGAAATGAAAGCCGGTGAATTTACAAAAAATAATTTTCAAAAAGGAAGACAAATAGGATTGATTGCCCAAAATGTAGAGAAAGTAGTGCCGGAGGCGGTGAACGAACAAGATGGTTATAAAGGGGTGGACTATGCCAAACTGGTTCCGCTGCTGCTGGAAGCTGTTAAGGAGCAGCAGGTAGAGATTGAAAAGCAGCATTTTCTATTTCAGCAACAACAAGCCGAGATCAATGAACTAAAAAAAATAGTACGGGAACTTCTTAAAAAAATAGCGTATGAATGAAAAGTTAATATTACTGGCAGCAGGCAGTATAGGTTTTATGTTTGCCGCAGCTCAAAATGTAGGCATTGGCACCACAACACCAATGGCAAGGCTGCATGTGGCCGACAGTGCCGTAGTATTTACCAGGAATACAACGGCATACAACACAAATGCCAATCCGCCAATACAGGGTGCTGGTATCCGCATGATGTGGTATCCGGAGAAAGCCGCTTTCAGGGTAGGCTGTATTGAAGGAGGCCAGTGGAACAGGGATAGTATAGGAACATCATCATTTGCAGCCGGATTTAATTCGAAGGCAACAGGAAATGTTTCAACAGCATTCGGTGTTGGTTCAGTTGCAAGTGGTAATTATTCAATAGTAATGGGTTATAAATCAACTGCAAGTGGCACTATTTCTACAGCAATGGGTTGGGAATCAACGGCTAGTGGTGCCATGTCAACAGCAACTGGAATTAATTCATTAGCAAGTGGAATTGGTTCAACAGCAATTGGAATTAATTCATTAGCAAGCGGATATGGTTCTACAGCAATGGGTTGGGAATCAACGGCTAGTGGTGACAATTCAACTGCCATGGGGTATTTTTCTGTAGCGAGTGGCGAACATTCAACAGTAATCGGATTAGAAACAAAAGCAAAAGCCTATGTGGGTTTGTCAGCCGGTTTATTTAATGATACGCTAGATACTCCCTTGCCAACAATACCTGAGGCTACCGACCGCATTTTTCAGATTGGCAATGGCACTGCCGATAACGCAAGAAGCAATGCCCTTACTGTTTTACGCAATGGTAATACTGGTATCGGCACAGTAAACCCCACACTTGCCGGCCTGGTGGTTGATACCAAAGCTGGCGCTGCCAATGCCATGTTCGGCAGTAATACTACGGGTGTTGCTATTGAATCCTCTTTTCCGGGTATTGGATTAAATACATATTATAACAATGGCCGCAGAGCTATTGCTAACGGGTATGGCAGTTATATTGGCACCGACCCGCTTAATGGAGGCTTGCAATTTTATGTAACCAACGCTTCATATACCGCCGGTGCAAATGTTGCATTGAATACCGGTATGGTCATTACACCCATCGGTAATGTAGGTATTGGTACTGCAGGCACCAACGCACCGCTCCAGTTTACCAACGATACCCGAAACCGGAAAATAGTAATGTGGGAAGGCAGCAATAATGATCACCAGTATTACGGATTTGGCGTAAATGGTTTTACACTGCGTTACCAGGTGCCTGGGTTATCAGATGCGCATGTGTTTTATGCAGGCAACAGTGCCATTGCTTCAAATGAGTTGTTCCGCATCAGCGGCAACGGTAATGCCACGCTGGCCGGCACGCTTACTCAAAACAGTGATGCCAGGCTTAAAAAAAATATTACCCCACTGGGCAATATGCTTAGCCTGGTAGGTAAGCTTAACGGTTATAGCTACAACTGGAAAGAAGCCAGCCGGGATAATACAGAACAAATTGGACTGCTGGCGCAGGAACTGCAAGAGCTGCTACCCCAACTCGTTAAGGAAGATGACAAAGGGACATTAAGCGTAAACTACAGCGGTATGGTACCGGTATTGCTGGAAGCGATAAAGGAACAACAAAAACAGATCGAAGAAATGAAAAAAGAAAACTGGGAGATAAAAGAGATGTTGAAATTGCTGCTGAAAAAGTAATGGCATCAAAAAGTAACAGTCTATGCCCGAAAATATTTACAAAACCCGTTTAACTTTGCCCCGAAAGATGCCGGACTGATCGAACGGGGCGGTCTCGAAAACCGCAGTACGGGAAACTGTACCGCTGGTTCGCTGCCTGTGACATGCAGTCGGGCAGGGAACCCCTCTCTCTGCAGCGATAAGATAACCTTGAATAAAGACCGGGAATTTCCCGCTATGCTCCCAATGATTCAAAAAAAACCTTATTTATTTAAATTTATATGCCTTATACAAATTGGTTAAAAAGCAAAATGGTGAATAAACTGAACTTTTCATAATCTTTTCTTTGCTGTAGTTTTGCTAAAACCGGTAAAATACCTGCGTTTTATATCTTTTTTCAGTTTGATATGATCATAGTATGGAATACGAACGCTTGATTGCACATGTATCGAAGTATATTTCTTTGTCGAAGGAAGAAATAGATTTGTTTACACCGTTGGTAAACCCAAAGAAAATAACCGCGGGCGAATTTTTACTGCGTGAAGGCGAAGTCTGCAGGTATCAATCCTTTGTTACCAGGGGATGCTTAAAAACATATTACCAGGACGATAACGGTTTTGAGCACATTACCGACTTTTTGATTGAAGAATGGTGGGCGCACGACCTGTACAGCCTTTTCACGCAAACGGCATCGAAGTCAAACATTAAAGCATTGGTGGATACTGAAGTTTTGCAGATTTATAAAGATGATTTGGAGCTGCTGTTTCAAAAAGTTCCAAAATTGGAACGTTTCTTCCGCCTCTTATTCCAGAATGCCTATATTTCACAACAAGACCAGATCAATTCCATATTATCCACATCCGCCGAAGAAAGATATATTTCATTTCTTAAAAAGAAGCCCTACGCCGAAAAACGCTTTTCCCAAAAAGACATTGCCTCTTATTTGGGCATTACGCCGCAGTTTTTAAGTGTACTGAAGAAAAAAATCAGGCAGGTTAATGTAGATTAACTTTTACCCGGGCCGGATTCGTTTTTTTTGTGCCGGATTTAAATCAAAAAAAATGAGCCAGCAAAAACTTCGGTATGCCCAGGATGTAACTATTGACCTGTTTAACACAGTTGAAAAAAACAAATTGATTGTGGCTGGTAAGTCGGAAGCACAACTTTCTGTTGAAATCTGCGAGCTGGCTTCCCGAAAATTCGGTATTGACCATCACTGGCATAAAAAAATAGTACGTGCAGGAAAAAACACGCTATGTAAATACCCTGATAATCCACCAAATGTCATTATACAGGAAGATGACATTGTTATCCTTGATTTTGGGCCTGTTGTAAACGGTTACGAGGCCGATCTTGGGCGTACATATATCATTGGCGAAGATCCCAAAAAAATAAAAATGAAAGCAGATGTGGAAAAAGCATGGTATGAAATACAGCATTGGTATAAAGAACAGAGTTCGTTAAAGGCTTCGGGGCTGTTTCAATATGCGGTTGAAAAAGCAGCTGCATACGGGTATACATTTGGTGGCGATATTGCAGGCCATATTGTTGGAGAATATCCCCACGAGCAGCCCGCAGACCCGCTTAGTCCAGAACTGGACGTGCACCCGCTTAATAACAACGACCTGTTTTTGCCCGATGCCAACGGGTATCAAAGACATTGGGTATTGGAATTGCTTTTCATAGATAAAATAAACGGTTTCGGGTCATATTTTGAGCAACTGTTATAGCAGGCAAGCAAGGCCTTTGTAAGTAATTGTCTTTCAAAACTGGTGCCCGCTGTTGAGGGTTTAATGATCTTTCCTTTAACGTGTTGTGCTATTGAACTTCTTAAACTTCTTGACAAATTCTTTTAAACTTTTGTTTTGTACCTTTTTGCTTGCCCAAAAAGGTACCCAATCCCGATAGCTATCGGGAGGCACCCGAAATCCCTGCCTGCATGACGCAGTCTGGCAGGGATATACAGCCCGATTTCGGGAAACAGCTTTACTCAACAACATACCTCCGGTAGCATCTACTTCGGTAATTCTACTCCTAGGATTGAATTTTTAAATTTTTTCAAACTTTTTCTTATTGCAGCAATAGTTCTAATAGCACAACACGTTTCCTATTAATATTTTTTTCTTAGCGGGCAACTTAATTTTCAAAAAAAATATAGCCATGTTAATCTGGATTAACTTTTTTTAGAAGACGATTATTTTGTTTTGTGAATTGTTTAAAAAATACTACATCAAATGAAAACTTTTATCCACCGCAAAAGGAAAATTATGAAAAAAATTATTTTGTCAGCGCTCCTGGTTCTTGCGCAGGCTGCGGTATTTTCGCAAACTAAACTGCCGGATGGGATTTATCTTGTTGACGAAGCAGGCACAAAAAATATATCACCGCAAAAGAATACAGCTGCCATTCAGTTTAACCCGCTTTTTGTAGAGGAAGATCCTGCAGAGTACGATCCTGTTTTAATTTTTACGCATGATTTTGTGCCTTTGCAACTTACCAAAGAGCCGGTCATACAGCTGCATCAGAAAAAAGAGCATTTGTTACTGGTAACCCTTACGGAAGTTGCCCGGCAAAAGCTATCCAGTTTCACCAGTAAGCATATTACGAAACAGGTTGTGGTACTGGTAAACGGGCAGGCATTGGCAATTTACAGGGTAACAAAACCGGTTACAAGTAAAGAGATACGGATCAGTAAATGCACCGGGGATGGATGCAGTGAAGTTTACCGCTACCTCAAAAGCACAATCAGGTTTTTATAAATGATAAGCGGACACCTGTATTGTATGGTGCCCCTGGTTCAGCGGTTTACTAATAAAGCATAAAAGAGGGAGCTTAACTCACTTTGATAATATTCACGGGGCAATCAGCAGCTATTTCTTTGCTGAGTTCTGATTCGGCCCCGTGGATATTTAAAATATAGATCCCTTTTTTTTCAATGGCTTTCAGCAGCGTGGCCTTGCCGTCTTTTTTCGACATACGCCAGTGTTGTGGTTGTTTTTCGTAGCAGATGCCACAGCCAATGCATTTATGACGGTAATGAATGATCTTGGGCATTACTGCGGCAATATTTTATATAGTTTGTCTTTTGTGGTAACTTTTGTTTCAAACGGAAAAGTAATACGGTCGCCCCTCACAGCTTCTGCGGCCTGCACACCGTTTACAAAAAGTTTTTCCCTGGTTTCTTTTACCATGCCGCATTGAGGGCCGGTTACCATAATGGTGTCGCCGGCTTTGAGCGAACCGCTTTCCACCAAAAATTCACCCACTTTTATTTTGGGAAAATAATTGCTCCCTTTCCCAATATAAATTTTCTTTTCTGTGGCGGCCGAACCAGGGTTGGGTGTCCACTCACCTAATTTGCGTCCCAGGTAATAGCCTTCCCAAAAGCCACGGTTATATACTTTTTCCAGTTCAGCCTTCCATGCTAAAATCTTTTGGGGGTTGTAAGTTCCGGCAGCAATGGCTTCAGCAGCTTCCCGGTAGCATTTTACTGTGCTGTACACATAATCGGGGCCTTTACTGCGGCCTTCTATTTTCAATACTTCCACGCCGCTGCCGATCACCTGGTCGAGTATATCAATAGTGCAAAGATCTTTTGGCGACATGATGTATTCATTGTCTATCATCAATTCTTCACCGGTTTCGGTATCGGTCACTTTATAGGGCCGGCGGCAGTTTTGGTTGCAGGCGCCGCGGTTGGCCGATGAGTTTTGTGTATGCAGGCTCATATAACATTTACCCGAAACAGCCATACACAGCGCACCATGCACAAAAATTTCAATACGCATGGGTTGGCCCGATACGCCGCGTATATCCCTTCGTTTTATTTCTTTAGAGATCTGTTCCACCTGTTTTAGGGTAAGCTCACGGGCCAGCACCACCACATCCGAAAAAACGGCAAAGAATTGCACGGCTTCAATATTGCTTACATTGGCCTGGGTGGAAATATGGAGGGGTATTTTCATTTGCCGGCAATATTCAATCACGGCAAAATCTGATGCTATCACGGCATCCACCTCCTGAGTTTTGGCTTCCTGCAAAATGGTTCGCAACAATTGCATATCGTGTTCATACATCACCGTGTTAAGCGTGAGATAAGATCTCAAGCCATTTTTTTTGCAGATGGAACTGATTTCTTTAATATCTGCAAGGGTGATGGGATTCGATGATTTGGTGCGCATATTCAGCTGTTCCACGCCAAAATAAATAGAATGGGCGCCCGCATTAATAGCAGCCTGCAGCGATTCAAAGGAGCCCGCGGGGGCGAGAATTTCTATTTGGTTTGAAAAGTTCAAACAGTATTTTTTTAAGGAACAAAGGTAAAAAATATCTCTTGTTGGAATTTATTTTCCGGTTAAACCCGGGCTGGTAAGATGACGCCGGGTTTCACGGAAGTACTTTCAACCTGTTTCGCCGGGCAGTGAAAACCCCGCTGGGGCACAAAGGTAAAAAATATCTCTTGTTGGAATTTATTTTCCGGTTAAACACGGGCTGGTAAGATGACGCGGGGTTTCACGGAAGCATTTTCAACCTGTTTCGCGGGGCAGTGAAAACCCCGCTGGGACACAAAGATTTGATATTTCAGTTTCCATTTTCTTTCACATGATATTTTTCATCTACCGGTTTGATGGACAAATTGCATAGGAGCCCTATAAGCAGGAGTGCAGCCATAACATACATGGTGCCGGAATAAACCTGTGCCTTTGGAAGTTTGCTAACATCCAACTGGTACTGCCGCATATAATTAATGAGTACCGGCCCCAGGATGGCTGCCATGCTCCAGGCCAGCAAAAGCCTGCCATGAATGGCGCCCACCTGTTTGGTGCCAAAAAGGTCTTTCAGGTATGCGGGAATAGTGGCAAAACCTCCGCCATACATACTGATGATTATCGCAAATGCTGCAATGAACAAAACAGCTGAGCCGGATGCACCTATAGAAGGGATGGCCGAATAAAGGATGATACCCGTTGTAAAGAAAATACTGTATGTGTTTTTACGGCCAATTTTGTCAGAAAGAGATGACCAGGCAAAGCGGCCCGCCATGTTAAAAAAACTGAGCAGCATTACAAAACCGGCTGCAGCCGCTGCATCTATCGCTTTAACTTTACCTACAGACTCAACAGAAAAAAGTTCCTGTATCATAACCGATGCCTGGCCAAGCACGCCAATGCCGGCAGTTACATTCAGCATCAATACAAAAAACAACAGGTAAAACTGAGGTGTCTTAATAGCATCATCTGCAAGCACATTTGCCCGGGTCACTAATTTTTTCATGGCTTTTTTTACAGGGTCAAAATCAGCAGGTTTCCAGTCTTCAGCGGGCACCCTTACAATAAATGCCCCAAAAAGCATGAGTATAAAATATAGTCCGCCCAACACCATAAATGTTTCAGCCACACCCGTGGAATGTTCATGGCTGAAATACTTCATGAGGTACACCGAAAGGGGAGAAGCGATCATACCGCCACCGCCAAAGCCCATGATGGCCATACCGGTGGCCATTCCCGGCCTGTCGGGAAACCATTTGATAAGCGTGGAAACCGGCGAAATATATCCAAGCCCGAGCCCGATACCACCAATAACGCCCGATCCGAGATAGAGCAACCATACCTGGTGCAGGTAAATGCCCAATGCAGATACAAAGAATCCGCTGCAGAAACAGATTGCCGAGGCAAACATGGCTGCACGTGGTCCCGATATTTCCATCCATTTGCCAAATACGGCGGCAGAAGCACCAAGGAAAAAAAGCGCCAGGCTGAATATCCAGCCAAGGGTGGTAAGTTTCCAGTCATCGGGTGCAGGCGCTGTGATGCCAATTATTTTTGTAAGAGGCTGGTTAAAAACACTAAAAGCGTATATCTGGCCAATGCACAAATGAATGGAGAGTGCGGCCACCGGTACCTTCCAGCGGTTGTAACCGGGTGGCGCAATTGTATTTTCTCTTGAAAAAAAAGACATAGCAGGCAATTAAGGACTGCAAAGTAGCATTTGGGTGTAAGATGAAAAATGACTTTAATCTTGTTTTGGGTTCAGGCAGAGTTTTGCCTGGTAAAAATGCTCCTGTCCCAGCGGGGTTTTCACCAGGAAAATCTGCGGATAAAACAGTATTGCCGTGAAACCCCGCGTTTGAATGATGTTTATATTTGACCAAGGCCATACCCGTGTCTGTAAAATTTAAACATTCCGATGAATACTCAATGTATTTCTGCCGCTACAGTCCCAGCGGGGTTTTCACCAGGAAAACCTGCGGATAAAACAGTATTGCCGTGAAACCCCGCGTTTGAATGATGTTTATATTTGATCAAAGCAATACCCTTGTCTGTAAAATTTAAACATTCCGATGAATACTCAATGTATTTCTGCAGCTTCACCTGTTTTGAGTGGATACCCCTCTTTAACATCACCCAGGGTTACGACCTGGTATATAAATGGTTCAGGATATTAAAAGATAAAAATATAGTGGTGCTGGCTTATGTGATAATGCCCAACCACCTTCATTTTATTCTTTATTTTTCTAAACCAGGCTTTCGGTTAAACAGTATTATTTCAAATGCAAAGCGTTTTATGGCTTATGAAGTAGTTAGGCGGCTGAAGGCGGCGGGAGAATTGATATTGTTGCAGCATCTGCATGCAGCGCTATCAGCAAGGGAAATTAAAAAGGGCCAGTGTCACAGGGTATTTGAAGAATCGTTTGATGCAAAACCAATATTTACGCATAAATTTCTTGATCAAAAAATCCTTTATATACATTTAAACCCGGTGCGGGGTAAATGGAACCTGGCTAAGCATTTCACAGAATATGAACACAGCAGCGCTTCTTATTACGAGTTGAATGAAATAAAACATTTTGAGCCGGTGCATTACAGGGAATTGTAGCTGCGGTAATGATGGTTTAGGTAAACTAAGCACGCAGGGTTTCACGGGAGCTTTTGTTAATATGTCGACTGCACTGTGAAATCCCGCTGGGACCTTAAATAAAACATTTTGAGCCGCTGCATTACAGGAAAATGTAGTTGGGGTTAATGATGGTTTAGGTAAACTAAGCACGCGGGGTTTCACGGAAATTTTTGTTGCATGTCGATTTGTACTGTGAAAACCCCGCTGGGACCTCAACAAAAAACCCCGGCTCCATACCGGGGTTTCAATTTTATGTAAAAACAATTACTTATGTGCTTCTATCTTCTTTACAAAATTTGCTTTTGGCTGTGCACCCACTAATTTATCAACCACCTGGCCATTTTTAATGAACAGGATGGCGGGAATACTGGTAATGCCGTAATTCATAGATACCTGCGGGTTATTATCCACGTTTACTTTTCCCACTTTTACCTTGCCATCGTATTCTTTGCTGAGTTCTTCAATTACAGGCCCTATTGCACGGCAGGGGCCGCACCATTCTGCCCAAAAATCTATTACAGTAAGTTTATCAGAATCGAGTACTTCGGTTTGGAAGTTGTTGTCGGTGAGTTCTAATGCCATAATGGTATATTTAATATTTTTTTGTTGAAATAGAACTGCAAATTTACATCCATTTGCCCGATTCTGCACGAATGACATATCCACAGGATGTTACGAAATTGGTAAAATGTTAAAAAGGCAGTAGGTCAAGGCATTCCCTGTCATCCCGCCACAACACTTACGTTCATATATTGGTGATTGTTGATGTATTCGGCCATATCGTCGTTCATCGTAAATCCCTTTTCGAGCGTGTACATTCCCACTTTGAGGTCTTTTTCTGCATCACGCACATTAAAACGGATTGTGGAACTGCCCGGGTGTTTTTTGATATTGCTGTCCATAAAGTTTACCATTTCATCATCTATGAACTGCGGTTCAATATCTATCACCAGTTGTTTGGTAAGTGTTTGCTTCACGGTTTCGAGCAGGTGCAGTTTTGAAATACGGAATTCATATTGGTCGGTATTGTACCGCTGGCGAAAAGCGCCTTCTATCATCACGATCATTCCTTTTTCTAGATAATTCTGGTAGCGTACGTAATCTTCTCCAAACAAAGCAAATTCAGATTTTCCACTGAAATCTTCTATGTTGAGAATGCCGAAATTTTTACCGGTTTTTGTTAAGCGGTGCTGTGCATCTATGACCAAACCCGCCAGCCTGAAACTTTTGGATGTAGGGATGATGCCCACTGCATTTTTTACATCAAGATAATCGGAGAGAGCAGTGATATTGTAATATTTCAGCTCAAACTTATAATTGTCGAGCGGGTGCCCGCTCATGTACATGCCGGTCACGTCTTTTTCGTAATCGAGCTGTTCTATCAGCTGCCAGGGTACACAGGGTAATAATTTTGGCGGCATGATCTCGGGCATCTGCATATCGCCAAAAAGGGTGTTGACCGAACTTTGTGCCTGTGTTTGAAACACCTGCCCAAACTTGATGATCTTTTCCATAGAAACAGCATCGCCGGGTGCCTGGTAAAAATATTGGGCCCGGTGCATCTCTGTAAAACTGTCGAAGGCGCCGCTGTACACCAGGCTTTCCAGTGTTTTTTTATTCACGGCACGCAGGCTCACCCGTTTCACCAGGTCGAAAATATCTTTAAACCTTCCGTGCTTATTTCTTTCTTCAATAATATTGTCGATGGCCGCTTCGCCCACACCTTTTAAACCGCTGAATCCAAAACGGATCTCGCCTTTTTCGTTTACGGCAAAACCATTTTGCGATTCGTTGATATCGGGCCCAAGTACTTTTATGCCCATGGGCTTGCATTCTTCCATAAAGAAAGTGATCTTATCAATACTGCCGGCATGGTTGAGCACGGCCGCCATATATTCGCTGGGATAATGCGCTTTTAAATAAGCTGTTTGGTAAGCCACAAATGCATAACAGGTGGAATGCGATTTGTTGAATGCATATTGCGCAAATGCCTCCCAGTCGGTCCACACTTTTTCAAGCTTGTCTGTTGGATGACCTTTGGCCACGGCACCTTCCATGAATTTTACCTTCATCTTATCGAGCACGGCTTTTTGCTTTTTACCCATGGCCTTGCGCAATACATCGGCATCGCCCTTGCTGAAACCGCCGAGTTTTTGCGAGAGCAGCATCACCTGCTCCTGGTACACCGTAATACCATAAGTTTCTTTTAGGTATTCTTCCATATCCGGAAGATCGTAGGTAACGATCTCACGCCCGTGTTTGCGTGCCACGTAAGAGGGAATATAGCTCATAGGCCCCGGGCGGTACAGGGCGTTCATGGCAATAAGATCGTCAAATTTATCGGGCTTCAGTTCTCGCAGGTATTTTTGCATACCGGGGCTTTCAAACTGGAAAGTACCATTGGTATCGCCGTGCTGGTAAAGTGCGTATGTTTTTTCATCATCAAGCGGAATGGTATCAATATCAATTTCCACCCCATGATTTTTTTTGATGAGCAATAAAGCTGTTTTTAAAATGCTCAGTGTTTTCAGGCCAAGAAAATCCATCTTGATAACACCTGCTTCTTCAATACTGTTTCCTTCTATCTGCGTAAGCCAGAGATCAGATTCTTTTGAAGTGGCTACAGGAATAAGTTCGGTAAGATCCTTTGGGGCAATGATGATGCCGGCCGCATGAATACCGGTATTGCGTACCGAACCTTCGAGTATTTCTGCTTCATGGAGTATCTTTGCATTAAGATCGGTGCCGTTATATATTTCACGCAGGCGCTTTACACTTTCAATTTCATCGGCACCCAGTTGTTCTTTTTCATCGAGCGATTTTTCGCCGCTGTTGTCTTTTGTAAACGGCGCATGTAATAATCTTTTTAAATTGATGCCCGGCCTTTCGGGAACCAGTTTAGAAAGTGCCCTGCTTTCGGGTAGTGGCAGGTCCATTACACGGGCCACATCTGCAATACTGCTTTTGGCAGCCATGGTACCGTAGGTAATGATCTGTGCCACCTGGTTTTTACCGTATTTGTTCACCACGTAATCGATCACTTTTTGTCGGCCCTCATCATCAAAATCGGTATCAATATCGGGCATGCTTTTACGCTCGGGATTAAGAAAACGCTCAAACAGTAAATTGTATTTTATGGGATCAATATTGGTAATGCCAATGCAATAAGCCACCACGCTGCCTGCGGCCGAACCCCGGCCTGGGCCAACAAACACCCCGATTTCCCTGCCGGCCTTTATAAAATCGCTCACGATCAAAAAGTATCCGGCAAAGCCCATTTTTTCAATTACACTCAATTCAAACCTGATGCGTTCTTCTGTTTCGGGCGAAAGTATCTGGTAACGTTTTGCTGCGCCTGCCCAGGTAATGCTGGCTAAATATTCATCCTGTGTTTTAAAATTTGATGGCACCACAAAATGTGGGAGCAGGATATCACGTTTAAGGTCGAGCAATTCTACTTTGTCTACAATTTCATTGGTATTGTCAATGGCAGCCGGAATGTCTTTAAAGGTCTCGCTCATTTCGGCGGTGTTCTTCAAATAAAACTGGTCATTAAAGAACCCAAAGCGTTTTCCCTTTGCCAGCACATCATCATCGGTAAATTCACGCAGGGCAGGGGTGCTTTGTTTTTCGCCGGTGTTAATGCAGAGTAAAATATCGTGGGCGTTAAAATCTTTCTGATCCACGTAATGGCTGTCGTTGCTGGCAATTACTTTTACTTTATATTTTTTGGCAAATTTCAGCAGCACTTCATTCACTTTATCCTGCTCGGGAATGCCATGGCGCTGCAGTTCTACATAATAATCTTCCTGGAAAATATTGAGCCACCATTTAAATTCATTTTCGCCTTCTGCCTCGCCCTTTTTTAAAATGGTTTGAGGCACCAGCGCTCCCAGGCAGCAGGTGGTGGCAATGAGGCCTTCGTGGTATTTATGGATAAGTGTTTTGTCTATACGGGGATATTTGCTGTACATTCCTTCGATATAGCCCAGCGAAGTAAGTTTTGCCAGGTTTTTATAACCAATATCGTTTTTTGCCAGTAATATCTGGTGATGGCGTGGGTCTCTTTCTTCCTTACTGAAGGTTTTGCGTGTTCTGTCCTGCGTAATATAAAACTCGCAGCCCACCACGGGTTTTATTTTAAGCGTACCATCTTCGTTTTTATGGTTATAGGCTTCTTTTACAAATTCAAAAGCGCCGAACATATTACCATGATCACTGATGGCCAGGGCAGGCATACCATCGGCAATGGCTTTTTTGTACAGGTTTTTAATGGAAGCTGCCCCGTCGAGCAGGGAATATTGTGTATGTACGTGGAGGTGTGAAAATTTCATAAATTAATGCCTGTACAGGCGAATTTCGGAAAAATCAGAGATAGCGATACTATATTTTCTCCACATGCATTTTACTTTCCATCTCGCAGCTGCCGCTCCTGTGTTTGTTGCAGCATGCTCTGCAGTGGTGGTGTGTCTCCGGTTGAACTAAACAGGAATGGGTGTCCAGCATCTGCCATTACAAGAAATTATAATATTAATGTAAAACTTGCTTATATTTGAAAAGCAAACCTGTATTCTTGTGACTTCAAATTTCCGTTCTGCTATTGGCCCATCCTGATTTTATAGTCTTTCCCTGTTTGGGCATGAATTGATTTTAGAAAAGAAGATCTGGGATAAAATTTTTCAGATCGCATAGTGTTCAGCAAAGAAAATTAGAGATTTAGAAATGACTTACTGATCATACGGTAAGTAAATCGTTATGCAATGTGAATGATACAAATTGCCTAGAGGTTATACCGTATTTGTACTAATGATACAGGTTGCTGTAATTAGTAATAATTATGAATCATGCTCCACTTTAAAAATACGTTATGAAACAAATATTCTTTTTTGCCATGGCCATCCTTTTCTGCCTCTCAACTAATTCCCAATCTGTTGGTATTGGTACCAGCACGCCTAATTCATCGGCACAATTAGAGGTCAGCAGTACAACGAAGGGCCTGTTGATACCAAGGATGAGTGCGGGCCAACGCCTGGCTATTCCGGCGCCGGCTGCGGGATTATTGGTTTATCAAAACGATATTGCCGACAGCAGTTTTTACTGGTATGATGGCATGGCATGGATAAGGCTTCAAAATGCTAAAAACGGGTGGAACCTCGCCGGGAACAGTGGTTCCAACCCTGTCACAAATTTTATTGGCACAACTGATAATGCCGGGTTAAGCTTCCGGCAAGATAACAAATGGATCGGGCGTTTTGATGCCATCAATGGTAACTATTCTATTGGTGCTGGCTCGGGCCAAAACAATACGGGAAGTTTTAATACATCCTTTGGCGATTCATCAGGTTCAAGTTCAGTATTCAGCAACTATAGTATCATGATCGGGAGCAAAGCGGGTAAAAACAATACAGGTTCATGGGCCACAATTGTTGGTACAGATGCCGGCTTGGTAAATACAATAAACGGGAACACATTTATTGGCTCTGCAACAGGCCTTAAAAATACAACAGGTGCGGGCAATACATTTGTGGGAGATAACGCAGGAAGAGAAAATGTAGCAGCAGGAGGCAATTCTTTTTTTGGATCTTTTGCCGGGGCATTAAATTCCGGGGCCAATAATTCGGCCTTCGGCCAAGTTGCATTGGCATCCAACATTTCCGGCGCAGGCAATGCAGCTTTTGGTACCTGGGCCTTAAACAGGAACACAAGTGCCAGTGCCAATACCGCGGTTGGTTCAAGTACTTTATATTGGAATACAACAGGGGAGGGGAACAGTGCTTCGGGCTTTCATTCCTTGTATAATAATGCCACAGGAAGTACAAATGTGGCAAATGGTTACCAGGCATTGTTTGAAAACGTTTCGGGGTATAGTAATGTAGCTATTGGCGCCAGGGCATTGTACAATACCACTACCCGCAGTAACCTGGTGGCTGTTGGCGATTCAGCCTTATACAGCAATATCAGCACTGCTTCACTTACAGATGGGATTAATAATACTGCAGTGGGTTCAAAGGCACTTTTTGCCAATACAGTTGGTGCCGGCAACACAGCCATGGGGTTTAATGCATTAAAAGCAAACATGACCGGCTACAACAATGTGGGACTGGGTTCTGATGCATTGCTTACAAATGTTACCGGTGTATATAACACTGCTACCGGTTTCAGAAGCCTTTATTCAAATTCGGCCGGTAGTTTTAATATCTCGTATGGCCCATGGTCCTTATATTCTAATGCTGCCGATTATAACACTGCCATAGGGTATGAAGCCATGAAGAATAATATTTCGGGATATGCCAATGTGGCTGTTGGCAATGCTGCTGCAGTAAATGGCAGCGGGATATGGCGGGTGGCCGTGGGAGATTCAGCACTGTATAATTGTACTCAGAATTTCAGTACAGCCCTGGGAGCACATGCCGGCAAGAATAACCCAACCGGGGGAAATATATTCCTGGGGTTCAGGGCCGGCTATGAAAGTACGGGAGGAGGTTCAAATATTTATCTTGGCAGTTACGCCGGAAATAAAGGCGGCAGTGCTGCAAATAGTAATATAGCCATTGGGCAGCAATCCCTGCAAAATAATGTTTCAGGGGCCAATAATGTTGTTATCGGTTCTTTGGCGGCTCCCAATTTAAATGGCAGCGAAAATGTGTATATGGGAAGTAATGCTGGCCTGTCTGATATATCTGGTACACGCAATGTACTCATTGGGTACAATGCAAATGTTGCTGCTGCCAACCTTACAAATGCAACAGCCATTGGTAACAGCGCTGTTGTTAATGCAAGTAATAAAATAAGGCTTGGTAATGCTGCTGTTACGGTAATTGAAGGGCAGGTGGGTTATACCTTTCCATCTGACGGCCGGTTTAAAGAAAACATTAAAGACGATGTGCCCGGACTTGATTTTATTTTAAAATTGCAGCCTGTATCTTACCATTTCAACAAGCTCAGTTTTGCGGCACATATAAAAGAGAAAATAAGCGCTGAAACATCCGCAATTTTAAAACTGCAGTCTCAAGCCCGCAGTATTGGATTTATAGCACAAGATGTGGAGAAGATCGTGCAGCAAACAGGGTTTACCTCATTCAATGCCGTACATGCACCGTCAGGGGAAGCAGATAATTACAGTCTTGGTTATGCCGAATTTGTGGTGCCACTGGTTAAAGCTGTGCAGGAACAGCAGCAAATTATCCTGAAGCTTCAAGAGCAAATTGAGGAGTTGAAAAAACGTGTAAGTATTGTTGAAAGAAATAAATAGATATGCAGATGAAAATGGTGATTTTCTTTATTAGTTAATTTGATTCTGATCCCGTGGAAGTTTTCACCCAAAAAAGCTGCGGATAAAAAAGCGTTGCCTTGAAACCCAGCGTGTGATTGATATTCTTTTTGCTCAAAGCCATACCTCTGAGTGTAAAATTTAATTATACTGATGAATACTTTGTATTTGTGCAAGGTTAACTTTTTTGAGTTTTGCCTGCCCGGACTAGGAACATTGTCTTTATCATGAAAAAGATATTGCTGGTAGCATCACCTCTGCATATAAATACGAGTATAGATACCACAATCAAATAAATTAATTTCTATATAATAAAAATTCCTAAATTTATAACCACTCTTATTATCAAACTGCTGCACATGCTTTTACCAAAACGATTCCTGTTCGCAGGCATATCCTTTTTTTTATTGACATTCCTGGGCATTTTCAAGGCCCAAAGCCAGGTGAACGATGAGTGTGTAAATGCCATTTTGCTACCGGTAAATACCACCTGTACATTTGTACAATATACCAACCAGGGTGCTACAGCCAGTACTGGTATTCAGCAGCCGATCTGTGGCAATTACCAGGGTGGCGATGTATGGTTTAAAGCCGTTGTACCCGCCAATGGTGGCATTGAACTGGATGGCCTGCCGGGAACCCTTACTGATGGGGTTATGGGGCTTTATACCGGTACATGCGGATCGCTGGTGCTGGTAGCCTGCGATGACGATGGAAGTGCCAATGGCCTGATGCCTTTCATTTCTTTTTTTGGGCTCACGCCGGGTTCCACCGTGTATATAAGATTTTGGAATTATGGGGGCACTAATGCTGGAACATTTTCTGTTTGTGCCAAAACGGCCACACCACCCACCAATTGCAGCCTTGCCAACCCGGGTGGCTGTGCTTGCCCCACTACCGGGGCTACCGATTGCATCTTATTGCCCGATATTATTGCCGGAAAAAGAACTTTGAATGATAATACAGGCTGGGCAGAATACGGGCAACAGGCCCCTGCACCCAATACTGGTCTGCTGCGCATAGATGTGGCCACACCCAATGTGGGCTGGGGACCCATGGAAGTAGTTGCTACAAACGATTATATATGTGGCACAGATACACTGCGCAACTTTTTTCCCCCGTCTAACTTTGAATGTCCCGGTGGAGAAGAACTAAAAAGACTCATCAATCAACGGATTTATCATAAAGCAGGCAATACATTCCGGTACGACGTAAGGCCGGCAGGGTATATGCAATACCATCCTGAACACGGACATATTCACATCGATGGTTGGGGCTTATATACGCTTCGCCTGCGGGATGCTTCGGTAGCCGATACCCTGCAATGGCCCATTGTTAATTCGGGTGTTAAAGTAAGTTTTTGCCTGATCGATCTTACCACCTGTTCCAGCAGTTTGGGTAATTGTGTGGATGCAGGAGGAAATGTATTGACCAATACCAGTTTTCCAAATTACGGACTTGGTAGCGGAAGCTACAATTGTGGCAACCAGATGCAGGGCATCAGTGTGGGCAAAGTGGATATTTACAGCCGTAACCTTGATGAAAGCTTTGTGAAGATCCCATACGAGGCCTGTAACGGGCAGTACCATGTAATGGTGCAGATAGACCCGGATAACCATTTCGCAGAAATGAACGAGAACAACAACTGGCTTGTTGCCAAAACCACGCTTACACAGCAGCGTACCACTAATACCAATCCTTACGCTTATATTTTCAGTAAAAAAGGAAATGTATTTTGCACCGGCGACAGCCTGGTACTGGAAGCCAGCGGTGCAAGCAGCTATACCTGGAGCACTGGTGCTACCACTCAAAAGATTGTGGCCCGCCAGCCCGGCCGCTACTGGGTTACCGCCACCACACCCTGCGGCACTGCCACCAGCGATACCATGGACATATTTACATCGGGGCCAAGTTCACAACCAGCAGAAACAAGGGCCGATACGGTTTGCAGGGGCGTGGCAGCAAATTTATACGCCAGTGGAAACGCTTATTGGTATGATGCAGCAGTTGGCGGAAACCTGGTACATACTGGTAACAATTTTACCACAGCTCCGCTTACCGGAAATATAACTTACTATGTGACCGACCTGCCCAACACGCTTTCCGGGGCAATGGGGCCGACAGCAACAAATTTCAGCGGCCAGGGAAATTTTACCGGAACCCGGAGTGATTACCTGATCTTCAACGCATTTCAACCTTTTAAGCTAAAAACAGTAACCGTAAATGCCAATATTGCCGGTACCGTTAATATTGAACTCAGGGACATGTATGATAATTTAATAGAAGAAAAGACACTTACAGTAACTATAGGTGTACAACAGGTAAACCTGGATTTTTCTGTTCCTGCAGGACTGAATCACCAGTTGGGTTTAAAGGCCACCGGGACCTTGCCCCAACTTTATAAGAGTACCACTGCGGCAAGCAATATCGGCTTTCCTTACCGCCTCGAGAATATTGGAAATATTGTTGGCTCCAATGCGGGCGACAGGGAGTATCCATATTTCTACAACTGGCAAATTGATGCTGCACCGCTGGCCTGCAACGATGGCTCGAGAAAAGCAGTTACAGCCACCATGGCTCCCGATTTTGTGCCAAATATTAATGGGCTTGCCCCGATTTACCTGCATACCGATGCACCGGTCACCCTCTTGCTTTCGCCTGGAGGAGGCGTGCTTACGGGAAATGGAATTACTGGTGGTATGTTTAGTCCATCAGTGGCAGGAGTAGGCAACCATGAGATTACCTACCGTTATGCTTTTGGAAATTGTGCCAGAACAACATCGGTAACCACCCAGGTAAAATTCGACAGCTCAGTGATACAGTATGATACAGATATAAAACTATTCAATAACCCAGGGGCACAGCAGCAATTGTTTGTGTCTACCAACCAGGCGGCCCCGCTCGAATGGCGGCTGACCAACATGGTTGGCCAATTGCTCAGAAAAGAGAAGCTTACGGCAAACCGGGGAAACAATATATACCAGCTGGATCTTTCTCTTTTACCCGATGGCGTCTATATCCTCGAAGTGAATTATGGTGCCGGAACGGTGAGAAAGCTGTTTAAAGTGCGGAATAATTGATAATGATTTAGATAGATAAGTTCTTTACTGCCGGTAATTTACCGGCAGTTTTTATTTCTGTAAAGATAATTTGCTCACAAACCTATAAATACATATTTAAACAATAATCTATACCTATTGGCGTTTATAACGCATTCAAGTCTGTTAAAAGGGGTAAAGTTGACTGAAATGGTTGTTTGTTTAACCATTTACCCTTATTTTTGCAGCGCTCTGAGAAAAATTTATTATTAATCGTTTGTAGGACAAGACTATCAGGAAGGAGATCAACCAGGAGAATTATCAAAGAATCAGAGAAGAACAAAGAACACAAGACTAAGTCGTGCATACTGTAAAAACTCTTTTTTACGTATGAAGAACTTGTTTTTTGTTTCTGTTGTTGCGATCAGCATCGTTTCAGGAACATCCATGAATGCCAGCGCACAAACTGCGTTAAGCTTTAACAACAAAATTGAATTTCGTGCCGAATTACCGGAAGATATTTCCCTTCCGCCGGTGAGTAATGCCGTAACTGAAACTGCTGCTGCGCCTGAAGTCACAACTGTAAAACCGGCCCCGTCTGCCAAAAGCAAAAAAGCTCCGCTAATTACCGAGCAGTGCAAAGCGCTTCATTTCAAATTTGCCTTATTACTCAACCGTGAGGTGGAATCTATTACCAATACTGAACTGTTCCGTTTCATCAACGAATGGTGGGGAACCCGCTACCGTTATGGTGGTACCACTAAAAGAGGGATCGACTGCAGCGCTTTTACAGGCATGCTCATGAGTTCTGTTTTTGCCTTTCAGCTTCCACGAACCGCACGTGCTCAATACGCTCTTTGCAAAAAACTGAAGCGGCCCGAAATGGAAGAAGGTGACCTGGTTTTCTTTAATACCAGGGGCGGCATCAGCCATGTGGGCGTTTATTTGGGCGAAGGTTATTTTGTACATGCCAGCAGCAGCGTGGGTGTAACCATCAGCAACCTCGATGAAACTTATTGGAGCCGCCGCTTCATCAGTGGGGGCAAGATCAATGAAACGCTTCTTTCAACAGCTGTTGAAGAAGATGCGGACTGTGTAAATTAAAAATATTTTACTATAAACGGAAAGGGGTGCAGGTTGCATCCCTTTTTTAATTGATCATTTTTGTTTTTATGTAAAAATTGTCATCAATAGAAAATACCGCATTGTTTTTATAGCGCATCGTTTTCCATGCTTCTGTTGGTTTTAGCCATTTTTTGCTTCCTTTTATTTTCAACTGCATATCAAAACCCGGTACACAATCTGTCCAGCGGAAGCTTAATTTTCCATCCATCAGTTTGTACTCAAGCGTTGGAACCTTTGTGGTTCGCAGGTACTGGTCGAAGATCTTCGACAGGTCTTTTTTTGCAAACTGGCTGATATATTGTTCCACCTGTGCCGATGTGACCAGCTTGTGAAAATAATCCTTATTGAGGCCCATCAGCAGCTTCCTGAATTTTTTATCGTTGTTCATGATCTGCCTTATGTTTTGTATCATGGCACTTGCCTTGGGGTACATATCGCCGCTGCCTTCCTGGTTCACACCGTAATGCCCGATGATGGGAATATCGTTGCGTATATTTTTTCTTGCCCCGATATTGTATTCGTTGCCCGCCTGTGTACCGTAATAATAATCGGTGAACAATGTTTCGCTGAAATTGGTAAACCCCTCATGCACCCACATGTCGGCAATATCGGTTGTGGTGATATTGTTGGCAAACCACTCGTGGCCGCTTTCGTGTATAATAATGAAATCCCATTTTAATCCCCATCCGCTGCCCGACAGATCGCTGCCAAGGTATCCGTTCATGAACTGGTTGCCATAGGCCGTGGCACTTTGGTGTTCCATGCCCAGGTGCGGCGATTGTACCAGTTTGTATCCATCTTCATAAAAAGGATAGGGGCCAAACCAGTGCTCAAAAGCCTTCATCATACGGGGTGCATCTGCAAATTGTTTTTTTGCGGCATCCAGCTCATAGTTAAGCACCCAATAGTCCATACTCAGCGCTCCTTTAAGGCCATTATAAGTTTCCCCAAAATGAACATATTTACCAATGCTTGGAATGATAAGGTAATTATTGATAGGTGCTGTTACCTGCCAGGAATACTGCATGAGCCCACCGCCGGCAGCCTTTTTTTCGATCATCCTTCCATTTCCAACTGCCACAAGGCTGTCTGGCACTATCATCCGTAGGATTGCACCATTATCGGGTTCATCGCTCTGGTGATCTTTGCAGGGATACCAAATGCTTGCACCGGCACCCTGGCAGGCCACGCTCATCCAGGGGCTTCCTGCTTTATCTTTTTTCCATATCCACCCACCGTCCCATGGCGGGCGTTTTGCTTCTACAGGTTTTCCGCTGAAATAAACAATGATAGAATCATTGCCGGGGCTGATCTTGTATATAGCATTGGGATTCCTTATTTCGGTAAAAAAAGCATTGCCATCCCGTTTGAATGAAAGCCTTTTTCCATTGTGCACGATACTGTCTGCCTGCATAGGTTCCTGCAGGTCTATCTGCATCAGTTTTACGCCATTGTCGTAATAACGGATAATATTTTTGCCTGAGATGGTCTTGCTTGCGTAATCGGGCTTTACGGTAATATCATAGTGCAGTACATCCCAGCCAATGCGGCCCGGGCCAATGCTTCCACGAAGCGTATCCTGCCGGGTGAATCTTGTTTTAGAGCTTAATGGCTGGCCAAAGCTGGTGGCCGAGCCGAAAATAAATAGTAAGACCGCTGAAAAATATCTGGAAAATTTCATTGCTGCATATTTGTATTAAAAATACGGATTCAAAAAATCATTTGCGTGAAATTTATATAAGTGGCTTTATTCGGGGAAAATAATGGCAGGCATAAAAAACAAGCGATGTCCTGCTTAAAACACATTATTTTTATGGAAATGAAACCAGTTGTTCCCCCGTATTTTTTTGTTATACTAGCGGCAATACTGCTGCAGGCATGCCGCCCCCATACCAACCATGGCAAAAAAATATTCCGCTACAATGAAACCACCGGTATTGCATCGCTTGACCCCGCATTTGCCCGCAATCAATCGGTAATGTGGGCCATTCACCAGCTTTACAATACATTGGTGGAAGTAGACGACAGCATGAAAATAAAACCTTCGCTGGCCAAAAGCTGGGAGTTTTCAGCAGATAAACGTTCTGTCCTGTTTCACCTGCGCAACGATGTTTTTTTTCATGATGACCCGGTTTTTGCAAACGGAAAAGGAAGGAAACTCACAGCGCAGGATGTTCAGTACAGTTTCAACCGCATCCTTAATAAAGCTACTGCAAGCCCGGGTGCCTGGATATTCAACGACCGGGTAGACAGCCTCCAGCCATTTTTGGCACTCAACGACAGCAGTTTTCAACTAAAACTTGCAAGGCCGTTTCAACCCATACTCGGCATATTGAGTATGCAGTATTGTTCCATTGTACCCAGGGAAGCCGTGGAAGAATATAAAACAGATTTCAGGTGTCACCCGGTGGGCAGCGGGCCTTTTGCGTTTGTGGCCTGGGACGAGGGCCAGGCGCTGATCATGAAAAAAAATGAAAACTATTTTGAAACAGACAGCAGTGGAAAAAAAATGCCTTATCTCGATGGCATTAAAGTAAGTTTTTTCGACAGCAAGGCCACCGAGTTCCTTGAGTTCCGGCAAAGCCGTCTCGATTTTATAAACGATATAGAATCATCCTTTAAAGATGAAGTGCTCAGCAAAACAGGTAACCTTAAAAAACAATGGGAGGGAAAGATCCGGCTCAATAAACAACCCTATCTCAATATTGAATATTTCGGCATATTGATGGACAGCAGCAATCCCCAACTGGCGGCATCACCACTCCGGCTCAAAAAGATCAGGCAGGCCATCAATTACGGAATCAACCGTAAAAAAATGATGCTTTATATGCGCAATTCAATTGGCACGCCGGCCGAAAGCGGTTTTGTGCCGCAGGGCCTGCCTTCTTTTGATGCTGCAGCAGTAAAGGGCTATGTGTACGATCCGGAATTGGCAAAAACATTACTAAAAGAGGCTGGTTTTGAAAAAGGAACGCTGCCGGTAAAACTGCTTACCATTCCCATTTATGCAAGTATTGCCAGTTTTGTTGCCAATGAGCTGCAGCAATTGGGCATTAATGTACAGGTGGAAACAGTACAAAAAAGTTTGCTGTTTGAACAAACCAGCAAGGGGCAGGCCTTGTTTTTCCGTGGCAGCTGGATAGCTGATTACCCTGATGCAGAAAATTATTTAAGCGTGTTTTACAGCAAAAACCCCGCACCACCCAATTATACCCGTTATAAAAATCCGGCTTTTGATGTTTTATACAACCAGGCATTGGAAGAAACAAATGATTCACTGAGGTATGAGCTTTACCGGCAAATGGATAAATTGGTTTTGGCCGATGCGCCCATTGTTCCGCTCTGGTACGATATGGTGCTGCACCTGGTGCAGCCATCCGTTAAAAACTTTAAAGCAAACAGTTTGAATATGCTCGAACTGAGAAGGGTGGAGAAGGAGTGAAAAGTATTGGTGCAAGTATCTGCGGATGTGTTTTACCTCATAAATATTTATTTTAAAAATTCTGAAGTGTAACCTTTACACATTATTTTTGTCTGCGGCTTATCTTGTTCAAAGCCGCAATTTTAGCAGTGTTTTAAAATAATCATGCATGAAGAAAACTTTACGTTTCGTTATCATTTTACAATTTCTTTCCCTGCCTGTTTTTGCCCAGCAGGTACTTATGCAGGGCTGGTACTGGGATTATCCAAAAACCAATGCAGGGTTCAGTTGGGCCGATACCTTGCGCCTTAAGGCCGCTGCCTTAAAACAGGACGGTATTTCACATGTATGGTTTCCGCCACATGCATTATGCCGGAACCAGGGAAGTAATGGCTACGATCCATGGGATCTGTTTATTGGCAACCAAACCACAGGCCTTGGAACCAGGCCCGCACTTAACGCCATGATGAGCGAATTTGCTGCGCAGGGTATCGACCCGGTAGGAGATATTGTGCTTAACCATCGTAACGGCGGCGATGCAGAGATCAACCCGGCTGTGAAAGCCTATATTACCACTCATTATAATGCGGCAAAACAACCTTTCCCGTCCGACCGTTTTAATTGTGTTTTACCACTTGGCGGAAGCAGTGGAAACGGTGCCGGGGATTACTATTTTAAAATTTCATCAAAAACCGGGGATGCCCGCTTCAATGGTTATCAATATTGGGTTTATATGGTTACCGGTGTGCGCCAATTTTCGGGACAGCCGGCACAAAATGAAGCAGAGCCAAATGGCGGGGGAGATTGTGCCCAACCAAATAATACTGTTTCATTCGGTCGCTTCATGTATGCAAACCTGGAGAACAGTGGGGGCTGCGGAACAGATGAATTTAAACTAACAATAGCCAACGGAGATTTTGATCCTGCAGGCGATTCTGTATTTATTTATCTCAACAATACAAGCGGGGGTTACAGCGATCACAGAATATATGGCATCTGGAGTTCGGCACGAAGTGCAGATATTGTAAATGATCTGCTTTACCAAACCTATACCAATTTTACCAATATGCCCAGCGGCCGCGGCCAGATGAACTTTGAATTTTTTAAACCCAATACGGCCAATGCTTCCACCACTTACCTGGATGGCGATTGGGACAGCATGTTGTTTTTTTATGACTATGACCAGTTTCAGCAACGCACAAAAGACAGCCTGATCAATTATGCAAAATGGAACCGGGCTGAGTTAGGTGTAAAAGGAATGCGTATAGATGCGGTAAAACATTTTTCACCGGCTTTTGTTGGCGATATGCTCGACAGTATGCATACGTATGGAATGGATCCATCGATGGTTGTGGGCGAATGGTTCAGCACCAATACGGCCGAACTGAGCACCTGGATCAATAATGTAAAAGCAAATATGGAGCCTGCCACGCAAGCGGCTGTTCAGCCGAAGGTATTCGATTTCAGCCTGCGTGAAAACCTTCGCCAGGCATGCGATAACAGCGGGTTTGATGTAAGGAATATTTTTAACGGAAGCCTGCACGATGCCGACGGGGTGCCCGGTTTCAATATTGTGACCTTTGTAAACAACCACGATTTCAGGGATGCTTCGGGTTTTAATTCATTGGTAAGAAACCATCCCAACCTGGCCTATGCTTATACCATCACCAATAACCAGTTGGGCGTACCCGGTATTTTTTATCCCGACTATTTTGGTTACCCCGCACCAAGCGGGCCGTTGTACGGTTATCATCCAACCGGGATGCCGGCATACCGTACCGAAATATCGAATCTTATTACTGCATTGAAAATATATATCAACGGCTCTCCTTCGGTTGATTATTTAAACCGCTTTGCAACACCCTATGGAGCCAACTATCTGCCCGGAAGTGTGGGGGCCGATAAAGTGCTCATCTATCAACTGCAGGGGCATGCGGGCAACGGAAATAAAGATGTTATAGTAGCCATCAATTTTGGAGCCACAGACCTGAAGGTGGATCATAACATCAACACAAGAGGCGGAGCCATTGCTGCCGGAACCCGCTTTACAGATATTTTAGGACGCTCCAATTTTCCTTTCGGTGTTTTGAGCGCTGCGGGGCAGCTTTATTTTGAACTGCCTGCTTACAGTTATTCGGTATGGGTGCAGGGAACGGTTCCGGCATTGCCATTGAACATCACAAGCTTTTCGGCTGCGGCCATAAACAAAGAAGTAAAACTGACCTGGATAGTGCCTGACAATGGGCAGATCAGCAGGTTTGAAGTACAGCGCAGTTCAAGTGGAAACAGCTTCGAATCCATTTTATTTGTACCGGCAACAACAAAACACGGGCAGGAAAATTACCTGACCACAGATGCTGCACCCCAGTTTAACAGGTCCATTTTATACCGGCTTAAAATATTTCACAAAGACGGGTCGTATCATTTTTCCGATGCCAGGATGGTGAGGATCAATCTTGAAGCATTGACTATAACTATTAAAGAAAACCCTGTACATGACCGGCTAAAGCTTGACATAAACAGTGCTGCTGATAAAATGGCCGATCTGTCCATTTACAATGTAAAAGGAGAAAAACTGATGCAGCATAAATTAACGATAACTGCAGGAAACACAATTAAAATGATCAACCTTCCTGCATTACCCGCCGGAACGTATGCGGTTTCGATAAGCGATATAAATGGGTTTAAGCAAATATTAAAATTTACGAAGGCGGATTAATATTGCCATTATGATTTATTTTTAAAGCTGTCTCAAATGCCTGTTTCACAAAATGAAACAATGAAGGCAAAGGGTACAACGAATAGTTGATTCTTAACTACATTTTTGCGTTCGTTGTATTCATTGTGCCCGTTGTGTGAAACCAAACTTGCTTTTTAGACAGCCTCTTTATTTTATTGTACAAATCCGGTTTCACCAACCTTAGTTATCTTTGATTGATGCCAACTGCAATTCTCATCATATTCATACTTGGTTACCTGGCCATTGCGTTTGAACATCCTTTAAAGATCAACAAAGCCGCATCGGCATTGATAACCGGCGTACTTTGCTGGCTATTGTATATACTGGGTGCACAAACTGCCGGGGATGTGAACAGTGAGCTGATGCATCATCTCTCAGAAATTGCGTCTATCCTGTTTTTTCTGCTGGGCGCCATGACGATAGTTGAATTGATTGATACACATAACGGGTTTGACATCATTACACAGAAAATTTCCACCACCAGTAAAAGAAAATTGCTGCTCATAGTGGTGGGCATGGCTTTTTTCCTGTCGGCCCTGCTCGATAACCTAACCACGGCCATTGTAATGGTATCGCTCAGCGGAAAAATTTTACCTGCCCGCAAAGACCGGCTCTGGTTTGCAGGCATGATCGTAATAGCGGCAAACGCCGGCGGTGCCTGGTCCCCGTTAGGGGATGTAACCACCACTATGCTCTGGATCGGCGGGCAGATCACGGCTTTCAATATCATTAAACAATTGCTGTTGCCAAGCATTTTTGTTTGCCTGGTTCCCACCCTGGTAGTGGCATACCGTTTCCGCGGCCAGCACATACGGGAAATAAAAAAGGAAAGTTTTACGGCCCTGCAGCTAAGCGAGGGCCGCATCATGCTTTTTGCCGGCTTTGGGTTTTTGATCTTTGTACCGGTATTTAAAACCCTTACACATTTACCTCCCTTTATGGGCATGTTGCTGGCACTTGGACTCATGTGGGTGATCACCACTTTTTTGCATAAAAGCAAGGAACCTGCCCAGGCCGAAAAATTTGATGTAAGCAGGGTGCTGCAAAAAGTGGATACACCCAGCATATTGTTTTTTTTAGGGATATTACTGGCAGTGGGTGCCCTGCAGGCATCGGGTATGCTTAAAGAACTTGCCCACTCAATGACCAATACACTTAAAAATGATTACCTTATTGGCATAGCCCTGGGGCTTATTTCTGCACTGGTTGATAATGTGCCGCTTGTGGCCGCTGCCCAGGGTATGTATGATTTGAATACTTATCCCACCGATCATAATTTTTGGGAATTCTTAGCCCTGACCACGGGTACGGGGGGAAGTGCCATCATTATTGGGTCGGCAGCCGGGGTGGCGGTAATGGGCATTGAACAGGTGGATTTTATTTGGTACCTGAAGCGGATCAGCTGGCTGGCCCTGCTGGGTTTTATTTCGGGAATAATTGTATTTCTCATAATGGCACAATTGACTTAATTTCGCAAATACATTTTAAACTTTTTTAATGGGATTTGAACACCAACAAATGGATGATTGTCAACGCTGCGCCAAAAGGTTTGGAAACGTTTTCTGCAACAGGGATAATGATACGCTTCATGAGATAGAAAAGGAAAAAATTTGCACCGCATATAAAAAGGGGGAAACTATTTTCAAAGAGGGATCCCGCCCTTACGGAGTGTATTGTGTGAACCGCGGAAAAATAAAGCTTACCAAGCGTGGTGATGATGGACGTGAACAGATCATCAGGCTGGTGAAGGCCGGCGACCCGCTCGGTTACCGTTCCCTGTTAAGCGGCGATATGTACAATGCATCGGCTGTGGCACTCGAAGACAGCGGTGTTTGTTTTATACCAAAAGAATTGTTCATGGGCATCCTGCAAAAAGACAGCCAGCTTACCATGGAAATGCTTAAACTGCTGAGCGATGACCTGCGCAAGGCCGAACTGCAAATAACACACCTGGCACAAAAACCCGTGAGGGAGCGATTAGCCGAAGCCCTGCTTTTCATAAAAGAAACCTATGGTTTCGAGGCCGATGGAAAAACCATTGACGCCACGTTCAGCCGGGAAGAGATCGCCAACCTGGTGGGTACCGCCACAGAAACTGCTATCCGCCTGCTTTCGGAATTCAATAAAGAAGATATCATTCACCTCCACGGAAAAAAAATTGAGATACTCGACCTGCCCAAACTGATAAGGGTGGCTAATATCAACGATTAGGATTTGCCTCAACAAAATATCGCTCCCAAAAAAGGGAGTTGCTTTACTTTTTAGTAATGTCTTCTGCAAAAAAACTAGCCCTGATATTAATGTCAAGCTTCTTCTCATAGCGAGATTACCAGTAAACCCGGCTCCTTGCCAACTGGCCCCGCAGGCATTGCTGTTTTTCTCCAAAACCATTACCAATTCTGCATCGCAGCCGGTTACCTGTTTTTTTTTCTTCATAAAACCTGATAAAAATCATACTTGCCCACCAGAAAAATCATTGCCACCCCTGTATAAAAAAATCATTTTTACATTACAATAAATGTATAAAATGCGAACGCCTTATTTTATCAGCATGGACGACGTTAAAGACCTCCCGGTGGAAGAGGCTTTTAAAGTTGTGATTGATGGCATTTATCCATCGCTGTTCAACAGACTTACAGACATAGCTTCCTGTGTATCCAAGTTTGAGGCGGGAGAGGAGTTCAGCACGCTCACCGGTATGGTGCAGCGTATGAATACAGAGCTGGAAGGCATGTACCAGAAAGAAAAACTGGTACTGTTTCCTTATATACTGAAGCTGAAAAAAGAAAACAAGATATCAGATTCCTGCAAACCTTTTAATAATATAAAAGCGCATTATAAATCGCTTATGCATACCCTTGAAGGTGCCAAGAAATTCTGCCATGAATTTGTAGAAAAAGGGGACGACTGTGATCTTACCGAAAAGATCAATTCATTTGAAAAATTGCTGGTGCCTTTTCAGCATATGAAAGATAAATCTTTGTATTTGAAGTATAAAAACTGTGGTAAATGCTGCGGCGGTAAAGAATGAACAAAACCACCAATATCACTAACTGCTTCCACTGTGGCGAAAAATGCCACGATGGGGAGATCGCCCTTGGCGAAAAAAGCTTCTGCTGCAGCGGTTGTAAAACGGTTTACCAGGTACTGCAGCAGAATAACCTCGATAATTATTACTGCCTTAATGAAAACCCCGGCGTTACCATTAAGGAAATCGCCCCATCTAAATTCCATTATCTTACCGACGATACGATCGTTAAGAAACTTATCAGTTTCCGCAACCAGCAGCAAACCCAGGTCAGTTTCTTTTTGCCGCAAATACACTGCAGCAGCTGCCTCTGGCTGCTCGAAAACCTGCGAAAGGTCAATGAAAACATCATTTCATCGCAGGTGAATTTCAGCAGCAAACAACTGTCGGTTTCCTTTGACCATAACAGTTTATCACTAAAAGAACTGGCCGAACTCCTCACATCTATTGGCTATGAACCGCATATTTCCATGCAGGATGCAGAAGAAAAGGAGAGTGCTTATTCTCCCAAAAAAACTGCTTATAAGCTTGGTGTGGTGGGATTTTGCTTTGCCAATATCATGCTGGTGAGTTTTCCTGAATACCTGGGGCTTGAGTTTGGAAAGGATCCCACGCTGGCCAGCTTTTTCAGGTATGTGAACCTCGTGCTGGCGCTGCCGGTTTTCTTCTACGGCGCCAAAGAATTTTTTGTAAATGCATTTTACAGTTTCCAGCAAAAATACCTCAATATAGATGCTCCCATTGCACTGGCCGTGCTCATTACATTTGGAAGAAGCGTGTACGAGATCCTGACCGGTACGGGTGCCGGCTACCTCGACAGTATGAGTGGAATTGTTTTCTTTATGCTCATAGGCAGAACGCTTCAAAACCGCACTTACAGTACACTTAAATTTAACCGCGATTACAAATCATATTTTCCCATTGCCGTTACCAGGCTCGAAAATTTTTCCGAAACCATCTGCCGCCTGCAGGATATAAAGGAAAATGATATACTCCTGTTGCACCACCAGGAGATCATACCTGTAGATGGTCTGCTGAGCAAGGGCAGTGCACTTATAGATTATAGTTTTATTACAGGAGAAAATACGCCATCGCCCATCAATACAGGTGAGATCATGTATGCCGGCGGTAAGGTAATAAGCGGCAACCTCGAGATGGTAAGCGTCGCTTCTTTTAACCAGAGTAATTTCACCAAGCTATGGAACAACAAGGCATTTAAAAACGAACAAAACGACCGGAAGGCCTTCACTACCGTACTCAGCCAATATTTTTCACTCATTGTTTTTGCCATTGCGGCATCTGCATTTGTTTACTGGCAGTTGAATGATGCTTCCAGGGCATGGAATGCTTTAACCGCCGTACTCATTGTGGCCTGTCCCTGTTCGCTGCTGTTAAGTGCCACTTTTACATATGGCTACACGATCGACCTGTTCAGCCAGAACGGTTTTTTTGTGAAGAATACAAACAGCATCGAGCAGCTTACAAAAATCAACCATATAGTATTTGATAAAACTGGCACTTTAACCGAGGCATCGGAACTGCCGGTAAATGTGCTGCAAACAAACTGGACCCCGGCAGAAAAGGAACTGGTGCTTTCTGTAATGGCGCAAAGCATACATCCCATGAGCCGGGCCATTGTAAAACATTACGGTGATTTAAACAGAATAAGGATAGAAAATTTTAAAGAGGAGCGTGGCCTTGGCATAGAAGCCTGGGTGAACGAACGCCATATAAAGATCGGCAGTGCCGTATTTGTGCAGCAGTATACCGGCAGCCTGCAGGGAAGCCGCGTATATGTAAGCATCGACAAAAAGATAAAAGCTGTTTTTGAAATAGAAAACAAAGTGAAGGCAGGCGTGCATGACCTGATGCAAAAGCTCGATGGCTTCAGCCTTTCGTTACTGAGCGGCGATAATGAGCATGCAAGGGCGCAGATGGAACAGATATTTCCAAAAAGAGCATCATTGCTGTTTGCCCGGAGCCCGCAGCAAAAACTCGATTATGTGCAGGAGTTGCAGCAACAGGGCGATCATGTACTGATGCTGGGCGATGGGCTAAATGATGCCGGTGCACTCATGCAAAGCAATGTGGGCATCAGCGTGGTGGAAAATAGTTTTTCATTTTCGCCGGCCTGCGATGCCGTGATGGATTCAAAAAATATTGGAAGGCTCCAAAAATTCATCCGTGCAGCAAAATCATCTAAAAATTTGATTATTACAGGATTTGCGTATTCTGTCTTGTATAATATTGCAGGACTGTATTTTGCTACCACAGCCCAGTTGCAACCCGTGCTGGCGGCCATTATCATGCCCTTGTCGTCCATTGGAATCGTAATGCTGTCGTTCTTTGGTACAAAATTGATCGGCCGCAAACTGGCCTGTTGAGACGAAGATATCTGTAATATGAATCTATGCGCACTGCTTATGGCAGTTGGTGGAATATGATTAAAATCATGTTTATCCATAAGAATACGCATTTTCTGACCTGCCCGCTGAAAATACTTTTGTCATGTTAAAATAATATATGAAAATAATCATATTTCTACTCTGCGTGAGCTTACTGGTGGCATTGTTTTTTTTGGCAGCCTACCTGTGGAGTGTAAGAACGGGTCAGTTTGATGATGATTTTTCGCCTGCACACCGCATTTTTTTCGACGATAACCATAATAACGATAAACCATAACCAACTATGCAATTGGAAAAATTCTATTACGACAACAAGATCACGAAATACTTCGGTATTGCCTGTCTTTTCTGGGGTATTGTGGGCATGCTTGTGGGTGTGCTTATTGCCTTTCAGCTCGCCTTTCCGGCACTAAATTTTGGTATACCTTATACCACGTTTGGCAGGCTCAGGCCCATACACACCAATGCGGTGATTTTTGCCTTTGTTGGCAACGCCGTTTTTGCCGGTGCCTATTTTATTCTTCAGCGTACTTTAAAAACAAGGTTGCTGAGCGATAAGCTGAGCTATATTCATTTCTGGGGCTGGCAAACCATCATTGTGCTGGGAGCCACTTCGCTGTTCCTGGGATATACAACCGGTAAAGAATATGCAGAACTCGAATGGCCGATCGACATCCTTATTACGCTGATTTGGGTGGTATTTGGCATCAACATGTTTGGCACCATGGTTAAACGAAGAGAGCGTCACCTTTATGTGGCCAACTGGTTCTTTATCGGAACCTGGGTGGCTGTGGCCATGCTCCATATTGTAAACTCTTTTGAAGTTCCTGTGAGCTTTACCAAGAGTTACAGTCTTTATGCGGGTGTTCAGGATGCATTGGTACAATGGTGGTACGGCCACAATGCGGTGGCATTCTTCCTTACCACCCCGTTCCTGGGCCTCATGTATTATTTTGTTCCCAAAGCTGCCAACCGCCCTGTGTATTCGTACAGGTGGAGTATCATTCACTTTTGGGCACTTATATTTATTTATATCTGGGCGGGTCCGCACCATCTGCTTTATACCGCGTTGCCCGAATGGGCACAGGCACTGGGAACCGTATTCAGCATTATGCTCATTCTTCCAAGCTGGGGTGGTATGCTTAACGGCTTATATACCCTGCGGGGAGCATGGGGCCGTGTGCAGGAAGATCCAATATTAAAAATGTTTGTAGTGGCGCTTACCTGTTACGGGTTAAGCACATTTGAAGGCCCGATGCTTTCGCTCAAAAACGTAAATGCCATCAGCCACTATACCGACTGGACCGTTGCGCACGTGCATATTGGTGCACTTGGCTGGAATGGTTTCATCACTTTTGGTATGCTGTACTATCTTATCCCACGCATGTGGAATACACAATTGTACAGCCGCAAACTGGCCAACCAGCATTTCCTGATAGGTACCATCGGTATCCTCTTATATGCAATACCTATGTATTGGGCAGGTTTCAGCCAGAGCCTGATGTGGAAGAAATTCACAGAAAGCGGGCAACTCCAGTATCAATTCCTGGAAACAGTTACCAAATTGTTCCCGATGTTCCTCTTCAGGGCCATTGGTGGTACACTTTATTTTGTGGGTGCATTCCTTGCAATTTATAACCTGCGCAAAACAATGCAGAGCGGTAAATTCATCAATGACGAAGCAGATGAGGCCATGTCATTGAAGTCTCAGCCCATGCCAGCTGTAAAATTGCACTGGCATACGGCTATTGAAAGGAAGCCTATTCCACTGGTTGTGTTGAGCCTTATTACCGTAGCCATTGGTGGTATGATTGAACTGATACCAACTTTTATGGTAAAAGACAACGTGCCGGTGATCGCAACAGTAAAACCATATACGCCGCTTGAACTGCAGGGACGTGATATTTATGTAAGGGAAGGCTGTTATACCTGTCACTCACAAATGATACGGCCGTTCCGCAGCGAAGAAGCCCGTTATGGCGAACATTCAAAAGGAGGCGAGTTCATTTATGACCATCCGTTCCAGTGGGGCAGTAAACGTACAGGTCCCGATCTGCACCGGGTGGGAGGAAAATACAACAATGCCTGGCACTATAACCACATGCGTGATCCGCAGGAAATCAGCGAGGGCAGTATCATGCCCGCTTATCCCTGGTTGCTGGATGATGATATTGACTTCAGCAGCACAGAAGGCAAAATAAGGGCCATGCAAACATTGGGTGTACCGTATCCGAAAGGTTACGATAAAATTGCCAATGACGACCTCAAAAAGCAGGCGCAGCAGATTGCCGATAACCTTAAGGCAGAAAAGATTAATGCCGATCCCAATAAGGAGATCATTGCCATGATCGCTTACCTGCAAAGGCTGGGTACCGATATTAAAAAACAAGCATCAAACCAATAAACCATGAAGTTTACAAATTATCTGAAAGAAATAAGTGATGTGAGTATATTTCCCATGATATCGCTCATCATGTTTGTAAGCATATTTGCGCTGGTGATCGCTTATGTGTTCACTGCCGACAAAAAAGAAATGGATAAAAAAGCTGAAATTCCCTTACACTAAAAACCAAAAGCAATGAACTGCTCTAAAATAAAAACAACATTTAAAAATGCAGCCCTGCTCACAGCGCTTACTGCAGGCCTGCCTCTCCTAAGCATGGCACAGAATGCCGCAGCCCCAGCCAGCAGCGGCGCAGATGGTTACATGGTAATGCGCTGGGTATTACTCGCAATAGCCGCCGTTTTACTTTTTGCGGTGGCTGTACTGGCAAATGCAGTGACCACAACCGGCAAACTTTATATGGATAAACAAAAGGAAAAAACAGGCATAACTAAGCAGGTTTTATCAAGCCTTGCACTCCTGTTATTTTCATCTCTTGCTTTTGCGCAGGGCGATGCAGCACCACCCATTGTGCAGGAAGCCTCTATGCCCTGGGATATCTACCTGTTTATTTCGGCTATCGTAATTGAATGCTTGGCAATATTCTTCCTGATAAAGGCCTTGTTTACTTTCCTTGATATCAAATCGCAGAAAGAAGAAGCATTGGCACGTACAGGAAAACCAAGGGTTACGTTCTTTCAGAAAATTAACCAAACGGTGGCGATGGAAGAAGAGGATAAGCTGGATATGAAACACGACTACGATGGTATCAGTGAACTCGACAATAAAGTGCCGGGTTGGTGGAGCCTTGCTTTTTATGGAACGATCCTGTTTGCTGCCGTTTATTTGTACCGTTTCTTCATTGCAGATACTTTTCCACGTCAGCTCGATGAACTTGCTATGGCCAATGAAAAAGCAATTGCAGCCAAAACCCAATACCTTAAATTATCTGCCAGTAATGTGGATGAAAACACGGTAACCATGGGCGATGCCGCAGCAATATCTGCAGGGGCGGAGCTTTTCAAGAAAAACTGCGTGGCCTGCCATGCCGATAAAGGGCAGGGTAACCAAACAGGCCCCAATCTTACCGATGATTACTGGCTCCACAAGGGAGGACTAAAAGATGTATTCTATACCATTAAATATGGCTGGCCCGAAAAAGGCATGCGCAGCTGGAAAGATGATTTCAGTCCGGCACAGATCGCCCAACTATCAAGTTTTGTAAAATCTTTAAAAGGCAGTAATCCTCCCGGGGCCAAAGAACCACAGGGAGAAAAATGGACTGAGGAAGCTGCAGCACCGGCCATCACCGACAGTGTGGCCAAGGCAGCGCCGGTTGCAGCCGACAGTACTGCCGCAAAAAAATAATGTAACATGAAAGAAGACGGTTTAAAGAACACCAACACCAATCCCACTGATCCAAGCCTTAATGAAGCCGGGTTGCAAAAAACCTACGGAGACAAAATATCTACTGTAGACGAACATGGAAAACGCAAATGGCAGTACGTATTTCAGCCTAAAGGGAAATTTTACAACTGGCGCACTGCACTCAGTCTTGTATATCTTATTTTATTCTTTGGATTGCCATTTATAAGGGTGAATGGCAATCCCCTTTTTCAGTTCAACATACTGGAAGCTAAATTCATCCTTTTTGGAAAAGCATTCTTTCCGCAGGATTTTATTCTCTTTGGCATAGGCATGCTCATCTTCCTGCTGTTTGTAGTGGTTTTTACACTTGTATATGGAAGGGTGTTTTGCGGCTGGGCCTGCCCGCAAACCATTTTTATGGAAATGGTATTCCGCCGGATAGAATATTTTATTGAAGGTGATGCCAATAAGCAACGCATTGCAGAAGGCAAAGCATGGACAACTGAACTCTATATCCGCAAAGCCATCAAGCATATTGTGTTTTTTGCGCTTTCTTTTTTGATAGCCAATACTTTTCTCAGCTATATCATCGGTACCGATGAACTGTTTAAGATTATGCGGGAGCCCGTTTCGCAGCATATCGGCGGATTTTTTGCCATTATCATTTTCACTTTTGTCTTTTATGCCGTATATGCATTTGTAAGAGAAATAGTTTGCACGGTTATTTGTCCATACGGCAGGCTGCAGAGCGTTTTAACCGACCGCAATACCATCCTGGTGGCCTACGATAACCTGCGGGGAGAACCCCGTGCCAAAGGCAGAAAAGAAGGGGCAGGCGACTGTATAGACTGCCACATGTGCGTAAATGTTTGTCCCACGGGCATCGATATCCGCAACGGCACCCAGCTCGAATGTGTGAACTGCACCGCTTGCATTGATGCCTGTAATATGATGATGAAGAAAGTGAACCGACCCGAGAACCTTATCAAGTACGCCAGTACAAATAATATTGCTGAAGGCAAAAAATGGAGCTTCACCTACCGGATAAAGGCCTATAGTTTTGTATTGCTGATACTGGTGGGCCTGCTGGTAACCCTGCTGGTAACCCGCCCGATGATTGATGCCACCATTTTGCGTGTTCCGGGCCAGGTGCTGCAGGAAAATGCCGATGGCACTATCAGCAACCTGTACAGGATAAAACTGGTAAATAAAAGCAACCAGTCGCAGCCTTACCACCTGGAACTCAATTACCCCGATGCCAAAATTGAATTTGTAGGGCATAAACTCGACACGCTTAAAGGCGCCACACCGGCAGAAGAAACTTTTTTCATTAAGATACCCAAACAAAAGATCACTAAACGCAAAGAAGTATATAAGGTGAAAGTAATGAGCGGCGATAAACTGATTGATACAAAAAAAGCTATTTTTATAGGTCAATATTAAAACTATGACAAAAAAAATATTTCATTCGGGTAACCTGGTGCTGGTTGGTTTTGGCGGCATGGTTATTTTCATGAGCGTACTTGTTTATATGTGTATGCAAAACGGCCACGACCTTGTAAGTAAGAATTACTACGAGCAGGAGGCCAACCATGGAAAGATAGTGGCAGCAGCAAGTAACGCAAATGCGTTTGGTGATAGTTTTTCTGTAAAAGAAAGCGGCCAAAAGATACAACTGCAGGTGCCGGCATCACTCAGCAACAGTATGGAAAGCGGCAAAGTTATTTTTTTCTGTATACCCGACAGCAGGCTGGATAAAACGGTGGCCCTCGAAAAAAATGAAAAAGGTTTTTACGAAATAGATGCCAGCAACTGGCAGCGCACAAGGTATAAAGCACAGGTAAGCCTTGTAAAGGAAGGGAAGGAATATTATAAAGAAATGGAACTGACATTATAAAGCCGGTTCAATAGAAAATGTAATAAGCCATGTGAATTATAATGCAACCGGAAATGCAGCATTCAAATATTAAATCTTAAATATAAAATATTAAATCCCCATGACCGCCCTTTATTTATCAGCGCTTTTACTCGGCCTTGGCGGAAGCCTTCATTGCCTGGGTATGTGTGGCCCGCTGGTGATGGGTATGCCGTTTCAGCAACTGGCACCCCATAATAAGCCAGGGGCGCTGCTTACCTATTCGGTATCAAAAGCACTGGCTTACGGTGGCATGGGTGTTTTAATGGGTTTGCTGGGCAAAGGTTTTGAACTTATGAACTGGCAGCAGGTACTTTCTGTGATTGCAGGCGCTATTATTATTCTCATTGCTTTAATGCCGCAGATACTGAAACGGGTGCATACCAATTTTTTCTTTCAAAAACAGTTTGCTGCAGTTTATGCATCCATACAGCAAAATCCTTCGCTCAAACATTTTGGTATACTTGGATTTTTAAATGGCCTCCTTCCATGCGGACTGGTATATACAGCACTTGCCGGTTCGGCTGTGGCTGCATCTGCCGGGGGCGGCTTTCTTTTTATGTTCTTATTTGGCATAGGTACGGCGCCGGCCCTGGTGGCGTTGGTATTGCTGAAAAATAAACTCTCCCTGAACTTTCGCAGAAATTTTGCAAGGCTTTCTCTTGTATTCTCGCTGCTCATCGGCGGGCTCCTTATTGCACGTGGTATGAACCTTGGTATTCCGGGGGTAAGTCCCGAATTTACAAAAGGCAAAGTGCATAACTGCTGCAGCAAAAAAGCGCATTGATATATTCTTTTATGGTAGTTTGAAATATTGTTTAAAAAATATTGACCAGCCCTGCCTGCTGTTTTTTAACAACTATTTAAAAATCGTTGCATCAGCAATACGCAGTTTGTGTAATACCTTAGGTAGTAAATATTCTACAGCACTACCGTGTTTTACCCCTTTTTTCCACATGCATGATTTTAAACAGTAGCATTGGATTATATTTGTAATAACGAAGCAATCAGCACAAAAACAAAAGATATGGTGAATACCCTAAAAGAACAATTTGAAGAAGCGGTAGCAAACAGTAAGTCTCTTTCTGTAAAACCCAGCAACGACACCCTGTTGCAGTTATACTCTCTCTATAAGCAGGCCACCGAAGGCGATGTGCAGGACGGTGCAGCACCTGTGAACCCATTCGATTTTGTGGCCAAAGCAAAATACGAAGCCTGGTCTTCCTTAAAAGGTACTTCCAACGAAAAAGCCATGGGCGATTATATCGACCTGGTGGAGAAGTTGCAGGGGTAGAAGATTTCTCATTAATGCTGAAAATTTTTACTAGCATTTTAAGCACTTATTTCTGAAGGTTGAATTTTGGAACATGCTGTTTTCATTATTACTACTGGTGCATGAGCAGCAATGCCTGCCAGATGCCTGCTGCCGGAAATTTGAACATATATGGCTAATTTTACAGCATGGTATTTAAAGTTTTGTCGGGCATGATACTTGGCCTATGCATTGCTTGCTGTACTTCTGCGCAGTTTAGCGGGCTTTTTTCTACTATCCATACTTCAGATACTTTTAATACCGATTTTCCAAGGGAGAAAATATACCTGCATTACGACAAACCTGTTTATAATATCAACGACACATTATGGCTAAAAGGGTACATTGTTTTTGCAAAAGACAATTTTAGCTCCGACAGCAGCGGCATTGTATACCTGGAAATAGCGGAACCCAGCGGCAAACTCGTTAGGCGTACTGCAGCTTATGTTACTTCCGGTATATTTTTCTCGGCATTGGCTCTTAAGCAGCCTGATTTTGCCGGGGGAGAATATCTGCTGCGGGCTTATACAAAACATATGCGCAATTACGATGATTCACTTTTTTTTGAAAGTCGTTTTACCCTTGTTGATCCTAAAAGTCCGGAGTGGAATTTATCTGTGCGTCATAACAACTTTGACAAAGGAAGATTTTTATTTGACGGTGTTTTAAGCATGCACTTTCCGCAGCATAAAAATGAAAGTAGGTTACTTGGAGTTTTGAGGTCGGGAGATAAGATATTGATGCGGAAGAATATTCTCTGCCAGCCGGGCCGGCATGTTTTCCTAGATACCATACTGAAAACAAAAATTTCTCCTCCCGCTCTTTTTTGGGAACTTAAGAGTGAGGGAGGTTTAACGATTACGCTGCCTGTTAAAGTAATAAACAGTGGCAATATCGATATACAGTTTCTTCCGGAAAGCGGGACTCTTATTCCTGGTAAACATCAAAAAATTGCTTTTAAAGCACTGGATGTTTATGGAAGAGGTATACATGTAAAAGGGGAGATACGTACACGCAAAATGGAATTTGTAACTGGTTTTTCAAGTTTGCACAAAGGAATGGGTATAATAGCGCTTACACCAGAGGAGGATGAATCTTACGTGGCCATCCTTGACAATGGCCAGCACGTTTCTTTACCGGATCCGGTACGTTCCGGCACCATACTACAGGTAATCTATCTGCCCGAAGCAGACAGTGTTTCGCTCCTAATTGAGGGCACGCCTGATTTGCTTGGTAAAAAATACTTTTTTCGTGCAAGTTCGAGAGGCATAAGCTGTGCGATGGGGGTAGTGACCATACAGGAAAAACCATTCCGTATTTCTATTGCTAAAAATGCTTTTCCAGCAGGAGTTTGCAGATTTACCTTATATAATGCAGCGCATTTACCTGTTAATGAACGTGTAATTTTCATTAAGCAAACTGATGGCCTGCAACTACACGTGGCATCTCACAAAAAAGTATATGGAAACCGGGACAGTGTTCAGCTTTTGATTGAGGCAAAAAACTATGACCAAACTGCAGCAGAAGGAAGTTTTTCCATTGCAGTTATTGATACATCCCAGGTTCGCTTGTCAAAATACCAGGAAAATATCCTTAGCTATTTGATGCTGAGTTCCGAATTAACCGGGGTTGTTGAAGAGCCTGCCTATTATCTTAGTGATGCTTCCGTTGAGGAAACTGATGCCCTCATGCTAACGCAGGGTTGGGTGCACTATAACACATTTTTTAGGGAACCGGCATTCCCATACGAAAAGGAATTCGCTATTTCAGGGAGGGTATTAAATACCATAGGCAAAGCGGTTTCCGCTGCAAATGTTAGTTTGCTGGGCAAAGAAGGAAAGACAGAGACTTTTTTCAATGAAACTGAAACAAACAAAAATGGGAAATTCATTTTTACTGATTTTCCCGTGTTTAATACAGACAGTATTTTTATACTTATCAGGGCCCTTAATAAAAGAAGTAAGTCATTTGGAATAGCTGTGGAAATAGATGAACCCAGGTTTTCTCTGATCATAAAAAAGGAAAATTCTGTTGACAGGCCTGTTTATTTTAAGGAAGAATTTTTTGGTTATGTAAAAAGGCAAAATGACATCATTGTACAAAAAAGGGCCGGTAAAGAATTTCTGCCGGAAGTGACAGTTACCAGTAAAATAAAAATCAAAGGGTCAAATAATTTGAATACAGATGGCTCTTATGACCAGGTTATTTCCCCTAAAGTACTAAACAATACACCTAAAGATAATTTGCTGGATATCCTGTACAGGGAGGTGCCTGGTTTTCACAGGGGACCTTTGCCGAAAAGCCCCCTGCTGGTATACAAAATAAATGGGGCCATGATCATATTTGTAATAGACGGATATAATATTCATCGCTACTATGAGCCGGTCTCAGAAAGTAATAGTGCCTTTTCCGACTATGAAGAATCTTACCTGAAGTATATCACAGCAGAGGAAGTGGCCGGCATTGAGATCATGACATCTGTTAACAATACTCATGCCTATGAAAAATACTTTAATATAACCACCTCAGACCGGCTGAGCTATACTTTTGTTGAAATAACCACTTATTCGGGTAATGGTGCTTTCTATAAAAAAACACCCGGTATGTACCTGCACAGACCTGTAGTGCCATTTATTTCAAAAAGCTTCTATTCACCAAAATATTCCCTGGAGGAAAAAGACAGATCTATTTTAGATTTCAGATCAACCCTTTACTGGAACCCAAATGTAATTACAGACCGGGAAGGCAAAGCCAGGGTCAACTTTTTTACTTCCGATAGCCCGGGCAGCTACCTTATTCTTCTCCAGGGAACAGATTTAAAGGGAAGTTTTGGCACCGGTATTTATCCCTTAAGTATCAGGAAAGAAACTCCGGAAAATTAAGCTGCTGCTCAGAAATGAACTATATGGAGAATATGATTCAGTTTTTTATTTGATGAAAAGTAAATACAGAATGAAAGAATTTGCAAAATGTCAGGGCTTTTTAACCTGTTTATCTTTCTTTTCTTTCTCACATCCTGCAGCTCATCAAAAAAATGCGCAGCTGCTATTACTTACCATGAACAGTGCCGGCTGCAATTTCATTTTCTCCGGTACAAAATGTAATAAATTTTAATATTGGTAACCGGTTTGGGTAATGGGCAAGGCCGTATTTTTTAATCCGCTATCTCAAAATACGCTCAACCGGGTATTGTAAAATTGGTTGCCTGTATTTAAATTCGCAAAAAAATACAAATGAAAAAGATAATCATTTTATGTGCAATGCTCCTGGGAGTTTCTTATTCGCTTTTTGCGCAACCCCGGAGCATAAAAAAGATGATGGAGCTTAAAATGCCCAAAACAGCAGATGATCTTATGTGTGGCACACGGGGCGCATCAGTGGCCTGGGATCCTGCAGGAAAAAAATATTATGCAGCATTTGCAGGTAATGCAGGGTTTCCTCTGGGTGTATTTGATGCATCGGGCAGGTTATTGACCGATACTTCGCTTAATACTCAGCGAGACATCAGGGCATTGTGGTATAACCCCATCAGCAAAAAAATATCAGGTAATTGCTATAACGATGGCGGATGGTTCAGCTACAGCTGTAATGCCAAAGCTGTTCCCACTGCCTGCCAAACCGATGTAGAAGGAATGTACCAGCCCGATGAGCAAAGTGCCGGGGCATTTGACCCGGTATCAAAATCGGTATTCTTTTTGGATGGAGGAAAGCTGTCATTTTACCGAAACACTTCGAAAATCCCTTTTAAAACTGTGGCACTTCATTGGGGGCGGCCAAAAATACTGGGCCCGGCCGATTTTGAAAGCCCGGACGATATAAAGGAAGGTTACAATTCCACCTCAGCTGTTTATACCGGCCTGCCCAATGCACAGGTAGCTGTACTTAATGTTACCAGGGCCCAGATCGAACTGTACGATTACAACGAAGGTTATCTTCAGCAAATATTGTTATTACCCGAAGGAACATCCGTGGAGTATGTGTTTAACTTCTCTTACGCAAACGGTTTTTTCTGGCTGTTTGATATTGATACCAGGACATGGTTGGCATTTAAATGACCCGTTTTTAATATTGAAGTGCCCGGTTAACAGCCGGGCATTTTTATTGCAGTTTACTTTCATTGTTTGTAAATACAGATTGATAACACTCATCGTATATGTTGATGGTCATCAGTGTATTTGCAGTACGCTGTGAAGTAATTTGTGAACGGAAAAGTTGATATGATTCATCATTAAAATTTACAGTTATGAAAAAATTAATATTATTGGCAACCTCCATGTTGATATACGGGATGTTGCTGGCACAGGATAACGGTAAGGCAACTGTAGAAAAAAATGCTTTCTTAACGCTGAGTGGCGGGCCATCGTTTCCTGTTGGCGATTTTGGCAAAACAGGATCGGCTAACGCTGCAGGCGATCTTATTAATGAAGGCGCCGGCTTTGCCAAAACAGGGTATAATTTCAATTTGACCTGCGGTTATTTCTTTGCTAAAAATGCCGGTGTTACGGTGGGGCTTTTTTATAATAATTATCCCACCAAACCCTTTACAATGACCATCCCCGACAGCGAAATTCAATCAATCAGCCTCGATATGGGCAAATGGAAGTATTACGGCATTTCTGCAGGACCGGTAATGTCCTTTGGTTTAACAAAAAAACTGGTTTCCGATGTTAAAATAATGGCGGCTGCGGTAAGTGTAAAATCACCCAAAATATCTTACAGCGGTATTGTTATGGCAGAGGGAAGCACCAACTGGGCCCCTGCTTTTTCAGGCGGTATCGATCTCCGCTATAATACAGGGAAAAGCTGGTTTGTTTATGCCAACGCAGATTATATGTACCTGCAGCCAAAATTCACCTATACCTATACTGCAGACAGTGAATTGAGCGGCACCGATAAGGTTACGCAAAAAATAAATGCGGTAAATGTAAATGTTGGTATTGGATATAGTTTTTAAGATTGAAACCTTGCAAAAAAAATCCCGGCTTTTGCCGGGATTTTTTTACATGCTATACCCGGGATTTTTTTTGTTGGCCATACATAAATGCTGCTTAACTTTTCCTGTTTATTTATTTGCCTGGCTGCTTCTTATATTATCTGCAGTTTCTGCAAGCGCTATGAATTCTTTGCGGTAGCCTTCTGTATCTGTTCCAATGGCATTGCGGGCATTGTTTATAATACTGGCAAATCCATAACCCTGCAAAAATTCACTGTTACGCAGCAGCATGGCAAAGGCAGCAGCCATTGAAGCAAAACGCAGGTTTTCGGAAGCCTCTGCAAATGCTTTGGATTTTAGATTTACTGCCTGTTCCAGCAATTTGCTTTTTGCACCGGCAGGTTCTTTATAGCGGAATTTTACTGTAAACCAGTCGGCAGATGCAGTTATCCGGCTTTCTTCCTCCTCTTCATTGCGATCATATTTAAGTTTGTCAACAGGCTGCAGGTATGGTGATGATACACCCGCGGGAATGATCTCGTACAGGGCGGTAACGGTATGGCCACTGCCAAGTTCGCCTGCATCCTTTTTATCGTTATTGAAATCTTCTTTGTTCATCACGCGGTTTTCATAGCCAATTAACCTGTAACCCGCCACCATGGCCGGGTTAAATTCTACCTGCAGTTTCACATCTTTTGCAATGGTAAAAAGGGTGCCCCCAAATTCATTTACCAATACTTTTTTAGCTTCATTGATGCCATCTATATAGGAATGGTTGCCATTTCCTTTATCTGCCAGTTGCTGCATTTTTGAATCTTTGTAATTGCCCATGCCGTATCCGAGCACACTCAGAAAAATGCCTTTTTCCCTTTCCTTCTCTATCAGGCCTACCATGGCATCGTCGCTGCTTTCACCAACATTAAAGTCTCCATCTGTACAAAGTATAACGCGGTTATTGCCATTGGGTTTAAAATTTTCTGCTGCCGTTTTATAAGCCAGCCTGATGCCCTCGCCACCTGCTGTGGAACCACCAGCTTCCAGTGCATTAATGGCATTTTTGATAACAGATTTCTGACTGCCGGCCGTTGGTGCCAGCACAAGACCCGCATTACCGGCATATACTACCATTGAAACGAGGTCATGTTCACGTAATTGATCAACCAGCAGGCTGATAGATTTTTTTACCAGTGGCAATTTGTTCTCGTCCATCATGGAGCCCGACACATCTATGAGGAAAACAAGGTTGGATGGCGGAAGCTTTTCTGTGGGAATATTTTTCCCCTGCAAACCTACAAGGGCAATTTTGTGCGATCTATTCCAGGGGCAATCTGCAATTTCTGTATTGATGGAAAAAGGATCGCTGCCGGCCGGCTGGGGATAGCCGTATTTGAAATAATTGATAAACTCTTCTGTACGAACCGCTCCAGCCGGGGGTAAATGCCCGCTATTAAGATAACGGCGCACATTGCTGTAAGATGCGGCATCCACATCGATAGAAAAAGTGGAAAGCGGATCGCTGCTAACCCTGTGAAACTGGTTTTCGGCAATAGGGCTGTATTCTTCTGTATTAAAATCTCCTTCATCTGCAAACCAGGAATTACTGGTTGATTCCCTGATCACTACTCCTGAAACGCTTCCAGCCAATCCATTTGCCACTGTAACAGATCTCGCCTGCTTCTTAATACCGAATGCACCGGTAACCACTACTTCCTGCAGGGTATTGACAGCATTTTTAAGTGTAACGTTTATTACGGTACGATTGCCAATTTCCTCTATTTTTGTTTCAAATGCCACGGCCGAAAATTGGAGTCTTTTTGCACGCTCATTCACCTTTAAAACATAATGGCCATTGGCATCGGCCTGCACGCCGGTATTAGTGCCAATTACCATTACCGAGGCAAACGGCACCGGATTCCCGTTTTCACCTGTTATGGTGCCGGAAATAACAGTGTTTTTAGGGGTGAAGGCAAAAAGCAGTAATACTGCCGAAAAGAAGATTAAATACTTTTTCATAACCGGTAGTTTTTGGTGAACAAATGTTTTACAGGCGATCCTGTTAATGGGTGGATGCAGCGCTTTCGGTAATTACATAAAAGCGGAATCATTTTTTTCTTTTTACTTTTGCCTTTCATGAAGCAACTCACCACCCTCAATAAGTATTTCTGGAAATACCGCTGGTTTTTTTTACTGGGAATACTCTTTGTGGTGCTTACCAATTATTTCCGCATACTGGCGCCGCAACTAACCGGCTATATCATTAATAATGTAGTGGGAACACTTACGGGAGAAAGTTCCGTATTGCATAAAAACTACAACTGGGCAGTAAACCTTATCATCGGGTGGTTCGGCAGCTTATCCTTTTCGGCCCGGGTCTTTTACACCGGCCTGCTCCTCATTGCCATTGCCGTTATCAGTGGTTTTTTTATGTTCCTGATGCGGCAAACCATTATTGTTATGAGCCGGCATATTGAGTTTGACCAGAAGAATGAGATTTTTGCACATTATCAAAAACTGGATGCGGGTTTTTATAAAACAAATGCCACCGGCGACCTCATGAACCGCATCAGCGAAGATGTGAGCAGGGTACGCATGTATACAGGCCCGGCCATCATGTACTTCATAAACCTGGCTGCCGTTATAGGCTTCAGCATTTTTTTTATGTGGCAGGCCGACAAAAAACTCACCCTGGTGGCACTTTGCCCGCTGCCCCTGCTCGCTATCACCATTTATTTTGTAAATAATATCATCGATAAAAAAAGTGAACGTATCCAGGCCATGCTCAGCAGCCTTACCGCCAATGCCCAGGAATCTTATTCGGGCATAAGGGTCATTAAATCATTTGTACAGGAAAGCGAGATGATGCGTTTCTTTAAACAAAACAGCGAAACTTACCGGGGCAATGCACTGAGCCTGGCAAAAACAGAGGCTATCTATTTTCCCAGTATGGCCTTACTCATCGGCCTCAGCACACTCATCACTATTATGGTGGGGGCACTGGATGTAGTGAATAAAGTACCGGGTGCCGATGTGGGTAAGATTGCAGAATTTGTAATGTATATCCAGATGCTTACATTTCCTGTAAGTGCTATTGGGTGGACGGCCAGTATGACGCAGCGGGCCGCCGCCTCTCAAAAGCGCATAAACGAGTTCCTGCTTACCGAACCAGCCATTAAAGATGTGGTAAATGCCGGCTCAGTTGAACTCAAAGGAAATATCCGGTTCAATAACGTAAGTTTTACCTATGCCCACACAGGCATACAGGCTGTTAAAGATTTTTGCCTTGATATCGTTGCCGGCGAAAAAATTGCCGTAGTTGGCCGAACCGGCTCCGGCAAAACAACCATTGCCCAACTGCTGCTTCGTATGTTTGACGTGCAGAAGGGGAAGATCGAAATTGAGGGTATCGATATAAAAGATATCAGCCTGGACAGCCTGCGCAGCCAGGTAAGTTTTGTGCCGCAGGATGTGTTTCTTTTCAGCGACAGCATTAAAAACAATATTCGTTTTGGAAATGATACCGCCCCAGATGAAGCCGTATTTGAAGCTGCAAAACAGGCTGGTATTTACACCGATATTGAAGGATTTGCACAAAAGTTTGAAACCATGGTGGGAGAGCGGGGGGTAACCCTGAGCGGTGGACAAAAACAGCGCATTTCTATTGCACGTGCTCTTGTAAAAAGACCCGAACTGGTTATTTTCGACGACTGCCTGAGTGCCGTTGATGCCCGTACAGAAAAGGAGATCATGGGGCATCTTTACAGCTACCTTAAGAACCGTACCGCCATTATCATAACGCATAGAATTTTTTCTTTATTTAATTTTGATAAGATCATTGTAATGGATAACGGTCATATTGCAGAGCAGGGTACGCACCATCAATTACTGGCCCAAAATGGTATTTATGCCGAAATGTACCGCCGCCAGCAATCCACAGATGGTGAAAATAATGTTGAAAACATACCAGGCAGCATCTTATGATAAATTTTGCCATTTAAAAAACAATTTTATCTTTGGGGGGTTCAAAAATCAGAGTGTCAATCATTTAAAAGAAAACTATCGTGGCGTACGAAAACAACGACAAAAAAATGGAAAGCGTTTACAGTAAACGCATTAAAGCAGGGAAACGAAGAACATACTTTTTTGATGTAAGGGAAACCCGCGGAAACGATTACTACCTTACCATTACCGAAAGCCGTAAGCGCTTCGATTCTGATGGCTACGACCGCCATAAGATATTTCTATACAAGGAAGATTTCAACAAATTTGTAAAAGGGCTTACCGAAGCAGTTGATTTTGTAAAGACCGACCTGATGCCCGATTTTGATTTTGATGCCTTCAATCATGATACACCTTACGAGGGCGAAGACGGGCAGGCCCAACAGCCTTATGCGGAAGCTAAAACAGAAGCGCCTGCCACACAGGAAGAAGTGATCCCTCAGAATGATGCACCCGAAGCACCTGCAGCCGATGCCGGAACGGGTACGCATGAGGAAGTAGATAAATGGTAAATTACTAATGCAACCTTATACAACCTTCTCTTACACGGAAGGTTTTTTTGTTTTCAGGCATTGTTATTGCTGTTCAAACATCAAACTTAGTCCTATGCAGAAATTCTACACAGTTTTTTTAGCTGTAACAGCTTTGTTTACAGCAAATTTACCGGGCACTTTTGCACAGCCGGTCATCGGCTATCAAACCATTACCACGGGGCTCAGCAATCCTGTAGATGTGGTAAATAACGGTGGAACCGACCTGTACATTGTGCAGCAGGGAGGCATCATACGCAGGTGGAACGGCAGCAGTTTATCTGATTTCATCAATATCAGTTCTGTACTTACCAGTGCAGGAAATGAGCAGGGGCTGCTGAGCCTTGCCTTTCACCCGTCTTATGCAACTAACGGGTATTTTTTTGTATGGTATACCAATACCACAGGAGATATTACCCTTGCCCGCTACAGGCGCAGTACAACAGATCCGCTTATTGGAGATCCATTAACCGGCCAGGTTCTATTAAGCCTGCCCAAGCCCGGCGGCTTTACCAACCATAACGGGGCAAAAATTATATTTGGCACCGATGGAATGCTTTATATAGGAACCGGAGATGGCGGAAGTGGCGGCGACCCCAATAACCTGGCCCAAAACGGCGCCTCTTTGTTTGGAAAAATGCTGCGTATTGATGTGAACAGTTTTGCCACATCAGCACCTTTTTATAATATTCCACCCGATAACCCTTTTTTAGTTCCTGGTGATGGTATTGCCGATGAAATTTACAATACCGGGCTTAGAAATCCCTGGCGCTGGAGTTTCGACAGGCAAACTGGGGATATGTGGATCGCTGATGTGGGGCAGGGGCTTTATGAAGAAGTGAACCATGTCGCAGCCGGATCAACTGCAGGGGTAAATTATGGCTGGCGCTGCAGGGAAGGCCAGCATCCTTACAACGGCACAGGTTGTACAAGCGGCTATACTGACCCGGTTTTTGAATACGGCCACAATGGTACTACAGGCGGTTTTTCTATTACAGGCGGTTATGTGTACCGGGGTACCGAGTTCCCGGTTTTTAACGGTTGGTATATCTGTACAGATTATGTTTCAAGCAATTTATGGCTCTATAAACCGGGTACTGGCCTGGTAAGGCAGGGTGGCGTTCTCAATAATATTTCCGGCTTTGGCGAAAACGCCGATGGAACGGTGCTCTATGCAGTTCGCAGAAGCACGGGGGTATTGTACAAGGTAATTGTAACCGGAACCGTACCGGTAAATATCAGCAATTTTAATGTAGTAAGAAATAATGGGTTCAATGAAGTAAGCTGGCATGTGGGTACAGAAGTAAATACAGCCCGGTATGTGGTTGAGTATAGTACCGACAGTAATGTTTTTTTGGCAGCAGGGCAGGTGGCTGCTACCGGTGCTGCTGCATACAGCTTTGAACATGGCGTACAAAACAGGGGAGTACTGTTTTACCGTATCCGCATTGTGGATAATGACGGAAACATAAAACTTTCCCCGGTGGTAAGGCTCAATGCATTGATCGATGCGGTAAAAATTTATCCTACGGTAGTATCATCAGGCGTTGTAACAGTGGAGCTTCCCGCAAAAGGGATGATGTTGCAGCTATATGATGCGGCAGGAAAAAATGTTTTCAATAAAGATTTGCGGAATATCGAAGGTATTTACCAGGCAACGCTCCCGGCACTCAGTAAAGGACTTTACCTTATGCGCATTTCGGGCAGCGGGTATGATGTAAAAACAAAATTGATCCTGCAATAGAAAACCAGGTTCGGCCCCTGTTTCTATCCCTAGTTTAATCGTACGGGGTTATGACCGGTTGTTATGCTGCTGTAATCTTTTATTTCCTTGTAAAGAGTATCTCTCTCTACAGGCTGCCTTTTCACCTGCTTAATGAGCATTACCAGTTCTTCGGTACTCATAGTGGGCGTTTGTTCTTCGCTGCCCGCCATGCTGTATATTTTAGTGGAATCGTCGATAGTACCGTCGATATCATTTACACCATAGCTTAAACTGAGTTGGGCATTTTGTCTTCCCAGCATGGGCCAGTAAGCCTTCAGGTGAGGAAAATTATCAAGGTATATCCTGGCAATGGCATAAAGGCGCATATCTTCCACAATGCTGCTTTCGGGCACATGACTCATATCGTTATTGGCATTGCGGAATTTAAGCGGTATAAAAGTATTAAAGCCCTTTGTTTTATCCTGCAGATCCCGCAGTTTACGCATATGGTCTATGCGGTGTTCGTATTTTTCTATATGGCCGTAGAGCATAGTGGCATTGCTGTGCATGCCCAGTTGATGGGCCGTTTCGTGAATATGCAGCCAGCCTTCGCCGCTTACCTTATCGGCACAGATCTGTTCCCTTATTTCGGGGTGAAAAATTTCGGCACCACCGCCGGGCAGAGACTGCAGGCCGGCGTCCTTTAAGATCTTCATACCTTCTTCCACAGAAACCTTTGCCTTGCGGAACATATAATCGAGTTCCACTGCGGTAAACGCTTTAATGTGCAGGTCGGGCCGGTGGCTGCGGATCTTCTGCAACAGTTCAATAAAATAGGCCAGGTCCATTTTGGGATGTACGCCACCCACAATATGCACTTCGGTGATGGGTTTGCCATCGTAGCTTTTTACAATGTCCAGCATCTGGTCAATGCCCAGTTCCCATCCTTCTTCCTTGTGAGCATATAGCCGGCTGTAAGAGCAAAATTTGCAGCTGAACACACATACATTGGTGGGTTCTATATGAAAATTGCGGTTAAAATAGGTTTTGTTGCCATGCAGTTTTTCCCTGATGAAATTGGCAAGGGCACCCACAAAACCAAGACTTCCCCTTTCAAATAAGGCAAGGCATTCATCGTCGGATATGCGCTGGTTATCCTTTACTTTTTGGGCAATGGTTTTAAACTGTTCGTCGGGGGCTGTATCAATAAGCACATCTATAATGGCTGACATGGGTTATTTTTTTGCAAATTTAAGCGAATATCGGCTCTTGGAGGGCCCTGTGAAATGATTTAAATCAGCCGGGGCAGCGATCATCCTGCCTGAAGCAATGGATATTCCTGTAATTACAGGTTGGTTTTTGAAATAAATCTCTATCTTAACAGCTTAAACTAAAACGATTATTGCTATGAATATCAAGTTGAGGCTTACCATCATGAGTTTTATGCAGTTCTTTGTATGGGGCGCATGGTTGATAACGATCGCTACCTATTTTTTCAGTCATAATATGGGTACCGGAAAACAGTTCGGTGCTATCTTTTCCACGCTGGCTTTATCTTCATTAATTATGCCGGCCTTAACAGGCATTATTGCCGACAAGTGGTTAAATGCAGAAAAACTTTACGGCATACTGCATATTCTGTATGGACTTATTTTGTTTTATGTGGCAAAGGTTACCAATGCCGATCAGTTGTATTATGCAATACTTGCCGCCATGTTGTGCTATATGCCCACTATTTCGCTTTCGAATTCCATTGCCTATACAATTTTGAAAAACAATAAATATGATGTGGTCAAAGTGTTTCCACCCATACGTGTATGGGGAACCATTGGTTTTATTGTGGCCATGTGGATCACCAATCTTACCGGCAGCAAAGCCAATGCCAACCAGTTTGTAATAGCAGGCGTGGGTGCCATCCTGCTGGGTATATTTTCATTTACCCTTCCTAAATGCCCGCCACAGAAATCAATTTCCAAAGATGCTTCTGTTATGGAACAGTTAGGGCTGAATGCTTTTAAACTGTTTTCTAATTATAAAATGGCCTTATTCTTCATCTTTTCTATGTTCCTTGGTGCTGCTTTACAATTGACAAATATGTATGGTGATACTTTCCTGGACGATTTTAAGAATAACCCATTGTATGGTCCGGATTCTTTTGTAGTGAAATACTCCACTATTATCATGTCTATTTCGCAGATATCTGAAACCGTATTCATTCTTACCATCCCTTTTTTCTTAAAAAGGTTTGGAATAAAAAATGTAATGTTGTTTTCGATGATTGCCTGGGTGCTGCGCTTTGGTCTTTTTTCTTACGGAAATCCTGCAGAAGGTTTGTGGATGATTATACTTTCTTGTATCGTATATGGTATGGCTTTCGATTTTTTCAATATATCAGGTTCCCTCTTTGTAGAAACAACCACCGATTCCAAAATACGTTCGAGTGCGCAGGGATTGTTTATGATGATGACAAACGGCGTAGGAGCCTTTATGGGCAGCCTGGTGAGTGGCTGGCTTATAGATAAATATTATACCGGGGCAGGGGGTGCAAAAGACTGGCATGGCATCTGGCTGGCTTTTTCCCTGTATGCATTGATCATTGCGGTACTGTTTGCTGTAATGTTCAAGCATAAGCACGATCCCAAAGCTATGGAAACTGCCGCAGTTGGGCATTAAAAATCAAAAGTATTAATAAAAAAAATCCGGATTAACTCCCGGATTTTTTTTCACTATTGTGTGATAAAAATGCTCAATGCTCCATACTACACAGACTTTTGGCCCCTCTCCCTGGGAGAGGGGTTGGGGTGAGGTTATTGAGTAACAACAAAAGTTTCAATGATTTTCCTGAACAATAATTTATTATAATTTCAATTTCTCCAAATATTTTATAATGGCCAGTCTCACATCACTCCGGGGATCCGTTGCGCCCGATGGAGCAGGGTAAACTTTCACAATATCTTTATTGTCTTTGGTAAGAAAATTCATGTTTGCTTCACCACCGGTGAGTAAAAAATCGCTCAGTGCCACATGGTAGGTTTTGTTGGCATCAATGGGCGCCTTCTTATACGTCCATATACTGCCAATGGCATCATAAAAAAGATTTTCAGAAAAATGCAGGAAACCTCCCGAACCACGGTTATTTCTTCCGGCTTCCAGTACTTTTATAAGTAAACTCCCCTTCATATCTGCTTCCAGGATAGCACCGCCATAAGGGAGGCTCCTTAAAATATCATACTGTGTAATGGGAGGGTTCAGCATATCATCGGGCCTGATAGAACCTGCGTTTACAATGGCCATATCGGCTTGTGGTGCAGCGGCTTCCATGGCGTTAATGACCACTCTTGAAAAATTGGTGATGCTGCTGCGGATCGTGGCTTCCCTTGCATCATATGAAGGGCCGCTTTCAGAAACAACTTTCATGGCATCAAAGCCCATGGTTGAATAATTTTTATTGGCAATATCGTTCCATTTTTGAACCACTTTTGAAGTGGAATCATCATACACGATCGAATCATCCACCCATTCGAGTTTGGCCTTTGTTTTAATGCTGTGGTTAAGTTTATTGATGTGCAGGTCGAGTTTATAAACAGAACGGATATTTGCATGCGCTTTAGTAATGATCACATCACCCACTTTCTGGTAACGCATATCATGCTCGTGCCCGCCCATGATCAATGCCAGGCCAGGTAGTTTTTTTGCCAGGGCGATATCGCTTTCCATATCAAGGTGGGTGAGGGCCACCACGGCATCGCAGGAATCTTTGATGCGGTTGTATAATTTCTCGGCTGTTTCCAATGGATCGGTATAGCTTACATAAGATGCCCTGTTAAAGGGAATGTTAATGCCAATGAAACCGATATTGGCCACGGTGCCGTCTGCATCTTTTACCTTCATAATATAGGTTTCGGGAAAAACCTGGTTGCCTGTTTGACTGGCCTTATAAAATGGCTCGCTGCCCTGTTTTGTTTTGTGAAAACTGTTGGAAGAAACCCATTTGAAATTCGATTCGTTGATCCGGCTTTGAAGTTCCTGTTCATTGATATCAAACTCGTGGTTGCCAAATACTGCAATATCGAGCCCGGCGGCGTTCAATGCTTCCACCATCTGGCGGCCCCGGATGCGTTTGTCTTCGTATTTGAGGCTGTTATAAACCGATGGACTTAAAAAATCACCGGCAATCACCAGGAATGTATTTGGATTCAGCAGCTTTTCGGCTTTTTTAATGGTGGCCAGCCGGGCCATACCACCTGTTTTGCCTGCTTCAATAGGAGCTATTTCGTACACATCATTGATCTGGATAAATCGTACAGAGATCTTTCCATTATCGGTACTGCCTGTTTTTTGCGAAGGGCTGCAAGCCGATAAAAAGAACAGGAAAACAAGCAGTAAACGGCCGGGAAAATGATTCATATTCACTGGTTTAAAAAGGTAAAATTAATGCTTAAAGGCCAATTATCAGAACCTGCTTTATTGGTTGTAATTATTATAAAAAAAGCCGGTACAATGACCGGCAATTATCAGTGTAAAGATTAAAATTAATTAATGGTAAGTGCCTCTGCATTCCTGTTGTACATTTCTACTGCAGCCAGCAGGCATTTGGCGGCATCTTTTGCATCCAGTTTCCCCTGGCAAAATCCGCTTACTTCGGTATCGTTTTTTACCAGGCTGTTGAACAGTTCTGTGGTATAAGGAACGATCGCCCCTTTATCGCCATCCTGCAAAAAGAATTTATTTACAGTGTTTCGGCCATTGTAATATTTTACCGAGTAAAGGTTGATCTTTCCTTTAGCGACCCGCAATGCAAAACCCTGCAGCGCATCGGCGGCAACTTTGCCTGTTTTTTTGTTATCGGAAAAATTTTTGGTGGAAACGGCATAGCGGCCTTTGGAATCGTAGTAAGCTTTAATTTCATGGGCCTTTACCACGGTATTGCCATCGGCAAGCAGGTGAGGGGTTTTAAAGAACCCGGTAACCAGTTCAAGGCTGCCAAATTCCTTTACCGTGCCATCATTGTATTGTACATAGCACTTTCCGTTTGTTCCTTTTGGCTCATCGGCCGGTGTATTGGCAAAACTGTTCACCAGTAAAAGACACAATAATGCCAGGGTTATGGGTATAGTTTTTTTCATAAAAACAGATTTTGCACTTATAAACGGTTAAAAAGCCCTGTTATTGCCTCTAAAGCAACAAATTGACCGATTTAGGCCGCATATAAGCAGGATGTAAAAAATCATATTTTTCTTCAACTTTACCCCGTAATTTTATCCAATTACTAAAACATCAGCCTTTTGAGCAGCAAAATCACTAAATGGTTATTGTTCCGCAAGTTCATTTTACCAGTTTTAATGATTGCGGTGCTCATCATTGTGGGAACTATCGGCTATGTGCTGATAGATGATTATACCTGGCTCAATGCGCTTTATATGACCATTATTACGGTGGGTACCGTTGGCTTTGGCGAAATACAGCCGTTGAGCGATGCCGGAAAACTGTTTACCATCTTTCTTATACTGGCCAGCCTGGCTACGGTGGCTTTTTATATAACCATGATAACCCGCCTGCTGCTCGACGGCGAATGGCGCAAACAATATTTTTTATACCGGCTGAGTAAAAAAATTAATGCAATGAACGATCATGTAATTGTATGCGGCTATGGCCGTAACGGGCACCAGGCCTGTGAAGTGCTCCGGCAAAATAAAATACCCTTTGTGGTGATAGAACAGCGGCAGCATTACCTGACCGGGCTCAACGATACAGAGCTGCCCGTGGTGCAGGGCGATGCCACCAAGGATGAAAGCCTCCTTGAAGCAGGCCTTTTAAAAGCCCGTGCACTGATCAGTGCACTACCCAATGATTCTGATAATCTTTTTGTAGTGCTTACGGCCCGGCAACTCAATCCCGATCTTACCATTATAAGCCGTGCCAGCGATGATCATACCATTAAAAAACTAAAAATAGCCGGTGCCACCAATGTGATCATGCCCGATAAACTGGGTGGTTCCCATATGGCGTCTCTTGCGCTTATACCCGATGTACATGAACTGCTGGGTATGATCACCACCACTCAAAACGACGAACTGCGCATTGCAGAGATCAATGTGGTAAGATCTGCCAACCTTGGCCAACTGAACCTCTGGCAGCAAACAGGCTGTACTATCCTGGGCATTAAACGTGTTGATGAAAGTTATGAACCCAATCCGCAGCCATCTTACAATGTAAATGTGGGCGAACGCCTTATTGTAATGGGCAGTACAAGGGTGATCGTAAAAGCCCGCCATTTGGTTGAAAATGCATAAAAAAAGCTCCCGCCGGTGTTTGGCGGGAGCAGTTCTCATAAAATATTTTAAAAACGGGCTTATTGTTTCACAAACCGGATGCTTTGCCGGCTATTGCCGTTGATGATTTCGGCAATATAGGTTCCCGGTATTTGCCTGTTGAGCGGGATGCTAATTTGCCCGCTTCCATTGATAAGATCTTTTTTAATGAGCTGGCCGTTTGCATTATAAATATTCAACTGTGTATTTTTTAAATCGAGATCGGTATTTAACTTCAGGTCTGTTTGTACCGGGTTTGCTGCAAGCTGGATGTATCCCTGCTTCTGAAAATCTGCGAACCTTATTTCGCTCAACGATGTTTTGCCGTCGAAATCTTTCTGCCTGATACGGTAATAGTTTTTACCATTCAATGGCTGTGCATCTGTATAGGTATAACTGGCCCCATTGCTTCCGAGGCTGTTTACAAAAGCAATGCTTTCCCAGTTGCTTCCATTAGAACTGCGTAGTACGTCGAAACCCTGGTTGTTTACTTCGCTGGCAGTGCTCCACTGAACAATGGCTTTGCTGTTTTGCTTTACCACATTAAAGGCGGAAAATTTAACCGGTAAAGCGGCAATATTACGCTTCGACTTTAGCATCCAGTTATACACATTCATATCTGCAAAGCCGGTAAAACCATACTGGTTAAGGTTAAGCGAAAACCCATGGGTAAGGTCATGCCCCGAAATACCATAGTAAATGATCTTTTGGGCAATAGGGGTGGGTGTATGCGCCGCATTTGTATTGTCTACAAAGTAATGTGTATTTGATACCGGTACCACACCATCGGCATTATTGTGCAGGGCAAGTATGGGCAGGTTGGCTGCTGCCATATTGTTGCAAAAACTTGCAGTTGGTTGCCAGGCGCCAGCACCCGGGGCAATAGCAGCCAGGCGGTTTGCATAAGTGGTATTTTCGCCGGCATAGGCCCATACGGCACCTCCGCCAAGACTGAATCCGCTCATATAAATACGGTCAATATCCACTTTATAATTTGCAATTATATAATCGAGCATGGTATTGATATGCCCGCTCCAGGGATTGTTGGTAAACTGCGGTGTAATAACAATGAATTTAAAATCCTGCCCGTTTACGGTGAATTTTGACGGCCATTGCCCGCTGTTTATCAGGTTGGCAGGGCCATGACGTAAAACCGTACTGAGGTTTGTAGTGCCATTTCCCAACTCGCCAATACCCGGAATAAAGATGATCAGCGGAAATTTTTCAGTTGGATTGTCGAAATAGCCCTGCGGGAGAAATTCATAATAACCGTTACTTACGGGGCAGGTTACAACGCCTGCACGGGCGGTATGTGTTTGGGCAGAGCCCTCGTAATATGCGGATAGCAGGCATATTACTGCGATGTAGAGTTTTTTCATTGGAAATTGGTGTTTTACTCAACAAAATAACAACCTTAAAGGCAATTTATTGTATGCCTTAACAGGTTAGTGGCAAACCAAAGCTGTTTACCAGACGTTAGCCACGTTGCATCGTTTTAACTGTCAATAATTTATATACTGGAAATTATTAATGTAGAAAAAGGTCTACAAACGATTTGAGGGTTTTAAGGGCTTTTCTATTATTAATACAAGGATGGTTCCGGCAATATAAGCCAGTATATCGGCCCATTCAAAACTGGTGCCTGCAATAATGCGGGCAGCAGCCGAATTTATTAACCCGGTTTTTTCCAGCACATGCAGGTATTGCATAATTTCCACTGTAATGGCAAAAACCAATACGGCTGCAGTTGCTTTAAAAACGGGTATCCGTACAAATGCACGCAGTAAGCAGTAGATCATGATCACCACTAAAAAATCGCCAAAGTACGGCCGTACAAATGCATCCCTCACATATAAGGCAATTAGTATTTCAATAATGAGCAAGGCAATAAATATGCTGAAATAAACCGGCCTGAATGTAAAATGTTTCAAGGGCATTATTTTAAACACAAGGTATAAAAATTAATTCCGGTTTTATGGCTTTGAATTTCATATTACTAATGTTATTTAAATATTCTAACTTAGTTTTTCAGCACTGCAAAACATACAATGAAAGAACCCATTACCAAAAAAAGTTTGAAGAAACTGCCGGTTGTACCATATGATATTGTGCGCAATGATATCAAAACCGGCGATATCTTTTTCAGCAGCGGCAGTTACCTGTTTTCGGGCATTATTCAGCGGCTGACCCGCAGTACCTGGAGCCATGTAGCGGTTGTTTATAAAGACCAGGAACTGGGCCGTGTGCTGATACTGGAAGCCGAACCCTATGTGGGCATACGCCTGATACCACTTTCGAAATACCTGAAAAATTACAACGGAACCGGCAAGCGTTATAAAGGCCAGGTGGTAATTGCACAAATGAAAGAGCCTGTAGAAAAAGCAATGCTTGACAAGGGCATCAGTTTCGGACTTGATGAACTTACCCGGCCTTACGATAATTATGAAATTTTACGGATCATGATCCGGATCCTTTTCAGGATCAGTAAAAGAGAAAGGAACAGGAGTTATATCTGCAGCGAACTGGTGCGGGCTGTATTTGCAAAATCGGGTGTAAATTTTAAACTCAGGGATACCTATATCAGCCCCGACAATATCTGGAACGATGAAAGGGTTGAAATGCGCTGGCGTGTATTGTAAATTGAACCGCAGAGAAAAGAGAGCGCTGAGTTTTAATAAAAAATTTTTCTTCGTTTCCTCCTTATCTCATGTTCTCTGCGGTTTAAAATTTCAAATATTAACGGATCATCGGCTTGTACTTATCCGCATTTTCATACATCACCCATGCCAATACAGCCGACAGTACCAATGCTATGGGTAATCCCGACCTGTCTACCGTAATATGCATGAGCAAAATACCCACCATTACCGGGAATATAACAATAGCACCCAATGCCCTGGTTTTTGGAAAAATAAAGAGCAGTCCGCCCACAATTTCTGCCACTGCCAGCAGGGGCATCAGCCAGCTGATCTCCATCATAGCACCAAAATCTTTCATGGTTTCTTCGGGCATTTTTTCGGGCATAGGCATAAACTGAAAAAATTTGTTAAGGCCGAAGACAATGAACATAAGCCCAAAAAGCAGGCTGAGAACGAAAAGGATCTTTTGTTTCATAATGCAATGTTTTAGGTGTGAGTTTAAAGTGAGATCAAGTTAGGGTTTTCATTTTACTTGCATTTACTAAAAAAGGAAACAATAACTCGCCCTGCTTTTAGCTATTTTTGTATTCACAAAATTGTTGCATGGCATATCGATCCTTAGAAGCATGTTTAATTGACCTTGAAAAAGCCGGCATGCTGCGCCGCGTGAGCGAGGAGGTGGATCCTCATTTGCAAATGGCTGCCATTCACCTGAGGGTGCATGAGGCCGGGGGGCCAGCGCTGTTGTTTGAAAACGTAAAGGGTACAAAATTCCGTGCCGCTTCCAATATATTTGGCACGCTGGAGCGGAGCGAATTCATTTTCAGGGATACACTCAAAAATGTTCAGCAGTTGATCGAACTCAGGAACGATCCTATGCGGGCCATCAGGAACCCGCTGAAAAATATCAGCACCGGCCTGGCAGCCTTCAGGGCACTACCCTTAAAAAATGCTTCATCAAAACCGGTTCTTTTCCAGCAAATAAAGATCAGTGAGCTGCCCCTGATAAAGCATTGGCCAAAAGACGGGGGTGCATTTGTAACCCTGCCCCAGGTTTATTCAGAAGATGCAGATCAACCCGGCATCATGCACGCCAATCTCGGCATGTACCGTATACAGCTTAGCGGAAATGCGTACGAGATCGATAAGGAAGTTGGCCTGCATTACCAGCTTCACCGCGGTATAGGTGTGCACCAGGCAAAGGCAAATAAACTTGGCAGGCCGCTTAAAGTAAGCGTGTTTGTGGGCGGACCACCTTCGCATAGTGTGGCTGCCGTTATGCCCCTGCCCGAAGGCCTGAGCGAAATGACCTTTGCAGGTGCACTTGGCAGCCGGCGTTTTCGTTATTGTTATAAAGATGGCTTTTGCATAAGTACTGATGCCGATTTTGTGATCACCGGCGAAGTTTTTCCAAACGATAATAAGCCCGAAGGTCCGTTTGGCGATCACCTGGGTTATTATAGTTTAACGCACCCGTTTCCTGTGATGAAAGTGCATAAAGTGTATGCCCGCAAAAATGCTATCTGGCCCTTTACTGTTGTGGGCCGTCCGCCGCAGGAAGATACCAGTTTTGGTGAACTGATACATCATATCAGCGGCACTGCCCTGCAAAAAGAAATTCCCGGGCTAAAAGAAGTGCATGCCGTAGATGCAGCAGGAGTGCATCCCTTACTGCTGGCAATCGGCAGCGAACGTTATACGCCTTATGCACAAACAAAACAACCAGCAGAAATTTTAACCATTGCCAACCATGTGCTGGGTACGGGGCAACTAAGCCTTGCAAAATTTCTTTTTATTACAGCCGATGAAAACAATACACTCAGTTGTAACGATATTCCGTATTATTTTCAATACCTCCTCGAAAGGATAGATAACAGCCGCGATATTCATTTTTACACCAACACCAGCATCGATACGCTCGATTATTCGGGCACCGGGTTAAATGCCGGCAGTAAGGTTGTTATTGCTGCGTATGGAGAAAAGAAAAGATCAGTTACGCCAACTCTCCCTGCCTTCTTAAACGAAAATACCATCATAAAAAATGCAGCAATGGCGCTGCCTGGTATTGCGGTTATCCAAACAAAGACATTTACTACTTATGAAAATGCAGCAGCAGAAATGCAGGAGCTGGATGATATTTTTAAAAACCATCTACCCAGGCTTCAGAACCTGCCGCTGATCATCCTGGCCGATGATGCGGCATTTACTGCTGCCACACTCAATAATTTTTTATGGGTGGCCTTTACCCGTTGTAATCCTTCACATGATATTTATGGTGTGGATGCATTTGTACGGTTTAAACATTGGGGCTGTCATGGCCCCCTGGTGGTAGATGCCCGCATTAAACCACATCATGCACCAGTGCTCCAAAAAGAGGAGGCTGTAGAACGCAGCATCGACCGGCTGTTTGAAAAAGGGGGGAGTTTGCAGGGTATTTGTTGATCTTTTTGTTTTTGTAAAACAAAAAGATCCGCCACCGGCGGATCCTTTTATTAAAAACTTTAGCAGGGGGTTCAGGCCCTTCCCATATGTTTCAGGTGCATGGTGTGCGAAATGATGGCATCACGCATGTGTTTGAATTCATTATACTTTACATTAAACTCTTCGCAGGTAGATTTTATAATCTTGCTGATAGCAGGATAGTGAACGTGCGATACTTTTGGAAAAAGATGGTGCTCCACCTGGAAGTTGAGTCCGCCCACCAGCCAGCTGATAAATTTATTTTTTGTGGCAAAATTAGCGGTGGTTTCCACCTGGTGAATGGCCCATTCATTTTCTATATCCGGGGAGGCTTCGGTACGTACCGGGAAGCTGGTAATTTCAACGGTATGCGCAAGCTGAAACACCGTGCTGAGCACAAAGCCGGCAAACATAGATAGTATTAAAAAGCCAAGGAGCCAGTTTACAAAACCTACCATCATTATGGGAAGTACGATCATCATGAAATAATACCCGATTTTTGCGATCCAAAAAGCGAAATGATCGAATGTGCTCATTTTTTTTAATGGCACGGCGCCTACCCGCTTTTTAAAATATTTTGTATAGTCGGTTGCAAATACCCAAATAATGAGTAACAGGGTATATAAGAACCATACATAAATATGCTGGTAGCGGTGTATGAAATATTTTTTTTGTGAAGGGCACATTCTCAGCATCGGCTGAATTTCAATGTCATCATCAACGCCCTGGATATTTGTATAAGTATGATGGGCAATATTGTGCTTTGTATTCCACATGAGGCCGCTGGCCCCAAGAGCGTTTACTGAAAATGCGGCTATCTTATTCCAGGTTTTGCTCTGGCTGAAACTGCCATGACCGCCGTCGTGCATTACATTAAAGCCAATGGCTGCGGTGAGCCCGCCCATCAGCAGGCATTCGAGCAGGGCGATCCAGTTGAGCGGTGCAAAGAATACCACGTGTACATATAATGCCACATAAAGGGTCCATAGCAGGATGGCTTTAAAATGAAGCGAAAAATTTCCGGTAGGCATTTTGTGGTTCTTTTCAAAATATTCGTTCACCCTTTTTTTCAGTTCATGGTGAAAAGAAGAGTGTTGCGCATTGCGGAACTTTGGTGTAGTAGCTAATTTCATTTGTTTTGTTGAGCTGTTGTTTAATTTTTTCAGCTTTCTCAGGTATCTTTTTGTACAAATGCATCCAGTGTTGAAATGCCGATCATCTTATCGGAAATGAAACCCTCGGCATAATCCACTCCAATCATCTTCCCAAACATTTTGGCACGGTAAATAACGCTTTCTAAAAATCCGGGTTTGGATATATAAGTTTCGGGGCCGTCAATACCAGGATTATGAAACTGTGTGGCATAAGCTTTTATGGATTCCAGTTTTTTATCAAATACATCCGAAATATCCACTACAAAATCGGGTTGTAAAAACCTGTCCTGTATATAATGAAAAACATACTTTGGTCTCCAGTGTTGCTGTTGTTTCCCATCGTCTGTTGTTTCAATTTTAAGCAAACCTGAAAGGAATGCTGCATCTGAAACCAGTTTTGCACTCCGGCCATGATCGGGATGACGGTCTTCGGGTGCATTACAAATTAAGACTTCGGGGCGGTATTTTCTTATGATTTTGATCAGTATTCGCTTATGAGTCTCGTCATCCTGGAAAAAACCATCGGCCATCTGAAGGTTTTCGCGTGCATCGAGTTCCAGTATTTTGGTTGCAGCGGCGGCTTCCTGCCTGCGGGTTTCTGCAGTACCGCGGCTGCCCAGTTCGCCCCGGGTAAGATCAACAATGCCGGTTTTTTTTCCCCTTCTTTTTTCTGCCATCAGCACACCTGCACAACCAAGCTCCACATCATCGGGGTGAACGCCAATGGCCAACACATCTAACTTCATAAATCTGACTGAATAAATTAGGGGGCAAGATAAGCTATTTTAAGCTGCCAATACGTTAAATATGTAAATAAAGGGAATGTGCAGGCGTGTAAAATGGGCAAGATATTCTTTTGATCTTTCAATTTTAAAAGAGGCCTCAACATTGAACCTTTAAACTTTTTAAACCTTTATACCCCTTCGATCCCGATCTTTTTCATGAGCACCGATGCATTGAGGCTCTGGCAAATGCCCGGCTTAAGTTTGTAGTCGAAATAGAGTTCTTCATTATTTACCTGCACATCAAAATGAAAATTGTAAATGTTTTGCTGAAATTCCTTTTGCAGATCGGCAAGGGCAATATCATGCGTGGCAATAATAGTGGGCGCATGATGCCGGATCAGTTGTTTAATGAGTGCTACGGAACCTGTATGCCGGTCGAGCGAGTTGGTGCCCCGCAGGATCTCATCAAGCAGTATAAAAACTTTTTCCCCTTTATTCACTTTATCAATAATGGCTTTTAGTTTTTTGAGTTCGGCGTAAAAAGTGGAAGTGCTTTCTTCAAGATTATCGGTGATACGCATGCTGCTGAGCAGTTGTACCGGTGAAAGTTCTAAGCTCCGGGCACAAACGGTTGCACCCGCCATGGCCAGCACCACATTAATGCCCACACTGCGCAGGTACGTGCTTTTGCCGGCCATATTGCTGCCGGTAACCAGCATGATGCTGTTGTTGTTTTTTATATCAATGAAGTTATTCACCCGCCTGTTTTCTTTGATAAGGGGGTGGCCAAGTTCTTTGGCCTTGATATAAAAATGCTGGTCATGTATAACCGGTGTTGCCCATTGGGGGTGGTTAAACTGCAGGTAAGCAAAACTATTCAGCGCTTCAAAATGTGCCAGTGCATCAAACCAATGCAGCACGGTTTCTTTGTTTGCAGTTTTCCATTTTTCCAGTTCCAGCACCTGCTGCAGGTTCCATTGCAGTAAAAGGTTGAGCGGGGCAGCCATCACCAGGTTATACCGCATATCGAGCTTTTCAAGAATATTTTTCAGATGGCTGATCTTTTGGGAAGCGGTTGCATTATTTGCCTGGATAAATGCCTGCTGTAACTGCTGCAAAAATGCTGTATTGAATTGTTCTTTTTCCACATGACCGATACTGGCCGAAAAAGTTTCCATTTCATCCACCATCCGGCTTAACTGGTTATGCACAGGTGCCAGAATTTTATTGATTTGAAATGCAACCACACCCATCAAAAAAAGTGTGGTATAAAGTGATGACAGGGGAAGATAACTGAAAATGACCAGCAGGGTTATTCCAACGGCAATAACAGGTAATACATACCGGATCCATTGCCAATGACGGAACTGCAGGAAAAGGGTGGGCTGCTGCAACCAGTTTTCAAAATTTTTTACTGTGTTATCCCGGATGGGATGTTCATTTCCATAAGCACAGAGCAATTGCATCCACAATGGTTTTGATGATAATTCTTTAGCAGCCTCCTGGCGTTTGAGTATATGATCTGTATTTGCAGGCTGCAGCAACCAGTTTGCCAGTAAGTTGGCGCCTGGTTCAGATATGGTACGATTTGTATATTGAAAAAGCGAGGCATGACCAAAAATATCCAGGTCGTTTGCATAAAAATGTTCTTTGGGTAAATAACCCTTGCCATCGGCAAACTGGAAATAATTTCCCCCGAGTGCCTGCAATTCGTTCTCATTTATTTTGATAAGCCGGCGGTTGGTATCAAGCGCTTCCTGGTTGGCCAGGTCTTTATAAATAAGCCTGGTAAAAACCAGTAGCAATACCAGCGCCGCCAGCAGGGCGCCCCACCAGGCAATATTCCACAAAAAATAAAGCGCAGTTATCAATACCACAATGTTTCCAAGGCGCAGTATACCAAATGTTCTTTTTCTTTTTAGTAATTGCTGCTGCTCGGTTTTCAAAACCCTGAGGCGATCTTCGTAAAATAATGCGGGCATTGGGCAAATGTAATTTATTTTGATTTTGCTGTTGCACAAAGATCCGCAAAGCTCCAATGACCTGTAATAGATACCGAAATTTTAACAGGAACCCTGCTGAAGTTTTTGTAATTTTGCATCCTGGCGTTAATTCTCTGGAACGTTTAATGGGGCCGTTTTGGTTTTGACAGCAAAGTTCTTTGTAAGTGTAAGCATGTACTGCGTTGCGTAATTAGCAGTTTAATCTGAATACGAAAACTTTAAATGGCAATACTCAGTATGCCATGGCTGCCTAATCAGTGATTAGTTAGTCATTAGGGCCGCCGGGCAGGTTTCGCCTGTATCCATGCCCCGCCGCCGACTCAAAAACAAATCAGGCTGCTGCAACAGAATGGTGTGACTGTTGCTTAAGATTATTCACCTAAGGAAATTGTCGGTTTGTTATGTTCCTGCGGTTTCCCTACAATCAATACATAAATAAACATGTAGAAAGCTTATGGAGTGTTTGTTTGGACACCGGTTCGAGTCCGGTCGGCTCCACTAAAAAAGATAAAACCCTGCAAATAATGTTGCGGGGTTTTTATTTTATATAATGGCTGCCTGGTTTAAATGAACCCTGTACAGGGCAATTTTTATTTTGTTAACTTTATGGCTGATTATAAAAACCGGTTATGAAAAAATACCTTTTACTCGCATCAGTAGTTTTAACCTGGATTTCCTGCAAAAAAGGGGGCGATGATGGACCGGTGAATCCACAGCCATCCAATTTCTCTGTTTCCACTATCACAGTTGACCAGGTTTTGGCCGGTGCTGTGATTTATAATGTAAATTTTACCCCCGCAATAAAATTCATTTTTCCCACTAAGATCAATGGAACCACGGTAACACCCGCTTTGAGCTTTAAAAACAGTTCGGGTGCCGATATACCATTCAGCAGTTCATTGCAAAATGGCGACAGCAGCGTTTTGGTTACGCCTGCGGCTCCATTGACCGATATTTCCAAATACAGCGTGTCATTAGCAGGCGGCACATTAAAATCGCAGGCAGGCGGAAGCTTATCAGTTGCTGCAGCCATCAGTTTTGTAACAAAGATCGATTCCACTGATAAGTTCCCCTTAATTTCGGATAATGCCCTGCTCGACCTGGTGCAACAACAAACTTTTAAATACTTCTGGGATTTTGGCCATCCAACCAGCGGGCTTGCAAGAGAGAGAAATACTTCAGGAGATATATGTACCAGCGGCGGAAGCGGTTTTGGCGTAATGGCCATCATTGCAGCAGTAAACCGTGGTTTTATCACGCGTGCACAGGCATTGGCAAGGTTGCAAACCATGGTTGGCTTTCTTAAAAATACCGCTCAAACCTTTCATGGTGCTTACCCTCACTGGCTTAATGGCAACAGCGGGGTAGTAGTGCCTTTCAGCACCAATGATAACGGAGCCGACCTGGTGGAAACATCTTACCTTATACAGGGTTTGCTTTGTGCAAGACAGTATTTTAATGATGCAGGGGCAGCAGAAACAAACCTGCGCACCGATATCAATTTTATCTGCAACAGGGTGGAATGGGATTGGTTTCGCCAGGGCACGCAAAATGTGCTGTACTGGCACTGGAGTCCATCTGTTGGCTGGGCGATGAACATGAAGATAGAAGGATGGAACGAATGCCTGATCACTTATGTGCTGGCTGCATCCTCCACTACACATGCAATCCCGGCAATTGTTTACACAAACGGCTATGCCAGGAACGGTGGCATCCGCAACAATAATGTATATTATAATTTTACCCTGCCGCTGGGAACTGCTTACGGGGGCCCTTTGTTCTTTTCTCATTACAGTTTTTTAGGCATCAATCCAAATGGTCTTACCGACCAGTATGCAAATTATCTTACGCAGGTGGTAAACCACAGTAAGATCAATTATGCTTATTGTGTAAATAACCCGCAGGGAAATTATGGGTACAGCAACCTTTGCTGGGGCTTGACTGCCAGCGATATAAAAAATGGCTATACAGCCAGTTCTCCCACCAATGATGTAGGGGTGATTGCCCCCACAGCTGCCTTGTCTTCTTTTGCTTATACGCCCACAGAATCGATGCAGGCCTTAAAATTCTTTTATTACAAAATGGGTAACAGGCTTTGGAAAGAATATGGTTTTGTGGATGCCTTTTCGCTGAAAGATCAATGGTTTGCCAATTCTTTTCTTGCCATAGACCAGGCCCCCATCATTGTAATGATCGAGAACTACCGCAGCGGTTTACTCTGGAATCTTTTTACCTCCTGCCCGGAAGTAAAGAACGGCATGCGGGGTTTGGGATTTACAGCACCTTATCTTTAATGGACGATTTAATATTTAAGATTTAATATTATTGTATGACCAGAGGCCTTGCATTTTTAATTTTTATTTTTTCCTTTTCCTCCTCTTTCTCTCAAAACAAACAGTGGAAGCTGGTTTGGGCCGATGAGTTCAATTACAAAGGCCTGCCCGACAGCAGCAAGTGGGATTACGATGTGGGCAGTCATGGCTGGGGCAATAATGAAAAGCAAAATTATACAAGGGCAAATACAGCCAATGCAAGGGTCAATGGCAGTAAACTTATCATTGAGGCAAGAAAAGAATATACCGACAGTTTGCCATACAGTTCTGCCCGGCTGGTAACACGCGGAAAAGCATCCTGGCAATATGGAAAACTGCTGGTGCGTGCCCGCCTGCCAAAAGGCCTGGGATCATGGCCCGCCATCTGGATGCTGGCCGATAATATGAAACAATGGCCCAACGATGGCGAGATCGATATTATGGAGCATGTGGGTTACGACCCGGCGGTGGTGCATGCATCTGTTCATACAAAAAAGTACAACCACGTTATCAGCACACAAAAAACTGCAAAGGTTACAGTAAAGGATTTTTCGAAAAGGTTTCATGTGTATGCTGTAGAATGGAATAAAGACAGCCTGCAGGTTTCGGTTGACGGGAAAGTTTTTTTTACGTTCAAAAATGAGCATACCGGGTATGGGGCATGGCCGTTTGACAACCCGATGCATCTTTTGCTGAACATTGCAGTGGGGGGAAATTGGGGGGCTGCAAAAGGGCTCGATGATAAAACGATGCCCTGGAAAATGGAGGTGGATTATGTGAGGGTGTTCCAGGAATTATTTTGAATGATGAATTATAAATGTTGAGTTACAGAACCCAGTACGGGCAAAACTATAATGCTGATGAATAGTAAAATTATAACCGTTTTTGTTTTATTTATCCCAGTTGTAATTTCATGCTGTAATCCAAAAAGCAAAAACAAAGAACAAACAGTTGCCGTCGCAAACGAGGCTACTGTAAATCCGTATACCGTTGATACAACAGGGCCAGCATTATCCGATTCGGCCTTATTTGACCTGGTGCAAATACAAAGCATCCGCTATTTTACAGAAGGGGCCGAGCCGGTAAGCGGTTGCGCAGCGGAACGAATACATGTTGACAATGATTATCCCGATAACGACAAAAACATCATCACCAGTGGTGGCACGGGCTTTGGGGTAATGAGCATACTTGCGGGCATTGAAAGGAAATTCCTTACAAGAGAGAGTGGTTATAAACAACTCGAAAAAATAGTGTCCTTTTTGGAACGTGCTGATCGTTTTCATGGTGCCTGGCCGCATTGGTGGAACGGCGAAACCGGTAAAGTAAAACCTTTCAGCAAATATGATGATGGCGGCGACCTGGTGGAAACATCATTTCTGCTGCAGGGATTGCTTTGTGTGCGCCAGTATTTTAAAAATGGAACGGCAGCAGAAAAAAAACTCGCAGAACGGATCGATAAGCTCTGGCAGGAAGTTGAGTTCGACTGGTACCGAAACGGTGGTCAAAATATTTTATACTGGCACTGGAGCCCCAGTTACGGCTGGAAAATGAATTTTGCGGTGGATGGGTATAATGAATGCCTCATCATGTATATTTTGGCGGCTTCATCGCCCACACACGGTATTCCTGCAGATGTATACCATAAAGGCTGGGCAAAAAATGGAAAGATAAAAGGTTTTTCAGTTTATGATGGTGATACCCTAAGGCTGAGTTATAACGGAAATCCCCCGCAGGGCGGACCATTATTTTGGGCACATTATTCTTACCTGGGCCTCGATCCCCGTGGTTTAAATGATGCTTATGTTGATTACTGGAAAGAAAATACGGCATTAGCCCGCATCAATTATAAATGGTGCGTAAATAACCCGCTTGGCTATAAGGGTTATGGACCAAATAACTGGGGACTCACTTCCAGTTATTCTAAAGAATTTTACTCGGGCCATGCACCTAACAAAGAAAGTGATAAGGGAGTGATCAGTCCCACGGCTGCATTATCGTCGTTTCCATACACGCCAAAAGAATCAATGCAGGCCATGCGTTTTTGGTACGATAGCTTGCGCACCAGGGTTTGGGGCCCTTATGGTTTTTATGATGCCTTCAGCATTCATCATAATTGGTACCCCGTAAAATACCTGGCCATCGACCAGGGGCCTATTGCAGTGATGATGGAAAACCACCGGAGCGGCCTGCTGTGGAATTTGTTCATGAGCTGCCCGGAAGTACAGGCAGGGCTGAAAAAACTTGGTTTTGAAAAGAAGGAATAAGCTGATAAAATAAATATTTTAATCCCGTACCACAATAATTCACAAAGCGGGCACAGGGTTGCACAAAGGAACATTGCAATGGAACGTTAGCTCAGTTGGTTCAGAGTACTGCTTTGACAGAGCAGGGGTCACCGGTTCGAGCCCGGTACGTTCCACTTTTTTTGCGGGGGTTAATGATGATACACTCTACTTGAAAAAGAAAGTTCAACTGGTAACCACCAAATCCTCACTTACCTGCTTCATACCAGCACATCCTTTTTGGCATGCACTTTTTTATAGCGCATAGGGTTAAGGCTGTAGTAATCTAAAAACTGCCGGTTAAAATTGGAGATATTGTTGTAACCGCATTCGTAGCAGATCTGTGTTATGGGCACTTCGCTTTCTATGAGCAGGCTGGCGGCTTTCTGCAGGCGCAGTTCCTTTATAAATGCAGAAAATGTTTTTCTTGTACGTAAAGAAAAAAAGCGTGAAAATGCATTGGCATTCATCTGGGCCACTTCTGCAGCACCAGTAAGTGTGATATTGGTCTCTAAATTGGCCATCACCCAATTGAGTACATTACGCAGGCGGTCGCTTTCTTTTTGGTTATAACCCACATATTGCTGCTGCGAGAGCTGCTTTATGTCTTTTTTTGCCGTAGCTATTTCAAACAGTATTTCGGCCAAACAGGCCCAGCGCCGGAAACCTGCCAGTGAAACAATGTCCTGCAGCTTCATACTTACCTGCGTGTTAAGCTTCCCGCTGATATCAAATCCGTAGGCTTCCTGCTGGAAAAATTTTCCGATAACTGCAGCTTCAGGCAGTTGCAAAAAATCATCTCCTAAAGATTCTTTGCTGAAATGAATCACGATCGATTTTGCACGCAGTTTGGATCCTTCCATATAATACCTGTCTTCATTCTTATAGGTATGCGGAATATTTGCGCCCAAAAAAGCTAAATTACCAGGCTTAAAATCAGCTACATGGTTCCCTATAAAACGCTTGCCTGTACTCTCTGTTACCAACACAATTTCCAATTCAGGATGGTAATGCCAGGGTGTGGGATAAAAGTGGTAATCGAAATATTTTACCACAAAAGATTCGTTTTTTTGCTTCGGTAAGTGTTCAAGTGCGGGTTTCATAAATTGGTATTATTGTATGCTAAATATACTGTTTTTATGAAAAAATTGCTATAATAGTATATGTTTAGCTGATTTAAATGGTGGTTTTTAGACCAAGAGCTCCCTAATTTTGATCAGTTGATTGCAAGGGCCAGTTAATCTACACGCTACCAATAAAATAAACCGATGCTGCCAGTTAACCGCTTTATAGAATTGTTCTTTTTTCCAGTGCTAAATATTACTGAGCAAAAAACGCAGCAAAGTGCATTTACAATTGCGGGCTGCATTGCTGCAATTCTTTTCGAAATCATACCGTTCCCCCTTGGCAATAGCGGCAACAATGCCTGGCAGCTACCGGGAAAATTCCAATACATTATTTAAACCACTGATCATCATAAAAAAAAGATTTATGAAGCAATATTTAGTGTTTTGTTTTTTCTTGGCAACAGTTACAGATACTGCGGCCCAGTTGAAAAACCGCTCTTTGGCAAAAGGAAAATATGGCGATGGCCCCGACAGTATTGCCCCTATGGGTATTATAAAAAACCTTACAGACGATCAACTGCTGGAAACCGTGCAAAAACAAACCTTTCGTTTTTTCTGGCATGGGGCGCATCCTTACAGTGGCCTGGCATTGGAGCGCAGCAATACCGTGCTGGCCGAACATTACTGGGATTATATCAATGAAGCCTGGGACGAACCCAATTTCAGCAGAACAACATTTGGCGCCGATGCAGGCGCTATAGGCGGAACAGGGTTTGGCATTATGAGTACCGTGGTTGCTGTTGAGCGTGGGTGGATCGGCAGGGATACGGCAGTAAGAAGATTAATAAAGATCGCCGATTTTTTGATAAATGCCGATTGTTTTCATGGCATCTACCCGCATTTTATGAATGGCAAAACCGGCAAAACCATCAAGTTCGATAGGCTCGATGATGGTGCCGATATTGTAGAAACCTCCTACCTGCTCATGGGCCTTTTATGTGCAAGAGAATATTTCAATAAAGACATTCCACGGGAGGTTTACCTGCGTAAGCGCATCAACCAGATGTGGGGCGCTGCCAACTGGAAATGGCATACCAATGGCGAAAAAAAATTATACTGGCACTGGAGTCCCAGCAATGGTTTTGATATGAACTTCCCTGTATGGGGTTATAACGAATGCCTCATCACCTACATCATGGCTGCTTCGGCACCAAACCCTGCTAAAGCTATTCCTAAAGAAGCCTATGATGGCACCTGGGCCGGTAGTTTTGGTTTTAAAAATGGTAAGGAATATTATGGGTATGTGTTGCCATTGGGCAATTATGATAAAGATAAAGGCGGGCCATTGTTCTTTGAGCAATATACTTTCCAGGGTATCGATCCAAACGGGCTCACCGATTCACTTGCCAACGATTATTTTCTGCAGGGAAAAAACCACACATTGATCAACCGTGCCTACTGCATGGAAAATCCCAAAAAATTCAAAGGCTACAGCGATGTTTGCTGGGGATTGACAGCCGGCGACAGTTATAAAGGTTACGTGGCCCATAG